>CAXBFD010000024.1:0-72381 GCA_963974925.1 uncultured bacterium | reverse complement strand
AAAAACCGGATGATGTGCTCAGTCAAGCTGCGTCTGTTCCCGATGACTCCGCAGCTTTCAAAATTGTCAATGCGACCGTGCGAGGCCTGACTGGTGAGCAGTTATACGACAGTCTGCAGACAGCGGCGAACCTGCCCTCGGAACGCGCCGACGTCGGGGGAGGATCAGGTCGCAGTCCGCGTCGAGAGTTTTCGTCGCGGTTTTATATCGAACGCGCACACAGTGCCGAGCGATCGATTTCGCAGGCGCTGACGTTGATGAACGGCTCGTTTGTCAACGAACTGACATCAAAGCAGGGGAACCTGATGCTGGCGTCTTTACTGAGTTCTCCGTTTATGAGTTTCGACGAGCAGATCGATACCGTGTTCATCGCCGTTCTCGGTCGCCACGCGCGGGAAGCCGAACTGCAGTCTGTGCAGCGCCGTTTCGATGCACGTCCGGAGACCACTCGTGAAACGCATCTGGGAAATCTGTTCTGGGTACTGGTCAATTCTTCCGAATTCAATACCAATCATTGAGTAAAAGCGAAGGTTTCTATGAAAAACAAACATGTTTCAAGACGCACCGCATTACAAAGTCTGGCGCTGGGGGCCTCGGCCTGGTCGACTGCGAGTTGGCTGCCTGCACTCGCAAAAGCGGCAGAAGAGACGAACAGCAAGCCCAAGTCGGTCATTCTCATCTGGTTGAATGGCGGTCCCGCCACTATCGACCTGTGGGACCTGAAACCCGGGCACAAAAATGGAGGTCCCTTTCAGGAAATCGATACAAAAGTGCCGGGAATGAAGATCAGCGAGCATTTGCCATGGCTGGCAGCGCAGGCGTCTGAATTTTCAATTGTTCGGTCCATGTCCACGCGTGAGGGGGACCATTCGCGTGCCCGATTTGTGACGATGACCGGGTATACGCCACAGGGAGCCATCAAGTTTCCTGCATTCGGTTCGCTGGTGGCAAACGAGTTCCACGTCGAAAACGATATCCCCTCGTATGTACATATTGGCGGGCGACCGACGGTCAGCGGCGGAGGTTTCCTGGGGCCGCAGTTTGCACCGTTTGTTGTCGGCGGCCGCAGTCGTCGCGGCGGTCCGGGGAACGCGGATCTGAAAGTCGCCGACCTTACTGCAGCTTCTACAGAACAGCAGGCAGAACGACTGAAGCTGCAAGCGGAACTGCAATCACTATCGACCATGCCTGATACACTGGTGACAGACGCTCTGGATTCGTCCCGTGAACGCGCTTTGCGGCTGATGAATCCCCAAGCCGCTTCGGTTTTCAATCTGCAAGAAGAAGACGCTGCTCTGCGCGACGCCTATGGAACCGGTTCGTTCGGTCAGGGATGCCTGATGGCGCGGCGGCTGGTGGAACGTGGCGTCAGTTTCGTGGAAATTTCGCTCGATGGCTGGGATACCCATTCGAATAACTTTGAGCGTGTAAAAGAACTCTCTCTGCAACTGGATCGCGGCTGTGCGTCTCTGATGAATGATCTCCGCCAGCGGGGACTGCTCAAGGATACGCTGATTGTCTGCCAGGGAGAGTTTGGCCGCACGCCGCGCATCAACGGTCAGGCTGGTCGAGACCACTGGCCATCGACATGGTCGATGATGCTCGCCGGTGCGGGAATTCGAGGCGGTCAGATCATTGGCAGTACAAACGAAGATGGAACGAAAATCAAATCGAAACCGACGCGGACAGCGGATCTGATGGCAACCATCTTCCGCGGCATCGGTCTCGATCCTAAAAAACAAAATATGTCTAATGTCGGTCGACCAATTCGCCTGGCGGACCCGGACGGTAAAGCGATAGAGGAGTTGTTATGAGAACGTTCCTGGTTCTAATCCTGGCTGTCCTGTTCACGGGATTTGAAGCGAAAGCGCAGCAAACCGCGTCGGTGCCAGATCGAACAGCATCGCTGGGACTGCTGGAAGCGGACCAGAACCACGTGATTGATTTACAGATAACCGTAGATGGTCTGTCATACGACGCGTATTGGGCGAAAACATTCGACGCAATATTCGCATTTGCAGACAGCAATTCTGATGGTGTCTTGAACGAAACGGAGCTCCGACTGGTCCCCTCCGCCCGTGCGGTTCGGTTATCGCTGGGCAGCGGATTCACGCCGCCTGTGGCGTCGATTGGGTCGCTGAAAGAGATTGTCAACGATGAATCGCAGAAGTGCTCGAAAGAAGATCTTCGGCGTTACTATCTGCGGCAAGGTGCCGGTCGGCTGCAGATCGGTTCCGGCAAACTTCCTCACACGGGGGCACTCACCGCTGCGCTGGGTCAGGCACTCGACCAGGATCAGGATGGGAGACTTTCACAGACAGAACTGCAGAGCGCGGAATCGACACTGCGACGGCTCGACACCAACGACGATGAACTGATTGGAGTGGGAGAGCTGATCCCCAACGCAACGTACCCGGGAAGCTGGGCCGCTAATGTACTGCAGGCTTCCTCAGACATCGACTTCTCACCCACAGGCGACGACAGTCTTGTACTGAAGCGGTTTCTATCGCCATCCGATGCCCGCGCCAGTGAGAAAGCGGTCTGGTACATCTCGATCTCTGATCAACTTTCTGATCGTCCTCTGCAAGTCGCTACGAAAACTCGTTGCACGAACTGGAGTATTCCCGGTCCGCTACAGGGACTCTTCGGTGAGTTGAGTGAAGCGATTGCCAAAGCAGAAACTGAGCCACCAAATGATACGGCAGCTAAAAGTTCGCGTGCCCGGCCTTCCTCTCACGCGTGGCTGACTCCACTGGCAGATCGCGACGGGAACGGAGCGCTGTCTCAACAGGAAATTAATCAGTGGCTGGGACTTCAGCGTCAGTTGATTCATGGCCAGCTGTTGATCAGCGTTTATTACGGCGGCGGACTGTTTGAACTGCTGGATGCCAATCATGATGCAGGGCTTTCGATTCGTGAACTGAAGGAGATGTGGCAGACTTTGAGTTCCGCAGGCTGTACCGCGGGGACTCACGTTGATCTGAGTCGGGTTCCCAATGTTGTGATGTTCGTTGTGAGCCAGGGGTATCCCGATAGCCTCGCCAGAACCTTCACATCCGATGTAGAATGGTTCCGCCTGATGGACCGTAATGCCGACGGAGACGTATCGCGGCGCGAATTCACAGGGTCGCCCACCGCGTTTGACCGACTGGACCTGGACCATGACGGCCTGATCTCCCCCCGCGAAGCAACGAAGGAAAACTGACATCGTTTGTGATTCAACAGCTGAGAAGTCGTCCCTCCGTACCAGGACATCAGACCGCGAGGATGGTTGGGATTGTCCAGGACTGACGGTAGGGGGGCCGCGTCTTTACCGTGACTGCCCCTTAACGTCAGGATGAGCGAGATGACTTAGTGGACGGTGCGTGTGTTTCATTCCAGGGGACATTCAGCGCATTGGCCAGTTCTGTGATGACCCTGGCCAGCTTCTTGCGTGCCTGATCCCAACTCTGATCCGCTCCATTCGTGTCCACCAGCGTGAACGTTTTACCGTCGATCTGAATCACGATGGAATGTGAATCGACGATGGGGTTTCGCTGGCTGTCCCGGGCGGGAAGTTTTAATGTCAGCCGTTCGATATTCTCAATCGCAAATTCGCGATTGCTCCAGCCGATTTCACAAAAGAGGGACCCCAGCGACCAGTCGAGCAGAAACTCCCGCCTGCGTCCGTACAGCAGCAGTCCGATTGTGAATGCGACTGCGATCAAGGCTGAGACTGCCAGATAAAACCGGGCAATGAAGATCACGCCATGACCCGACAGGTAAAAAATTGCCGGCAGCAACCCCAGCGGAAGTCCGAGGACCAGACCGGCAATTAAAGCACCGGCGATCGACTTGAGAAAACCGACTCGTGCCCTGCGTGTGTGAATCATTTCTCCCGGTTCCCAACGGAGGATCTCCTCCTGCATCAGTAAGCCATTCAACAGATACGGACGCGCGGGATGATTCACATCGGCTTCGACTTCCGCCAGATTCAGAGGGGGCTCGTAAAACCAGATCGCACGCAGCAGCAGCAGGAGTGGAATCAACAGAAAGGCGGCCCCCGGCAGAAACCAGCGGTAGGTCCCCAGCCAGTTGCCCGGCTCAAGCACCGCGTTTGCTGGTTGTTCCGGCTGGTAACTGACAGTGACCGCTTTATGGAGCGGATACTGGTCCACGATCATCTGGGCAGAGTCTTTTGTTCCGATACTGGCATCTTCGATCGAGACGCGTCTTCCTTTCAACGTCAGGCCGTCGACCGTGTATTGGTATTCAATCGCGGGGGAGTACGAGCGGCTCTGCTTATTGGGGACGACACGTCCATTTTCCTTAATCTCGGTAACGAACATTTTCACGGATGAACTGGTGATGACCCCGTCTGTCGCAGGCCAGCTCTTGGAGTCCAGCACGACCTCCAGGCTGTGCAGCCCGCACTGAGTGAGATAAACACCGAAAACAAGACACCCCACCAGAACCACCGTGATGGCGATTTTGGTATAAACAGAAACTTGCCTGGATGCTTGAGCGGGCGTGGTCATTTGACGTATTAAAATCATCCCGCCGACCGACTGTCAACGCTGTTCACTATCTGAATTCTGTTTTGAAAAGGAATTTCAGGTCCAGGAGTATGCAGAAGAGAGTTCCGGATTTTCAGTTGGGGCCGTTGGTGTCGATGGTTTATGATGCTGATAGAGAAAAAGAAGTGTTCCGTATGCAAGAAACCAACGGAGATATCAACCCGCTCGTGCATTTGAGATCGGGCACGAGGGGTGTGTCGGGTGGTCAAACGTCGAGAAAGTTTGTTTTTGAGACGGAGTGGTCAGGTTCGCATTTCCTTTGCTGAAACAGGAGTCGATTCCTTGAACTGGTTTTATCATGCAGGAAGGCGTGCGGAAGTCAAGAATGATATATGCGTGTTAATGACGCAGAGCGGGGCCAACTTTGATGCTTCAGGTCTGATGCGTGTCCGAAAAGTGACCGGAATGTTACGGAACAGCGGACACCAGGTGTCGTGGTTCAGGTGAAAAAATGCAAAAAAACAGGTTTTTGATAGTACTGAAATACACCATATTCGTGATCAGCACTGATGAAAAAAAACGGCTTCGCGCGCGACGCATAACACGCAGTTTCCCGCTGGGCGAGGCTGTGTCAAGTGAGATTCATTCAGTGAGAATACCAGGGCACTGTTCATGAATTTAAGATGACAACTTCAACAGGCTTTGGTAGTCTGGAATGACAAATATGAACAATATCCGCCATGATCTTCAGAAGAAAGAGACCATCATGCAAGTGCACGGGAATACGAAACTGTTATGGGTTGGATGTGTACTGGTGTTGCTGTCCCTGAATCAGGAGCGATTCTCCCGAGCTGATGACAAGTCTGTGGAGAAGTTGAGCGCGGCCCAACAGACGGCAGTGGACGACGTGAAAGAGCGGGCCGACGATTTGAAAGCCGTGAATCAGTCGATCTGGAATTACGCTGAAGTGGGGCTGCAGGAAACGAAGTCGTCGCAGTTATTGATTGAGAAACTGAAGGCAGACGGTTTCACAGTCAAGAGTGGCGTTTCCGATATGCCGACAGCGTTTGTAGCCAGTTACGGGAGCGGCAAACCGGTGATCGGGATTTTGGCGGAATATGATGCGCTGCCGGGGCTGTCGCAGAAAACGGTTCCCTATCGCGAGTCGCAGACGGAAGGGGGCGCGGGGCATGCCTGCGGTCACAGCGGATTAGGGACGGCGGCTCTGGGCGCGGCGCTGGCTGTCAAACGGGCGATTGACAAGCATCATCTAAAGGGGACGATTCGTCTGTATGGAACGCCGGCGGAGGAGACGGGGCTCGGGAAAGTTTACATGCTGCTGGACGGGCAGTTTCAGGATCTGGATATCTGCCTGCACTGGCATCCCGGGAATAATACCAACGTTCATCTGGGAAGTTCCAAAGCGCTGGTGTCGGTGAAATTTACCTTTACCGGACTGCCGGCGCATGCCTCGGTGAGCCCGGAAAGCGGCGTGAGTGCCCTAGACGCCGTCGAGCTGATGAATACCGGTGTGAATTATATGAGGGAGCATGTAAAAGAAGATGCGCGGATGCATTATGTGATTATCGATGGAGGCGGGCAGCCGAACGTGGTGCCTGCGAAAGCGACGGTCTGGTATTACGTGCGGGCGAATGCGCACGAGGACCTGGAACGCAATTATCGCTGGGTTGTGGATATCGCCAAAGGGGCATCGATGATGACGCGGACGAAACTGAAAATCGACATCGATACTGATAATCACGAGTTGATTCCGAATACGCCTTTGTCAGAACTGATTCACAAAAAACTGACCGCGATTGGGCCACCTGTATTTTCGGATGAAGAGAAAGCGTTTGCGAGGCGGATTCAGCAGCCTTTGATTGATGAATTTGGTCAGGACTTTCCGGTCGCCATTGATGACCGGGTGCATACGCTGATTGAATCTAAAACCTCGTCGAAGGGTTCGACAGATGTGGGGGATATCAGCTGGCATATACCGACCGGCGGATTACGGACGACCTGTTTTGCAGCAGGTAATCCGGGGCACAGCTGGCAGAATGTAGCCTGCATCGGTTCGTCGATTGGTGAGAAAGGAATTTTATACGCGGCGCAGGCACTGGCGGCGTCGACCATCGAAATGTTGGAGAAACCGGCGATTGTGACGGAAGCGAAAGCCGACTTTGATTCACGAATGTCAAAACGGAAATACATCACATTGATCCCGAAAGGACAAAAGCCGCCAGTTAAAATTCGGTAGGGTTGGGAAGGCTGACTGAGACCTGACAAAACGTTCGTTTCAGACAGGATTCACGTCTCTCTGGATCGAGTATTAAAATGGGAGACGCGATGGTTAAATGGGATTCGCGTTAACCAGGCCAGCCAAATTCTCCGATCAACGGAACGAAAGAGAACGCACCGAGATTTTCTTCGGACAACTTGCCATTTTTCAGGGTGAACCGGTACATCGTCTGGCCGGTGAACTCTGTCCCGATGGGGATGATGATTCTGCCGCCTTCTTTCAGTTGAGTCAGATACGGATCCGGCAGGGATTCTGCTCCTGCGGTGACTATGATGACATCAAAGGGAGCCGCCTCTGGGACGCCCAATGTTCCATCGGACGTGTAGACATGCACGTTGGAATAACCGAGACGCTGTAATCGTTCTTTCGCCTGTTGAACTAATTCGGGAATGCGTTCGACCGTATGAACTTCACGGGCCAGCAACGAGAGCACGGCGGCTCCATAACCGGAACCGCAGCCAACTTCCAGTACGTTTTCATTTCCGCTCAGTTGAGCGGCGGCACACATATAAGCGACGGTATACGGCTGAGAAATGGTCTGACTGCAATTAATGGGTAAAGCACAATCATCAAATGCGAAGTCCTTACTTTCATGAGAAACAAATTCCTCACGAGGAACCCGGCGCATGGCATCCAGGACACGGGAGTCGCTGATCCCCCGCTTGCGGATCTGGTTTTCAACCATCCGTTCCCGTGCCTTTTGCCTGAGGTCGCTGTTTTGATTTACGGATGAATCGTGCATGACCACTTACTCTGCTGTTAAAGATGAGGATTACAGTTGACCCCGGCTGCCAGGACTTTCTTTTCTGATTAATTTTCCGATCTCTTCGAATTCCGAACAGAGCAACTCGAGAATATCATCTAGGGTTAATACTCCAATCAGTTTGCCTGCCGCATCGACAACCGGTAGCCGACGGAATCCTCCCGCCCGCATTTTGGTAAGTGCCATTTCAATGGGAGTTTCTTCGGTCACATTATACGGAAATCGAGTCATGATATCTGTGACCAGCGTTTCAATCGGGTTACGACCTTTTCCGACAACACGAAGGGCAAGGTCGCGGTCGGTGATCATGCCGATGGGATGTGATTCCTCGTCCAGAACCACCAGCGTTCCAACATTGCGGGAATTCATACGATCTGCCGCTACCTGGACCGATTCATCGGCATCTACCAAATCGACTTCGCGAGTACAAATTCGTCCGGATGTCATGTTGTTTCTCCTGAAAAAGTGACGCTTGTTTGACAGGTGACTCTCAACAAAATAAAGAATAAAGGGTTGTGATTTTGATGCTGACATTCGCGGAAAAATACAGGGAATTCAACTGCACTGAAAACGATGACTTCAACATACCCCACAAAACCTGAAGTGTAAATAGACTGTGACTGGTTCCTGAACCGTGTGATTTCCTGGGGGATTTCCCTATCCAAGTATGAATAAAATCCCGATTTTTTATGTGGACAGGAATCTGTATTTTGATGTCATCCGAGGAATGGTTTCCTTTTTTCAGCTGTGTCCAGATTTATTGTAGTGTGACTTCAGGGCTGTATCGATCGAATAGATGAGCTTGGGACGCCATGTTTAAACGGGGCATGCTTTCGACTTTATTTAATTTAGAAAGGATTTTCAAATGACATTAATGGCTGAACAACAGATGGAACACATTGGCGAAACAAAAGGTTGCGCAGATCACGATCATGATATGATTCATGAATTGAGTAAAAGACTGGATTCTCTTTGGCGCTGCGATCAATACATCGCCAATGCCAAAGGTCATTCGAAATTGCAAAAGTTCTGGCGAGAAATCAAAACACAGGAAGAGGATAATATTTCCCGCATGAAAGAAATCCTGTCTGATCATATTAACAGAGGGTGTTTTTAAAACTTAATTCTCTGAGATTTAGATTGATTCAAAATAAAATCAGTACGAATGCAGGCAGAATCTCAGCGAATGATTCCAGTTCAAAAAAAATAAGGAGAAAGATGACAATGCCTACGACCATGACCAAAACAAATGAGAAAGCGACGCCCGATCGGACAACTCAGACTGAACGTCAAGCGCGCCCGCTGACTCGATTCTCGCAAGAGATCGGCTCCCTGTTTGGACGTGCTCCCTTCTTGTCATTGCGGGATGAGATGGATCATCTGATTACGCGATTTTCTGATGATTGGAGTAGTGGCTGGCTGGCCCAGGGCTTTAATGCTTCACTTGACTTATCAGAAAATAATGAAGCGGTTGAAGTCCGACTGGATGTTCCCGGCATTAAACCTGAAGAAATCGAAGTCGAGGTTACCGGAAATCAGTTACGGATTACCGGCGAGCGTAAAGAAGAGCAAGAAGAGAAAGGTAAGACTTTTCATCGTATTGAACGGCAATCAGGAAGTTTTTCCCGTGTGATCTCATTGCCCTGTGAAGTGAAGGAAGATCAGGTTCAGGCCACTTGTGATAACGGTGTGCTGATGGTTACGCTACCCAAATGTGAAACAGTGAAACCACATAAAATTGCCGTGAAGCCAAAAGCAAAATGAATTTGTGAAGAGTCGAGAGCGCAGAGATCGCAACAAGGTGTGTCACGGGGGCTGTGGCACGCCTTGTTCTTTTTACTCACTCCGATGAAATTGATCCCGCTTACCAGCGGAAATAGGCGAGCAGGGGTTTTTCTTCGGGCATCTCCTCAGCTGCAATTACATAAGGGGTGCCGCCGTGAGTGTAAGTATGTCTTACCGCCCAATTCAGCAATTCGAGAGTCCCTGATTCTCGTTTTGGATGTGTTTTAATCAGTTCGCCATCCTTGGGTATCTGCCCCCATAGTTCGGCACCCAGTGGGGTGAACAGTGATTCGACGCGACCTTGACCCGCAGCCTGTAGAATCTCTTCTAATTGATGCGAAATACGAGCGGTTCCCAGATGTTTTTGATATATATTTTTTGCTTTTTCCAGAGAGACTTTTGAAGAATACTGTGTTACAGGCAATGCAAGATCAAACAGTTCCTGCTCTGTTAAGTGGTCCGGCGAAGTCTGAATTCGTTCGGTAAGCAGATTATTCGCATGATAATGTTTCCGAAAGAGGCTCTGTTGTTTTTCTGCACAGACGAGAATCAAATTAATGTCGTCATTGCCAAGTAAATTATCCAGATGTTTTGCCAGGATCTGAATATAGTCGGAGAGCAGTTTTTCGTTTAGTTCTTTTGTTAACCCGTGACCATGTTGCATTCCAGTCATCTCTCCTCCCGGAGTACGGAAAGAGTGAGACTGCAGCGATTCTTCGAAGTTTGTTCCTGCAGCGATTTCATCCAGATTCCTGGGAATGTCTTCAGGAAGGTTAATTTGTGAAAGATTACCATTCTGGTGTCGAAAAAGCCGGACCGACTTGGGGCAGATCGCCAGCAGGTCGAACTTGTCGTCTTCATAGTACTTGTAAAATAAAGGGCTGAGATAAAAGGCATCATCGACTGAAATCGTTTTCGGACATTGGTAATCGAGGTGAATTTCTCGAAAAAACCCGGGAGCCAGTAAAAGGCAGAGTCCCTGCGACGGTCCGCGTTCCCAGAACGTAGCGTCATGCTGAATGTTCCGAGTCGGTTCCAGAAAAGTGCGGGCTTCCGTCCTGCCGAGACCTCTCTCCAGTAATGAGGCTTCTGCCTCATCCAGCAGATTTCGCAGATGGATGGCGTCTTCTCCATGTTCTGAAACCACCTGATGACGTGGTAGATAGATAGAAACACAAGAGCCCTGTTCCCATTTGGAAAGAGATTTAAGCTCATCATGTGAAAGGGTCTTCATCAGGCGCTCCTTAATTATGAATTACGGTCAAAAACAGATGGATACAGAATTTCTGACTGATATAAAACAAACGGCAACGCTGCTGATTTCACGAGGATATTTATCAGCATCAGAAAGCATATAATTTCCTGTTTGAAGATGGATTTATGATTTCACCGCGAAATAACCTGGCGCAGTTTGTCCTCGCTAACTGATAAACTGGATCTCTAAACTGGAAACAATGTGTGAAATAAAATGAGGTTCGTGATATACAATTCGGATGGTGTGTGCTGCCTGTTTCAGTGAGATGAATCTGCAGCCTGAACGACAAAAAATGTTGCACTGTTCTATCAGTTTAGAAACGTGGTGTTTCTTTTCTATCAGATGATGTTCTTACTTGTGCATGGGGAGATTCCCTATGCACTCTGATGCCTTGGCTTTGTCAGTCTATAGACGCTGTGGACGCGGAAAGCTAGAATCGAAGAGAGTGAGCTGGTCAGTTCTCTGTGGCGAACGAAAGAGGCTATGATGGATGTTCAACAGCTTCAGCAAATTCTGATGGAACTGCGGTTCACTGCCGGGTTGTCAGATGAGGATCAGCGGAAGCTGGCTTGTATCTCTCGCCTGCAGGAGTTCCCAAAGGGGGCGACTGTTTTTTCCGAGGGTACAGACCACAAGGACATTTATGTCGTCCGAAACGGGCGGGTTGAAATCTGTATGAGCATTCAGGCCCGTGGTTGTTTGCCCGTTGTGACTCTGGAATCCGGTGACCTGGTTGGCTGGTCATCGATTTTGAAACAGGGGGAGATGACGGCAACCGTAGTGGCTGTGGAAAATTCGCAGATGGTTGCCATTGATGCGGCTCGGTTGAGGGAACTCTGTGAGAAGGATCATGATATCGGTTACCAGATCATGAAACGCATCGCCTCTGCCCTTTCACAGCGGCTCATCGCCTGCCGACTGCAGGTGCTCGACATGTATGGCGACACCCATTCTGATCACAGCAGTCAGAAAGGGGCATCGGAATGAGCGAAGAATTGCAAACCGAGCTTACCCGATCCTTTTTTCTCTCAACCAGGCAGTTTGCCAGACTCTTCGACGTGTTACACGCTTTGGACTATGAAGTGATTGGTCCCACGATTGATCAGGATGCGATTGTTTATGATCATTTGACTTCGATTGACGATCTGCCTCGTGGCTGGACTGATAATCAGGAGCCGGGAAAATATCGCTTAGAGAAACGAAACGATGATGCCTTATTTGGTTATGTGGTCGGCCCGCATTCCTGGAAACAAAAACTGTTTCCCCCGGTCAGCACACTTTCGGTTGCAGATCGAACTGAGGCAGGCTGGCAGTTTTCCGAACCGGAACAGGAGCTACCCAAATTCGCGTTTCTGGGAGTACGGGCGTGTGAGCTGGCGGCTCTCAAGATTCAGGACCGGGTATTTATCGGAGGCCCTTATGTTGATCCAAGTTATCAGGGGCGCCGTAACAAGGCATTGATCATTGCCGTGAATTGCACGCAGGCTGCTTCTACCTGCTTTTGTACCTCGATGAATACCGGCCCTCGCTGCAAAGCGGGATATGATCTGGCGTTGACGGAACTGTCAGACGGATTTGTTGTAGAGGTTGCCACTCCAGAAGGTGAAGCCGTCATCAACGCTCTGGAAACTCGGATTGCGACGGAACAGAATCAGCGGCAGGCGGAAGCCGCACGGCAGCAGGCCGTCGATCAAATCACGAAAACGCTGGATACCACTGATATTCGTGATCTGTTGATGTCAAACCTGGAGCATCCGCGCTGGGATGATGTTGCAGAACGGTGCTTGTCCTGTACCAATTGCACGATGGTCTGTCCGACCTGTTTTTGCAGTTCTGTCGATGAAGTCAGTGATCTGACGGGGGATCACGTGGAGCGAGAACGAAAGTGGGATTCGTGTTTTAATGTGGATTTCAGCTACATGAATGGCGGTCTCGTGCGAAACAGTATTCGAAACCGGTATCGCCAATGGATGACTCATAAGCTGGCGACGTGGATCGATCAGTTCGGGACATCGGGTTGTGTCGGCTGCGGTCGTTGTATTACCTGGTGTCCGGTCGGAATCGATCTGACTCAGGAAGTCGCCGCCATTCGGGAAACACAGAAATGAAGATTGCTTGCTCAACGGCAGGAGAGATTGCGGGTTCGCAAGTGAATGCCTGGGTCCCACAAACGGCAGTCATTCGCGCGATCACATCTGGTGTGAAGGATGTGATGACTTATCAACTGGCGCTGACTGACCCTGCTGTCGCCAAAGCATACCGTTTTGCGCCAGGGCAGTTTAATATGCTGTATGTGCCGGGGGCGGGAGAGTCGGCGATTTCGATGAGCGGCGACCCTGAATCGCCGGAAATACTGGCACATACGATTCGGGTCGCGGGAAATGTGACGCGAAGTATTGCCGCCATGAAAGTCGGGGATACACTGGGGCTCAGGGGACCTTTTGGGACCAGTTGGCCTCTGGAGAAGTGCGCCGGACGCGACGTGATTCTGGTCGCGGGGGGCATTGGTTTGCCCCCACTCCGACCGCTCATTTATCGTCTGCTTGCAGAACGACCGCGCTATGGTCAGTTGCATTTACTCTATGGGGCGCGGTCTCCCGAAATGCGGCTTTACACGGAAGAATTTCCTCTCTGGGCAGAAGGCGGTCTGGATGTGAGAGAAACCGTGGACCGTTCCAGTCCCGGCTGGCATGGAAATGTGGGAGTGGTCCCCTCGTTACTGGAGCGGATGGAAGCTTTTGAACCCGCCAAGAGTATTCTTTTGATTTGCGGACCGGATTTGATGATGCGGTTTACAGCCCGAGCGGCGATGCAGCGTGGAATGACGGCCGAACAGATCTGGGTCTCCACGGAACGCAATATGCAGTGTGCTGTGGGCCTGTGTGGACATTGCCAGTTAGGGCCGGAGTTCATCTGCAAGGACGGACCGGTTTTTCGCTACGATCAGATTTTGCCCTATTTAAAAGTGGAAGGACTGTAATCGTGGGAAAAGCCAAGCTCGGCGTCTTTAAATTTGCTTCCTGTGATGGCTGTCAGTTATCACTGCTGGATGCAGAAGATCACTTGCTGGCATTGGGAGACGCTGTAGAGATTCGTCATTTCCCCGAAGCAAGCAGCAGGATGGAAGCGGGACCTTATGACATTACCCTCGTCGAAGGTTCGATTACCACGCCACACGATGCAGAGCGGATTCAGCAGATCCGCCGCGATTCGAAGTTTTTGATGACGATTGGAGCCTGTGCGACCGCAGGTGGCATACAGGCACTTCGCAACGGCGCCGATACTGACGAATTCATGCGGGCCGTTTATGCGAGCCCTGAATACATTCAGGTATTGGACAAATCGACGCCGATCGCCGAACATGTGAAAGTGGATTTCGAATTACGTGGCTGCCCGATCAATCAGTATCAGTTAATCGAAGTCATCCAGTCCCTGTTAGCAGGTCGAAATCCACGGACACCCCGACACAGTGTCTGTCTGGATTGTAAACGGCGGGGAACGGTCTGTGTGACCGTGGCACAGGGAATACCCTGTCTGGGGCCAGTTACCCAGTCTGGCTGCAATGCGATTTGTCCGAGTTATCACCGGGGCTGTTATGGCTGTTATGGTCCCGCTGCTCAGCCCAATCTAGTGAGTCTGAGTACGCATGCGCTGAACGAAGGAGCTTCTCCGGCAGAGGTGTCACACCATCTGCAGAACTTTAACGTTTATGCACCTGCATTCAGGAATGAGAGTCAGCGACTGATGGATCAGCTCGAGGAGCAGAACTGATGGGCAACCGGACGATCAAAGTCGAAACCATGTCGCGCGTGGAAGGCGAAGGAGGCCTGTTTATTCGTCTGAGTGGCGATATCGTGGATGAAGTCCGACTGGAAATTTATGAACCGCCGCGTCTGTTCGAAGCGTTATTACGCGGCCGACCGCTGGAAGACACACCCGATATCACAGCCCGCATCTGTGGCATCTGCCCGGTCGCTTACCAGATGAGTAGTGTGCATGCCCTGGAAGCGGCTCTGGACGTGTCAGTTTCATCCGAGATTCGTCGTTTACGGCGATTGCTGTATTGCGGGGAATGGATTGAAAGCCACGGCTTGCACATGTATTTGCTGCACGCGCCCGATTTCCTGGGTTTCGACAGCGGGCTGGAAATGGCGAAGCAGTTTCCGGATGAAGTGAATCGGGGCCTGCGTTTGAAGAAACATGGCAATCAACTGGTTGATCTGCTGGGAGGCCGGGCGATTCACCCCATCAATGTTTGTGTGGGGGGCTTTTATCGACTGCCCAAACGGAACGAATTCCAAACGCTGATTGCCGACTTTGAATGGGGCTTAGGAGCAGCGATCGAGACCACGCGCTGGGTTGCCGGTTTTGATTTTCCCGACTTCGAAACCGATTGTGACTACATTTCACTGTCGCACCCTGATGAATATCCGATGAATGAAGGAGTCATGAAAACCAGCGGCGGTGATATCATTGAGATCAGCCGTTATGAGGAAGAGTTTGAAGAGCGGCAGGTTCCACATTCGACGGCACTGCATGCGATTCGCAAGTCGACGGGACTCCCTTATCTGCTGGGGCCTTTGTCACGTGTCAATCTGAACCGGGATCAGTTGTCTCCCACCGCGCGGAAGCTGGCGGACGAAATCGGGTTGGAGCCGCTGTGCCGTAACCCTCACAAAGCGATCATCGCGCGGGGACTGGAAATTGTACACGCTTACGAAGAAGCGCTAACAATTCTGCGAGGCGGGCATCCACATGGAAAATCGCGCGAGTCGTATAGGTATCAGTCCGGCGAGGGGATGGCTGCCACCGAAGCACCGCGCGGAACGCTCTTTCATCGCTATGTGGTTGATGAGGCAGGCAAGATTGTCGAAGCCTGTATAATTCCACCTACTTCGCAGAACCAGGCTCAGATCGAAGCCGATCTGAAACAATGGATCTCGCATGTCATCAGTGACGACGAGCAGGAGACAGCCCGGAAATGTGAAAATCTGGTGCGTGCCTATGATCCCTGTATCAGTTGTTCGACGCATTTTCTGAAAGTGAAAATTGAACGTGTGTAGTTCCAGCAGCCACGAAAAGAATATCACCATGAAACATTCCAGACAGATCATGATCGCAGGCATCGGCAGCCCACACGGCGATGATCAGGTTGGTTGGGAGATCATCAGGCAGATGAAAGGCAGGGACAGTGACCTGGCTAGTTTTTGTCTGGCTCGGACCCCTGATGAGTTATTGGACTGGATGGAAGAGTTCGATTTATTAGTGATTTGTGATGCCTGTCAAGGTGCAGGGGAAGTTGGCAGCATACACCATTGGGAATGGCCTTCCCGTCAACTTGACACAATGCAATGGTCGGGTACGCATAATCTTTCGTTACCGGCAGTGCTCGGTTTGGCGGAACAACTGGGTAAACTTCCTGACTCAGTTCGCATCTGGGGAGTCGAAGTAGCGCAAGCGCAGCCCGGTCAGGCGATGACAGATCCTGTGATGGCAGGGGCAATCGAAGTGGCAGATGCTCTCTGTAAGGAACTGACGCTTCCTGTTAGAACAGTGGGGGCGCAACATGCATGAACGGTCGCTGGTCCAGAATTTATTACATCAGGTGGAACAGATTGTCGTGGAACAGGGGGGCGGTCAGGTCGCTGAAATTTACGTGCAGTTGGGTGACTTGTCCGGCGTCGAACCGCTTTTGTTTCAGATGGCATTTGATGACATGGCTCCGGCGGTGTTTTCTGCAGGCTGTCAATTGACGCTTGAAGTGGTGCCTGTCACCGCTATCTGCAGTGAATGCGATCATCAGTTTGAAATTGTCGACTTTCAGTTTCGTTGTCCCGCATGTCAGGCAGGCTCGGTGCAGGTCATTCAGGGAGATGAAGTGAAATTAATCAGCGTCACCATTGATTCGAACCATTCAGTTGAGGGAGTCTCATCATGAATCAGCGCACGATTATCATACAGCGCAATGTGCAGGCCGATCAGAAAGCAGATACAGCCGCTGCGCGGGAACGACTGGGACGCCGGGGGACTCTGGTGGTCAATCTGCTCTCTTCGCCGGGGGCAGGGAAAACAACCCTGCTGCAGGCGACAGCGCGGCATTTTGCCGGTCGTCGCAGCATGGCTGTTCTGGTGGGGGATCTCGAAACAGACCGCGACGCGCAACGCTTGGCGCCGCTGGTTCCGGTGGCACAGTTGACGACGGGAGGGGCCTGCCATCTGGAATTGCCACTGGTGCAGCGGGGTTTGAACGCGCTCGGTGATCCAGTGGTTGATTTTCTCTTTATTGAAAATGTGGGAAATCTGGTTTGCCCGGCGTCACACGATCTGGGAGAACACCTGCGTGTGGTGCTGATCAGTACGACCGAAGGTGATGATAAGCCGGGTAAGTATCCGAAAATGTTTCGCACCAGTCAGGCGATGGTGATTAGTAAACTGGATTTACTGCCGCATGTGCCTTTTTCTGTGGACGCAGTGACAGAGGATGCACTTAGGATTCAACCTGAACTGGAAGTCCTAACGAATTGTGCCCTGGACGGTACTGGAATAGCACGCTGGTGTGAGTTTCTGGAACAGCAACATCAACAACGATTGGCCATGTACCATGAACCGGAAGGCAACCGCTGATCACAAAGAATCGATGGTCGCTTTGAAGCTGACACTGAGCGGTCGTGTACAGGGAGTCGGTCTGCGCCCTGCAGTGGCGCGCCGAGCTTTGAAACTTGGTTTGGCCGGTCAGGTCAGTAATACGATTCAGGGGGTCGAACTGATAGTCGAAGGTCCCGTAGATGTTCTGCAACGATTTGAAGAAGGATTAGACGCACATTTACCAGCAGGGGCCTGGATTGAAAACAGGCAACGCGAAGTTATAGAGACAAACGATTTAATCGGATTTGAAATCATCGAAAGTGAAGTGGAAGGACCTCTCGCTACACAGATCCCTCCAGATGTCGCTGTTTGCCAGGAGTGCCTGGCCGAAATCTCCGAAGAAGATAACCGCCGATTAGGTTATCCCCTGACGAATTGCACCAACTGTGGTCCCCGCTATTCGATTCTGAAAACAATGCCTTACGAGCGGGCGCAAACCGGCATGTCGCAATTTGCAATGTGCGTCGATTGTCAAACGGAATACCAGTCTCCCGGCGATCGCCGCTTTCATGCGCAGACTAATGCCTGCCCGGAATGTGGTCCCCGAATCTGGTGTGACGACAGGAACGGACGACAAAATTCCACTCAACAGAACGCAATTAAAGCAGCGGTCGCCGCGCTGCAGCAGGGGGAAATTGTAGCCCTGCGTGGTTTGGGTGGATATCAGTTGCTCGTGGATGCGACGTCGGAAATCGCTGTTGAGAAACTACGAAAGAGAAAACGCCGATATGGGAAACCATTGGCCGTGATGGTGAGTTCGCTGACCGAGGCTGAAAAACTGGCACACATTGATGATTCTGAACGGCACGACCTCACCAGCCCCGTGGCCCCGATTGTATTGTTAGCCTCGCGCAGTAATTCCGGTCTGGCAGAAAGCATCAATGCCGGTTTGAATACACTGGGTGTGATGCTGCCAACGACTCCTCTGCATTGGTTGCTGCTGCAGAATTGTACCTTTCCACTGGTAGTTACCAGCGCCAATCAGGAAGGAGAGCCGCTGATTTATCAGCGAGAAAATATCAAAACAGAGTTGAGGTCAGTCGCAGACCTGTGGCTGGAGCATGATCGACCGATTGAGCGTCCCATTGATGATAGTGTGGTGCGTTGGATGGCGGGCCGGAGAGTGACCATTCGTCTGGCGCGTGGGCTGGCTCCCCTGTCATTGAATCTGGAAAGCGGCTTTCCCCAAATCGCGTTGGGCGGACATCAGAAAGCAGCGTTTGCATTCAATAACGGTCGCCAGAGTATTCTGGGGCCACATATCGGTGATCTTGATAGTATAGCGTCCTGCACACGATTTCAGGAACAACTGGAATCACTGCAGAAATTGTATGGCGTCTCGCAAAACGCCCTCATCTGCGATGCGCATCCGGAATATTTCACTTCGTTATGGGCGGAGCGTCAGGCCGTGCTCATGGAGACCGTACAGCACCATCACGCGCATGTAGTAGCAGGCATGCTGGAACAGGGTTGGTTAGATCGTCAGGTACTGGGAGTTTCCTTTGATGGCACCGGCTGGGGTGATGATCAAACCATCTGGGGGGGAGAATTTCTTTTATCAACGGCGACCGGTTATAAGAGGGTGGCTCACTTGAGACCGTTCTGTCTGCCGGGAGGTGATTCTGCCATCCGCGAACCGTGGAGGGTTGCTGTTTCTCTGGTTACACAAGCTGCCGGCAGGGAGGTGGCTGCCCGCTTACGACTGGGAACAGAGCAGGCAGGGACGTTGTTAAAAATGATTGATTCAAAACGGTTTTCACCACAAACGACCAGCGCAGGGCGATTGTTCGATGGTGTAGCGGCACTGGTGCTGGGTGTGAATCGCTGTGATTTCGAAGGGCAGGCAGCGATGCTGCTGGAGGCGGTCTGCGATTTATCAGAACCGGGTTGTTATGACATTCCATTGCAGGCGAATAAACCAATACAGCTTAACTGGCGGCCGTTGATTGTTCAAATATTAAAAGACCGTGAAACGGGTGTCTCACCGGCGGTGATGGCAATGCGATTTCATAGAGGCCTGGCTCGGGCGGTTGCCCGGCTCTGTGAACGGTTTGCTCCGATGCCGGTTATTCCAGGAGGTGGTGTCTTTCAGAATCGATGTCTGGTTGGATTGCTGGTCCAGGAAATGGAACAGAACGGGCAGCCACTGGGATTGCCCGGCATGATCCCTCCCAATGATGGCGGTCTGGCGGCGGGGCAGCTTGCTGTTGCCGTGTCCCGCAGGAACCAGAAAGGCGCGGATCAATGTGTTTAGGAATTCCGGGTAAGGTGGTGCGCTGGCTCGAACGAGAGGGAGCGTTTGCACAAGCGGAAGTGGAATTTGACGGCGTCCGCCGCATTGTGCATATGGCGTGTGTTACCGAAGCAGAGCTGGGAGATTATGTGGTAGTGCACGCGGGAATCGCCATCAGCCGCATTGATCCGATTGAAGCGGAACGTATTTTCGAAACACTTGCCGAGTGGGGCGAAGATGAAGGCTGGGGTGCGGGTCCTGCTTCAGATCCGGAGGCTTCCCCATGAAATATCTGGACGAGTATCGTGATCCCCGGGCAGCGCAATTATTACTGGATGAAATTCGCAGAATCTCAAGCCGCTGCTGGACTCTGATGGAAGTATGTGGCGGGCAGACACATAGTCTGCTAAGGCATGGAATTGCAGCAGAGCTTGAGGGAACCGTGGAACTGATTCATGGGCCGGGATGTCCGGTGTGTGTGACGGATCAGGAAGCGATTGACTTCGCCTGTCAACTGGCACAACGCGATGAAATCATGCTGACGAGTTTTGGTGATATGCTTCGCGTCCCTGGCAGCCGGGGATCATTGTTAGATGCAAAGACTGTGGGAGCCTATGTGCGGATCGTCTATTCTCCCCTGGATGCGGTCGAACTGGCGCGGAAACATCCAGACATGCAGGTGGTGTTTTTTGCTGTAGGGTTTGAGACAACGGCTCCTGCGACTGCGTTGGCTGTCAAGCAGGCGGGCCGCGATCAACTGGAAAACTTCAGCATGATCGTCTCGCATGTACGCGTGCAGCCGGCGATGGAAGCACTGGTTCAGGCACCCGATAACCGGGTTCAGGCTTTCCTGGCGGCAGGGCATGTGTGCACTGTGATGGGATATGAATCCTATGAGTCGTTTATCGAACAGTATCAACTGCCTGTCGTAGTAGCCGGATTCGAACCTTTGGATTTACTGGAAGGAATTCTGGCCTGCGTGATGCAGCTCGAAACAAACGAGGCCCGGCTTGAGAATCGGTACGCGCGAACGGTTCGGTCAGCCGGGAATCAGACAGCGCAGGATCTGGTACAGGAGATCTATCAGATCTGTAATCGGGCGTGGCGGGGGTTTGGTGAAATCTCTGAGGGAGGGCTGGAACTTCGTCCGGAGTGGCAGCAGTTTGATGCCCGATCCCGATTTACAGAACCTGTGTTACCAGTGCTCGGTGTCGATGAATGTCGCAGCTTTGAAGTGATGTCGGGCCATCTCAAACCGCCCGACTGTCCTCATTTTGGAAAGCGGTGTACTCCAGAATTACCGCTGGGGGCTCCGATGGTTTCATCTGAAGGAGCTTGTGCCGCGTATTTTCGTTATCATGGGGCCATGAGTCGTCGCTGATGTAAGTACAGAATTAGAAACTACCGGAAAGTCTCTGACACTTATGCAAAACAAAGGTGAAATCGAATCTGCGGCCTGGCAGTTGAACTGTCCCGTTTCCCTACCGGCAAACGCCGACTGCGTGACTCTGGCACATGGAGAGGGGGGGCGCCTTTCACGAAAACTGGTTCAGGAACGGATATTACGTGTTTTAAAAAATGAATATCTGGTGGCGCTGAATGATGCGGCTCAACTTCCGGCAATGGTCGGACCTGTGGCTCTGACGACGGATAGTTTTGTGGTCTCGCCGTTGTTTTTTCCGGGCGGTGATATTGGCTCGCTGGCGGTTTATGGTACGGTCAATGATCTGGCAGTCAGTGGAGCGAAGCCATTCTGGCTCACGCTGTCATTGATTATCGAGGAGGGGCTGCCACTGGTGATTCTGGATCGAATTCTGGAAAGTATCGCGCAGGCTGCTGAAGAAACCAATGTCAAGATTGTCGCCGGCGATACGAAAGTAGTTCCGCGTGGCGCTGCGGATGGACTGTTTATAAATTCTGCAGGGATCGGCCAACTCATCACGCCGATTCCTTCCGGTCCCGCGACTTTGCAGGAAAATGACGAACTGATCGTGAGTGGCCCCATCGGTCGTCACGGGATCGCGGTATTGGCGGTGCGTGAAGAACTGGGGTTGGAACCAGTGCCACTAAGCGACTGCGGTTCTTTAATCCGTCCAGTGGAACGCTTACGTGAGGAATTGGGAGATCAGATTCGCTGTTTGCGAGATGCGACCCGCGGCGGAGTGGCTGCTGTGTTACACGAATGGGCGGAAGCCTGTGAATTGACTCTCAGTATCCATGAACGCAGTATTCCCATTTCGCCGGATGTGCGGGGTGCGTGTGAGTTATTAGGACTCGATCCTCTACATGTTGCCAATGAAGGGACAATGGTCGTTGCCGTAAAACAGGGCGCCGCTGATGCCGCTCTCAAGGTATTACATTCGCTTTCCGAAACGGCAGACGCGTGTTTAATCGGGTCGGTCACTCCGAGGGGGATCGCTCCGGTTACGGTACGTCGAACACTGGGATGCGAACAGCCGCTGGATGACCCGTTGGGAAGCCCGCTTCCGCGAATTTGCTGAGATCAACTTCGGTCGATTGTAAATCTGAGGTTCATGAATTGAGACGTATCACGTAATTCTCGCTCATGTTCGCTGCTGTGGACGAGTTCTTTATAATATGTTTCCATTGCCTCAAGGATGTCACTGCGACTGACAATGCCGAGCAGTTCGCCATCCTGCACTACTGGCAGATGGCGAAGGTTGTGGCTAGTGAAGATGGAAACGATTGCAAAAAGTTCCGTGTCAGGAGTGATACAGATAGGATGCGAAGACATGATGGTTTTGGCATATTGCGCGGGACTGGGATTGCCGAAAAATATTTCATTCGAAAGGGCTTGCAGGCAGTCTCTTTCCGAAATGAAACCCACCAGGAAATGTTTTTCATTTCGGATTTCTACGACAGGGGCATTTGAGCGATTATGTTTGAGCAGGAATCGAATCACTTCGGGGAGCGACAGTTCCGGTGTGACCACTTCAACTTGTGTTGTCATGAAGTTTCTGGCATGCGGTGATGGTTTGGGTTCATTCATGGCGTTACCTTTCCTGTGATGAAGGTGTTTATCAGAGTGTATTTATTACGATAAAGACTGGTTTCATTTCTCGTCTTTTAGAGCTTCGAATCCGGTAACTACATCGAGTAATTCCTCTGTGATGGATGTCTGTCTTTGCTGGTTGAATTCAGACTGCAGGTTCGCCAGACGTTCTTTGATATTTCGTTCAGCGGCTTGCATGGAGGCGATCCGGCTGGCGTTTTCCCCGGCCAGCGATTCGGCGCAGGCTCGAAATAATGAGACGAACAGGTATTGTCGAATCAGCCGCGACAGCAGGATGTTTCGATTCATTGTAAACAGGGGCAGCGTGCTCGACGACCAGTTTCTCTGTTTATTGCGAAAAAATCGTGCCGGATCAATGGGCAGTAACTGCACTGCATGCGGTTTATATGTAGAAGCAGAAACACGTTGATTATAGCAAATGAAAATTCTTCCCAATCGTCTTTTGTTCCTCCATTGATCAATGCTGGCCAGGATTCCTGTGACCAGAGGTGCGATACCGGTGGCCGATCCAGGAAGTGAATAATCATAATCAACTTTAACTCCTGTGTCTTGTAATTTTCCCATGATACGTGAGCCAATCACCAGCCAGGCCAATTGGTCGTGATTTGATATGTTGTTAGAAAAATGTTCTAACGCATAGGAACCAATTTGCTCATTGAACTGACCACACATTCCCTGGTCGGAACCAAAAATGATGATGCCTGTTCTCCCATCGGTCTGCATCTCCGGAGGGTATGCTGCCGGTTGAATATCCCAGAGTACCATTTTGAGCCCCTGTTCAACGGTTTCTGAAAAGTCCTCCAGTGAATCTACAGCCTGTTCATACTGCCTGATGCTGACGGCGGCGAGCGTTTTCATAGTGCGTACGACAGAACCCAGATCTCTGGTACTCTCGATGCTCCGTTTTAATGCTTCAAAGTGTTCCATCTATTATTCGGATATCATTAATATTACTGGTTGAGCGTATGCAGACGGTTCTCTGCCGATTTTCTGATTGCATACTGAATTTCTTCAGATAGTTTTTTCCCTTCGAGAATCTGCTCACTCAGATCCGGGAATTCCTCAAGAAGAGTTTTCTGTACTAGTCCCTCTGCTTTACGAATTTGAGTGAGATCTGTTTTGTCAAATACACCTGCTGCCATGGCGAGTAAAACGGCGATTTGCTCGGGGACGGAGAGTGGCTGGTACTGGTACTGTTTGAAAATTTCCCGAACACGTCGACCTCGTTCCAGTGTGGCAAGGGTTTGTTCATCCAGGCGACTGCTGAACCGGGAAAACGCTTCGAGTTCCTCAAACTGGGCATAAGACAGACGCAGATCGCCTGCCACTGCGCGGTAAGCGGGGAGTTGTGTTTTGCCCCCGACCCGGGAGACCGATCTACCAACGTCCACAGCCGGGAGAATTCCTTTCTGAAACAGATGCGGGGAAAGGTAAATCTGGCCGTCAGTAATGGAAATCAGATTGGTCGGAATGTAAGCCGCCAGGTTTTGAGCTTCCGTTTCGGCAATTGGTAACGCGGTCAGAGAGCCGCCGCCGAGTGATTCAATCAGATGTGTTGACCGTTCCAGGAGTCGGGAGTGCAGGTAAAAGATATCACCGGGAAAGGCTTCCCGGCCCGGGGGGCGTCTCAGCAGCAGTGACAATTCCCGGTAGGACCGTGCATGTGATGTGAGATCATCATAGACGACCAGTACATCCTGTCCCTGATCCATGAAATATTCACCAAGCGTCGTGGCGGCATAAGGTGCTACGAATTGCAGTCCCGGAGGCGCGTCGCTCTCGGCAACGACAACAGCTGTATACTCAAGGGCAGAGTGTTTACGTAAGTCGTCGATTACTTTGGCGACTGCCGTATTGCGCTGACCGATGGCGCAGTAGATACAGATCACATTCTTATTTCGCTGGTTGATAATAGTATCGATGGCGATTGCCGTTTTTCCCGTTTGTCGATCGCCAAGAATCAATTCCCGTTGCCCTCGGCCGATGGGAATTAATGCGTCGATCACTTTCTGTCCGGTTTGCAAGGGGACAGTGACCGGTGCGCGGTTTGTGATGGCTGCTGCTTCCCGTTCGTAAGGTCTGCGTTCTGCGGCAGACACGGGACCGTGACCATCAAGCGGGCGTCCTACCGGGTCAATCACCCGCCCGATCAGTGATTCCCCCACAGGGATATCGAGCAGGCGGTGAGTCCGTCTGACTTCATCACCGGCAGCGAGCTGATCGCTATGATCAAGTAAAACGACGCCTACTTCATCGACATCCAGGTTTAAGGCGAGTCCAAGCACATGATTGGGAAACTGCAGAAGTTCTTCCGATTGAACATTTGGTAATCCATTCACATGCGCATTACCTCTGCCCACATAGGTAACTGTTCCAGTTTCTATGAGTCTCGGTGTGAAATCATGTTGAGTGAGCACATTCTCAAACGAATTAAATGTCTGGTCGAGTAGTGCTTTAATACTCGGATTGATGTCCATTAACCTGCTTTTAATACCGACCTATCAGTCTGATTGATACGAATTTGGATTTATGCAGTGGTTGGGATACTGGTATCCGATTCCAGTGCGATGACTTCATTCAGGGATCGTACAAATTCTTCTTCTAATTCTTCGAGTGGTTCGTTCATATTCCAGGCGATTTTGTAGCCTGCCATATGCAGTTCAATGCCACAGATTAATTCGGGTTTCTTTTCGAAATCGATTTCAACTGCGGTTTCCAGGAAGCCGTTAACGAATTTGACGATTTTATTCTCGTCAAGTTTATTGAGAGAAAAAGCACTTTCTACGAGTACTCGATGTTGTGTTGATTCAATAAGAGATACGATCTTGTTTTTTTGCTGTTCATCAATCTGACCAATCTGCTTCAAAAAAACTTCTATTGTTTGTTGTTGTAGATCGGCATTTGCCAGCTCTGTCAGCACGCGACGGCTCATACGGTGAATATGATCTGCCATGCGAAGATGGGCCTCGCGCAGAAAAGAGTGTCTGTCCCTGATCAGTGCGCGATACCATTCATTCTTCTTTTCATCTATTTCTGAGCGTGCGCGCGTGAGATGTTCTTCTCGCCAGTGTTGCACTTCCTGTCCGGCTTCAGCCAGCAGTTCTTCTTTCGCATGTACCAGTTCTTCTGTTTTCAGTTTGAACTTCGCCGTTTCCATATCAGCCTGCTGTTGCAGTAATACTGCTTTTTCCTGCTCTGCTGCAATCTGTTTTTCCCGTGCTTGCATGGCGTTGACGATCGGCTTGTACAGGAAGTGGGATAACAACCAGACAAGAACCAGAAAGTTGAAGATCTGCGCAGTAAACGTAAACCAGTCAATGGACATTATTTAATCCTGCATTTACTTTAAAATAGATTAGCCGCCATTTGCCTGAAGGAAGTGATTCCAGAATGGATTGGCAAAAATAAGAATCATCGAGATTACGAAACAGTAAATCGCCGTTGATTCGACCATCGCCAGACCGACAAACAGCGTGCGTGTGATAGTACTTGCTTCGTCCGGTTGCTGGGCTATCGCACTCAACGCCTGTGCGAGAGCCCGTCCTTCACCCAATGCGGGTGCCATTGATCCAATGGCGATCGTAAATCCCGCTGTGAAGATCGAAACTGCTGCGATAATGGTGTTTGAATCCATTGTGACATTCCTCGTTTAATTTTCCTGTGTGTGTGATGGTTCTGGATGATTTTCTGCAACATCGTCTTTCTCACTCTTAACATGCTTGTCTTGAGCTGCTGAGGCGATATACACCATTGCCAGAACCGAAAAAATATAGGCCTGAATGATCCCGGTCAGTAATCCGAATGCCTGCATCAGCACAGGGACAAACAGCGGGACAAAACTGAGCAGGATCGCCCCGATGACGGCACCGCTCATGATATTTCCATAAAGGCGAACCGCCAGTGCCAGCGTTCGCGAGAGTTCACCAATAATATTAAAGGGCAACATAAAGATTGATGGGCTGATATATTGTTTGAGGTACCCCGGAAGTCCCTGCTGCGCAATGCCATAAATTGGAACCGCAAAAAAGACGCAAGTGGCCAGTGCTGCTGTTGTAGAGATAGAACTTGTTGGTGCATAGTAGCCCGGAACAATTACCAGGATATTAGAGACGGCGATGAATATAAACAGTGTGCCAACGAACGGCAGATAAGAGCCGGGGTCCTGCTGGCTGACTTCACGAATCTGGCTGCGCAATCCGAAGACGAGAACCTCCAGAAGATTCTGTCCACGCGAAAGTTTTGTGCTGGTACTCAAACGGCGCGTGACGATCCATGAAACCAATATCAGAAGCCCCATCACAAGCCAGGTAAATAGAATGGTCCTGTTGAGAACAAAAAACTCCCATTGCCAGAGAGGTTCATCAGGAGAAATATCCATTAAAGTGATTCCTGTGATCGTGACAGGGCGATGTTTTCCATTTTGATCTGGCGTGTGTAAAGGTGGCGTACAATCATAAAGCCTAACAGGCAGGCTGCCATCCGCTGCCATTGACTGGTTGCGGACAGCCAGATTCCAACGAACCAGAATCCAGAGAGTGCGATCGCCGTTCTGCTCAAAGCACTGACCAGGAATAACAGCCAGGGCCTACCGACTTTCTGAAGATGTTTAACCGTCATCCAAAGTCCACCAAAGAAAATTACTCCCAGTAACATCCCCACGATCAGACTCAAGATCAGTTGTATGAGTAAATTATCATTCATCAGTCGAATTTTCCTTCTTTGTGTAACCATTTCCAGGCATTGACGCAGCCCAGAGTCATTCCGCCGATCAACAACATCAGGCTCCATGAGTATGGGCCAGGCCAGCGTGCATCAATCCACATGCCGACCAGGGCGCCGATGACAGCCGGAATCGTTACGGACCAGCCGATCAATCCAAACATGCCCAGTCCAAACCAGATCGTGTGATGCTTTTCACTTTTGGCTTTCAGTTTTCGAATTTCCTGGGAAGCAATACGCTTTTCAATTTGCGACTGATTCTGCAGGTGCAGTTGCTGTGGTTCAAAATCGGCATGAGACATTTGATTGTTTTGTTCAGGCGTGTGATCAGACATCGGTGCCAACTCCCTGCTTCACAAAGTGCCTGAGAATGTCGGCTTCCAGTTTTACAATGGCAGAACGAACCAGTCGTTCCCGATCATTCAAGGCTTCAAATTGTTCAGCGACTTTTTGGCGGAGTGTTCCCAGGTCGTCACCTTGAACCGCATAGATGGTGGAGACACGGACTTCTGAACCCGATTTTGTTAAGATACCGCCGCCGATACCCAGATAATATTCACAGTTCCGGTCATCTACAAAAGTCAAGATGCCTGGCAGTAAAGCAGAGATAAAGTCAACATGCTTTGGCAAAAGACAGAACGAGCCATTTTCCGCTTCTGCAATGATTTTCATGACAGGCTGATCAATCAGAATTTCAGTGGGTAACAGAACTTTCAGATTCATCGGGGGGTGACCTTGTTCGCTTCTTCTATTGTTCCAATCATGTACAGAGCACGTTCCGGCACGTCATGAAAATCATCATTTAAAATCCGTTCGCAACCCCGCAAGGTGTCTTCCAGTGACACGAATTTTCCCTGGTATCCGGTAAACTGCTCCGTGCTGAAGAAAGGTTGCGTCAGAAATCGTTCCAGACGGCGTGCGCGGTTTACCGTCCGTCGGTCATCGCGGGAGAGTTCTTCGAGTCCCAGCATGGCGATAATGTCTTTAAGGTCTTCATAGTTCGCCAGCGTTTCGCGCACCGTCTGGGCAACCTGATAGTGCCGTTCTCCCACAATGGGAGGCATCAGCATTTTGGAACTGGAATTCAATAAATCGATGGCCGGGTAAAGCCCTTCCGAAGCCCGTCTGCGGGAGAGTACAACGGAAGTCGAAAGGTGTGCGAATGTGTGAACTGCGGAAGGGTCGGTGAAATCATCAGCGGGCACGTAAACGGCCTGAACCGAAGTGATTGATCCGTTGGTTGTGGTACAGATCCGTTCTTCCAGCTCTGCTAAATCAGAGGCGAGAGTTGGCTGATAACCCACGCGCGAGGGGAGTTCTCCCATAAGACCTGAGACTTCGGTTCCTGCCTGAATGAACCGGAAGATGTTATCTATCAGCAGCAGCACATTCTGTCGCTGATCATCACGAAAGTATTCGGCCATGGTTAATGCTGCATGTCCCACACGGTAACGGGCACCCGGAGGCTCGTTCATCTGACCGAATACCATGACCGTATTTTCCAGCACCCCGGCCTGTTGCATCTCGCGGTATAATTCTTCAGCCTCGCGACAGCGTTCTCCAATTCCACAGAATAGACTCATCCCTTTATGTTCACCGACGACATTATGGATTAACTCGGTGATTAATACCGTTTTTCCAACTCCGGCCCCTCCAAAGAGACCTGCCTTGCCGCCCCGTTCGAGAGGCGAGAGCAGATCGATGGCTTTGATTCCAGTGATGAAAATATCGGAACTGGGAGGTCGTTCTACCAGCGCCGGCGATTCATGATGAATCGATCGCCAACTGGCATTTTCAATGGGTTTTCCCAGATCAATCGTCTGGCCGAAGACATTCAGCATTCGGCCCAGTAATTGCTGTCCCACGGGGACTCTGAGTGGATGACCGGTATCAATGACCTGAGAGCCGCGCGACAGACCACGCGTTGAAGTTAAAGCAATTCCGCGGATCGTGTGATCGTTTAACTGAGTCAGGACTTCAATTACGATTTTCTGATCTTCGCCTGTATGCAACTCGCTTTGGATTGGTGGTAATCGATGAGGAAAGGACGCATCAATGACACTGCCTCGGACCGAGAGGATTGTTCCCAGGTTGAACTCATTTGTCTCTGCTTTCTGATTCATCTGGAACGGAACCCTTGCTGAAGTTGCCAGGTACTCTCTTAACTCAATGCTAGCAAATCGGAAATAGTCTGGCTACTTGTCTTGAATGACGAAAATGATTGATTTCCAGAATGAACGCAAGAGAATCAAAATGGTAAGTGTCTCGTGATGAACATTGAAAGGGATTTATTTTCTGACCAATGATGCGGCTAATGGTTTCCCCCATGCCAGAACCGGGATTCACCTCTATGGAAGATTAGTGTCTTCATGGTACTTATGGCACAAGTATTTAAGTTACAAATAAAACAGCGACAGGAATTTGTAGATCGTCGTTTAAAGGTCCTGTATAATTACAGGTGTTGGTTACCCCAGTATATCCAATTCAAGTCACCACAGGTTTGCTGTGGACATATGATTGAAATGCAGGCTGAGATGCACTTTCAAAATGAAAAGGCAAGGAGCGCAACCATGACGACGAACGAGCCTTTGATTCTCTGGTTTGATCAACTGGGGATCGGAGATGTTCCCTCAGTGGGAGGGAAAAACGCATCGCTGGGGGAAATGTACTGTAATCTGAAATCCAAGGGGATTTCCGTTCCAAATGGATTTGCAACAACAGCAGCAGCCTATCGCCTGTTTCTGTCTGAAACGGGCCTTGATCAGCAAATCCGGGAGATGCTCAAAGATCTGAATTCTTCAGACATTTCCAATCTTCAGGAACACGGTCTCAAGGTCAGGCATGCAATTCTGGCAGCTGAAATTCCGCTGTCATTTCGAGAACGCATTCAACAAGCATACGAGAAACTGAGTGAGAATCTGCCGGGGGGCATCGATGTTGCCGTGCGCAGCAGTGCGACTGCTGAAGATTTACCCGATGCGAGCTTTGCGGGGCAGCAGGAATCCTATTTGAATGTGCGGGGGACAGCGACGTTGCTGGAAACCTGTCGGCGCTGCTTTGCTTCGTTGTTTACGGATCGCGCGATTTCATATCGAGCAGAAAAAGGGTTCGACCATTTTGAAATTGCCCTATCTATCGGTATTCAGCGGATGGTCCGTTCAGATCTGTCGTCTTCGGGAGTAATGTTTACGATCGATACCGAATCAGGATTCAAAGAAGCAATTCTGATCAATGCCGCTTATGGTTTGGGTGAAAACATAGTTCAGGGGAGCGTGAATCCGGATGAATATTGTGTCTTTAAGCCTACGCTTAAAACCGGTTACGAACCCATTTTGAATAAAATATTAGGGTCAAAGGAATTCAAACTGGTTTATGATACCGGCGGGGGAAAAATGACCCGCAATATTCCGGTCGACCCGATAGATCGAAAACAATTTGCTATCACAGATGACGACATTCTGAAACTGGCACGCTGGGGCTGTCTGATTGAGGACCATTATTCAAAAGTTCAAGGTCGATTCTGCCCGATGGATATTGAATGGGCCAAAGATGGAATCACGTCGGAATTATTTGTCGTACAGGCTCGGCCGGAAACCGTTCACTCCAATAAACAGACAAATTTAATCAAAACTTACCATTTGAAAGAGCGAGGCAGAGTTATCAGTTCCGGTCACAGTGTGGGCGAGCGAATTGGTCATGGGACTGCCCGTGTGATTCAAAATGCGGAGAATCTGAACGAAGTTCAGCCGGGTGATGTTCTGATTACGGATAAGACTGATCCGGATTGGGAACCCATTATGAAAAAGGCGGCCGCGATTGTTACCAATCGAGGGGGGCGTACCTGTCATGCTGCAATTGTCAGTCGTGAACTGGGGCTGCCGGCAATTGTCGGCGCAGAAGATGCTACGACCAGGATTCCTTCAGGATCTATGGTGACCGTTTCTTGTGTTGAAGGCGATACCGGCCATGTTTATGACGGTCAACTCGATTATGAAGTGGAAGAGATTGACCTGTCACAAATACCACGTACCAAAACAAGCGTCATGATGATTGTTGGGAATCCGAATGAAGCCTTCCGTCTTTCGATGCTTCCGAGCGATGGAGTCGGGCTGGCGCGGATGGAGTTCATTATCAATTCCTTTATTCGTATCCACCCAATGGCGCTTTTAGAATACGAACATCTGAAAGATCCGATATTAAAGAAACAAATAGAGCAGATGACGCCGACGCATCATCATAAACCTGCGTTTTTCGTTGATACGCTGGCGCAGGGAGTGGCGATGATCGCTGCGGCCTTTTATCCGCGGGATGTTATTGTTCGGATGAGTGATTTCAAGACGAATGAGTATGCCAACCTGATAGGCGGGGCATCCTACGAACCTGAAGAAGAGAATCCGATGATCGGATTCCGGGGCGCCTCTCGCTATTATCATCCCCATTATCGGGATGCTTTCGGTCTGGAATGCCAGGCAATGCGAAAAGTGCGTGAGACGATGGGGCTCAAGAATATGAAACTGATGATTCCCTTTTGTCGTACGGTGGATGAAGGGAAAAAAGTGCTGGAAGAAATGGCAAAGCATGGCTTGCGGCGCGGGGAAGATGGCCTTGAAATTTATATCATGTGTGAAATTCCCAGTAATGTGATCCAGGCAGACGCGTTTGCCGAAATCTTTGATGGTTTTTCAATTGGTTCTAATGACCTCACTCAGTTGACACTGGGAGTTGATCGAGATTCCGAAATTGTGGCGCATATCTTCAATGAACGCGATCCTGCTGTCATGGAATCACTGGCTGCGGCGATCAGAAAGGTCAAAGCAGCGGGAAGAAAAATCGGGATCTGTGGTCAGGCTCCCAGCGATTATCCCGAAATTGCAGAATTTCTTGTAAAGCAGGGGATCGATGGTATTTCACTCAATCCCGATGCCGTACTTAAGACGGTGACACGTATTGCGGAAGTCGAGGCTAACATGGACTCAAAGTATTCGAATTCCGAAGTGAAAGTCGATGTGACATTATAAGGATCGAATTTCACTTAAGGATGAAAGGAGTTAGCTATGAAGATTAAAAAGAATTCACACGAACATTTACAGTATTTACTGGATGAGCACGAACAAATCCTCTTACACATTAAAGAACTCAATGACTGGTGGACGGAGCTTGATGAACGCGGATTACCTAAATTTGGTGAGATGGGAACACGTGTGGAAGGGTTTCGTGATCTTTTAGCGAAGCACTTCGAGAACGAAAAAGAGGAGGGTTATTTTAAACCGGTGTTAGATGAGTCCCCCGGTTTCTGCATCATGGTGCCAGATTTTAAAATGAAACACACAACCATTTTGAGTCGGATTGATGATTTTGCTTCGCGCTTAAAACAACCGAAACCTCCCTTCAAGAACTGGAGCGAAGCTTCCCTTGAATTTAAAGATTTATTGTCCGATCTGCGTGAGCATGAAGATCAGGAAATCAAAATGGTTCAGGATGCTTTCAAAAGGTCGGCTTCAAAATAACTGGAACATCAAAGGCAAATCGCTCTGATGTACTTCAGGATAGAGTTCCAGTTGAGTTTTCGAGAGCCCGGTTCGCGTGAGATCTTGATTCTGGTTCACTGTAGTGCGATTTGCCGCACTGATTGTCCCATCCGCTAAGTCTCCGATGATCCCGAGGCAACCATTTTGAGGATGGTGATCAAAGCCGATACTTTCTGCTGTTGATTTTAAACGACCGACCTTATCGGGAATACCTGGTTTCACAGCACCTTCTGACGGCTTTACTGTGTACAAGTCGGTGGTGCCGTGTCAAACTCTAACTGAGCAGTTCGTTTATTATGCCAGTCAGTCAGTGTTTGTGATGGGAGTTATTTTCCGTGAACTCAGGTCGAATGATTTATTTCAGATTGCTTATTCTGGTAATCGTTTTTCTATTACATGACTTAGCTGGCGAAGCCGGGCAGCGGCACCGTCCGAATGTGTTATTTATCGCCATTGATGATCTCAGGACGGAACTGGGATGTTATGGTTTACCTTATGTGCAGAGCCCGTCACTGGATCGACTGGCATCGCAGGGGGTGTTGTTTACGAACCATTTTGTGCAAGTGCCGACGTGCGGTGCTTCGCGTTACGCCTTGCTGACCGGACGCAGTCCGCGAAATTCAGGAGTCACCCGCAGTAACCAGGCTTTCTATCGCGGGAATGCGGCACTCTCGGCTACACAGACAGACGGAGCCCAGACACTGCCGGAACTGTTTCGTCGCAGTGGTTATGAAACCACGTGTATCGGAAAAATTTCTCATACAGCCGACGGTCGTGTATTCGAATATAACGGAAGCGGAGATGGTCGTGATGAATTGCCGCATGCCTGGGATGAACTGGCAACTCCCTTTGGTTCCTGGAAACGGGGCTGGGGCATCTTTTTTGCATACACGAACGGACGGAGTCGCGAAGATGGAACTGGTATTCGCGACCTGATGGAATTCACGGCGGAGAAGGATGAAGATTTACCCGATGGTTTGCTGGTTCAACAGGCAATTCAGAAATTAGGTGAACTCAAACAGCAGAAGCAACCTTTTTTCCTGGGACTCGGTTTTATCAAACCCCATCTGCCGTTCGTGGCACCTGCACAGGATTGGGAAGCGATGTCCCGCGTTGAGATTCCCCCGCCTCCGCATCCGGAGAAAAAGAAATCTTCGTACTGGCATAAGAGTGGTGAATTTTACAATTATGATATGGGATTCGAAAAAACGCGTCCCTTAGCGGAAGCGGCTCAGATCAAGACCCGGCGGGCTTATCTGGCTTGTGTACGGTATGTGGATCGGCAGGTAGGCAAAGTGCTGACCGCGCTGGATGACTTGGGATTGAGTGAGAATACGATCGTTGTCGTCTGGGGAGATCATGGCTGGTTTCTGGGAGATACAGCACTCTGGGCCAAACATGCCCCCTTTGAACGTGCCTTGAAAAGCACTCTCATTATTCGAGCGCCAGGCGTTTCGCAGGCAGGGTTAAAATCCTCTGCATTGGTGGAGAGTGTTGATCTTTATCCAACACTCGTTGAATTATGCCAGCCGGAATTTCAAAAGACGCAGTATCCGCTGGATGGAATCAGTCTCAAGTCGATCCTGAATGGCAATAAAACAGAAATTCGTAAAGCGGCGTTGAGTTATTGGAATGACGCTGTCAGTGTGCGTACAAAAACACATCGTCTGACCGCCACCATCGGTGAAGCACAGCCGACAAAACTGGAGCTGTATGATATTACCAAGACTCCAGATCCGTTGCAGAATCTTGCCGACACACAGCTGGAGCTCGTCCAGGAGTTATTAGAGTTTCTTCCAGCGCGGAAGTAAGTTTCTCATCGGGATCACCGGATACCTGTGACTCACATCAAATGAGTTTTCATCCATGTGAGATACTCCGAGGCGTAGTCATTGAGGTTTTCGAGACTCCCGCCACCTCGGACGGGTGAGCACATTTCATAGGTGGCGGTGCCGTTGAAGCCGCCTTCTTTTAAACCGTGGAAAAAAGCGGAATAATCGATGAAACCGGTGCCGAATTTGACCGCACGAACCATATCAGGCTGCAACCGCTGGTAATTGATTAATTCCGGCTGATAGGCAAATCGGGGTAGTTTGATGTAGTCTGCATTCGTTGTGATGGCAGTAAAAGGCGCCATTTTGCGTGCCGCTTCAAACAGGTTTTCATCACGCAGAGCAGGGGACCAGGCGTCAAATCCGAGTTTGCAGTTCGGTCGGTCAATATCGTGCAGGAGTTCCAGCAGGACATCCGAATGCACGCCGATATCGTGATGATTTTGCACGGCAATTGTGACACCATAGTCTGCTGCGCGGTCACAACATTCCTGTAACGCAGAAACAACCTGACACCAAAGTGCCTGCGGAGTATGTTGAGGGGATTCATAAGCAGTAAAGATACGAACCGTTGATGCTCCCAGTTGTTGTGCCAGCTTTACCAGTTGCTCGATATAGTGAATCTGCATTTCCAGAAAAGGAACCTCGGCTGCGCCGGTTCCGGAGAAATCAGTATATCCGCCGATAATTGAACATTTGACTTGATGTTCTTTGAGCGAACTTTGAATCGATTCGATCTGTTCGGACGTGATATCCAGCGGAGAAAGGTGAGGCCGCTTGCCCATCAACATCACGGAATCGTAACCAGACAAAGCCGCTTGCGCAATGAAGTCGGTTACATTCAATGTGTGTTGACCCCAGAAGCCGGCATAGCTTACGGAAAAGAGACACAGTTTCATATCCTGATTCCTGCAAAGAATATAAGAGTCTTTCTGGTTGAAATATCGACTAGCCTGTGTCCGGGTTTTCTATAACGTCTCCAAGGCCATTCGGGACGATCATAATAGAATGAGAGACGCTATGGTTTCATGGGATGCATTCTAGCCTAATTCTTTACCCACAGCTGCTGCTACTCTGCGGCAGGTTTCCATCGTTTCCGCAAATACCTGTGGTGTCAGTGATTGTGCACCATCGCTCATAGCGTGTGAGGGATCGGGATGAACTTCGAGAATGAGTCCGTCACAACCGGCAGCAATCGCAGCAGCACTCATCGGCGGAACCAGACTGGCGATTCCGGTACCATGACTGGGATCAATCACCACAGGCAAATGAGTTCGTTCATGCAGGTAGGGTACAGTGGCCAGAGGCAGCGTGAATCGGGTGTGCGTTTCGAAGGTGCGGACCCCGCGTTCACACAGAATGACTTGCTGATTTCCCTGATCGAGAATGTATTCGGCTGCGAGCAGGAATTCTTCGATCGAGGCAGAAGGGCCGCGTTTGAGTAATACGGGAAGACGAGTCTCGCCCACCGCTTGCAGTAGATGGTAGTTTTGCATATTCCGGGCACCGATCTGCAGAACATCGGCATATTGGCAAAGCAGATCAACATGTTCCGGCGTCATCACTTCAGTGACAACGGCCAGATCAGTTTCGTCACGCGCCAAAGCTAACAGTTTCAATCCCTCTTCTTTCATTCCCTGGAATGAGTACGGACTGGTGCGTGGTTTGAATGCACCACCGCGCAGTCCGGTGGCTCCTGCAGCTTTCACCTGATGCGCGATTTGCAGAATTTGTTCTTCGCTTTCCACGGAACAGGGGCCAGCAATCACTCCTACATGCGAACCGCCGATTTTCAGATTTCGCGTCGTGATCACGGTTGGTTCGGGTTTTGTCTCTTTGCTGGCTACTTTATAAGGGGCTACAATCGGGACTACTTTTTCCACTTCAGCACACGATTCCAGCGCTGCCTGGTATCCGTCTCGTTTCACACCCGCTGCCGCAATCACGGTGCGTTCTGCACCCACAATCACGTGGGCTTTCAGGCCCATTTCTTCGACACGCCTGACCATTGCCTGCACCATTTCTTCGGTGGCATTCGGTTTCATTACTACTATCATGACGTTGACTCTTTTCTAATTCAGTCTCAGGGAATAAAAAAAGCCCTGTAACCAGTCAGGTTACAGGGCCAATCGAATTTCGGGATCTGTTCATTTGCTGTGAACGATGTATTTTCGATCGGTCAGGTAACCTGTGCCGGTAAACCAATAGCCAAAAAAGTGCCAGGCTGAATCAAATGACAGCCGCACATAATTAAAGCTAAAAGTACCAAACCGATGTGTCACGGAGAAACTCCAAAATGAAAAAAATACGAATTCAGCAAAATTAGCTGCCAAATTGTTTCTGTAGAGATCATACTCCTGTCAGTTCGCTGAAGTCAACCGCTATTCCGTAAAGATTCTCCCTCCACTTTTCAAAGTCAGGATGATGCTTCATCCGAATTACGTTTTCTCAGTTTGGAATAACTGATTGACTGATTTGGGGGGAGAGTGGAAAAGGAAGCCGGATTTTTTTTGCCGGGGTGATTCAAAATCGCTTTGTCTGGCGGCTGGGTTTCAAATTGAGAACGATTCATCAGTGTGTTGAAATATTCCGGAAATCGATCCGGGGTTGTCTCCGGGTGTGATCCACTCCGTTCGATTCGAATTTGCTGGAGCGATTTCATCGTGGCTGACTGATTGAAGCATTCGGGAGGAAAACAGGCCATAATCGCGCCGAGCATGATTTCCCAGTTTTCACCAATTTTGCTGGTGAGACCGGAAGGAAAAGAAATTCTTAATCCGGCGGTAATCAGGTCCCATGTTTGTACAGGGTGTGGAGTACTGAGGTTGGATGACTGGTCTTCACCAAAATCTCTGGAGCGGGCTGCATCGTGAGCGAACTCCTCAAGGCCGAATCTTAAAACAAATTGCCCCAGAAACAGATCTGTCCAGCGTTCAATAGAACGTCTGATACGGTTGATCCGCTTTAAGGCCTCCAGGCTTAAGTGTTTTTCTGACACCAGTATCACCAATGCGATTCGTTTTACATCCAGAAAAGATAACAGCAGGCTTCGAGCAATCGGTTCAGCCTGGCATTGATTTCTTCTCTGATCAGCAGCGGTCAGCAGAGCGGTGACAACTCGAATCAGCATTTCTTCAGCGAAGAAGTCTTTGAATATCAACTCTAATTCTTTTTCAGTGATCTCCGGTTTCAGATTTTCATCGATCAATGGTTCAAAAACGTTTCGTCGTTGCTTCAGATGCTCCTGACAGTGAAACCAGAAGTCAGAGAGCGCGTTGGGAGGAAAAGAAGTCGTTCCTTCCACCAGCGAAAGACTCTGAGATGCAATTAGTGCCGCGGCTTCTGCAGTGAGTTGTGAATTCAAGATACTACCGTTCTGCTCAGAATTTGAAATCGGAGGACTTGAAACCACGCAATGTTTCGAAGCCCGCCGGAATTCAATTAAAGCAAAACCAGTACCAGTGAATTCTTGAATTACCTGTTTTCTGTTAAACACTACGTATATAGCGATTTATGCTCGAAAATTACCTGTGGCAATTTAGCCACTGGGTGAATTCAGCCAACAGTGTGTTGATAAAAGTCAACGTGCGTTGATTATTGGGGCGCTGTTTTAGCGACTTCCTGCTGAGTGAGCTTGCGTACTCTGATATTTTTCAAAGCGGCGGTTGTAGCAAATGAAGTGATTCCAAACGGCTTGGAAAGTTCGACTTCATGACGGATCGAAATTTTGCGGTCCTTCAGATTCTGATCGACGATTTGTTTTCCGTCTAACCACGCTTGGATTTTATGGTCAGTGACCTGCAGGCGGATTTTATACCATTGGTTCTTTTTGAATGTTTGAAAAGTGGTCGTCCCGTTTTGCGAGGCATCTTCTCCGTTAATGCTTGAAATACCACACAGACTGCCGCCCCAACCACCTAAAATGAAGGAACAAGGGTCTTTTTTGACTGGAAAAGTCAGTCCACAAAAGAAATCTGTTCCATCAACGCGTTTGGCTTCTAATTCCACTTCAAAATTTGTGAGCGGCATTTTTTCAACGTCGGTCAGCGTCACTCCGGTCAAATCGACTCCCATTTCGAGAATCAGATTTCCGTCTTTCACATGCACTTCGCCTTCACCACCAAATTGAGGAGTTTTCCAGCCATCCAGATTTTTTCCATTGAACAAGGAAACCCATTCCGGGGAGTCCTTTTTGTTCTCTGCTTTGGTATTTTTTGCTGGTGTTGCATCCTGTTTTTCTGTCTGCCCTGGTTTCTGATCAGCAGAGACTGCGGAATCTGTACTTAATGTGAACAGGGCCATGACAATCAGTAAAAGTAATTGAAACGAATCATTTCCGGGTCGTGAAAAACGGAGAGCAGTGTATTTATTCATGAATGGGCCTGACACTTAATAAGAGATTCTCTGTAATGGGTTTAACTACCTTCTTATTAGAAAATAACAGGATTTGATGTGGAAGTGAAAAAAGTATCTTTATTTGGATTATAACGAATTCAGGGGGTAATCAAACACGGGCGGTAAATTCCTGATGAGCAAATAGAAAATGTGTTCATCCAGTCCCGTTTTTGAGCTACGTTTTAATAAATATGATCAAAATAAAAATGATTTTCAATGAATGAAGATACTGGTTAATTTTAAGCTGGCCTGTATGTTAGAAAGCGCAGGAAACCGTTGTCTTATCTTATCGCATCGATTATTGAAGTATTTACGGATAACGTTGCACATGGAGTATCCAGCATCAGCGTTGTGGCGATCGCTTTCGTCTGTCTGCTGCAATACGCGGTTTATTCTTTGAAAATGACTGCTGTCCGTAAAGAGAACGAGCAGTTTCTACGCAATATTTCTGAAGTAGAAGAAGAACTGAATGATGTTCAGTCGGATCGCGCCATCACGCTCATCGAAAATCATATACTCAGAGAATTTGTCAGCCAGTCAGAATTTGATCAGGCGATCGAATTACTGTTAAAACGATATGTTCCTTCGATACGAGAGGGGTTTGGTATTTATTTAAATCTGGTGGATGGCCAATTCATACTGCGGGAAGCACGGGGAATATCGAAGAACGCACATGCCATTTACGAGATGGATGACAAATTGTTGAGACATTTGCGGAATGAAAATGTTCTCATTCTGCGAGGGAAGCAACTGCGCGAATCAAAAATCTATGCTTGCATTGACGATCAGGATAAGACTCGCGTTCAAAAACTCTGTCTGATGGCGGTTTATGATAAAGATGACATTTCGGGAGTGTTTGTCACCACAGACCTTTATCCAAAAGGGGTCGAAGAAAATCAGCAGATCAAACTGGCGAAGCGACTGTTGGTTTGCGTTTCGCGAAACATTGTAAAAAATCAGGATTTTGAAAATCACCGCTACGAACTGCGGGTTACCAGAGAACAACTCGAGTTACGCTCATTAGCTGACCAGCAATTTAAAACTCCCGTAAAGATGCTGGAAGAGTTTATGGATCGATTACGTCAATTGACCACTTCCAGTAGAGCGGGGTTGTTTCTCTCTACGCCCGGTGAAGAATCAGGTTGTAAAGCCATTGTTCAATGTGGAATTACACTTCAGGCGGGGGTTAAAGCACGCTGGAGAGAGCACGAAATCAATCTGGTGCGTCTGGGATTGAATTCTGGTGAGAATACGTCTCTTTCAGGTGATCAATTGGAAAATCATGGCATTCATTCCCTGATCGGAGCCGCTTTGGTCTCTCCACTCGTGACCAATCGGAAACGAATCGGGGCGATCTGCCTGACGACTCAGGAAAATCAGCCGTATGATGAAAGATCACTGCGCCTGATTGCCTGGGCCTCTCAGTTTCTTTCCAATACACTCCTCAGAGTGCTCAGTCACGCAACAATTGAAAGACAGGCGAAACAGGATGGTCTAACAGGTCTGGTGAATCGTCGTTCATTTGATGAGATCATTGAAGATGAATTTAACAAAGCACAGAGTATGCAGATGGCCTGTTCGTTGATCCTGATCGACCTGGATCACTTCAAAGACGTGAACGATACTCATGGACATCAGGCCGGAGATGAAGTTCTAAGGCGCGTCGCACAAATTCTGAAAGAACGAATTAAGGAGATTCGCTCTTCGGATAGTGTGATTGCAGCTCGATATGGTGGTGAAGAACTGGCGGTATTGCTGCCCGATATCGGATTGTCTGGTACTGAGCGCGTCGCGGAAGTCATTCGCCATTCGATTGAAACTTCAATCATTAAATTCAATGAAACTCAGATTCCTGTTACCGCCAGCCTGGGAATTTCGACCTATTCAGAGCATACGATGGAGAATGTGGAATCGTTGGTTGCTGCAGCAGACAATGCACTGTATCAGGCAAAAGCGGAAGGACGGAATCGTGTCTGCGGACTTACCTCGTCACCTGTTTAACGGATTCTTCAAATCTCATTCTGTTTAGACTTGTTTACGGACTTGTTCTCGTTAACAATGCAATGCACTGTCACAGAAATGCCGTACCGCAAATCTCCAGACAGATTGTGAGAGTGGTGATATCTCTAAAACGGAAGTTACGAAGTTCTCAAGCGACAACGAAACGCACACTCTATTATTAAATGTGCGTCTAATTAGATTCCCAATGTGCCATGTCCAATCCTGTTTCTCATCAGCCAGGTTCGGTTGCCCCGCGTGGTCGAGTCATTGCCGTGATGCCCGCTTATAATGCCGCCAGTACTCTGGAACGAACAATTTCAGATATTCCCGCAGGCTCTGTTGATGAGATATTACTGGTCGATGACTGCAGCAGCGACAACACAGTAGAGGTGGCTAAAAATCTGGGATTAACCGTAATTCAGCATGAACGGAATTCCGGCTACGGAGGGAATCAGAAGACCTGTTATCGCTATGCACTGGATGCAGGCGCAGATTATGTAGTGATGATTCATCCAGATTACCAGTATGACAGCCGCGTGGTGCCGGTGGCGATCGAATTAATTCGACTGGGCATTTGCGATGTGATCCTGGGATCGCGAATCCGGACCAGGGCCGAAGCATTGGCAGGTGGCATGCCACTTTATAAGTATATTGCCAATCGCGCACTCACAATTGTTGAGAATATTGCACTCGGACAGAATATCGGCGACTTTCACAGTGGTTTTCGTGCCTATCGCCGTGAAGTTCTGGAGAAGATTCCCTTTGAAAAGAATTCGGATGATTTCGTTTTTGACAGTCAGTTTCTTGCCCAGGCTGTTCAGTTTGGATTTAAAATGAGCGACATTCCGGTGCCGGTGCGTTATTTTGAAGAAGCCTCCAGTATCAACTTCAAACGCAGTGCCCGTTACGGAATGGCGACACTGGGAGTTCTTATCCAATATTGGGGAAACCGGCTCGGGATCTGGAAGTCGGATCTCTTCACAGATAAAAAAACAGTTCTGGTCGATTGAAGGCTGTTCGTTCAGAAAGCGGAACTATTTTTTCTGCGCGTTTTGAGTGGCATCGTATTCTTTCCAGAATTCAGCGGCTGCCTTCACATTTTCAAAGCTGGTTCCAATCCCTTGAATTGACTGGTTATTACGAACGAGATCCATGCCTTTTGTGATTTTGGAAGGCGTGAAAATCAATCGTTGTAAAGGCATGTCTTTGAGAGGTGTGAGATCTGTCACCTCCGAGCCAGCCAGATTCAATCGCAGAAACGGCATCCCTTTTAATGGCGACAAGTCCGCTATTTTTGTGTCTTGTATGTCCAGACTCTCCAGCAGCATTCCTCTCAGAGCGGAGATATCCGTAACCTCCGTTTTGGGAATCCACAATGTTTTTAAAGGGAGTGTATTCACAATGCCGAGATCTTTGACTTTTGTATCAAACAGATTGAGCTGGTTGATTGGCATGGCTTCCATTGGCGAAATATCTGCGACGGGCGTGTGCTCCAGGCGCAGTGTCTGTAAAGGCATGCCTTTCAACGGGCGAAGGTCAGTGACGTAGGTTCCTTCCAGATAGAGCTCAATCAACTTCATCCCTTTGAGGGGGCTTAAGTCAGAGACCGGGCAGTTGGTGAGATCCAGATATTGCAGTTTTAATCCGTTCAGCGCCGAGATATTTTCCACTTTCGCATTGAAAAGATTTACCGAAATGATTTCCCCTTTTTCCTTACCGAATTCCGCATTTTTCAGGTAATTCGGATTCTCTTTCTGCAACCGGTCATGGATGATCTCTTCGGTCAGAATCGCAGGTCCAGCCGGTGCTGTGGGAATCGGCGGATCTTCTTTTACGAGGTTTTCAGCAGTCTCTGACTGAGGTTTTTCCTGACTGCACCCTGTCAGAATCAGACATGCAGTCAGTAGACAGGTAGCGAAAACCGGGAGGAGAAAAGCGAGATGTTTCATGGATTACAGTGCTTTCTGAGTCCGAAAATATCAGTGACTATCGATTTCAGGTGTTTATATCAATGTTTCAGAGTGTGTTCATCGAACGTCAGGCCAAACCCGGGACGCTCAGACAGTTCGATTGTCCCTTTTTGAATCTCTGGTTGTCCCTCTACCCATGTCATCCAGGGGCGACCGGTCTCGGCGAGCGGCTGGGGGTCGAGGGCAGCAATCGCGTGGAGAGCCCAGATTTCGCAACCACGATGGGGACAAACGCGTAAGTCAGCCTCATTTGCCATTGTGTAGATTTTAATCAGTTCCGTCAAACCTCCACACCAGCAAACATCGGGTTGTAAGACAGAGTGTAATTTGTGTCTGATCAAAGGGCCAAAGGCGGCTGATGTAAATTCGTGTTCTCCACCGGCAATGGGAACCGCAGATTTTTCTTTGAGAATTGCATATCCGACCAAATCATCGGGAGACAGCGGTTCTTCAATCCACTCGATCTGAAACGCGGCAATTTCCCGGGAGATGGAAATTGTGGAATCCACATCCCACTTCATCCAGGCGTCAACCATCAGGAGCCGGTCTGTTCCCATCTGTAAACGGGCCTGTTCAATCGATGAGATGATGACCTCTTGCTGAACTGGATCAGATACTTTTCCGAGATGCAGCTTAAACCCGGAATGTTCGGAGGCAGAAGACAAACCCTGATTATCCCAGACCGTGTGGTAAGTGGGAATACGTTCGCCCGGACTTCCTCCCAGCAAAGCGACGACAGGCAGATTTTCGGCTTTTCCTCGCAGATCCCACAATGCCAGATCGACGCCGCTGATGGCCATCACCGCGATTCCTTTGCGACCGAATGCCAGAGTGGCCTGGTACATGTCAGTCCAGAGTTGAGCAATCTCTTCCGGGTTTTTTCCCAGCAACAGATCTCTTAACACGGTTCTGACAACATGCATCCCTGACAGTCCGCCGCCACCAACTCCATAGCCGGTAATCCCGCAGTCCGTATCAACGGCGACCAGAATTTGTCCCAGGCTCGTACGCCAGTCCGGAGGGGAATTTTCTCCGATGGGCTGTAATGCGCGAACGTCAGTGATTTTCATACAGATATTCAACATGAACCAGAAGAAGCGGCAGCGAACACTTTTCAGTTCAGAGAGCAGAGAACCGTGAATTTCTCAATCTGAATCAGGAAAAAAGTTTATGAAGTCGCCCAGCGAATGTGGAATACCAACCCCAGTCAAAAAGGATTACTTGCCTTCAGCAACCTGCTGGTTTTGCGGTTTGGCCTGGACGGGGGCAACCCGGAAATTTTTAGGCAGATTCTTTTTCAACCAGTCATCCATTGTTTTGGTCATTGCATCAGCAATTTTTGGTGTTGCGCCGGGTTGAACAATAATCGCAACAGGCTTGATGATTTGCTTGTAAGCATCATCAACCACGGTCTGGTTCACCGGTTTCTGGGTCAAGCCGATTGGCGTGCCTGCGACTTCCGGTTTGAAAGCCAGGTACACATTCCAAAAACTGCGTTTCCAGAAGCGGGCATTGTTGTTTTCGTTGTATGCTGCAACCATTTTGCGTGTGAGATCAACGATCGAGTAAGTAATCAGCTTGATGTCGGAGTTTGCCTTAAGGGGGAGTCTGCCCAGATTATAAGCTGCTGCAGATCTGATTTCCCAGGTTCGTTTTGGATCGTTCATCACTTCCAGCAACGCATCGACCACGATGGGACGACGTGCCAGATTGTCAGTAATATCCATTGCCCCTAACACATTTACCAGGCTTCGCTGATACCAGGAATGTTCTTGCCGCGACTGTTCTAATACGGGAATGATTGACTCGACGATTTTGACCCGTAAGGCGTTCGAGGGATCACCCAATTCTCCAATTCGGGCAATACCGTTGGCAGCGATCACTTTCGATTCCGTCGTTTGATTTTTTGATTCGATAATTTTGAGTAATGGGGCATAAGCCGGAGTATAAGCCGTCTGTTTGATTTTCTTGCGACGATCTTCATCTCTGAGATCGAGTTGAGTCAACAGGACAACCGCATTGAAACGAATCATACGCTGATTATCAAATAAATCCTGAGCCAACCTTGTCAATTCTTCCAGATAGAGTTCTCTGGCTTGATAGTTTCCCGATACGCGACCCGAAAACTGAATGTCACGCAGAATATTTGACCTGAGTTTATTGAGGTCGGTCGGATTTTCTGGTTTATGCGGATCCTGTTTCAAAGTCATCAGGTAAAGTTGATAACGGGCACCCTCGGCGATGAGCTTTTTATCTGCTGCGGAACTGATTTTTCCGCCTCGAAGTAATTCATCAAAATCTCTGAGCTTTGTTTTTCGAAAATTAACGGCCTCTTCCGGTGTCATCAGTTCCTTGATTTTGTCGAGCGCATCATCCTGCTGACCTGGTTTCTGATCAACGGCCTGATTTTCCGTCGCAGTCGCGTCTGGTTGTTCAGCATTCGGTTGATTGGCGGGCGCAGGCGGTTGACCAAAAAGTAAGGAACTGGCCGGCAGGAGTATACCGACAGTCAGCAGAGCAAGGACTCTAAGCCTGACAGACAGCATTCCAGTTCCTGAAAAGGTCTGAGACGAGCATATGGATTGTCGCACGGAAAGTTCCTTCATTCAACGTTCTGCTCGAACCCCGTTTCGTCAAAAAACTTACGGGGCACTCTCGACTACAATAGGGAGCTTTACATTCAAGGAAAATATTACACAAATAAGGCAAAAAACTCTATGGCAGCCGATTAGAATTCCTGTGATTAAATGCCGACCGCGATAATGGTTCCGAACGAAGCGGAATGAAGAGATGAATTAATTTCAATAATACGATAATCTCGAATCAGTTTCCAATTAAATATGCCAATTTATACGGGGAGATACAAGGATTTACCCCTGACCTTTGTATTTGATAATGGAAAAAATCACGTCATGAGAGCACCGATATTATGAGGTTGTCCTCCACGCTCTAATTCTATTATCTTACGTTATCGCTTTACCTTACGAACTGTCAAGATTTTTCTCAATCATCGGGGCTGTTTTCTTGTTTGATGGCGATCCAGAGACCTGGCGCTACCAGATCATCGTCAGCGTAAAACAGAGACCTTTGTGAATCTCGAGGAAGTATTTCGGAGAACTGGTCTTTAAGAACAGTGATGTTGTGGGAATGTTCAGTTTGAATTGTACAAGATATGCTTGTCGTATGGGATAGAATGCGCGCGACAGATTCAATGAATTTGGCACCTCCCCAGGAAAATGGATTTAATATGACAGTTTATTTTCAAAGTAAAACCTATTTACTGCATGACACGGGGACTCATCCGGAAAGCCCGGCACGCTTGAGAAAGGTCATGGACCGTCTTTCAATGGAAGAAATTCCCAGTCTGGTGATGTTCGATAAGCTGAGAAAAGGGACAGATGAAGAGCTTCTGCGAGTCCATACTCCTGAGTATTTGCAGGAATTGAAGCGATTCTGCGATGCGGGCGGCGGCAGGATCGAGACGGATACGGTTGTATCAAAAACGTCATATGATGTTGCCCGCTATGCGGCGGGGTGTGTGGTGGAAGCGGTGAATCAGGTGATGGAGGGCCAGGCACAGCGGGCTTTTTGCGCCATTCGTCCGCCCGGACATCATGCTCTTGCCGATCAGGCGATGGGATTTTGCTTATTGAATAATGTTGCTATCGCAGCACGACATGCCGTTATCCACCACCGTTTGAATCGCGTGCTGATCGTGGATTGGGATGTTCATCATGGCAATGGGACGCAGGATATCTTTTATGAAGATGAGCAGGTTCATTTTTTTTCGGCCCATCGTTTTCCCTTTTATCCCGGCAGCGGAGCAGCGGAAGAGACGGGGGCAGGCAAGGGATCAGGAACGATCTGGAATCTCCCGCTCCCGTTTGGAATATCACGGGATGACTATTTTTCTCGATTCGAGCACGTCCTGATCAGTGCGGCACGTAAATGCCGCCCCGAATTGATCCTGATCAGTGCCGGATTCGATGCACATAAAGACGACCCGATCGGCTCACTGGGCCTGGAGAGCGATGACTTCGGGAAATTGACCCAACTGGTTTTGAATGTGGCGAATGAATACTGCGGGGGCCGAGTCGTTAGTATACTCGAAGGTGGATATAATCCGGAAAAATTAGCCGAGTCTGTTGTCAGCCATCTCAGAATACTCGGCGATGCATGAGTGAGGTGAGATGCTGGTGGTTCGAATTCGGGCTATTTCTGATAAATCGGAAGGTATCCCTTATCCAGTTGAAGGATCGTCGCATTGATGGCGGTTGTATAGACGGGACCCACATGACCCTCCATCCAGGCGCCGGATGCAGATTGTTTGCGCAAAATCTGCTGGCCGATATCCTGGATATACTTGTCCCAGTTTTTTGTTTCATCGCGGTACATAACCTGAGCATAGTAAAAATGCGCGTAGTGCCAGTGGCCGAAATAACGATTGGAATTCCCGCCAGGCCAGATATTCTTCCGGCAGTATTCCAGCATGTTTTTCAGTTGATCCGAGTCGTATTCGCCGGCATTGAATAACGCCGCACAGGCGGCGGCAGTAATCGCCGGCCTGTCGCCTCCGCCACGAATACTGTATTGGACGCCGCCATCCTGCGTGGTGCAGTCCGCGATGTATTTTTTGGCTCGATCGATAATATTTTTATCAACGGGGATGCCCGCATTGCGGCAGGCACGCAGTCCCTGGACCTGGGTGATGCAGGTTGAGCCTTCGTCAAAGTCATTACCATCTTTGGCAGAAACATAACCCCAGCCACCACGCGTCGTTTGCGCGCCGGCGCAGAATTCGACCGCTTTTGTCAGTACTTTTTTCAATTCTTCGCGACGCAATGCGTCTTCTTCTTCACCGTAAACCTGTGACAAAAAGACCATCGAATAACCATGACCGTAGGTGTAATGGTAGTCGTTCTTGTAGCCGATCAGGCCATTCGGCTGGCTCATTTCGAGCAGATAGTCCACCGCGTTTTGTATGTTTTTGGAGTATTTTCCGCGCGTCGTTGTAGAGCCTTCCGCCAGCAGGGCATTGCCGGCCAACGCAGTCATCGCGACGCGATATTGTCCTCCATTGGCTTCCCAATAACCCTGTCGACGTTGTTCTCTGGCCAGGTATTCCAGCGCATTGGAAACGGCTTTCTGGAATTTGGGATCGCGGTTTTTAGCAAACACCGCCCCCGCGTCCGGCAGGACAAGCCAGCCGGCGATAAAAAGAAAAGTCAGAACTTTTCGCATTAGGGGTCTCCCTCTTTCAAGAGGACTTTTTCTTGTAAAAAAACAAGAACCTGACGGGGGAAGTCCCGGGCTGCGTGCAGCCATTTCAGAGCGTCAGGACTTCCCGATATTTCAATGATGGTTTATTTCTTAACCCATTCGACCGGCTGTGGTTCAATTTCAGGTTTCGGTGTGTGGCCGGCATCGGCGCGACCACTTCCCTCAAGACGGCTGATGGCCCGGACTGTCATGTCATGGTCACAGACGATTTGACAACTCAAACGACAGCCGGACAGTTCGCGGGCGGCGAGTAAGTTTTTTTCCGCCACTGTAATCTGGTCTGGTTCACCTTCAATGAATTCGACACGGCACGTTGTGCAGCGGGCGGCGCCGCCACAAGCATGTAATTGATCGATGTGGGCATCGTCGGTTAAGGCCAGTACCAGCCGTTTGCCAGCTTCCACTTCGAATTCTCCTACATTTTCAACAGTCAGTTTCGGCATTATTTCCTCAAATTATAGTGGGGATAAAGAATCAGAATTCAGCTTGAATCGAAACGCTCCAGTATCTCAATGAGATTTTCAGACCTGTGGCTCAAGCTATTATAGGGGCCTGCAGCCATTTTATTAAGTGGGCATTACAAATTCCCGTTCAGGATGGGAAACCGTTAGTACAGGGCAAGGGGCCTTACGAACCACTTTTTCTGCGACACTTCCCAGCAGCATGTGTTTAATACCAGTACGTCCATGTGTACCAATCACAATCAAATCAATATCGGATTTTTTCGCATAACGCACAATTTCAAGAAACGCTGGTCCGACACGGACTTCGCGGACGACTTGCAAGTCTTCGGTTCCCGGAAGATCAGGCATCGACTCCAGTTGTTTTCTAGCCAAATTCTGCATGTCGGCCACCAGATCATTCATGGATGTTCCCATCATATTCGGTTCTGGAAACATCGCAACAGCATCTTGGACGACATTTAACAAATGTAACTGGGAATTAAACTTTTTCGCTAATTCACACCCATAGAGCAGGGCTTGCTCACCAAATTCGCTGAAATCCGTAGGAACGAGAATTTTTTTGATCTCTAACATAGGTTGACTCCTCATCTCTCAAAACTTGGCAAAGTGTGTCTATTCTCATTCTAGAACGCATCACATTTTACCATACCGTCTCTTAATCTCTTATACTCGGTCCAAAAGGCGTTGGAGACGCTACAGTAACACTGGACACAGTCTAGTAAATTACCAGTCAGAATTCCGTTGATGGGATCGCTGACTTTTCCAATATGACCACTATAACAGGATCAGTGTTCTTCTCGCGAATGTCATTATCGGGAATAATCCATAAACTTTGACTAATTCCTCTGGGCGGAAGCATAGGAACAACTGGTGTTTCAGATATTTTCCGCACTCTGAAACCAGTTACAGATGATGCGACCGTTAGAGAGCGAAAAACAGAATTATCAATCACGACACTTGCATTCATGAGAAATCGTTTTAGCAAGAATAAACGGATGGTTGTTGAACGTATTCTAACTGATTTATCACTTTCATATATTACAAAACGGCAGAATTAACCGATTTTTATTCCGTGTGCCATACCACATTTTTGAAGTTTGTCAAATTTTAAGAGTGGTACTTTCAAGCGGTGCAAGATGCACGACATGGAAAGAGGAAATCAAGATGTTAATGCCGTATACAAAAACGATCTCGTATTTTGCCTGCCTGCTTTCATTAACGGGATTATATGGCTGTCAGTCTGCGCAACAAAAAGTTTATCAGCAGGCTTCGCGCGCCTCTTCCAGCCATGTTTCAACGCCTTATCATCAATCGGAATCACTGACTCCGGAATACCAGAATCCTGGTCAATTTGCTCCTGAACCGGCTCCTGCACCAGCAGACTCTGATTTTCCGCCGGCTGCTCCTCCAAGTCTGCTTCCCCAACCGGACAGGCAGAGTTACCTGAATGATTCATTTATCAGGAAAACCTCACAGGAAGAAGTTGCCGCTGATCAGGAATATTTCAAATCTCAATTCAGTTCAGAGCCAGTAGAACCCGCTCAGAAGAATCTGGGACTGGTTCCCCGCTATTCGTCGGTTTCCTCATCCGTTTCGCAAAAAGTCAAACAGATGAATGGTAAAGTCAAAGATTTTTGTTCCAAAGTGAAATCGCAAGTAAAAACGCCTCAGTGGATTCGAAACGTCTCTGACACCGAGGTCGAAGTCGAAGAAGTGGAAGTTGTTGAAGAACTGCATGGCGAGATTTCCTGTATTGAGTCGACACCTTACCCCGGACCGTTTCCCGTTCAGGCTGAGCCCGTATTCCCTGAGTCAACGCAACCAGCCTTTCCTCAGCCATTACACTCAATTCCCCAACCGGCACTGCCCCAGCCAGAACCCGCCAAGAAGGCTCTGCCTCGGCTGCCTCCTCCCGGGGAAGCGACGTATTGGGATAATTCCTGGAGAGTCTCCGCCTCGCGTGAGTCATTGCCTGTCAGCAGCTATTCCACATTGGAAGATGAACTGGAATTGTGGCCTTACTCCAAGCAGAGAATGCAGCAGGAAGCACAAGTCAAGCAATTTGATCAGATTAAGACAGCGGTACCTGTTTCAACTCCTGCTCAGTTGAAGAGCGAGGTCGAATTGGTGAATCCCCGGAATTTGTCAGTTCCTTCAATGTTATCACAGGAGCCATCTGCGCCGATTCGAAAAATCGGTCTTCAGAGCGCTCAGGATCATTACAAACCAAAGGCTGTGGAGCCATCAATTTATTCTCCCTATACACCGCTGCCGATGAAGGCTCCAGCAAGAAATTACTAGAGTGCATCCCATTTAAACATAGGGTCCCTCATCCTGTAATACTCGGTCCAATTGACCCTGGAGACGCTTCAGTAAACCTGGACACAGGCTAAAATCAGACAGTTGTTGATTAAGGAGGGTCGTAGCCACCAGGATGAAACGGATGGCAGCGGCAGATACGCAAAATTCCTTTGGTAGTTCCTTTTACGGCACCATATTTTTTGACGGCCTGGATAAAGTATTCACTGCAAGTCGGGTGGAACCGACATTGCCTGCCAATCAAATGACTGAGTGTCATCTGATAGATCTGGACCAGACCGATCAGGATCATTGCCGGGATCTGATACAGAAATCGGAAGATCTGCAAAGCCATATGTTTCATCAGCTTTGCTGGTGCTCCAGGCGACGGTAAAGTTTCTGGGACAGCCGTGTCAATGAGAGTTGATACTGTTTCAGGTCAGCCTCAACCTCTGCGCGGGGAACGACAATCAGGTCTAATCCTCGGGGAAGCTGGTGTTGGACAAGTCGAAACGCTTCTCGAATCAGTCTTTTTTTTCTGGCCCGCCTGACGGCATTTCCATTTTTTCGGGAAACACTGACGCCCAGGCGACTTTGATCCAGCCGGTTTTTGACCGCAAACACCAGTAGATTCTGGTCGCCAGCCCGCTGTCGTGCTGAGTAGATCTCTGCAAAATCCTGCTGGCTGCGAACTCTGTTAATTCCAGGGAATCCAAATTGTTTCACTTGAGAACATTGCTTTCCAGAATAATGGTTTGAACCGTTCAGGGTTTGGTTGGTTCTTCTGTAGTGTGCTCTGATTCACCAGGGTTCTCAGAAGAAGTTTCCTCTGGCTTCTGTCGTGCGGCATGTGTCTGTGGCGGATAGGGACGTCTGATCATCGTGCGAACAGTATGTCCAAACAGGGAAGTAAAAATCAAAATTCCGATGCCCGTTCCCGCCAACAACCAGAGAATTAATACCATGACCCCCAGTTCCCGGGGGCGGTTGTCTTCCTTTTTTTCGGTCGTGTTCTGCTGCTCCTGCTCTGAATCGGAGGGGACATCCAGTCCGGTATTCACGTCGGATTCTACCGTCGTCGAACCCGACTCGGCTGTTTGAGCAGACAGTTCACAGACGGGGGGGCTCATGATCAACAGGCATAACACGAAGAGGCTGGTCATACCCTGTTTCAGAGTTCGTCGGTGTCGCATTGACATCACCATGCTTTCGACCGAGGGGTTTCTTGTTGTATTTGTTTAAGTTGCTCATACAGCGAGCGTTCCTGGTCACTGAGCGTTTTGGGAGCGACTACTTTAATCGAACAGATCTGATCACCCGGTTGTTTGGTTTTCTGATCGATGATGCCTTTGCCGCGGAGTCGCAATTTCGCGCCACTGGAAGTTCCCGGCGGGATCGTGACTGTGACTTCACCTTCTGACAAAGTGGGGACATCGACTTTCGCGCCCAGGGCGGCTTCAGCGAGGCTGATGGGAACTTCCAGAATTAGATTACTGCCATCCCGTTTGAAGTATGGGTGACTGCCGACTTTAATTGTGATCAGTAAATCGCCAGCAGGGCCCCCATGAATTCCCGGGCCTCCCTGTCCGCTCAGTCTGATGACTGAACCGGTATCGACGCCTGCCGGAATCTTGATTGACAGACGCTCGGATGCTCTGCCTTTTTGAAGACTGATTTCATGCCCTCCCCCGACTGCAGCCAGGTGAAAGGGGATTTCAATCTGCACGCGACTCGACTCTCCCTTTTGCGGCCTTGGTTGTGCGCGTTTTCCTCCACGGAATGCGCCGCCAAATAAGTCACCCAGATCAATGCCGCCACCGCCAAACAGGTCTTCCAGATCAACCGGCCCGCCTCCACCGCCGCCTGGATAATAGCCTCCGCCAGGACCTGCCTGCTGGAAGGAATGCCCGTATTGGTCGTATTGCTTGCGTTTGGTCTCGTCTCGCAGGATTTCGTATGCTTCCTGAACCTCTTTAAATTTCTGATCGGCCGACTTATCATCAGGGGCCATGTCAGGGTGATATTTTCGGGAGAGTTTACGGTATGCTTTCTTGATTTCGTCAGCACTGGCGGTTTTTGAAACTTCCAGTATATCGTAATAGTCGCGTTTGTTCATGGATTTGAAATTCGTTTTAGTACCAACCGTTAAAAATGTATGCTGATGAAGTGCCAGAGAACCGGAATGTACGATGTTCTTTCAGGCAGTCGATGAAAACTCAAGCAGCAAAAAAACTTTCTTACCTCAGCCGAACGTCTGCCGGCTGATTTCTATCGCTGATCTTCAGTTGGGAGCATTCTACGTTTGAATTTAGCTGGTTTTCAAGTTAGCTCCGTCTATAACTCCTTATAATCAGTTCTTTTATTATTAGATTACGAAACAAATTGATTCAATGCTGGAGGCAACCTGCGTAAAATGCCAATACATCTCTGAGGCTGGACCGATTTGACAGACTGGAAATTGCATCAATGTTAAAATTTGCCCTACGAAATCTGCTCAGCCGTTCGCTGCGTTCTTTTTTGTGTTTAATGGGTTTGACCATTGCGATTGCCGGTATGGTGGGATTATTTTCCATCGCCGGAGGACTGGAAAAGACTGTTTCTCAGACATTTGGCAAAATAAGTGGAATTGTCGCGATGCAACCTGGTGCTCCAATTCCCCTGTTTTCCAGGATTCCGAGGTCCTGGGGGCAGGAGATCAGCCAGATTCCGGGAGTCGCGATTGTGAATCCGGAAATCTGGTCGCGGGTCAATATTATTGAAGGCAAACCGGTCATCAGTCCTCCCCGGTTTCTATTCGGGACCGAACTTCCCTCGCGAATACAATTAAAAAAAGGCATCTATCGGGATGCTATTTATGCAGGTCGTTTTTTATCTCTGGAGGATCAGGGAACTTTAAATGCCGTCATTAGTCGACAGATTGCTGAACAGCATCACAAGCAGGTAGGGGATACCATTGATGTCAATGGTCAGGAAATGACAGTGGTCGGGCTTTACGAATGTGGTTCGCTCCTGCTTGATATTGCCATCATTCTGGATATTGAAGTGGTTCGGGAAATTACACGATTCGATTCAGAGAGTGTCAGTTGTTTTTATATCGAACAGAACGGGGATATTAAAAACGAGTTACTGGTAAATCAGATCAAAGATCATTTTCGAGATCGAGAACTTGCTTCCTGGCAACCCGCCGCTTTAGCGCTGGCCAACGCTTCTCAATCGAATCTCCTGAAGGATCTGATGAATACCATTGATCAGACTTTAAAAGGGACTCCCACACAGCGGCCTGAAGCACAGTCTGAATCCGCAGTCAGCAAACTACCGAATCAAACAGGTAATATGAATACTCAGACTGAGAAACCGGCTCAGGCAGAAAGTGCTCTGGAAGTCAGGTCGGCAGCGGATTGGGGAGATCGTCTGGAAACCTTTACGGCCGATCTGGACATCTTTCTTGGTCTGATGACGGGCATTGGCGTTTTAATCGCCATGCTCAGTATCATCAATACGATGTTGATGAGTGTGATGGAACGGATCGTGGATTTCGGAATTCTGAAGGCCAACGGATGGTCAAATCGAGATGTCATGCTGTTGATTACTGCCGAAAGTTCTCTGCTGGGAATATCAGGAGGCATACTGGGAGGGATTCTGGGGTTAGTCGCGATTTTTATTGTCAACTGGAAGTTTGCGAATCAGGTTCATCTTTATGCCAGCCCGGGGTTACTCCTGTTTGGATTGGTATTCAGCACTTTTCTGGGAATATCCGGCGGCTTGTATCCCGCCTGGTGGACGACAAGGATGACGCCCATTGATGCCATCCGCCGCGGTTAAAAGCTTTCATACGATACCGATGATAAATGCGTTCAGAAAGTAGTCATGAAATGATCGAAGTCCGGAATGTTACGAAAATTCATCAGAGTGGTGAGACCGAAGTTCACGCGTTGCAGGGAGTCTGTTGTCAGTTTCCCGGTCAGGCATTTTCGTTTATCCTGGGTCCTTCCGGAAGCGGGAAAAGCACATTGCTCTATTTGATGGGGGCACTCGATTTACCCAGTTCGGGCGAAATTTATGTGCAGAACCGGGCGTTGTCGACACTGAATCAAACCGAACGTGACACGTATCGCCGTGAAAAAGTTGGTTTTGTCTTTCAGAATTTTAACCTGTTGAGAAATCTGAACGCTTTGGAAAATGTTCTGGCTCCCTTTTTGCCTCAGGGAGTTTCCATGGAACAAAAACAACGTGCAGAAGATTTATTGAAACAGGTGGGGTTGGGGCATCGGATTTTACATCGTCCGAATCAGTTGTCGGGGGGAGAGCAGCAGCGCGTGGCGATTGCCCGTGCTTTGTTAAAGCGGCCTCTACTGATTCTGGCTGATGAACCCACCGGAGAACTGGATACGCGAACCGGGGCCGAAATCTTTCAGTGTCTGCGGGAGATGAGCGAGCAGTATCAGACGACCGTGGTCATTGTAACTCATGACGAACGCTATATCCGAGAAAGCGATTTTATTCTCAGATTAAGCGATGGGAAAATCGCAGAAGACAATGCCATCAATTTATGATGACACAAGTCTGGCTCATATTTTTTTGAATACAGCAAATCGGAACTCGGGTCAGCTACAATTCAGGATTGATGAATCGTAGCTGACGCGTACCACAAAGCCGACTGTCTCACTGTTGTCTGTAAAGTAAATGCGGACACGGTCTGGGAGAATCAAACCGTGTCGATTTTTCCGTCATGAGATTTGCGAAAGCCGGGACCTGCTTCCACGGGGGGCGTCGCATATACGTTCAGGCGAACAACCTCGAGGTCGGCCAGATAACCTTCGATGGTAATGTATGCGGATGCCGAACCGCTGGTGTCTGCTGAAGCCGATGGTTCGAGAAAATTAAAGTGGAAGCGATTGACTGTTTCAAATCGGTCCAGCAGTTGCAGCAGGTCGAATTGAAAATTCGCTGCGATAAATTGGCCGTCACGTTGACCACCTACAATTTCGGTACTACCCAGGAAGAGCCCGACTTCCCAGCATTCTTCGGAGAACTGGCAATCGAATCCAACCCGTCCGACTTCATCGGTGGGATTGAAGATATCGGCAACTTCATCCACAAAACCGCTGAGCCAGGCAGGACGGCAGTTTTTGTTGATCTGTTCCGGGGAAAAGTTTTCCATTTGTTTCATCAGGTGTTGAATCGGCAGGTGTGAATGGGCCAACGTTGTTTCTCCGTCTCAATCTTTTAAAGTCTCTTGGTGGTTGGAAATCAAAGCCATCTTTGTTGTGAGATTACCGTCGTATTCTGTAGAGTTAAGTATCGGGGAATTCCCCAGAACGACCGCACATCAATTCTGCCGTTCTCAGGAGATGTCGCAGATCTGGTGTGTGTCAGTGCAAAATTGCCGAACCGGACTGTCGCACCATTCCCTCCACATGCCGGGGCCGTATTGGTCAGTCCGATTGTGTTGCCTGTGGGGCGGTCGACTCAAGTTCGGTTATGACAGAATTGATAGACAAAAAGTGGACGAAATTCTGATTTGAGTGCTTTGAAATTGAAGTTGAGCGAAAAATTCGAAATCATGAACAATATGTGAGAAAAATCAGGTTGATTTTTGCTCAGAATTCGATTCGGTCACGGTTTCCCCCCCATCGTTTGACAGTTTTCGGAGGTCACCTACAATAAGGCCTTGATTTCGGATTTTCAGTTTTGGAAATCATGGTCTCTGAAGCGACCATTCCATTCACTCAGATTTGCATTCGTTGATGCGTCAAGAAGGATTAAAGGTTTACTGTGGAAGATGCCGTTCGTAAAACAGCCGTATTGATTGAAGCATTAGGCTGGATGAGAAGATTTCGTGGGCGTTATGTCGTAATCAAGCTGGGGGGCAGTGCGCTTGAAGAGGCAGCAGCCGTCAAAAGTTTTTTGACAGACGTGATCTTTATGAGAACGGTCGGCATGCACCCGATTCTCGTGCATGGCGGTGGGAAAAGTATCAGCCAGGCGATGAATACTGCAGGGATCGAACCCCGATTTGTTCATGGCCGACGTTACACGGATGAAAAAACGCTGGATATCGTTTCGGATGTCCTCGCCAATCAGATCAGCGCATCACTGGTCGATGAAATCAGAGCCCAGGGAGCCAAAGCAGAGCCTCTGCATTTTGGAACACGCAATTGTCTTTTGGGAGAACAGTTAAGACTTCCAGCAGAAGATGGCGCTTCCATCGATTTGGGACATGTCGGTTATGTGACTGACGTTGACCAGAGTCTGTTAGAAGAAGTTTGCAAATCAGACACGATACCGGTCATTCCTTCCGTGGCACTGGATCAGGCGGGACAGAAGCTGAACGTCAACGCGGATACCGCAGCTGCCGCGCTGGCTCGCATCCTGAAAGCGGAAAAACTGGTTTTTCTCAGCGATGTCCCGGGGATTTTTCTTGATCGAAATGATCCTGCGACCTTAGTTTCGCATCTGGAAACAAATCGCTGTCGGTCCCTGATTGCCGATGGCACGATTGACGCCGGCATGGAGCCCAAGGTTGATGCGGCTCTCGAAGCCCTCGCGAGTGGCGTCGGTAAAGTCCACATCGTTGATGCGCGCCTGCCGCACTCGATTTTATTGGAAATCTATTCCGATAAGGGAATTGGTACCGAGATTGTCAGGTAGTGAGATTTGAGTGATTCGGATTCTGACTTTCCCGCGTTACCGCTTCTATCAAACGGGAATCGGCAAAACGGATTTCGGGGTGTCTGATCATTCCTCCCCAGTGCGCCGCCACTGACCAGAAGACTGCCAGCAGCAGGGTGCTGACCAGAATGACCCACCGCTGCCAGCCCGGGACTTTTTCTCCCTGAAATCCCTGGACCAGCGCATTGCCGACGATCATTGCCAATACGACCATCGCCAGCAGGCAGGATCGCGCCAGGACAGCATGAAATTCAACTGTTTCTTTCTCGACTTTGTAGTATTCTTTTAAAAGCTCGTACGCAGGGGGACCGGAAAAGTATGCGACCGTTGCCAGCAGCAGAATCGTCAGAAACAGCCAGCAACTGATTTTGAACAGCCGGTCATCGCGAAAAAAGTGCGCCAGAATAAACAGAATCGACAATCCCCAAAAACCGACTACGGGAACATGTACCGTCAATAAATGGACCTGGGCTGCGTTCATTGTCGACCTGTTTTGATCGCTTCGCTGGGATCAATCCCCTGATCCACCTGGCTGTAATCGAGTTCGCTGCCTCCCATGCTGTGTGGAATCAGATAACAGACGGTCATGACGATTGCTGCCAGGAATACAACGATGCGATTCAGTGCGTGTTCTTTTTTACGAGGCTTGAGACCAATAATCGAGCAGGCGAAGATCCACGCCAGAAACATAAACAGCATTTTATTGTCGGTCCAGTCTCCTCCTAAGGGAAATCCGGTCCAGTATTCCCCAAACGCGTATTTTTGAACACAGGGACCTAAAATCATGCCCCCGATCGTCATGCCGCATAAGGTCAGCCAGGCCAGTTGACGCATATTATAAGGGGCGAACAAAGCGGCCAGCCCCGAACGCATTCCAAAAAGAATGGAGAAGATCATTAACGTGACGTGCGGAAACAAGATGGCATCCGGCACAGGATCTTTGAATCGAATCAGGACATTCGTTTCTGGATTTTCCGGAAAACGACGTTCTTTGCCTTCAATGTCTGCTTCAATATAATATTCCAGTTTGCCAGCCGCCGGCTGTTTCGGCAGAGCTGCTTCCAGCGTGTATCGGGTTTCTTCCTCAACCGCCGTCATAGGGACTGGCGTAAATTCGTCGGATGTCCGGTATCTCTTATAGAACAGAGTCGCGGAGGGCTTGTGCTCCCCATTCAATGGGGCTGGCAGTTCGACGATGGCGTCATCCGTTGATTCGTGTGTACGAATGAGTTTGGCGGTAATTCCTTCTGCTACACGAATTTTCACGGGATAGGTTGGCCCGGTGGCCCGTTGATAAATCATCGCCGAGGCTGCCAGAAGTACTGCCAGGAACCAGAGCGTGCTCCGTTTGAGCAGACCGGGTTTTGCTTTCTGAGTCGCCTCTGCGGTAACTTCTTGTGAGGATTCAGCTTCGGGCTGGATTGATTCCTGTGTTTCTTCCATCGGAGACCCTTTTTTCTCAATCACTGGGAATTCTTTATTCGTAGTGTCTTATAAGCGGACCACGATTGCAATTCTATCCCGTGTGTCGGTACGATCAAATAGTACAGAAATGTAACGGAACCTGCCTGTGAGTCTCCCCTTTCAGTTTGATCTGCCAGACCTACCTATTTGCCAAATTCGAAAATCTGATATGACCATACGAGTTGCTGCTTTAAACTGTTCATACGAGAGACCGCAGGGATATTTATCTCATCAGAGAAATTTTTATCGTCTGTTTTTTCTGATCTGCATGGTGTGGCTGGCAGGAATTTGTTTTCCCGCTGCCAGCGAAGCACATCCAATTTCAGTCAGTCAGGAAAATGTCTATGTCACGCGCGATAAAGTCGTAGTTTCGATGCAGATTTATGTCGAAGATCTCTATTTCTTTCAGAAGCTGGAGCCTGATCAGGAAAATATCATCTCGGCGGAAAAAATTAAGAAAGCCATCGAAAAGCACAAACAGTATTTGCTGGACCGCCTGCTGGTACGGGATATTAATGGAGAGAAAGTACAGGGCAAAGTGGTTTCCGTCGATGATTCTTCGATCAAACCGCAGGGAGTGGCCATGAGCGATCTCATGCTGTTTACTCTGGTCTTTCAGATCGAGTATCCCCTCTCTACACCGCCGGAATTTCTGACCTTCAGCCAGCAGCTTGTGGATTCTAACGCAGGTTTTCCGGCGATGGTGCAGTTCAATCTGAAACAGGAAGGTTCCGAAACTCCCTATGCTGTGGCGATGAAACCTCGCGAACCACAGACGATCCGGTTTAACTGGGACAATCCGCCTTTAGCGCCTGATGCCTCGGAAGCAGACTGGCAAAAATGGCTCAAAGAACGTCGGGAAGAGACGCTGGGAATTACCAGTTTCGGAACCATTTATTCATTTCTGTATATTGAAGATTTTGAAGTTCGACATGAAATATTGATTCCGCTGGCGACTCTGGAATCCTTTTTTACCTTGGAGCGAAAAGAGGATGATTTTTTGTCAGTGGCAGAGCAGGCAGCATCGCGGGAGACTATTGAACAGTTTTTTGCCAAGGCCAATCCGATCGAGATTGATGGAATTACGGTAAAACCTGTGGTCTCAAGACTGGACTTTTATGGTCTCGACTTCACCGATTTTGCCAAGGCTGCCGAGAAAAAGCGGGTCAGTATTGCCAATGCGCGTGTAGGAATTATTTTGTCTTACAGCACCAAAGGAACTCCCGATAAAGTGAAAGTCACCTGGGATTTGTTTAATCGCAGTGTCTGGAGTGTTGAATCAGTCTGCTTTGCCTTCGATCAGTCCTTTAAACCGGTCTTCTCCAAATTGGAACGGAGTAGTGTCTTTGAGTGGAGTAATCCCGGACGTAAGGTCGATCTGGAAGTGAACCCCGTGGAGGTCAGCCTGCAGCCTCGGTCAGTCTGGTCGATTCCCCTCATCAGTACGGGCGGCTTCCTGTTGTGTTTTGTGGTGAGTTTGAGTCTGTTTCGAAAACAGCAATCACGCAAGAAAACATTCATCATCGTTGCCTCATTATTCATAGTGAGTCTTTTATGTTGGCCGCTGAACCGTGTTACTTTCGCGAATCCCTTAGAGCAGGTTCCCAGGGTATCAGCCGATAAAGCGGAAGTGGTCTTCAAAACACTGCATAAGAATATTTACCGGTCGTTTGATTATCAGACTGACAGTGACATTTATGATGCGTTGGCGAAAAGTGCCAATGGCTCATTTCTGGAGTCCTTATACCGTCAGATCAATCAGAGCCTGAAAATGCAGGAACAGGGGGGCGCCATCTCGCGTGTGACCGATGTACAATGGGAGACTGTGGAACCGGAAACGGCCATTGATTCAGACCAGCAGATCTCTCACGATGAACGCAGCTTTGCCGTCAAGTCTACCTGGACAGTTGCCGGTACTGTGGAACATTGGGGCCACATTCACACCCGGACAAATCAGTATCAGGCTATCTTTTATCTGGAACCGGTGGAAGGAGTCTGGAAGCTCACAGGGATGAATTTGCTGGATGAACAGCGATTACGGTTTCAGACCAGTTTGAGAGAAGTGAATACGGAAGAATCGGACAATTCTGAAAACAGTCAACCCGAAACGAAGTCAGCAGATTCGAGTTCCTGATGATCCAGATGCAACAGCTCAGATTCGGATATCCTCAATCGCAGTTTCGGTTGAATATACCAGATTTGATAATCAAAGAGGCCGAAAAAGTCGCCGTTATTGGTCCCAGCGGTTGTGGTAAAACGACGCTGTTGAATTTAATTTCAGGGATTCTGATTCCGGATCAGGGAACACTGAATTCTTGCGGGATCAATTTGAAAACGCTCAATGACAGCCAGCGACGTGCCTATCGCATTTCCAGAATTGGTTTTGTCTTTCAGGAATTCGAATTAATCGATTATCTGAATGTTCATGAAAATATTCTGCTTCCGTATTTTATTAATGGGATCTTGCATCTGGATCAATGTGTGCAGGATCGTGCCCGGGAACTGGCGGCTTCGATGCAGATTGACCAGTATTTTCAGGCTCGAATCGACCAGATCTCGCAAGGGGAACGGCAGCGGGTCGCGATTTGTCGGGCGTTGTTACCACAGCCTCAAATTCTATTAGCGGATGAGCCTACAGGAAATCTGGACCCGGCCAATAAACGGTTGATTCGCGATTTGTTGATCGAACATACGGCGCGTACGAAAGCCACTCTGATCATGGTCACGCATGATGACCGGCTGCTGGATCAGTTTGAACGTACCATCGATATTGAACGTTTTCATGAAGTGGTGGAAACGGCATGAATGGGATTCTCAGGCTGACATTTCGCTATTTAGCTTATAACAGACTCAAAACAGTCATTCTGATTTTGTGTGTCTCTCTGGCTTTACTGCTCCCCGTTTTACTGCAATTTGGTGTCGCGCAGTTTGAACAGGATTTACTGGCGCGCGCACGCGCGACTCCCCTGGTCGCAGGTGCTAAAGGGAGCCGATTCGATCTGGCGCTACAGTCCATGTACTTCAGTCGGGCGGAACTGGAACCCACAACGATGCAGGCTGTGGAAACGATCCAGGAGACAGGTTATGCGCTGCCTATTCCCCTCTCTCTCAGATTCACGGCTCAGGGGGCTCCTATCGTAGGGACGACATTGGATTACTTCGACTTTCGAAAGCTGGTGGTCGCGGAAGGAACAGGTCTGAGACGCCTGGGAGACTGCGTAATCGGAGCTGACATTGCTCAAAAACAACAATTAAAACCGGGTGATCGCCTGATGTCAGATCCGCTTAACGTATTTGACCTTTCTGGAAATTATCCACTGAAAATGCGTGTGGTGGGCATTTTGGGAAAAGCGGGTTCGCCGGATGACAATGCCGTTTTTGTCGACCTGAAAACGGAATGGATTATCTCTGGAATTGGTCACGGACATCAGACTGTTGACAGCGAAACCAGCAAAGACCTGCTGTTGAAACGGGACGGTCAACGTGTGGTCGCGAATGCCGCCGTCCCACAGTTTAATGAGGTAACCGATGAGAATCTGGCTTCGTTTCATTTTCATGGTCAGGCAGAAACTTTTCCCATTTCGTCGATCCTGTTGGTTCCCAGTAATGAAAAATCGGAAGTTCTGTTATTAGGCATCTATGATGCAAAAAACGCGACACTGCAGTTAATTCGTCCGACCGAAATTGTGAAGGAACTGCTGCAAATGGTGTTTCGCGTCAAGCAATTATTTGACATGAATACATTGCTGGTTTCCGTTTCTGTGGGATTGTTACTGGCCTTGATCTTCCTGCTTTCGTTGCGTCTGCGAAAACGGGAAAGGCAAACCATGTTTCAACTGGGCTGCAGTCGATCGACCATCTGGAAACTTCAACTGTCAGAAATCATTTTTATTCTGGGAACCAGTTTGATAATTGTATTGGGAATGGCTGCTGTATTTCGTGTTTATGCGTATCAGATGATGCGTTTTCTGTTTATTGAGTGATGTTCGATGAAAAAACCTGTTTATTTATTCCTGGTTTTGTTTTCCGTAGCACAGCTGTTGTCCTGTCAGCAGAAAACACAACTGGAAAACAATCCCACCAGCGAAGATCAGACACCGCTTGTCGTTGTGGTCAATTATCCGCTGGAGTTTATTGTCGAGTCCATAGCAGGACCTGCCGTCAAGGTCCTCAATCCGGTGCCCGCAGATGCTGATCCCGAAACCTGGTTTCCCGATGATGCCATGATCCAGACCATTCAACAGGCGGATCTGATTGTGACTAATGGAGCTGACTTTTCCGACTGGGTCAAAAAATTGTCGCTCCCTCGCTCCAAAGTATTAAGGACATCACTCTCATTAAAAGAGGCTCTGATTACTGTTCCGGATTTTGAAGTACACAGTCATGGATCAGGCGACGCCCATTCCCATGCGGGAACTGTTTCGTTTTTCTGGCTTGATCCCCGGTTGATGACCCGACAGGCGAATGCCATTGCACAAAGGCTGGCACTGTTGCTTCCCCGGCAGCAAGAGGAGATTACTGCCAACCTGAAGAAACTGGAAGACTCTCTGGAGCCTTTGAATCAAAAACTGGATCAGCTTCGTACTTCATATCCGGGCCTGCAATGGTTTTCTCAACGCCCCGTGTATCAATACCTGACACGCCGCACAGACTGGAAGGTGTTTCATTTGCACTGGAAAAAGAAAACAGAACCTGACGACCCTGTCTGGGAAAATCTGATAGCAATGCAGGAGCAACATAAAGTTCCCTTGATGTTATGGGAGTATCAGCCTGAAGATAAACAGGTTAAAGCGCTCCAGCAGCGGGGGGTGGCTTCGTTTGTTTTGAATCCACTTACCGTCAAACCGTCGCAGGGTAACTATCTGACAGAGATGCAACGTCAATTGGATCAGTTGGAAGAATTTCTCAAACAGCATACGAACTTGTCAAAATCAAAAGAGAACTAAGTATGTTCCAGCTTCGACAGGAAACAGTAACCGACGCTCGTGCCATCACGCAGATTCACGAACGTGCCTTCGGGCAGTCGGCAGAGGCGGACCTGGTCGATCGGCTACGGCGTACATGCCCGGATCAAATTTCTCTGGTTGCCGTAGCGGGAGATCAACTAATTGGACATATTCTGTTTACGCCGGCAACAATTGAATATACAGATGAATCCAAGCTGAGTGGGATGGGGCTGGCGCCGCTGGCGGTACTGCCTGAATTTCAAAGGAAGGGAGCGGGAAGTGCGCTCATTCAGGCGGGCTTGGATCAAATACGTGAATTAAAACAGCCGTATGTCATTGTCCTGGGGCATCCCGATTATTACAGCCGTTTCGGGTTTGAACCTGCATATCGCTACCAGATTTCCTGTGAATTTGCCGGGGAGAATCGAGAAGCGTTTATGATACATCTCTTGAATTATCAGGGAATTCAGGCAAAAGAGGGAATTGCCCGCTATCATTCCGAATTTTCTGCATTTGCTTAGCCCGCATAGGCCTCATATACTGAATTTCTGTCCCAGAGTGGCTGAAAATGAGTTGTGCTCAGTTGAGGCTCTTGGAAGTGCCGATGTAGGTTCTATAATAGAGACGGAAACATTTTTTATCATGATGGAGCTAATCCAGGCAGAAAAATCCGAAAGGTTTTAGTGATGCAAACAGCTTTACAGGTTTTGGATCGGGAGTACCTTGAAGCCCGTTGTTCCCTCTTGGAACTTGCTGCGGCTTTGGATCGTGTTGATCGGGCCGCCGATCACGAAGGGAGTGCAGGTGAATTCAATGATTCCCGTCTGGAATTATTGAAACAGGCGATGGCGTTGTTAAGTGAGGAAAGTCATCTGCCGAACCGATCTGAACGGATGCTGCTACTTTTTTCCGATCTGGACTAAACGACTCTCAATCCTCCCGCCCAACTTCCATTTGATTTATCAGTGAGACGACTATGCAAATCATTCAACCTCATTATCATGCCATTGCACGTACCGCCCAGGATTACGAACGCATGGCAATGTCCGGCGTTGTCGCTGTTGCGGAACCCGCTTTCTGGGCGGGCTTCGATCGCTTGTATCCGGAAACGTTCATTGACTACTTTCGGCAGATCAGTGAATTCGAACCGACGCGTGCCGCCGATTATGGCATCAAACATTACTGCTGGGTTGCCGTGAATCCTAAAGAAGCAGAAAATCCCGAGCTCAGCCACGAAGTAATCAAGAAGATGCCTGAATTCTTCGACAAGCCGACCGTGCTGGGCGTGGGGGAAATCGGCTTTCATAAAACGACGAAAAATGAAGAAGAGATCTTCGAAGCACAGGTCGAACAGGCGATTAAATATGACCAGTTGATTCTGATTCATACCCCTCATCTGCAGGATAAAGTGCGAGGCACGAAACGCACGTTAGAAGTGTTGTCTCACATGAATGTGAATCCGGAACGAGTCTGGATTGACCATGTGGAAGAACATACGATTCGTGAACCACTGGAAGCCGGCTACTGGGTTGGATTCACTTTATATCCCGTGACCAAGTGCTCTCCCAAACGGGCCGTCGATATGCTCGAAATCTATGGGCACGAGCGGATTTTAGTGAATTCGTCTGCAGACTGGGGACCCAGTGATCCCTTTACCCTGCAGCAGTGTGTCGTTCAATTCCGGGCGAGAGGTTATTCCACACAGGATGCCATTGAAATTTTCCATAATAATCCGGCACGGTTCCTGGGACAAAATCCCAAGTTTGATATCAAACCGATTCGACTGGAAACCATCGATGAACCCAGCCATAACCTGGTTGGCAACTGATTTTTCGGTCAATGAAAAACAAACGCAACAGGAGCAATGAGGATCATCGTTGCTCCTGTTTTTTTACGTCTATTTCTTTTTGGGGCGGAATGCGACGAGCCGTTCTGCATTCGTCTCCAGAAACGGTCCTGCGAGCAGATCAATACAATAAGGAATTGCAGGGAAAACCGCGTCCAGACATTCCTGGATCGCTTTAGGCTGCCCTGGTAGATTGACAATCAGCGAACCGCCGCGAATGACGGCCGTCTGGCGGGAAAGAATGGCCGTCGGGACTTTTTCCAGCGAGACCTTTCGCATCAATTCGCCGAAGCCCGGCATCTCCTTTTCCGAGACAGCCAGCGTCGCTTCCGGTGTAATATCTCTTTTGGCAGGGCCCGTACCACCCGTTGTGACAATCAGGCAGCACTGTTCCTGATCAGAGAGTTCTTTCAGAGTTTCAATAATCGTAGAAAGCTCATCGGGAATGATGCGGGCGACCGAAGTCCAGTCGCTACTGAGAACTTCAGACAGATAGTCCAAAATCGCAGGGCCGCCTCGATCTTCATATTCACCTCGACTGGCGCGGTCGGAAACAGTCACAATTCCGATTTTCGCATGATCCGTATCTGACACGAATGACCTTTCTGATAATGAAGCTTTAACTTTGACTATGATAAAACTGAATCTGAATTCGATTTAATATAGTCACTGTATTCGATTGGCAGATCACCTTCCACTCAGCATTCATTCCGATGAGAAGATTTTCCGGAATTGGCCTGTTCGTGCAATCTCATAAAGGTGGTACCGATTTGTGAGTTTCGGTGAGTCCCGTCTGCGCATCAACCGCCGTCGTTGATTCATGCAGGACGGCTCCCCGCAGACGAATCAGTTCCATGGCGGCGTGATGCCGGGAAATCACTCCTGGTTGTGGATAAAGTCCTCCACCCAGAATCAGGGCTACCAATATCAAAATCGCCACATGCTCTGAAGTTCGTGCCCGGAGTGAAATCGAAGCGATATGCCTTGCACCTGTGAAGACGCGAAAATAAGCCTGTAGAATAGCAATACTGTTTAAGGCGGCGGCGATCACCACAGCGGTCCCGACGAGAGGATAAACTTCAATTGCCCCCTCAACAAGCAGCTCGGTTCCAATGAATCCCACCGTTCCGGGAAAACCGATCGATGCCAGTCCGGTTACCAGAAACAATGCCGCCAGTGTGGGGGTATGGTCGTAGAGACCGTGGTATTCCACGAGTGAAATTCGTCCGATTCTTGCTTCGATGGAGCGGAACGTCAAAGCAAAACCTGCCAGTGAAATTCCGACGGAAATCCAGACGCAGAGTCCGCCCGTCAATCCCAGGGGAGTTGCCATTTCCAAACCAACCAGCACCAGAGACGAGTGACTCAGAAACAGATAACAGAAGAAACGACGCGCTTCCCGTTGTACTAAAGTCATACAGGCCGCATAAACGGCGGTTGTCAATGATACCAGTGCGATGCCTTGCAGGGCCCAGTCAGGGGCAATCGGAAAGACCAGCCTGACTACCGCATAGGCACCCGTCATCGGAGTGACAAACAGCAAAGCCGTTCCGAATGTTGCCTTTTCAAAGAGATCCGTCATCCAGCAGTGCAGTGGAATGATGCCACTGCGCAACAGGGCGGCAGTCGTTAGAAATGCGCCTGCAATCAATGAAATCGAATCGCCGGCCTCACTGAAGCTGGAAAGTACGCCTCCAACGACTAATAAAGCGATAAAGAGACCCATATGCAGAACATATACGCGAGTCGATCGTTGATTGGCTTTGATTTCCAGGTAAGGTAATATCGTCGCCACAGAAAGCAGCGAGATAATCACCCATAATTCGCGACTGCTCAATGTGGCCAACAGGATGGATTCGGACAGCAGCGTACTGCTGAATGAAAAACGGTGTCCCTTGGTTTTCAGGGTCGAAAGCACGGTAAGCAGATAAAGCAACGCTGCCAGCGGAAGTAAAGGGGCGCTGAGTTCATCCACAATAAAAATATTTTTATTGAAGAGCAGACCAAACAGATTGAAGTGGTCTCGTGCTTCAAAAGCATGCAGGCTTTCGAAGTCAATCCATTCACAGACGGACGTGAGAAAAACCAGGCCGCAGATCAGGAGGCAACTCCTGTAGGCCTTGTCTCGATCAGGTATCGTTCTGACCCAAAGTGAGCCCAGCAGCGTGATCAGAATCGACAGTTCCATCCAGGGAAGATGGAGTTCGGGTATCATAAATATTCCTCCAGAGATTCCGAATGTGGTTTAATAAGGTCTGACTCTCTGGATTCTCCTTTCGAGAGAAAGTTGGTCCAGCGACGTTCCAGACGATCACACAGACGGAATAGGGCCAGAAAAGGGTGCAATATTAATAGATTGATCAGTGCATCCAGGTAGCCGCGTTCGAGTTCAAAGCGATAGAGTCTGATCCGGTACCGTTTAGGCATAAATCGGACCCAGACAGAAAGTTTTTGGGAAAGATGAGAGCCAATGGCATTTTCCAGAGTGTGATAATCGTGCAATAAAGAAGGCGCTCGCAAAAGTTGCAAGGTTCGCAGGCAGGCATGACCTATGATGTGAATCAGTGCGATGTATCGTAATCCGCATCCGATTTCGACAACGATAATGCCAACCTGGGTCAGCGAAGCAAAGGCGAGCGCACTCTTGATGTCAGTCTGGACGCGGCCAATCAGTGTTCCGAACAGAGCCGAGATCAAACCGAGCGAGATCACCGCCAGACGCAATGTCAGCGAAAGTTCGAGGATGGGACTGACGCGTAACAGCAGGTAAGCACCAAGATGGACGGAAAGTGATCCGTAAAAAACAGCACTGGAGGGAGTGGGGCCTTCCATCGCGCGAGGAAGCCAACCCGAAAAGGGAACCAGCGCCGATTTTCCAGCGGCGGCAATCAGCAATAATAAGCCGACAAACAATGCGTGTGGTTCAGAAATGGTGGCATGTCCATCCGGCCATGATCCGGTTCCCATCAGGCCATCAAAATCACCAGCGCCGGTCAAATGATGCAACATTAGGGCCGCTATCAAAAAGGCGGCATCGGCAATGCGGTAAATCGTCCAGACACGCATTCCGTTTCGAACAGGATTGAGTCTTTCGTGGAAAAAGGCAACCAGCAGTGCCGAAGATAAACCAACCAGCTCCCACCCAAAAAAAAGTGTTTCGATCGTACCAGCCAGTGAGGAAACAATCATTCCGAGCAGGAAAATGGCATAGCAGACAAAGAATCGGTTATAACCGGGTTCCCGGTGCAGATAGCGGCTGGCAAATGCACCGATGGTTCCACATAGAACAAATGACAGGATACAAAAGGGGATTGACAGTCGATCAAAAATAAACTTTAGATGAAAGTGAAAGTGCTGATCAGGAATGACAACCCAGTTACCGAGTTCAATCGGTACATACCGGGTATCAAGTGAGAGCATGAGAGCCAGAATGGCGATCGCGGCAAACAGGCCTATCATGACCATTGTTTGCGTGGCGTACGCCATCAGGCGTTCCCCAATCGGCCGGTTGATCAGTGAGGTCACACCAAACAAAGCTAAGAGCAGAGCAGGGCTTGCTACCACGCATATACCAAGAAATTGAAAAACAGCTTCAGTGTTCATTGTTATTCAGTCATTTTATTCAGGATAAAGAGCGTCAGTTTCCAAAGCGCATCACGAAAGTTCATGGATTCGAATGGATGCGTACCCAAGATGATCGCGCCAGCCACGGTACCAGTCGATTGATGAATCCACGACAGGGAGTTCATTCGTCCCCGGTTTGTAAATTTCAAAATCTCCGTTACGGAATAGATCAATTCGAGATGTCTCTGTATTGATGACAGCCAGTTGAATCCAGTTGCCATTTACGAGTCTGGCGATGGCAGGGTTGTCTGCGATGATACGCTTCATGGCATCTTTCGTAGTTTCAATCACAAACAGTAAACGTACTGGTTCATGGATCTCAACCATTTGCCACGGCAGACCGGGACGCAGATCACTGGCAGCACCATCCATCACCCCCAACAGCGAGGTAATGTTATGTGCGAGTTTTGTTCCGCAACCGTAACCAGACGAATCGACGTAAGAGAAGTAATATTCCAGGTTAATCCCGGCACAGACCGGGATCACGGCCTGCAGCAACCGTTCGAGGATGGAGCTGTTTGGATCATCCAGGGCTGGATCATAGGATGTCAGAAATGCACGACGATCGAGATATAGTCCACGACTCCACTCTCTGCGGCCCACAAAGCACATTGAATTCGTCGCATGACCGCATTCCGGTCGTGACTGCGAAAGATCTTCTGCGCGACCTTCGACATGCCGCAACGCATCGTTCACAGAGAGAAACAGTTCTGCAGATTCAAACCGGCGGCAGCGTTCATGAGCACTGTGAGCGCGGGCTTCGTTGAGATCCTTCTCCGCTTTTTCAAACAATTCACGTTGTGAAATGGGGAGTCGATCCAGATCGTACCAGATGATGCTGTCATCGCAGGTGTTATGAAAACATCCTGCAAAAACGGTGTTTTCCGGGATAACCAGATTGCGTTCTGAAAGAATGCGTCGAACGCGAGGATCATTTGCCATTTGTGCAAACGCCCGCGCATTCGGACCACCACGACCTCCACCACAGGCTCCACAATCATATGCGGCTTTATGCGGGTTGTTGAGGCTGGTCGAGCCATGCCCGCAAATGATTACCAGCGGTGAAAATAACTCTGATTTTGCAAGTCCCAGCGCTCTCAGTCCGCCTTCAACAATATGGGCCATTTCTTCGATGGAATAACCAAGTTGATCATTATTCGGGCCAGGCAGGGCATTCATTCGTTCCAGACGCAATTGCGTGATTGGAGGTTGAACAATCCGGTCAAAGACACGCCGGATCTGTGCCGTTGTACGTGGAAATAGAATTCTGGCGACAAGCGGAAAGGCTGCCAGTGAGCCAAGCAGTCCTGTCAATAAGCCTCCGATGAAAGTTCGAGTGCCGATGTGAGCCTGATGCGTTGCCCGTCCAATCCGTCGGCGCGTCTTGGCTCGTCGACGGCTGGCTTGTGTGAGCGAATAAAGCGTTTCTTCCTGGACGTAGTGAACCGGTTTGATATTTACCGGACACAGCGGGGTAAAGTGTGCATCGGCTGCACCACGATAATACATGGCGACGCCGAAGAAACCAGCGATACCGAAGGTTTCACATTCAGGGGCAATTTCTTCCAGATGCCGCCGAAAGGATTCTTCACGATCGTCGATACAGCAGACAACCTGATAGGCAGGGGGCCGTGTTTTATCGGACTTGAGTTGATCCTGTTGTGAGCGATTCCGGGCAGAGTGCACCGCGATTGCGTCGAGAGTTTCATTGCGATATTTTCGCTCAAATGCCAGATGATAAATGCGCCGGCGTTCGAGGCTGGAAAACAAATCAATTTCCTGAATGAGCGTTGTCCATTGTTCACTGGAAAGATGCAGAAGATCTTCAGGACTCCAGCCACGGACCTGAGCGAGCTGGAAGATTGTAAACGCCCGCTGACTGGTCCGGTATAGCGTGTCTTTCTCAATGCGTTTGAGTATCTCGTCTCGAACGGTATCCAGGCTTCCTTCAAATTCAAATGAATTCCGCATTACATATTCGACTGCCAGTCGATCAAGAATCAAACGTACTGCCAGGAACTCGATAAGACTTCCCGGAGGGGCCGTATGAGGCATCCATTCGGCATTGGTTTCCATCTGCCAGACCATACCGGCCCAGCCGCGCAGAGCAAGCAGTGTCTGCGAAATAAATTCATCTTGATCCTTTTCAGAGACTCCCAGCAAAAAAAGCGATTCTTCGATCGACTCGAGGGGCGTCATACCGGAAGCGTTTAGACGATGGATTTCCTGTCGCAAACCGGATAGTTCGATCGCCGGACTGATCAATGATCCGGAATACAGTTGCAGAAATGAATGATAAAAGCCTGACTCGCGATCAGGTAATGGCAAGTTACCGAAACCCTGGTCAAGAAAAGCCGCACAAAAACGGATCAGCACATCGTGGACAATCTGGTCCGTATCCTCGCCTGTGATCTGCAATAACAGGTCGCGATGCCTGGAGGATTTCTGTGAAAATTTTGTTTTTACCTTAGAACTTTGTGAACCGTTATGGCAGACTCGCCACAGAAAATGCAACACAAATGATTCCCATTTGCGGTCGCCCCATTTTTCAATCGTTTTTTTCCCAAACTGAGTGAAAAGTGTTTCCAGGATATGTTTTGCCTGCTGTTCGCCCCGGTTGTTTCCGTTCAGGAAGTCGCGCATGATCCAGTGGCGCGTCATTGTAATCGTTTGTTCGCGAACCGCGGGTTCGACTTCCTGGCGAAATTTCTTCAAGGCATCAGTTTCCGCGATGAACCAGCGCAATTCAGATACTGGCCCGGAATGCAGCGGGAACTGCAGCATGGCTAACCGCAGTGCATAGCGTGTTCCAAAATTTCCGATCAGTATTTC
>CAXBFD010000023.1:0-74050 GCA_963974925.1 uncultured bacterium | reverse complement strand
CGCGCCTCCGACATCTTCCAGCGTGATTGTTTCTGTCCCGCCGGTAAAGGTGAAGGTCCGGTTCATCGCTGCTATGGTATCGAGAATCGGTTCCAGACCGGTGTAAGTGATCGTCGCCATCGAGGATCCGTTGTAGAGGACAAAACCATCGCTGGCGTTCTTAAACTCGTGCTCAACCGTCGTCGCTTCGCCGCCCAGAATCTGCAGGCTGTCGCCGTCAACATCTTGCCCTTCTCCGTTAAAGAAAATACCATCTACCGGATTGAACAGGCTACCTGCCGGATTATTGATGATCAGAGTATCATCGCCGTCACCACCATTGAAAGTGAAATCGGTGATGGAAGCCAAAGTAACACTCAAACCACCATTAATCTGATAGCTACCTGTATTGGCGTCTGTGGCAGTAATCGTGAGCACATCATTGCCGACTGTCCCCGTGACAGTAACACTGCCTTCCAGAAGCATGTCTTCGAAATCATCAAAAGTGACTGCCTCATAACCCCCTGTCGCAGTGATTACACCGCTGTCAGTCCCCGTTGGAGTGTAATTAGAACCTTCACCTGCGGGAGTTACATAATCCAGTGAATCGCCGGGAGATGTTGTTGGATCGCCTGCTGCAATATCGATTGTGGTTAACAGATTCGGCATGACAGTCACGTCATCTGCACCACTACCAAGGGTCATCTCTAAGTGATCGAGACCAGAAGCAAAAGATAAAACGACTGACCCAAGTCCGGATACAGTCCCCGCCCCTGCTCCTCCATCGGTAATATCAATTGTGTCACCAGTGAGATCGCCTGAATCATCCAGCGATAAAGTGTCTTCCCCCAAAGAACCGCGATATAAAAATGCAGCCTGAACTCCGTCGACGGTCCCACTGTCAGTCAGTGACCCACCATTACTGTCGATGATGAGCCGATCATCATTAAAGCCACTCCGGACTTCGATATCCGTTCCTGCCTGGAGAATACCAAACAGGCTGATGATGCTTCCCTCGGTATCATTCTCGCCATTGTTAAATGTGTCTGCGAACAAGTCTAATTCGGTCGCAGCATTGACAGTAACTCCGGTCGCAATGGTCAGATCATCTCCAGCAATCAGCTCAATGGCATCAGCACTGCTCGTAATACCAGCATTGATAACGAGATCTTCATCTCCAGTAGAATCACCTGTTCCCAGCGAGATGAATCCTGTGGCACTCACACTCTGATTTACGGTAATCGAAGAACCGCTCATCGCTATTAAAGAAATCCCACCATTTCCCGTAGAAAGTCCAGAGACTGATCCGACGGTATCAATGATGACTGACCCCGTGTTGGTGATCGAGATCTCTCCCGTGACAGACGATGCTGCTAAGGTGTTAACCTGAGTCTGGATTGTGATAATCCCGGTTGCAGCCTCCAGTGAGGCTCTATTAGCTGTGATATCATTGGCACCGCCGTTACTGTCATAAATCAGACCGGATGTGGCTGTCACGGAAACATCACCGTCAGTCACAACTTGACCAAGTAACACAGATGAGCCGGTCAGATTGACATTACTGGTTCCTGGGCTGATACCATTTCCGGCATTCAGGCTGTTTGCGGCACCAAAGGAAATACTCCCGGTTTCCTGAATATCAATTCCACCAGTGGTCGTGAGATCTCCCATCAAAGAGAACTGGCTTCCGTTGATATCGAGATCTCCTGAACCAAGATCGACATCCGCGTTAACTTCTACACTTCCACCGTTGATTGTCAGGTCTGCATCGAACCCGGTCCCCAGGTGACTGACAAATTCCAGCGTATCTGCCCCAACATTGCTGTTGATCGTCACGGAACCTGTCGGGTGAGAAAAAGAGAGTGCTGCGCCAGCCGTCGAATTCACAATAGTTCCAACACCAAACTCTGCGTCCCCCAGGCTGATTTCCTCATCAGTCACAGAAGTAAAAGTTAAAATACGGTCCACAACATCAATCTGATCGACTATGGCAAACCCTGAATCCAATCCAGTATAGTTAATGGCCGCTGTAGATCCGCCATTGTAGAACACACTGCCACTGGTATCAGTAAAGAAGCGGTGCTCGACAGTGTCTGCAATTCCTTCGCTAATAAACAAATTATCCCCGAAAGCAGTTTCACCACCAACTCCTCCATTGAACGTGATCCCATCCACTGGTTCAAACAGGTCTCCCACAGGATTGTTCAGATAAAATATATCTGCCCCGAATAAGCCATTGAATTCAAATTCAGTAAGATCAGCAAAATTAACCGTCGAAGCACTGTTTAACTGCAGGTTTCCGGCATTCTGACTGCTGGCATTCAGAGTCAGCGTATCACCCGATCCTGTTCCATTTACACGCAGAAAGCCGACACTCAAATCAATACTATTTCCAATTCCCACATTGAGTTCAGAGAGCGTCACGGTATCATCGCTGTCGGCGGTGACAGTAATATTCGCGTCAAACGTCGAATCAACACTATCGAGAACTACAGTATCAACTCCACTCCCGCCTCCAACCCCAGTATTGATGAAGATGTTATTGGCAGGGTTGAGGAAGTAGACAACTTCACCAAAGAGATCGGAAACTATCTGGGACCGACCGGCCACCGGCCCCCCTATGGCTAAGGTGTCATCGGACAGGGTGATGGTTTCCGCCCCACCTGTAAAACTGAATGTCCGGTCATTTGCGGCAATCGTATCAACGACCGGCTCCAGGCCGGAATACCTGACGAAATCTACCCCGGAACCATTAAGCTGAACGCTACCACTACTGTTACTGGTAAAGAAATGCTCGACCGAGTCCAGGCTTCCACCCAGTAATCCCAGTGTATCAAATCCTCCTGTGCCGCCGTTGAACTGAATCTGCAGCGGGGTGGTATGATTGATGCCGGTCATGTCGATGCTCAAGGTATCGTTCTCGCCATCTTCCCCATTGATCACCAGAGGTCCCTGCACTGCAGCCAGTGGTGCATTATAGAGCACATCCCCTGAATCATCATCGGTAAGAATCACGTTGTCCCCCACCAGGCGAAGTGTATACTGATTGACCATGTCATTGTCAGGCAGGGTGATCAGAGGCGACGCGTCTTCGACGACGAGTACCAGATCGTTACCATCACCGCCGACATATGTTAAAAAAGCGCTCTGCCCCAAAACTCCCAGGAAGTTTTCGAATTCATGTCCCTCTTCGAAACCGGCAAAGGTTCCGACAATGGGGTCTACTCCGTCATTCTTGATGAGAACATACTGTTCGCCTGCCGCGGGAACATGAATGCCGGTCAGGTTCAAAGTGGCTCCCGCGCCGATAGTTACAGCGCCCGTCACATCAATCTGATCGTATCCGGTGCCGGCTGCTGATCCATTGATCTCAAAATCCAGGCTACCGGGATCCAGGGAACTGGTGGTGATGGTAATCGGGGCATAAAACAGATCTTCGTTACTGCCGTTGAAAGTGCTGTCGCCGTCAATCATCAGAACACCGGTAATGGTGTTGCCGACTATCTGCACTGCGCCAATAGTCATTTCATCCAGGCGCGTCAATCCCACTGAACTCAAAGCAGGATCTGTAACAGAGATAAAGTTATCAATCTGGCCGGTGATCCCCAGGCCTGAGGCATCAACGAGCAAAGCACCGATGGCTCCCAATGTGTTTTCGCTACCTTCTCCATCAACATAAAAATACAGCGTTTGCCCGGAGGGGAGGCCAATCGCATCACCACTGGGTGATTGATTCTGGAAGTTTCCTGTGCCACCATCGATGAGCCTTCCAGCATTGGTCAGTGGTCCACTCGAACCGGCTGCCGACGTCCACAAGATAATATCACCTAAATTGTTTTGTGCGTAAATGCGACGTTCGCCATTGATTTCAATAATCCCGCCACCACCGGTTGTTCCGGAATCAGGTCCCGGCCCTGTAACTCCCGCCGTCGGGAAGGGGTAGGGAAGCGTGGTTTCGTCAGTCCAGCTGTTTCCGTAGTCATTGCTGAAGGCATGATACTGGAATGCCGGATTTGAACCCCCCGGATGGAAATATCCTTCCAGCAGGCCGCCTCCCAGATTGATGATGCTGGGATGGTTACCTGAAGTCAGCCCGGTCGGACTGGTAATGGTTCCCAGTACTAAATCCGTTCCATTCCAGGTGTACGTGGCACGGCGGAGTCCTCCGGTGGAGGCTCTCCAGAACAGAATATTTTCTCCCTGAAGCGATTCCACATACGAGATATCTTCTCCAGGGCCGACATCAAGATGAATGAAGGTTCCCAAATCGATACTGTCGAGCCCATATGCGACCCCCTCGATGTTTAATCCATTTGTCTGAATGATACCCGGACCGAATCCGGGAGCGACGCTCGCCCCTTCGGTGAGAGTCAGCGTTCCCTGAATGTCAGGCGTACCGCCTAATGTAATTCCACGATCAAGGGTGACATTTTCGATATAGGTACCGGCAATAACGATGACGGTTCCCGCCGCATCCACTGCGTCAATTCCCTCCTCGATCGTGTCGAACGCATTGACTCCAATCACCGCATTTTGATCACCTGCTTCATTGGGATTTGCGTCGGTGATGAAGGTGCCGTTCACGCCGGTGAAAGTGGTGTCCACATAGGTTACGGGAACAGGAGGCAGGAAGGTGAGGACCACATCGTTCCCGTCACCACCGTTGTAAAAGATACGGAAGGTCTGACCGTTGACCAGCACAGAATCCCCGTTGGCAAGACTGGCAAAGGTACCCGAGAGAGTACCGCCCACATCGATGATTTCGAGTGTATCGCCCAACATGGCGCCGGTGATGTCGCTGTCCGTGGTGTCCAGTGTGGCACCACCCAGATTCACATTGCCGGTTGTCACGAATTGGTCATATTGGGTGCCGGCAGTTGTGCCATCAAGTTCGATGACAAGTGTATCGTCGCTGTCCAAGGTCAGGTTGCCATTGATTGTAACCAGGCCGGGACTGGTGCCCGGGTGCAGGGTGACAGCCTTGCTGCCTGCGTCCACGTTGCCCGCATAGGTTCCCGTGAGAATACGAACGGACTCTCCTCCCGCTGCATCATCGATTGCCGACTGAATAGACATACCGGGTCCGACATAATAATCGGTCGAGGAAATCTCTTGCACCACGGCACTTAACGGATTCACTGCTTCTGCCGCAACTTTGGCAACAGCATCGAGGGGATCTACGAAGTACCATTCGCCCTGGGGCAGCCCGGACGTATCAAAGTCGGTGGAGACCGCATCGAGACCGACTCCATCCACAAAATTCGCAAGGTTGGGGACCGAACCCTCGCCCTGGCGCTGGACCGGAATTGTTACGTTGTTCAGCGAAAATGACTCGTTACCGGTGAGGATCAGGTTGATGTCGGGTGCACTTCCCGGTCCGCCAGGCAGCCCGGTCACCGTATCCGTCATCCCCAAATCATCATTTGTCAGGTCGACCAGTCGAAATCCGATATCAACGTTCGTCAGGTTGACAGCACCATCAATCGTGACATCCTGCTGCCCGCCGAACCGAACGAATGCTCCCCCTCCGTAGTTAAACGACTGAGTCAAAACCGAAATGCCGAATTCTGCATTGGTAATGCTGACATTGTCGACCGAGAATGAAGTGGGCCCCTGAAACGCAATAATTCCGTACTCCACCGTGTCGACCGAAAAGTCTTTGATCGTCACTCCCTCTGCATCAACAATTCGAATGCCGTCCTGGCTCGTGCCGGAGCCAATATCGAGAGGTGTGTACGCCCCGTCCGGATCCACACCGAAGGTAGTGACGTTTCTGATAACCGAATTATTGGAACCGTTCAACTCGATCCCACCGGTGACGTAATTCTGGAAAGCCACGTCTTCGATCGTAGTGCGATCCGCTGTGGACATAAAGATACGCGCGTAAGACTGTCCGGTGTTGGAATCCAGATTCTTGAAGCCGTCGACGAAGATGTTATGGATGGTCACATCAGTCGCGGTGATGTTAATGACGTGGTTGCTCGCCTGGCCGCCCGCACTGACAGGGGCATAAACCGTTCCAACTCCCGGGTCTTCGTTGGCACCGGCACCGATCAGCGTCACCGACTTGTTAATGTTTATTCCGTTGTTGCCTGGTGCGCCCGCTTCTGTGTATTCTCCCGCGGCGATATTAATGGTCGCGCCTGAGGCAGCCAGATCAATGGCGTCCTGAATCTCGGCGCCGCCAGCAGAACCAGTGATATTCACTGTCCCGGCAGTTCCAGAAATCGAATCTGCAGTCACGTCACCCATCAACTTCACAACTTCCGCGTTAAACTGGATCGACTTTCCTGCGACCAGTGAAACAGAAGTATCCACATTGATTGTATCAGTTTCATCATCGCCGTTGATGATAATGTTGGCACTGTAGCCGGCAGCGAGAGAATTGATATTGATGGTATCCGCGCCGGTTCCGGCATTGATGGTCAACGTTCCCGTGGGGTTGATAAAGTCAGACATTTCTCCGAGAGAAGAATCGACACGGGTCTGTCCGCCGCCCAGATCAGAAATATCGATGGTTTCCGCACCGCCCGTATAAGTCAGCGTCACATCTACGGCTGCGATCGAAGAGACGAGTGGCTCCAGTCCCTCGTACCTGATAAAGTCCGTATTGGTTCCGTTCAACTGGATCTGCCCATCACTGGGACTGTCAAACAGATACTCGACGGAACTCGCGTTCCCGGTTAATTCCAGAGTGTCAGAACCGGCACCGCCGTCGTATTCAACGCTGATCCCCAGGGCGGCCAGGGACGCATCGACAATCAGGTTATCATCACCTGAGCCGCCATTGATGATAATAGTTCTTCCGGGAATGTCGCCGATTAAGAAAGAAATCGTGTGCTGGTCAACCTGCGTCGCTCCGGCAGGCGCTTGCAGAATATTTCCCGGATCGGTAATCGTAATCACGCCGCCCGCTTCGGAAATCGTGATATTCGTATTCGAATTGCTGGAAGAGTTGAGAGTGAATTTTCCACTGTCAAAGCTGCCCACATTGTCGGACACTGGCGCAATTCCATAGGCAAATGCGCCTCCCTGGTATGGAACATCGTGGCGATGCAAATTCGCTCCGACGATCAGCGTATTTTGGCTGATGTCAACAGCCCATCCGAATTGATCAGTTCCGGTAGGATGTTGAGGTTCGATTGTGGCGACTGCGCCTCCCCAGCCATTGGCACGGTCAAAGAGATAGGCAACCCCATTAACCATGTAGCCACCGTAGAAGCTACCGACAACAATCTGATCACCGCTGACAGCAACCGAGTTTCCAAAATAAGCGGTAGGTATAGGGCTGAGAGATCGTAATTCACTTACAATGTTCCAACCCGCGGTGCGATCCAGAACAAAGGCGCTCCCACTATCATCAGATGTGGCTGGTGTGTCGTGAAGCGATGCACCCACGACAGCGGTATCTCCGTCTATAGCAACTGAGTAGCCGAACCTGGAACCAATCTGTGTGCCTGAAACCTTCTTCACTTCGGTCCAGGTATCATCGGCTACGCCAGCCCCATTTTCGCTACGATCAAACAGATATGCGGCCCCCTGGTTGAGATCGTTATAGGCTCCGACAATAATCGTGCTCTCATCCGCGTCAATGTCAACGGAGGAGCCGAAGTAAGCATTGTCATCCTGACTGGCCGCTTTCAATTTATCAACCGAATAACTGCCCCAGTCATTTTCGGTTGAAAAGATATAAACAGCGCCCGTATATGTTGATCCTTCATTATACGCTCCAACAACAGCGGTGTTACCGCTGATCGAGACAGAACCGCCAAACGAACCTGAAGCAGGATTATCTATCATGATGGGCGGGCGGAAGAGTTTTGTACGATAAATCCAGACATCATCACTGGGATCTTCCGGCGAATTTTCAGGATCATTCTTCTTGAAGATGTAAGCCGAACCATTATAATCACTATCAGAGGCATTTACGGAACCGACGATAATGGTATCTCCGTCGATGTCGACAGAAATTCCGAACACATCGCCTGCTGGAGCAACTGCACTCGGAGAGATCAACGTTGAATGATAGCCCCAGGTATCATCGCTCTGATCCAGGGGCGTACCGGTATCATTCCGGCTGTAGAGATAAACGGCTCCTGTATTGGTTACATTATCGGGATCTGCATACGGTGCTCCCACAACCATCCAGTCCCCATCGACGGCTACACTGCGACCTGCCTGATCGCCATCATGAGGAGCAGTCCCTGCGGGTGCCAGCAGTTCCCCCTGGTCAAACACGGTCGTCAGCAGGGTCCGGTCTTCGAGGAGTTCTGTGGTGGAGATCTGATTATGAACGATTGACTGCCAGCGTTTCCGGATTGCCCGGCGATCGCGGGAACGAAAAAGGGGGCGATTTTTGATACGTGAAGTGATAGTCCCCAGCCAGTTGGAAAGCAGCATCCTGTCGACTCCTCAGAAAGTAGGCCTATGAGATTCAATTGTAATATGATGTGTGTGTCTGAAACGTGTATCGAATTCTGATCAGCGGGCGCGACCGAAAAGGCCCCTGCCCGACTCCAGCCAGCGCGTTTTTTTGTGACATTCAGAAGAATCGTTATATTCTTCGCGTTCACCCTATATTGTGTATAGTCATCATAACTAACTAAGATGAATTAACAATTCAACCAAATTAGATGCGTAAACTTCTGTTTTTACCAAATTTAACAGTGTGTTGTATTTCTGAGACACGCAGAGTGGATGTGGTCATATGAACCCTTCGTGAGGGATGCGCGACGGTGATGAAGCCTTTGAGCGGAATTTTCCAGGCCTCTTTTTACCTGATTCATGAACCCTGAGAGGACTTTTTCTCTTCTCATTTCAAGGGGGCTGTTTGTCCCGTGTCAACACTGACTGGAAAACGGAGCGTCTGCGGATGAGTGGTAAATCGTTTTAAAAGTGTATCGCCCAGACGATCAGCTGCTGATTTATGAATCAAACTCTAGAGCGTCGCGAGTTCTGATTTCTGAAGCAGTGGGGGACGAGCGGATCTACAGACAGGTAACTATGGGCCGAAATCAGGTGGCGGGTTTTGAACAGTGAGATCAGCAAGCGGGCCGCTCGTGCCGAATAAGAGATTCACTGGGAAACACTGCAGAAAATCCTGACGTATTTCGAACCGTCCGGTTATCCCCGCGCAAAGCCTCGGGGCTCGAAGCGGGAACGCTTGAGAACAGAACATGGTTTCCAGCGGGGGAATCACGATTTCGTTCTCAACAAAGTCAATCCTGCCATCAGGTTTAACCGAATTACATTCGGCCATTGAGTTTGACAGAACGGAAGCCGGATGACAGATCCGTTTTTTCTACCACGAAAAACATGAAATGACACGAAAAATTTTCGGGTATTCGTAACGGTTTAGCAGATGCAGCCTGTGTTGATGACAGGAACAAATTGTTTTTTTCGATGCTGTTTGAACTGCTTCCCTGTCAATAAATTGCCCCTTCTAAAAGTGGAAAATCGGATCGATTTCAGATCATCATTTTCTGAAGTTTCGTATTTTTGTGGCAGCAATTAATATCGCTCTCAGGTGTGCTGGTACTGTCTGTTTGATGGCGGAGGGAGCAGCATGATTCTGTTCGGGTCTGCCTGAGCGCTTTCTCAACTGTTGCCCCGGGTTGGTTAGCTTTGTTAAGATTATAAAAGTCCCTGCGGGGCCAGAATCAGTTCTCAGCGTGGTCGCACACCCGAGAGTTGATTCTCTCCTGGTCTGAAGAGTGTCAGGCAATCAAATGAAGTTCATCACCAAATTAAGGAATTAAACGCATGCCATTCTGGCCAGATAAGATGTATATTGATGGAAAATGGGTCGACGGTCGTTCGAAGACCAGTTGGACGATCATGAACCCGGCGACCCGTGAACCGTTGGCTGAGATTGCCCTGGCGAACGCCAGTGATGTTGATCTTGCTGTCACTGCGGCCCGCCGTGCGTTTGACAAGGGGGAATGGCCTCGCATGGATCCTCTGCAGCGGGGCCGATTGCTCTATAAGCTGGCAGAACGCATTCGCGAATCCGCCGAAGATCTCGCGATGACCGATACGCTTAATATCGGCAAGCCGATTCGCGACACGCTGGGTTTTGACATTCCCTGCGGGGCAGATGTGATCGAAAGCTATGCGGGACTGCCGGACAAAATCGCCGGGCATTCCTATGGCGGCTTGCCCGACAATGTGACAATGCAGTTTCGCGAACCGATGGGTGTGATCGCGGCCATCGTTCCCTGGAATTATCCGATGACCAACGCCGCCATTAAACTGGCGCCGATTCTCGCTTGCGGCAATACGGTGGTGCTGAAGCCTTCCGAAGTCTCCCCCCTGTCTGCGTTGATGCTGGCGAAACTCGCCGAAGAAGTCGGTTTTCCTCCCGGCGTGATTAATGTGATTCACGGTACGGGCGCAGAAGCGGGAACCGCCCTTGTGAAACATCCGGGCATCAATAAAATCGCGTTCACGGGGCGGCATGAAACCGGTGCCCAGTTAATGGAAGCGGCAAAAGACGGCATGAAAGGCGTGCTGCTGGAACTTGGTGGAAAGACACCGAGCGTGGTTTTTCCCGATGCGCCGCTGGATCATGTCGTGAATGGTGTGATTACGGGCATCTTCTGTCACTTGGGGCAAATCTGTGTTGCCGGCTCAAGACTGCTGGTGCATGAGAGTCAGCATGAGGAACTGCTGGAGCGGATTATCGCCAAAACCCAGAGTTTGCGTCAGGGTGACCCGACCGATCCCGAAATGCATCTGGGATGTCTGGCAACGCCGACTCACTGCGATTTTGTACGTCAGCGAGTCGAACAGGCGAAACAGGAAGGGGCACGCTGCGTCCTGTCGGGCACCATTCCTGAAGATCCTCAGGACTGCTTTTTCCCGCCGACGATTTTTGACCAGGTTTCGCCGGACATGGCTGTGGCGAAAGAAGAAGTATTCGGTCCCGTATTAAGCGTGATCACATTTAAAACGGAAGAAGAAGCGATTCGCATTGCCAACGATTCCGACTTCGGCTTAATGGCGAATATCTGGACGACCGACGGAACACGAGCCCTGCGGGTCGCGCGCGAACTGCAGGCAGGCCGGATCTCCATCAATGGTGGTGGTTACCTCCGACCGAATGTGCCGATCTATGGTTACAAAAAGAGTGGATTCGGAGCAGAACTGGGCTTTATCGAAGCCGCCCATGAATACTGCAATTCCAAGGCCGTGATTTATTCCCTGGCGACCGAGAAATCACCCTGGCCTGAGTAAACAGCAGTCACAGCTGCGAGTCAATTTTACCGAAAAATACCAGAAGGGGCGGGACTCAAATCAATGGAGTCCCGCCTTTTTTCTCCCCCCTCGGGATCGAATCTGATTTCCCGGAAGCGTGTACGCAGTCAGTTTTTTTCGACGTATTGGCGTGTTTTTTACCGTGGATCGGAAGCGAAACCCTAGATTCCGCTACTGTTTGCAATTAAACTGGGAGTCTCAATCAAATTTACACCTGGACGCTCTTCGCACTTTTTTACGGATGCGCTTGAACAATGAAACATCTTATCCACCTCGTTGCAGACTCCCCCCTGAAATCCGCTGGCTGGCTTGCCTTTTTTTGCTTGTCACTACTCGTAACCAACTTCGCCAGCGCCGCGCCGCTGGTTTATGAAGGAACTGAGGGAGTGGGTAAAGGAAAGCATCTTGTTTTCCTCGCCGGCGATCATGAATACCGGTCTGAAGAATCGTTGCCGGAACTGGCACGCATTCTGGCAAAACATCACGGTTTCAAGTGCACCGTGCTGTTTAATATCGATCCGGAAACGGGTGAAATTGTCGCGGGTAACTCAAACATGCCTGGCATGGAAGCACTCAAAACAGCGGACCTTGCGGTAGTGTTTCTGCGATTCCAGAATTTTCCCAAAGAACAGATGCAGCATTTTGATGACTATCTCAAACGGGGCGGACCGGTGGTCGGCATGCGGACCTCAACACACGCATTCAACATGCCTGCGTCGGCACCCTTCTCCGAATATTCTTACAACAGCAAAGACAAGGATTATGAGCTTGGCTTTGGTCATCAGGTGCTGGGACAGACATGGGTCGGGCACTACGGAAGAAATCATCAGCAGAGCACGCGTATTACCATTATTGACGACAAAAAGACGCATCCGATTTTGCGTGGCGTGAAAGACATCTGGGTGCAGGCGGGCGGTTACGTCGGCAAGCCCACCGATGGTGAAGTCCTGACGATGGCGCAGCCTTTAAACGGAATGAAGCAGGATTCTCCCGCCGATGATACGAAGCCTCCGATGCCTTCAGAGTGGACCCGGACTTATGAATCCCCTTCAGGAAAAACGGGCCGCGTATTTACGACTCTGTATGGAACGCCCGAGGATCTGTTGAATGAAGGTTACCGCCGCATGCTGGTCAACGCCTGTTTCTGGGCGCTGGGCATGGAAGATACCATCAAAGCGGATGCCAACGTATCCTTCGTCGGACCGTTCAAACCGAATACATTTGGCAATGCGACTTACGCGCGCGGCATCAAACCGGAGATGTATGCCGGATTCGAAAGTCAGATTCCTGCCAATAACAACACGAAAATTCCGGAAGCAAAACACAAGGGGCATCAGCATTCTCCCCAAAAAGAGAACAAGCCCAAAGAAAAACAGGCAGAGAAACCGGGGACCGCTTCACTTGCGACAGGGAAGCCGGCGCGGTTTGTGCGGATTGAACTTCCGGGCGACAAGCGGATTCTGACGCTGGCGGAAGTGGAAGTGATCAGCGGCGGTAAAAATATCGCGAAAAACGGCAAGGCTTCGCAGTCGAGTACCATGGGGTCCGGCGTCGCAGCCAAAGCGCTGGACGGCAATAAAAGTGCCGACTGGGGTAAAGGGGGCCAGACGCATACCGCCAATGAGGGAACCACGAATCCCTGGTGGGAAGTCGATCTCGGTCAGGAAGTCGACGTGGAAAAGATTGGTCTCTGGAACCGTGACGGATTCGAGAGCCGCCTGGACAATTTCACGCTGACGCTGCTGGATGCGAATCGCAAAGAGGTGTTCCATCTCGCGAAAGTGGACGCCCCTTTTGCTGTGGAGATCGACGTCAGGAACCGGGGAAAACTGGAATACCTGACCTTCGATGGAAAACCCGGTGTCCCTTATAAATCGACTTCCAAATCAGTCGGTTCGAAATCCCACAGTCAGGCCGCTGATCCCACACTTGCCGCCGTGCCCGCCGATTACCGTGATCCGATGCCGTTTGAATTTCAAAAAGGTGACATGGTTGCCATTCTCGGTAATGGACTGCCCGATCGGATGCAGCATGATGGCTGGCTGGAAACGCTGTTACAGAGCGAACTGCAAGGTAAAGATGTACGTTTTCGTAATATGAGCGCGAGCGGCGACCGTGTGGATTCGTATCCGCGCAGCCAGGGGGCCGCCACGATCACCGAGTATCTGCGGCACGTGCAGGCAGACGTCGTCTTCGCGTTTTTCGGTTACAACGAATCATTTGAAGGCGTCAAGAAAGCCGGCGAGTATCAGCAAAAACTGGTCGATTTTGTCAAAAAGACCCGTGGTTCGAAAGCGAACGGAAAATCATTCCCGCGGATTGTATTGTTCAGCCCTCTCGCGCATGAAGATACCGGAAGCAAAAACGTGCCTGACGGCAAAGCGCATAACATTCAACTCGCCGCCTATACCAAAGCCACTGCGGCCGCTGCCCGCGAAGCGGGAGTCGCGTATGTGGATCTGTTCCACCCTTCCCTGCAGATGTTCAAGGAATCGAGCACGCCACTGACCATCAACGGTGTTCATCTGACGGCGGAAGGGAATAAACAGCTGGCCGAAGTGATCGCCTCTGCACTGTCCGGTCATCAGGTGACCGCGTCACAAACGCTGGAGCCCCTGCGCTCGGCTGTACTGGATAAGGCTTATAAGTGGAATAACCGCTATCGCGCTCGCGATGGCAATGATGTCTGGGGCGGCCGCTCCATTCTTGCGTTTACCGACGATCAGACGAATGCCGTTGTTTTACAGCACGAACTGTCGATGCTGGATGTGATGACGAACAATCGCGATGCCCGTATCTGGGCGGTTGCCAAAGGTCAGGATCTCAAAGTTGACGACAGCAATGTGCCGCAGCCGGTGAAGGTGATTTCGAACGTTGGTGGCGGCAGCAAGAGTTCCAGCGCGGTGAAAGAAGGAAACCTGAACTACATCAGTGGTCAGGAAGGCCTCCAGCATATGGCTGTCGCTGACGGGTTTGAGATCAGCCTGTTTGCGGATGAAAAACAGTTTCCCGAACTGGTCAACCCGGTGCAGATGCAGTTCGATACCAAAGGCCGCCTGTGGGCCGCCGTCTGGCCAACGTATCCCAAGTGGGAACCGCTGAAAGAGATGGACGACGCGCTGATCATTTTGCACGATGATAATCACGACGGCAAAGCGGATCGCGTGACCGAGTTTGCCCGCATTCAGAATCCACTCGGGTTTGAGTTCTGGAACGGCGGTGTACTGGTTGCTTCCGCGCCGGAAATTGTGTTCCTTAAAGATACTGATGGCGATGACGTCGCCGATGTCCGTACCGTGCTGCTGCAGGGCCTCGATTCTTCCGATACCCATCACGCCGCCAACAATTTGATCTATGGTCCCGATGGTGCGATTTACTGGCAGAGCGGCGTGTTCATGGTGCATAACCACGAGCATCCCTGGGGGCCTTCGCTGCAGGCTGCGGAATCGGCCATGTATCGCTTCGATCCGCGGCGGTTTACCATTTCAATGCACGCGGTCAATTCGCCGAACCCGCATGGCATCGCCTTTGATTACTGGGGTTATCACTACGCGACCGATGGAACCGGCGGCCGGGCCTATCAGGTGCGTCCGGATAAGGCCGGGTTCAAAATGCACGAGTTGCTCAAGAAAGAAGTGCGGCCCGTAACGGCCAGCGAAGTCGTCAGCAGCGCGCACTTCCCCGAGTCCATGCAAGGCGATTTTTTGATCTGTAACGTGATTGGATTTCTCGGCATCAAACATTACGACCTGGCGCGTGACGCTGAAAAAGGGACCGTGTGGGGCGAGCCTGCCGGTGACGATTTGACGGTCACGCGGCTGAATGCCGACGGCTCCAAAACGGAAGACAAATCAAAAGGCCTGATGATGAGCGGAGACAAGAATTTCCGCCCCGCGGATGCGATTTTTGCCCCCGATGGCTCGCTGTATTTCTGCGACTGGCACAACGTGATCATCGGCCACATGCAGCATAACGTGCGTGATCCGAACCGCGATCATCAACATGGCCGCGTTTACCGCATGACCGCTAAAGGGCGGCCGCTGCAGGAACCGGTTGCCATTGACGGGCAGCCGATTACCGCCTTGCTCGACAATTTGAAATCGCCCATCGATGGCATTCGCCATCGCACGCGTATTGAACTGAGCGAACGCGATTCCGCCGCCGTGATCGCGGCGACGCAGGAGTGGATCAAACAGTTTGATCCAAATAAAAAAGAAGATGCGCACCACCTGCTCGAAGCACTCTGGCTGCATCAGCAGCACAACGATCGGAATCTGGAATTACTGGGAGTGCTTTTAAAGTCTCCCGAGCCGCACGCGCGGATTGCCGCAAACACGGTGAAGCATTTGTGGTTCAATGTCGAAGGCACGATGCGTGGCGGTGTGATCGCGGAATCAGAGGAAGCGGCGACACAAAAGTCCGGCATTCTCAGCGACACGCCTGAACTGACAACCATTCGCATCGGAACGATCCGCGAACGCATGCGATATGACGTTACGAAACTCACTGTGAAGCCGGGTAAGAAGGTGAAACTCACGTTTGCTAACCCGGATTACATGCCTCACAATATGATGCTGGTGAATCCCGGGAAAGCCGATGAAGTTGGTCTGGCGGCGATTGCCTTGGGCGCCAGCGGGTTTTCGGTCGGTTTTGTGCCCGAGAGCAAAGAAATTCTCTGGGCCAGCAAGCTGGTTGATCATGGTCAGGAAGAGGTGATTGAGTTCGTCGCTCCGACCAAAGAGGGCGCGTATCCTTACATCTGCTCTTTTCCCGGGCATCACATGCTGATGCGGGGAATGATGTATGTGACCGACGATCTCAAGGATTTTCTCGCTAGGAACCCGGAAGAAGAAGTGAAGATCACCAAATGGAAACTGGCCGATCTGGAAAAAGACGTGAAACGTGTGGGCGAACATCGGAATTTTGCGAGGGGGCAGGAGATCTTCACAAAGCTTGCCTGTGCCCAGTGTCACAAACTGGATCAGAGCAGCGTGACCCTCGGCAAAAATCTCTCGATCGGTCCCAATCTGGACGAAGTGGTGAAGAAGCACAAGCAGGACGCCAAAGCGATCCTGGCAGAAATTCTCGAGCCCTCCCGCAAAATCGAGGATAAGTACAAAACGGTACTGCTCCTGCTGGAAGATGGACGGAGCCTTAACGGGAACATCGTTTCTGAAGATGAGACTTCGTTGACGCTCGTCACGGGGCCGCCGCAGGTGAAGGAGCAGAAGGTTCTGAAGAGTACGATCGAATTCCGACGATCCTCACCCATCTCCATCATGCCGGCCGACCTGTTGAATACGTTGGACAAAGAACAGATTCTCGATCTGCTCGCGTTCGTACTCTCAGGCGGAAACGCAAAAGACGCAGCCTTCCATCATCATCATTGATGGTTGTCAGCGGTTTCAGAACGAGGTCGATCTGGATGCGGATACCGGTGGGAATGTCGGCAGGCGGGTCGACACGTGGGGCGACCCCTACGAATTTCGATGGCCGGTTCGTTCTACAAATGTAGGGGCTGACTCATGTGTCAGCCCGTGGTCGCGGTGGGTGCGTTGTTTACAGGTCGAGCTGGAAGCGGATGCCGGCGACGAGGGCGTCGGGGAAGAGGCCTGAGGGGGTGTTGATGTATTGGAGGTCGGGCTGGATCGTCAGCGTGGAATTGATTTTTGCTTTGTAAAACAGTTCGATCATGAACTCCTCGTCGGTGCCCCCCGCGTCCAATTCGACCCAGCCGATTCCGGCGCCGATGATGTCTGTATCGCGGCTGTGGAGCAGTCCCGTGTAGGTCAACCCTGCCAGGACGTCTTTGGGGATCTGGGGAAAGGGCGAGTTTCCATCGCTGCTGGTGGGAAAGTGCTGGGCGAAAAAGAACAGCCCCTGGGGACTGTTTTTCTCGCTGCCCGCTTCCCGATACAGGAGTTGCTCGAACTGGATGTAATAGCCGAATGAGTTGGGTATGGTTCCGGCAGGATCAATGCCGGGCGTTTCATAGGTTGCGCCGATCGTGAATATGCCGGGAAGCTGACTTTCGAGGATGGTGTAGCGGTACTCAACTTCTCCGACAAAGAGGGCCGAACCATTGCGGGAGAAGACTTCATTTTCTCCGCCATGGTAGGCGTCCCAGAGCCCCGCTTTGAAGCTGAGATCTGGCCTGAGATCAGTCATCATGAGGATCGCCGGACTGGGAGACGGAAACGAGGGGAGACCGGCTGAGGGAGAGAGGCCGAACGCGGAGTTAATGAAGTCACTGGCGGAATCCATGGTGATGAATTCTGAACTCAGGTCCTGCTTGCCCACCCGCATGGTGATTCGGTTTTCGAACAGACCGAATTCCCACCAGAGTTCGCTGATCTGGGTGATGTTGTTGAGGGAGTCGATGCTGCTGAGAATCTGCGTCGCACCGACGTTCCTCTCCAGCCCGCGACCATGGGTATTTTGAAAGAGCAGATTGACACGGCCCGGGATCGGAGCCTGCAGCGTTTCGAGGTCGAAATCGAGAGAAAGATCGAGCAAACCTTCGTACTGCGTTGAATTTCTGGTGGCGATGCCGCCGTGTGCGTTCGTGAAGACTTCGCCGTAATAAACGGGGGTCGCGGTGAATCCATTGTCGGTTTTCAGCCAGGGACTCAGCAGCCGCACGTCTGTTTCTTCCGTGCTGAATTCGTCGGTCGTGAAACGTTCGGAGGACTCCCCTGCTGCTTCATCCACCGCGCACTCCTGCCCGGCTGCCTGATGCGCGGGAAGCGTCACCAGCAGGAACATGAGTGGCAGTAAGTCTTTAAGCCGCACAGTCGCGCTCCCCGTTCGCACTACGCTTCCGGTGCCGAAATAAAATGCAGAGTCCCCTACTATTCTTTTTCGGCAGATTCGATGGGGAGTGTCCAGTTTGGGTAAATAGTCAGAATGGGACGAGGTTGACGGCGTTTTTGGGTTCCGTTGTGGAGATAAACCGGTGGCGCGTCGCGAGGCGGGTCGAAACATGGGGCGACCCCTACGATGTGATATTGTCGGGGTGATCTGTGTGTCCGCCTGTTGTGATTTGTCTGTTTGTGATTTGCGGGTGGTTTTTGTGGTTCCGTTGAGGGTGTGAATTGCTCGGATGTCGCGCGCTGCTTTTATTTTTTATTGATCGAAGTCGTTGTGTGAATTCGCTGTTAATTGCTGGTTGCCCCTAGTAATTAGGTATAAACCTCTTGCTTTGATAAATTTAAAATGCTATCGTTAGATGCGCTCCTGTTATTTCAGAACCATACATCCCGATTGCAGATGCCTTGAGTCGTAAACGACCCGGGTTGCCAGCGGTCGTTCCTGCTCATTCACATCTTTTCTGAAACATCTACTACGAATTCCGCCACGCATTTGTAGCGCGTTGTATGTTGAATCTCTGTTGCCTGAATATTGGGCACGGCCTGGTGGATCTGCCAACACATTACGCGTCTGCTGCTGGCAGATCTTGCGATAGGTGCTGATTCGTTACTGATTACCTGTATCCGCCGATTATGAGCCGTGTCCGGCACGGCGTTTGCCTTTGTTTTGTGTATTCAAAGTCATTAAATGAAGTCCCGTCTAAATCAATTATTGAGGAATGAGTAGACGATGAGGATCGCTCCCTACCAGTCTGACGAGAGTTTTGATGAGATGTTTGCTCCCGATGGTCAGCCCCGACCGTGCGGGTCGCTGTTTGTCGAACGCCTGCAATCCCTGTCTGATGGAAGTCTGCAGCAGCGGCAAAAAGCAGCCGACCTCTGTCTGCAGAATATGGGGATTACTTTTAATGTGTACGGGCACGAAGCGGGGACGGAAAAAGTCTGGCCGTTTGATCTTCTGCCGCGAATCATCGACGCGCATGAGTGGGAGATGGTCGAAAGCGGTTTGCGACAACGGATTCACGCACTGAATCTGTTCGTCGATGATATCTACAATGACTGCAAAATTATCAAAGATGGTGCCGTCCCGGAAGAGCTGATTCAGACGTCCAAAACATTGCGTAAGCAATGCCGGGGCTTTCATCCCCCGCAAGGAGTCTGGTGCCATATTACCGGCGTCGATCTGATTCGTGACCGTGACGGGCAGATTTATGTTCTGGAAGACAATCTGCGGTGCCCTTCCGGCGTGTCTTACGTGCTGGAGAATCGCGAGTTGATGAAACGGACGTTCGCTCCCGTATTTCAAGGGATGTCGGTCGCGCCGATTGAAGATTACAACGAACAGCTTCTCAAAACCCTGCTGGATTGCGCGCCGGGGGGCGTGATTGATCCGACGGCAGTGGTGCTGACGCCGGGCATTTACAACTCGGCCTATTTTGAGCATACATTTCTGGCACAGCAAATGGGGGTCGAACTGGTTCAGGGTTCGGACCTGGTTGTCGAAAACGGTTATGTTTTTATGAAAACGACCCGAGGTCTGAGCCGCGTGGATGTGATTTATCGCCGGATAGACGATGATTTTATCGATCCCAAATGTTTTCGTTCCGATTCGACGCTGGGCGTCGATGGTCTGATGGACGTGTATCGGGCGGGCCACGTCACTCTGGCGAACGCTCCCGGGACCGGCGTGGCGGATGACAAAGCCGTTTATGCGTATGTACCGGATATCATCAAGTATTATCTCGGCGAAGAAGCGATTCTTCCGAATGTTCCCACTTATTTGTGCTCGGACGAGAAGCAGCGCAAACACGTGCTTGCCAACCTGGATAAACTGGTCGTGAAGCCGACCAACGAATCGGGCGGTTATGGGATTCTGATGGGGCCGCAAGCGTCACAGGCGGAGCGAGACAAGTGTGCCGAGGCGATTTGTGCCAATCCGCGCGAGTGGATTGCCCAGCCGATGCTCAATCTTTCCACCGTGCCTACGCTGGTCGGAGACGAATTGAAGCCGCGGCATGTCGACCTGCGGCCGTTCGTGTTGTGTGGCAAGGAAATTTATGTGATGCCAGGCGGTTTGACGCGCGTGGCCTTGCGTGAAGGATCGATGGTCGTGAATTCGTCGCAAGGTGGCGGCAGCAAAGATACGTGGATTCTGCGTAACGGACATTCAGCGCCGCAACCGCACATTTTACGTGCAGCTCGGGAGACAACAGATGCTTAGTCGAGTCGCAAATTCGGTTTACTGGTTGAGTCGCTATATCGAGCGGGCGGAAAACGTCGCGCGGTTTATTGACGTGAATTATAATCTGACGCTGGGCGAGACAGACACGCTCGGCAATCAATGGGCGCCGCTGATTTATACCACTGGTGACCAGAAACTTTTTGAAGAACGCTATGGTTTATTCTCGCGCGAAAACGTGTTGAAGTTCCTGTTGTTCGACAAGGAAAACCCGAACTCGATTCTCTCCTGTGCCTCGTATGCGCGTGAAAATGCGCGGACAATCCGCGAGATTATTCCCTCTGTGGTCTGGCAGCAGTTGAACCAGTTCTATTTTATGGTTCGCTCGGCGGCGGGCGGCGTAGCGGCATTGGATCAGCCTCAGGAGTTCTGCGAGCGCGTGCGACTGGCCAGTCATACGCTGGTGGGAGCTACCGACGCGACGATGTCGCACGGTGAAGGCTGGCATTTCTCGCGCGTCGGTCGATTGATTGAACGGGCTGATAAAACATCACGTATCGTGGACGTGCAGTATTATATTCTGCTGCCAGACGCACACGATGTCGGTACGGCACTCGACGTGGTCCGCTGGTCTGCGTTACTGCAGTCGGCCAGTGCCCTGGCGATGTACCGTCGTCAACATGGTAAGATCGTCCCCGAGCGGGTTGCCGACTTTCTGATTCTGGACAGTGAGTTTCCGCGGGCGATGCACTTCTGCCTGAGAAAAGCGCAGCAGTCCTTGCGAAATATCGTAGGCAGCAGCGCGGGCACGTTTCAAAATCTGACCGAGCAGCGGATTGGGATGTTGTGTTCCAGTATGGACTACACCAGCATCGAGGAGATTATTCAGCATGGATTGCACCAATATATTGATGGTTTTCAGACGCAGTTGAATCAGGTGAGTGAATCGATTCGGGACGACTTTTTTACGTCTCCGCAGTCGGAACAGTCACAGACGCAGACTTCCACGGCGGGCAGTCAGTCTCAAACAAGTTAATTCAGCCACTTCTGTTCCCATTATCGTCTTTAAATTCTGAATGATTGAACAACATGATACGCGTCGCATTGAATCACAAATCCATTTATGAGTATGACCGGGATGTCGAACTGGCTCCACAGGTGGTGCGTCTGCGCCCTGCTCCGCACTGCCGCACGCCGATTTGCAGTTATTCGCTTCGGGTGACACCGGAAGAACACTTTGTAAACTGGCTGCAGGACCCGCACAGCAATCATCTGGCCCGTCTGGTGTTTCCGAAAAAAACGCGGCTGCTGCACGTCGAAATCGATCTGGTTGCCGAGATGACGGTGATCAATCCGTTTAATTTCTTTCTCGAACCCGATGCGATGGAATTTCCGTTCCAGTACGAAGCGAGTCTTGCGAAAGATCTGCAGCCTTTTCTGCACACAACGGCTCCCGGCCCTGAATTGACGGAATTGCTCAACTCAATCGATAAGAGCCCCGTGAAAACGATTGACTTTCTGGTAGGCATCAATCAACGCCTGCAGGAGAAAATACGCTATGTCATTCGCATGGAGCACGGCGTGCAGTCGCCGGAAGAAACATTGTCGCTGGCCAGCGGTTCGTGCCGCGACAGCGCCTGGCTGATGGTGGAGTTACTGCGTCATTTAGGGCTGGCGTCACGATTTGTTTCGGGCTACCTGATTCAGCTCAAGCCGGATGTGGAATCGCTGGATGGTCCTTCGGGAGCGCTGGAAGATTTTACCGATTTGCACGCCTGGACTGAAGTGTTTCTGCCCGGAGCGGGATGGATCGGGTTAGACCCGACGTCCGGCCTGCTGGCGGGGGAAGGACATATTCCGCTGGCTTGTACTCCGGAACCAACGACTGCCGCGCCGATCAGCGGAAATGTCGGGAAATCGGAAGTCAGGTTTCATCATGAGATGTCGGTTACCCGGGTTCATGAAGATTCGCGCGTTACCAAACCTTATTCAGACGAAACGTGGCGACGTATCGAAGCCGTCGGTTATCAGGTTGATGAGCGGCTGGAAGCCGGCGACGTGCGTCTGACGATGGGAGGCGAGCCGACTTTCGTATCGATCGATGATATGGAAGGGGACGAATGGAAAACAGCAGCCGTCGGTCCTGTGAAGAGGAAACTGGCTGGAAATTTGATCGATCGATTGCGTCAGCGATATGCCCCGGAAGGACTGATTCATTACGGACAGGGGAAATGGTATCCCGGCGAGCCATTGCCGCGCTGGGCTTTAACGTGCATGTGGCGAACCGATGGCGAACCGATCTGGAAAAACACAGATCTGCTGGCCGATCCGGATCAACCGCACGGTATCAAGATCGAACATGCGCAGCTCTTTTCGACGAGGCTGGCAAAACGACTCAACGTCAATCCGGACCACGTGTCACCCGCGTTCGAAGACGCGATGTACTATATGTGGAAAGAGCGACGGCTTGCCGTCAACGCGGATATTCTCAGTGCCGATCTGGACGACGCCGAAGAACGAACCCGGCTGGCCCGCGTTTTTGAACAGGGTCTGGGGACTTCGACCGGTTGTGTGTTACCGATCGTGCATCGGTGGAAGGATTCTCAAACGCAATGGATGAGTGGCCTCTGGCCCGTCCGTTCGGAGCAGATGTTTTTGATTCCCGGTGATTCACCGATGGGGTTGCGTCTGCCGCTGGATTCCCTGCCCGCCGCGTCTCCTGGTGAATATGGGCCCGTTCCCGTTGTACCGTTCGAAGCGGTCGACGATCTGCCGGGTTATGAACAGTTTCAGCAGCATGCCGTTTATCGTCAAGCCGGTCAGCAGGTATCAGAACCGGTTCAACAGCAGGTCCTGCAGCGAGTGGGCTCCGGTGCGGGTGTCGGCGCTGGTAAGTCGTCTGTCGAGGGTGTGTCTCAGGAGGATGAGCAGGACGAAGTCGAACCACGTACCGTCGAAAACGGAGTGGTTCGAACGGCGATGTGTTTTGAGCCGCGGGACGGCAATCTTTATATTTTCATGCCGCCTCTGGACCATCTTGAAAGTTATCTGGAACTGCTTGCCGAGATTGAACAGACGGCAGAAGAACTGGAAATTCCGGTCGTTATTGAAGGCTATCTGCCTCCGCCCGATTATCGACTGCAATATATTAAAGCCACGCCGGATCCGGGAGTGATTGAAGTGAATGTTCATCCGGCGCAGAGCTGGAAAGAGCTGGTAGAGATTACTTCGACTCTGTACGAAGACGCGCGACAGTCGCGGCTGGGTACGGAGCAGTTTGACCTTGATGGAACACATACGGGTACCGGCGGCGGGAATCATATTGTGCTGGGTTCCACGACTCCGCATGACAGTCCGTTTCTGCGACGCCCTGACCTGCTGCGCAGCCTGATTGCCTACTGGCATAATCACCCCGCGTTGTCGTATATTTTCTCGGGGCGTTTTATCGGGCCAACCAGCCAGGCACCCCGGGTCGATGAAGGACGCTGCGATGCGACATACGAGTTGCAGATTGCCTTCGAACAGATTCCCGATCAGGGTGACTTTCCGCCGTGGCTCGTCGATCGTGTTTTTCGGCATCTGCTGGTCGACCTGACCGGAAATACGCACCGGGCTGAATTCTGCATCGATAAACTGTATTCTCCCGACAGTGCAACGGGCCGACTGGGGCTGGTGGAGTTCCGCGGATTTGAAATGCCGCCGCACTGGCAAATGAGCCTGACGCAACAGTTGCTGATCCGTGCGCTGGTTGCCCGGTTCTGGGATCAACCTTACAAAGAGAACCTGATCGACTGGAACACTTCGATACACGACCGCTGGATGTTGCCTCATTTTATCCGACAGGATTTTGAAGACGTGATTCACGATCTGGTTGCCGACAATATTCCGCTGGAAGCCAGCTGGTTTGCACCGCACTTTGAATTTCGTTTTCAACACATCGGTGAAATGGACTATCGAGGAATTCATCTCGAACTGAGAAACGCGATCGAACCCTGGTATGTGCTGGGAGAAGAACCGGCGGGGGGCGCGACTGCGCGTTACGTGGATTCTTCCGTGCAGCGTCTGCAGGTGAAAGTTAAGGGCATGTCCGACGGCCGGCATATCGTGTTGTGTAACGGGCGAAAAGTTCCCCTGCATCCGACAGGCGTTGAAGGGGAATTTGTCGCCGGCGTGCGTTACCGTGCCTGGCAGCCGATCAGTTGTCTGCATCCGACCATTCCGGTTGATGAACCTCTGGTGTTCGACCTGATGGACACCTGGGCGAACCGTTCTGTCGGAGGCTGTACGTATCATGTGGGACATCCAGGCGGGCTGAATCCGGGATCATTCCCTGTCAACGCCTATGAAGCGGAAAGCCGACGGGCTGCCCGGTTTTTCAAAATGGGGCATACTGGCGGAACCCGAGCGGTCCCCGAAGATGAGAAAAATGCACTATTTCCTCTGACACTTGACCTACGCCGGAATCGCGGCATCGTGTAAAATTTCCGTATCATGAATCAGAAGATTCAGGGAAAGTTCTCTGAATCTTCTTTTTTCAGTTCTTTGCCGGGAGCTGCACGGATGAATTTTTCGCTCCCGTGTTGAATTGCGTTGTGGTCTATCCTGCAAAATAGAGTTGTATCAAAGTCTTTAGGAATCTAACGAATCGTGTCGACCCCCCCCCTTTCTGTGAATAATATATTTCAAGGTTATGATCCGTCCAGCGGTGTGTACGATGAGTTTATGACGGACGCGCAGCAGCCACGTGCGCATTCGAAATTATTTCTCGACTCGATTGCCCAAATTGGCCGCAATGAGTTTGAACATCGCTGGCAGCAGGCCCAGCGCACCGTGCAGGCGAACGACTTTGCTTACAGCGGTTATGCGACACCGGAAGATAAGGCACGTCCCTGGGAGCTGGATGCCATCCCCTTTCTGATTACGAGTGCGGAATGGGATACCGTGTCTGCTGCGTTGACTCAGCGTGCGCATCTGCTGAATCTGGTTCTGAAAGATTTATACGGCGAACAAACTCTTTTAAAGCAGGGGATTCTTCCGCCCGAGCTGGTTTTCGCTCATCCCGGATTTCTGCGCGCGTATCATGGTCAGCAATTGCAGAATGACTGCTTTCTGAATTTTTATGCTGCGGACCTGGCACGCGCACCCAATGGTGAATGGTGGGTGCTGGCGGATCGCACGGAAGCACCGTCGGGAATCGGATTCGCATTGGAGAATCGAATTCTGATCTCGCGCATGTTTCCGGAATTATTTCATCAATACCATGTCGAACGTCTGGCCCCGTTTTTTATTACTGCTCAGGAAACATTGCGCAGTCTTGCACCGCAGGGACAGGAAAATCCGCGCGTGGTTCTGCTGAGTCAGGGGCAGACCAGCCAAAACTATTTTGAAGACGCCTATCTGTCGCGGTATCTCGGTTACACGCTTGTCGAAGGCGGCGATCTGGCGGTGCGGAAAAATCAGGTCATGTTGAAAACCCTGGGGGGGTTGATTCCGGTGGATGTGATCCTGAGGCGGCAAAACAGCAATGACTGCGACCCGCTTGAGCTGGATTCGTCTTCCCGTAAAGGGGCAGCCGGTCTGACACAGGCCGCGCGGTCAGGACAAGTGGGCATCGCGAATGCGCTGGGCAGCGGCTTGATTGAATCTGCGGCCTTCATGGCTTTCATGCCCCGCTTGTGCAAATCGCTGTTGGGTAAAGAATTACTCATGCCCGGCGTCGCCTCCTGGTGGTGCGGCGTACCGGATCAGTTGAATTACGTGTTGAAGAATCTTGAGAAACTGGTGATTCAACCGGCATTTCGCATGCGTGGAAAAAACAATCACACGCCTGGCTCCTTAAGTAAAATGTCGCCGAAAAAACTGGCCGATTTGATCAAGGCCGATCCGACTCAGTTTGCCGCCCAGGAGATGGTGATGCGATCGAGTATTCCCGTCTGGAGAGGTGATATTCAACCGGCCTATCTCTCGTTGCGTACTTTCGCAGTCAACAGCGGCGACTCGTACACGGTGATGCGCGGGGCACTCGCGCGGACTGCTTCCCTGCTCGATCCGCTCGAATTATCACTTCGGAAAGGTGAAGGAAGTAAAGACGCCTGGGTTCTGGCAGACAGTCCGGTCGAGTATGTGACCCTGCTGAAGGAGCAAGGTCGTACGATTACCTTGCGTCATAGCGGTGCCGAGCTTCCCAGTCGGGCTGCGGACAATATTTTCTGGCTGGGACGTCAGCTGGAACGAGCCGAAGCAATCGCGCGGTTGCTGCGGAGCACCGTCAGCCGGTTGAGCGGTGAAACCAGATCAACCAGCGATCTCGAAGTTCCGGTCCTGCTGCGTTGTCTGGCGGATCAGGGGCAGATCGAACCGGGTTACGCCATCGATAAACTGCGGAGTCAGTTGCCTCCCGCTGAACAGATCCTGATTGCATCGGTGTTTGATAAATCACAACCAACGTCTCTGCGTTCCGTACTGGATCAGTTGTTTCGGCTGGGATCGATCGTGCGGGACCGTATTTCACTGGATACCTGGCGCATTATCCGTCGCATTGACAAAGGGTTTCTGCCGGCGCCCTACGGTGTCACAAACCTGTCTGACGTGTTGACGATGACGAATGAACTGATTACCGAACTGGCGGCGTTCAGCGGTATTATCATGGAAAGTATGACGCGCACACAGGCGTTTCGTTTTCTGGAACTGGGGCGTCGCGTGGAGCGATCGTTGCAGATAATGAGTCTTGTTAAAAACTGTTTCATTCCCATGCCACAAGCACAAGGGCCGATCTTTGAAACAGTACTGGAAGTTGCCGACAGCCTGATGACGTACCGTTCGCGTTACCTGGCCAATCTGCAACTGGCAGCGGTACTTGATTTATTGTTGACCGACGAAACCAATCCGCGGTCGCTGGTCTTTCAATTCATGCGGCTTTCCAAACATGTCGAACAGCTTCCCCGCAATCAGGCACAGCCCGGATATACGGCGGAACAGCGCCTGGTGATGACGCTGCTCCATTCCGTTCGCATGTTAGACATCCAGTCGATTGCAGAAGCCCACAGCCTGGGTGACTATCAACCTCTGGAAAGTCTGATCGAAACCTGGGAATCTCAGTTACCCAAGTTTTCAGAGGCGATTTCGCACCGGTATCTCGTTCACGCTGTTTCTTCACACCAACTTTCAGATATCAGCCCTCAATGAAATATAAAGTCACACACACTACGAAATACGCGTATTCCCAGGCGGTTCCGGTTTGTCATAACCTGATTCATCTGGCGCCGCGTAATTTACCGCATCAGGTCTGTCAGGAATATAAGCTGCTGGTTCACCCCGAGCCGTTCAGCATCAGCAATCGGAAAGATTACTTCGGTAACGATGTTTCCTACTTCTCGATTGATCAGGCCCATCTGGGACTTGCGGTTACTGCCACGAGCCGTGTGACGGTCTCTCCTGCTCCTGAAGTCTCAGAGGCCGAAACACCCTCGTGGGAAACCGTGGTCGAGGAATTACAGAAAGATCGTTCGCCGGAAGGGCTCGACGCTGATCAGTTTGTGTTTGATTCCAGAGGTGTCAAACACTTCCCTGCTCTCATGGATTATGCGAAAGTCTCATTTGAAAAAGACCGCCCCATCCTATCTGCCGCGCTCGACCTGACCTCGCGGATCTACAAAGACTTCAAGTATGATCCGCGTGCGACGACCGTGCATACGGAAATTAATGAAGTGTTTGAGCAACGGCATGGCGTCTGTCAGGATTTTGCACACTTCCAGATTGGCTGTCTGCGTTCGATTGGTCTGGCGGCACGGTATGTGAGCGGCTACTTAAGGACTGAGCCGCCGCCAGGCAAGCCACGCCTGGTCGGTGCAGATGCATCCCACGCCTGGTTGTCGGTCTACTGCGGAAAAGCAGGCTGGATCGACATGGACCCCACAAACAATGTGCGGGCTTCAACCGATCATATTACCGTGGCCTGGGGCCGCGATTATTATGACGTCTGTCCGATTCAAGGCACGATCATCGGAGGCGGCGAGCATAAGATGAGTGTCTCGGTGGATGTTGCCCCGGAAGATTCCGTGACGCCACAAAACCAGGTCGAAACTCCCAATTAGACTGTGTCCAGTTTTACTGTAGCGTCTCCAGGGCCATTTGGACCGAGTATATTAGATTGAGACACGCTATGGTAAAATGTGATGCGATCTAGCGGGCGAGTTTTGTGCTGGTAGAAACCTGGGGAAACACTCTGTCAGATTTCCAGAGAGACTGTATTTGTCGCTACGGCTTCTCCATCCGTTTGTGTGCGTGATAGTTGTGGCATTGCAGACAGCTTTGGGTTTCTGTGGTTTTGTTATGACAGGTGACGCATGTCTGATGGCTGACGGGCTGGAAGCCGCTGGTGCAGGTCTGCTGGCCGTCAACGTTGATCTGCCAGAACAGATTCGAAGGAGCGCGGGCGAAGTAGTCCTGCTGCAGGATGGCTGAGTTGTCTGGCCTCGACGGTTCGAATGCATGACAGCCTGCGCACTTCTCATATTGTCCCATGGATAAATGCGGCGCATGTGAGAACTGGGTGAAGCGTTCGGTTGTCTGTGAGACTGGTAACGGAAGCCAGTTGATCCGGGAGAGGCCCGTTTCGGGATTCTGATCTACGGAGTGGCACATCAGGCAGCGTCCCGAAGCGAGTGCTCCCTGTGTGTCTTCTGTTCCGGAAGCGGTCGGGTTTGAAAGAATCCGCCACATGGGGTCGCGATCTAATGCCTGAGTCTGACTTTGAATCACCTGATCGAACCAGCGCTTGAGCAGCGGGTCGGCGTGTCCCAGAGGACGGTAGCGAATGGTGAAATCCGATTCCGAAAGGGTCCAGCCATTACCGGCGTCGCGTGGAATTCGGCTTGTCTGCGTTTTGCTCGCCTTTGCGGCCGTCGCTGGAACTGGTTTATTCTCCCCATGCAACTTGATTTCGGTCGCCAGATTCGGAAACCAGATCTGCTGTGCCTGCGATAGCGTGGGGATGAGAGACGGATTGAGATGCAGGTACTCGGGGTGGGAGTTGCCGAGACGCTGTTGCAGAACGGATTCGCCGTCGGTGGAAATGTCGTAGAGCAGCCTTTTGATGGACCAGGCAATGTCGGCCACTGCGGCATACTGGTCCGGATCAGCGTTGTTCAGCTTGCGGTAATCGACAGTGCCCAGTTGTGTAATGGCGTTTTGGTATAAAGGATCCTGTTCCAGCAGTAATTCCATCAGTTGCGGCAGCCTGGCAGTTTTAAAAGTGCCTGTCGTATTTGGCCACGCGCCCTGCGCTTTCATGATCTGGGGCGAGATGGTGGGGAGCGCAAAAAACGGCACGCCGGGGAATTCCAAATCTTCGATTTGAGGTTCGTGGCAACTGGCGCAGGTGTTTTGAAAACTGCCTGTCAGCATGAAGCGACCTGAGGCATCGGGAGTGTGGCAGGAGTTGCAGGAATCGGGTTTGACTCCGGCAGGCATTGTGCGCTTAAATTCCTCCTTCACAAAATAGCGATTGAGGTGCGCGTCATGATCGAAGTAGATACGTGATCGCCGGTTGTAAGGATAGTCCCCCAGAGCCGGATGGCCGTGCTGGAAATCTTCAAATTGTCGAGTGTGGCACGTCTGACATTGTAAGTCCGTCAAATGTGTGAGATCCGCTTTCCTGCCGTGATGCTCTCTGTGGCAGGTGGAACAGGAAAGCTGGTCTTTCGTTGCAGGAGGACCTGTCAGTGAAGCAAGCTGCAGCGCGATGGGCGTTGAAACCGGTTCGTTTTTTGTTTGAATTCGAGCGGTGATTTCAGCCAGTCGGTTAAGGGAAACGCCATGCGCGAAGAGGGCTTCGTTACCCAGTTCCGCGTGGCATTTCAGGCAGAGGGCAGAATCTTTCAATGCGGTTTCATGATTGAAGGCGATATGAATCCAGGTGCCTAAACCCCCTTCGGCTGCAGTATGACAGGCGGTACAGTTCGATTCGATTTTCGCGTGCGAGGCTGTGACTGCGCCCGGTGAAAGCAGCGGTGATGGCGACGCACCACCGAAAATAATGAGACACAGCGAAGCGGCAATGAACGCAGCGATGCCTCCGAGTAACCGACGTCTGGCCAGCAGACTGCGCCGGGGCTGGCAGCTCGTATCAGGCTGGCAGCAGGTCCCGTCGGGGGCTGGTCCTGTCTTACACTTTCCGCCATGCAAAGTAGAACGGCTGCATTGATACTTGCCCCCTTTTTCTTCAGGCTCACACCGGCTTTGTACCTGACAGTCTCCCTTGCTGCCCGGACCCAGACGGCAAGGCAGACCTTCTTCGCATAAACGACCGCAAACCCAGGTGTTTGCAGGGCGTTCATAATTGCTGCTCTTCCAGTCGAAAGGTTGTAACTGTTCTGTCATCCGCTGGTACTCGCAAAGGCGCAGACAGCAAGTGTGTGATACAAGGCAAAAATAATCAGGGAATATGTCAAAGGCACATGCACGAAGGGCCATAGTTTGATAATGGCCTGAAATACATACTGATAATCGAGATCGTCTTTTAACTGAATCTGTTCTGTGAGCTGTTGCAGGACTGCCAGTTCCTGCGGATTCAGAAACGGCTTGAGTGCTGTGATTTTCTGTGAGAGTTCATGTCGATGACGCTCGGAATGCAGGATGTGGCGCAGCTGGTTGCGCGGACCTTCAAAGAAGGTTCGCAGATGTTCCTCGTAGAAATCCGGAATCGCGGCCTTCTCTGAAGTGTTACTTTCGCGTACGAGTGATTTGACCTTCTCGTGTATGTTGCGTCGATGGAGTGGAATTCGTTCAAAAATAACCTCTTCACCGCGCGAGAGCAGTCGATGGGGAATCCGCCTCGATAAAATCCATCCGGCGACACCGCTGAAAAAGACAGTCAGATAATTCAGAAAAAGCACAAATTCAAACAGGCCGTCCGGGATCTGCATTTTGATGTGCAGCATAAACAGGACAGATGTAAGCAGGCCGAGAAAAATATGAAACTGCAGCCAGGCTGAAGTCTTTCCGATCAGCAGGATCGATAATTTTTTGCGCAACTGGTAACCTGCCAGCATCAAAAGGCAGATCAGTAACACGGTGCCCGTGACAAAGGATGTATGCGAAAGGGTGATCGCGAACAGATTACAGCTGGCAACAATGATCAGGGAAATGATCACGAAAGCCGCAATCGTATTTCGATTCTGGAAGAGAATTTTTCTCATGGGGAGAACGCCTCTTCCACTTTGGTTGCGTCATGCATATCCACCCGGAACAGTGCATCATGCGGACAGGCGCGTTCACAGGCGGGACCACCGCGCTGGTCAATGCAAAGATCGCATTTGGTTGCCTGTGTGAGCGGCGCTTGAGTTTGGGAATCCACGATGAGTGCCCCTTTCGCATCTCGAATATCGACCATGCGAATGGCGTTAAAGGGGCAGTTGCTGGCACATTGGGCACAGCCGATACAGGTCTGTTCGTTGATGATGATGTCGCCTTGCGCCAGATCGCGAAAAATGGCGCCTGTCGGGCATTCAATCATGCAGATCGGATCCACGCAATGCAGACAGGAGTTGGGAATCATATACTGATTGAGTATGGGACCATGCCGAATGAACCGGGGGTTGTTGTCGTGCGTCGTGGCACAGGCTCGCACGCAGTCGTCGCAGCGGGTACAACGATCCAGGTCAATCACCATTAATGATGTCCCCTGCACATAATGGCGATCAACCAGCTGGCTGAGCAGAATGTCATCATTGAGTTTGACAGACTGACTTCCGGTAGGACGAACGTTTTTTTTCTTTTTTTGCGAATCGGATGATTTTGATTGTGAATTCTGTACGAGAATTTCTTCGACCAGGGCCGTGGGAACCAGTACGGCGTTCAAGTGACCAATCGCGCTGAGTTGTGCGTTGCAGGCAACCGGAGTGAGTCCCTTTACTTCGGCCTGAATTTCATCCAGGCCGAAGATCTGGCCGGGAGACAGATAGCCGATCGTCCTTTGTCCGTTATAATGCCGCTGGCTGATTCTGGCCAACCCGCTCCGAATCATCACGATCCCACTGGGGTAATCTCCTTCCCGGATGATGACGGGTTCGCGCCCATCGGTTTTGTGATTCTGATCTTCGAGCAGTTGCTTAAACGGTTGGTGTGAGTCGTAGTTTCCAAAAGTATGAAATTCGACCTGCTCCACAATTCGCTGCATCAGCTCCGGCTGGCATGCTTGAAAGAGTGGGTCGGTCCGCAGAAATGCAGACAGAGCGCGTTCGCGGAAGACGTCTTCAATATACTGTTTCAGACTCCCCTCTTTGTCATATCGCAGAATATCACGTATGCCCTGCCAGCGGATTTCAAGAAGCTGCGACACCCCTTCCGAGAAAACGGTTGCCACGCGGCTGGTTCTTCCGAGCGCAGCGACTTCGCCAAACCACTGGCCTGGTTCGAGCCGGGCCGTGCGGTATTTGTCGAGCACTGCGGAAACTTCCTGAAGGTAAATGCGTGTGCCGCCATGGGTGTTTCTAGAGTGGAAAGTGGCTTTGCTGCTGCTCACAGCGGCAATTTCGCGCACTTCAGGTTCAGTGTTGTTGTGCCAGAGTTGAGTCAATGATTCCCAGAATGTTTTGACCCTGCTGGTGCGGCGTCCGAGAATTTCATCAGGCAGCGATGTCTGCTTCCTTTCCAGTTCCACACGCATATTGCCCGACAGAATGAAAAATGCCGAATTTCCCCAGTCGCCTCGACGCACGATGATATCACCTTCGTCAAATCCGATGATACGGACATCATTCTTCAGGATGTCGCGCAGTGGTAGTGACCGCTTGAAACCAGAGGGATCGATTTTGGAAAAGGGAGGCGCTTTCAGCAGCGATTCGACCATTTCGTCAGTCATTTCCTCCTCACTACCCACTTCGAGCGAGAAGGGTTTATCCCAGCGGCGCGGTCGTGAAATCGGTGGCTTCGACATAGGAGGAGGTCTTGCTGCTGGCTGGGATGTGACAGAGACATCTTAGTTTTTCAGATACTTGTCCTGATACTGCTGAGAAAAGTGTGGTGGCAGCTGGTCGATCATGGAATCCAGTCCGGCGAGAGTGGAACCATCATGAGTTTCTGCGAACAACTTTGTCTGTGTGGCGACTTCGTCTGCCGCTTTGGTGTAAGTCTCTTTATCGGCAGGCAGAGGCGCAAAGAGCGTACCAAACATCGGGGTAATGAGCATGGTTACTTTTTGAATTTCGGGAGTTGGTGCGATGGCATTGATCTGGGTCAGTTTCCCGTTTGCCGCTGCGATAATCCCGCTGAGTTGAGGGATGACTGCCGGGTTGGATGCCTGGGCACGTAAGCGTAACGCGGTTTCCAACTGGACGAGTGTGCCGACGACGAACTTCATTCGTCTGCGATTTTCGGCATTTCCGCCGGTGCGCTCCATCCACAACGAGGGGGCATCTGCATTATTCGATTTATTGACCAGGAAGTTATGCCTGACTTCACCGCTCGACCAGGAAACAAAATCGAAGGCGCTTGCCGCTTTGTGCCCCGCGGCGATTAATTTTTCATTTCCCACGAGATGGCAGTTGAAGCAGGCTTTCGACAGGCTGTAGAGATTCGAGGAGCGTATCATGCCTGCATTGTCACATGCTTTGAGCCGTTCCGCCCGGTGTTCCGGAGTTTCGTCGGCACGCGGAATCGGCATGCTGGCATGGTAAGACTGGTGACGATTCAGCCACCCCTCATCCCCGCCTGCCGCTCCGTGGCACTTTTCACACGAAACGCCGGAAATGACTTTCACCTGTCCGTCCCGGACCGCTTTCGTGGCATGACATTCGGCACACATCGAATCGGCGAGTAAATCTGCGTTCGTCAGTCCCATGGCTGTTGCGTATTTTTTTGTGTTCCCCTCAAACTTGTAGAGTCGCAGATCGGGGGATTGAAAGTGTACTGTTTTCATCCAGGTTGCTACTTCCGCAGGATGGCACTTTTTGCAATCCGCGGCGACGACGCCCATCGTTTTTTTTGTGTCCTCTGAATGTTTCTCAGTAGTGGTTTTTACAAATGCGGTCGCCGTGACGACAGGCTCTGTTGCATACATTTTTTCGGATAAGATGGAACCGGTTATTTGCAGAAACAGGCAAACGATCATCAGTGTCAACAGGCAAGGAACTTGCTTGAATGAGCGAAATCTGCGTCGGGCAAGATTCATGATGAGAAACTTTCTTTGCATGTGAACTCAGAGACAGGCTGGAGTAATTTTGCGGATTGTATCAGTGACTCTGCAATGAGAGTATTCTGGACTGTGAAATCTGGAAGTGTGAGACCAGCAAGACCGCATGAAAACAAAACTACTTTAGCTTTTTAACGAGAAAGAAATTCTGATTTCCACCCATTTTTCTGACGAGTTTTAAGAATTCCAACGTTTCCGCGATAAGGACGGTTACTCTGAGTCAGAAACTGCGTTTTGTATGTAAGGCCCTGTGATCATACGGATTCAAGCAGGCTTGGATCCAACCTGTCCCTACTATACCGGGGTACCATATTCTGGTCAATCTCTGAATGACGCATACTTAACAGGAGTTGCCAATGATGCATCTGGTTGCAACAGGCTCCAGGCCGGGTGAAAAAATAGAATGGCACATCCCCGATGCAAAGCCATTGCTGTTAGGCCGGAGTTCCGATAATGATTGCGCGGTTCCCTGGGATTCCACCATTTCTCGTATCCACGCTGAGTTTGAGCGAAAAGAAGATCTGCTGAAGATTCGCTGTTTTCCCAGTGTGCGAAATCAAATCTGGTTCGATGAGCAGTACCACAGCGAGTTGATGGTATCAGTGGGAGATTCATTTCAGATTGGTACGACTCAATTTCAGCCGATCGACAGAGGCGATAATTCGGGGGTCCTGGAAATTCTGGATGACCTGGATACGGATTCCGGCATCTTGACCGAAGCCAGCCTGCGTACTTCAGACTTCCGCATTGAGACGGTCTCCCGACTGGTGCCGACTTTGTGGCTTTCGAAAGATGAAGATAATCTGGCGCGGAGCGCTGCCCAGATTCTGAAAGACGTGATGCACCACGCGGATGTGGTTGCCGTCATCAAAAGTAAAGGCGAAAAAAAATGGGGCGTCGCGTTTTGGGAACAGCCGGTGCCCGGTTTCCGGCGTGTCTCGATTGTCAGATCACTGGTTCGCGATGCCTTAAGGAAAGGCCAGACCGCAATTGAGGTTGAGGACAGTCGGCGGGGAGAACCGCTGGCCAATGGTCGCTGGGCATTCTGCACACCGGTCCAATCAGACGAAAATGATAAATGGTGTCTTTACATTTGCGGACGATTCGGGGAAGAGTCCCCTTCCAAGGCGTTTTTAACAACAGAAGATCTGCAGGACGATTTAAATCTGGTGGAATTGCTGGCTCAGATGCTGTCGGCAATCCGCCGCGTGCGCAAGCTGGAAGATCGGTTTGCGGGTATCGAACAGTTCTTCTCACCCGCCATTATCAAAATTGTTTCTGAAGAAAATACAAAACATACGCTGGAACCAACCGAAACGGACACTGCAGTTTTATTTTGCGATCTGCGCGGCTTTTCGCGAATGACAGAACAGGCCGGCGAAAATTTGAATCTGTTTCTCGGACGATTGAAAAATGCACTGGGAGTCATGACGCAGGGGATCAGCAGTGAAAATGGTGTGATCGCCGACTTTCAGGGGGACAGTGCGCTCGGCTTCTGGGGCTGGCCACTTCCGTTGACAAAAGGGGCCCTTCCCGCGTGCCGGGCAGCGCTGCGCATTTTGCAGATGTTCCGGATTTCCAATAGCACTCAACGGAATGAATTAAGCGGTTTCGAAGTGGGAATTGGCATCACCCGCGGTCACGCCATTGCCGGGAAAATTGGAACCCGAGAACAGGCCAAAGTGGGTGTGTTTGGTCCGGTGGTCAACCTGGCGTCTCGTCTGGAAGGGATGACAAAACAGATCGGTGTTCCGATATTGATTGACGAAGCGACGGCCGAAGATGTTCGCAGCCAGCTGCCGGAAACCGAAGGCCGCTGCCGGCATATCGGTTTATTTCGTCCTGCCGGTCTTGAAGCGCCGATCTCCGTTTATGAGTTACTTCCTTCCGAAGGAAAGAGTACGATTTCGAATCAGAATATCGTCGACTTTGAATCAGCGGTGGCGGCCTTTATCGCGGGCGACTGGGATCATGCACTCGACCTGTTAGGACACCTACCTGCCAAAGATCGCGCGAAAGATTTCCTGCTGCTCCAGATCGCCGGTCAGAACTACAGTGCCCCCGATCATTGGGATGGTGTGATTGCGCTGAAGAAATAAGAGCCGGCTAACATGGTGTCGGGCAGGAATCCGTAGAGTTGGTGATCTGGGTGGACAGGGCGGTTGGTTTACTGGTTCTGTGCTCACGTACATGTGGTTTTTTGCTCGCAGAAGTAATCCACCTCGTTAATTTCTCATCAAAGACTCCGATTATTCCGATTATGACTGTTAAGCAGCGGCGGTAAAGCTGCGCGCAGATCAAATTCCGTCTTACTATTTAGCTTATTCTACGCATTGTGGATCGGGAGTATAGGAATGGAGTCCTCTCCTCACGGGAATCGAATCAACGGCTGGCGTTACCTGGCGTTTGTGGTCGTGTTTCTCGTTATTCTTCTGCCCAATATCTATTACCAGTACGCACAGGCGGAAAATAAGGGATCAGTCAGGTTGACAGGTACGGAGACCTCGTACAAAAAAATTAGCGTCATCAAAGCGGAATCCAGCACAGCAAAACTGGATGAGGTTCTGCAGTACGCGGTTGATCAGGCGCATGCCGAGTGTTATGAAGATGACCCCTTCCCCTCGGCTGCGAAATGCGGCAAATGTCATCCGCAGCATTATCGCGAATGGTCGGTTTCGCCGCACGCGTATGCCCAGTTGAGCCCGGTCTTTAATGCCATGTCGAATAAACTGATCAAATTAAACAACGGCACGCTGGGCGATTTTTGCATTCGCTGCCATACCCCCGTGGGCATGGCGTTATCCGAACCGATTAATATGAGCAATCTCGACAGATCCCCTGCCTCGCGTGAGGGTGTGACGTGTGTCACCTGTCATCGCATCAATCAGGCATGGGGCAAAGGGGCCGGACGACAGGCGCTGGTGAGCGGGGATATCAATCAGGTTGTTTATGGCCCGAGCGGTGGCGAAATTCTGGCAGATGTCCTGGCGAATCCTGATAAATATGGTGTGCTTAAAACAGACGATGATCCCGCGATCCGAGGTCGTGCCATCCATGCGGAAGCGTATGAGTTTTTCCAGTTGACCACCCCCGGCTTCTGCGGAAGCTGTCACGATGTATTCGCGCCGAACGGTTTTCGACTGGAAGACGCCTTCAGTGAATTCAAACATTCCCCTTCCGCCAGGATGTGTAAAGAGAATTGCCAGGACTGTCACATGGGGGCAGTACCGGGTGAGCCGCTGGGATATACGTCCTCGCCTGCCGCCATCATTGGCAACGTACCGACGCCGGTCCGCAAACACAGTAATCATATGATGGTGGGCCCCGATTATTCGATCGTTCATCGCGGGATTTTTCCGCATAATCCCAAGGCGGTTCGCGAAGAAGATACAAACCCCGCACCCGATCAGGGGCTGGCCACCATGCGGGAATGGCTTTGTTATGATGATGCCGCTGGCTGGGGGACCCCGGAGTTCGAAAAACACGTTGCGCAGGACGCCTATTTTCCGGCACCCTGGGATGACCAGGTACTACGAATGAAGGCCCGTCAGATTCTGAACGATCAGTATGAACTGCTGGGAGAAGCGGCCACACAGAGACTGCAGATCTTGAGAGCCGGTTATCATCTGGGAGAGATTCAGGTCGAAAAGGCAAAGTGGTACGGAATGGATTTTTCTGTACCCGTATCCAATATTACGCTGGGGCATGGTGTGCCCACCGGTTTTGATGCGGAACGTGTTGTCTTTTTGAGGACCATGGTCTGGGATCAAAATGGCAGACTCGTGTTTCAATCGGGAGACCTCGATCCGAACGGAGACATCCGCGATTCACATTCGTTGTACGTTCATAATGGAGAACTGCCGATCGACAGGCAGCTGTTCACGCTGCAGTCACGGTTCATCACCCGTAATATTCGCGGGGGTGAGCGGGAGCAGGTTTTGAATGTGCCTTATTCGCTTGACCCGCTCCCCTATTTTCGACCGGAAACACGTCCGTTTACGGTTTTGGGGCGTCCGCAGGGGGCGCGCAAGCAAAAGCAAAATATACCGCCGCGAAGCGAGCGCCGGGCCAGCTATTCTCTGTCACGAAAACAGTTGACCGGTCCTGGCAACTATACCGTTCGCATTCAATTGATCGCAGGTATGGTGCCTGTCAATTTAGTGCATGATATCTCAGACGTCGGTTTTGATTACGGGATGTCAGCCCGGGACGTTGCCGATGCCGTTGTAGCCGGGCACATGGTGCTTTATGAAAAAGTGGACACAATCTGTATTCCTTAATTTGAATCATGACAATTCAAAAAAATAAACAATCATTTCTGATCCTGATGCTGGCGAGTACACTCCTGTTGTCTTCGGGAGTTCTGCACGCGCAAGATTTCGAAGAGCCGGGCAGAGTTATTCTCCCCCCTTCTCCTGAATATGCTGAAGAAATGGAAGCCGCTGATGAGAATGATGAATACTACATCGATCCCTACGCCGCGCGTGTCGAATATGACCCCTACGTCACCTATGATTCCTCTCCCATGTGTCTGAAACTGGGCGAGACTTTGATGGACATGTTGTCCGCACCCGCTGCGCCGCTGGCAAATTTGGGACAATTCATTCTGTGTGAGGAGCATTACGCTCCGGAGACGCCACTGGATGAATATGCGATTGGTTTGCAGCCGATTCCCGACCGTCCCGATTTACTCATTGAAACAAACGAGAAATTTCTGGGTATCGGCTTTTTGAATCAGGGGATTGTCATTCCCACAGGGGCGGTCTGGCGCCCTTCTTTCTGGGTGTTTGGTACCTATCGTACCGGGCTCAACTATTTCGATAATCGCGCAGGCAGCAATGTCAGCGAATGGGCCAATCGGCTTGATCTGTTCGGGCAGTTAAATCTTTCGGGAACCGAACGACTGCTCGTGGGGCTGCGGTCGCTGGACAAGGAACTGACCGCCTCGCGTCTGTTCTCAGGTTATGACTTCCGCGATGGTTTATGGCTCGATGGTTTGAATGCCGACATTCAGACGCTCTTTTTTGAAGGTGATTTCGGAGAAATCTTTCCGAACCTGGATCCTTACGATGTTCATCGATTCGACATTGGTTTTTCCATCGGTCGACAGCCGATGTCGTTTCAGCAGGGCCTGCTGATTAACGAAGACATGGTGGATGCCGTCACGGTCACTCGCAACACGATCAACGGCGGAGGCATTCTTAATATGCGTGTTACCGGTGCATATGTGGAAGGTGATATCAACCGTAATAACAACGTGCATGATCCCGATTCGAAAATGTACGGTGTTTTTACCGAGACCGATCTGGAAGTCAGTACGGTCAACGCTGATGTGGCGACTGTCACTTCCAGCAATCCGCAGTTCGGCAGCATGACGGCGTTCGGGCTGAGTGCAATTCAGCGATGGCACGGGTTTCATAACACATACAATACCTCATTCCAGGTGCTGGGTTCATTTCCCCATGATGGCGAAACAGCGGCCTCCGGACAGGGAGAACTCCTTTTCAGCCAGATCTCGCTGACGCCGCATCATTCCAACGACCTGGTCTATTTCAACACGTTCTGGGCCATCGATCAGTTCACTTCTCCCGCCCGCGGTACACTGGCAGGGGGACCACTGGGTCAGGTGGGGCTGTTGTATGCTGCTTCCGGACTGGGACAATATGGCGCGCCATTGAGCAATCAGGCGACAGACGCGGCGGGGGGAAGTCTGGGTTATCAGCTTTTTTATGACAAGACCCGTCAGCAGCTGATTTTCGAAATTGGTGGCCGTAAAAATACTCAGGGAACCAACGATGGTGCCCTGGCGGGGGCCATACGTTATCAGAAAGCAATTGGACAGCATTGGATCATGCTGCTCGACAGTTTTGTTTCCAAACAGGAATCGCGGGGCGTCGGTTCTGGTGCGCGAATTGAATTTCTGGCAAAATTCTAATGCAAACCCGTCATAATCTTTCGCTGGTACGTAGTATTTACCGGTAGCCTCTCCCAGCGACTTCGATTGAATAATAATATAACCACCACAGGCCGTATAATCGGGACCCGGTGGAGCGACTTGTCGACACCGGAATCAATCGTGTACAATCTCGTTTGATAGCAAACAGACACTGTCTGGGAGAACAATTGATTGTCTGAAGAGCACGAAAATGCGGAGGAGTTTCTCAACCGGTTACGACAGGATCCGGAAGGGGTACTTGCGGATGAATACAACCAGTATCGTGACCGTCTGTGGCGCATCGTGAATTTTCGTCTTGATCGGCGTCTGCTGGGCCGCGTTGACGCGGATGATATTCTGCAGGAAGCATATCTCGATGCAGCCATGCGGATTGAGCATTATCTGAATGACCCCGCGACCTCATTTTTTATCTGGTTGCGGACTGTCGTGGGACAGACTTTGATTGACGTGCATCGACGTCACCTGGGTGCCCAGAAGCGTGATGTACGACGTGAGGTGAAACCGAAGCGCAGAGTATTTTCCGCATCGACTTCGTTTCAAATTGCTGATGTACTGCTGGGCGATTTATCCACTCCAAGCCAGGCGGCGCTGAAACAGGAGCTGGCGGTTCAATTGCACGAGGCGCTGGAAGGTCTGAACGAGATCGATCGCGAGATTTTAGTGCTGCGGCATTTTGAAGAATTATCAAATCTGGAAGCAGCGGAAGTGCTCGAAATCGAATCCAAAACAGCCAGCATGAGATATTTTCGTGCATTAACCAGATTACGCTCCATTCTGGTGCGCATTCCCGGTATCATTGAGTAACCGGTTGTACGAGAAGAGACTTTCGTTGCAGAACGATATCGACAGGACGCAGCTAATGTTATCTCCCGATTCACATCACGCGATCAAAAATCTGACACCACCGGAAATACCTGATCTGGAACAGATTGCCGAAGAGTTTATCGCCCGGATTCGTACAGGAAACAAGCCTGAGATTTCCGAGTTTGCCGAACGCTATCCTGATTTCGCGTCCGACATCGAGGAGTATTTTCCTGCGATCGCCGCCTTGGAAAGCGGCAAACGTATTGAGCAGGTTCATGGCAGAGTTTCCCTGGGAGCGAGTACGCCAGAGCAGCTGGGCGACTTCAAAATCGTGCGGGAAATCGGGCGTGGCGGAATGGGGGTGGTTTATGAAGCCGTTCAGGAATCGCTCAACAGACGCGTCGCGTTAAAGCTGTTGCCGCGGCATTCGCTGCTTGAAGAAAAACAACTGAAGCGGTTTCGTCGCGAAGCAGAACTGACGGCTTCGCTGCATCATACGAATATCGTGCCGGTGTTCGGTGTCGGTGAAAATGCGGGCTTCCACTATTACGTGATGCAACTCATTGACGGTATCGGGCTGGATGAGCTGGCTCAGAAGATTGTCGTGACGGCTGCCGACTCGTCTTTAAAGAAATACAAAACGGCGAATGCATCAGCCACGCTTACGGGGAGTGATACCGCGCCGGGCAGCAATACCGGCTCTGGGAGAGAGCCGTTAAAAGAACCCGCTGAAAAGAGAGCCGACGGGACCGAGTTTGATCAGTATGTCGATTCACCGGCCAGGATTGCTGCGCTGGGAGTTCAAGCCGCTCACGCTTTACAATATGCACACGACCGCGGGATTTTGCACCGGGATATCAAGCCGGGAAACTTACTGCTGGACCGGGACGGCCTGTTATGTATTACCGATTTTGGTTTGGCGCGGGTCGCCGAACAGAGCGATCTGAGCAAATCCACGGATATGGTTGGCACGCTGGGTTACATGGCTCCGGAAATGTTTCGCGAAGAGACCTGCTCCCAGAGTGATATCTACGGCCTGGGCATTACGCTGTATGAATTATTGACCAGGCGTTCTGCGATTGTGCGTACGAATCGTCATGAGATGATCGAACAGATCACACACGGCTCAATCATTCCACCACGACGTCTCAATCCTGAAATCTCACGCGATCTTGAAACGATTGTCCTGAAAGCCATCGCGCCGGATACGAAACATCGCTATCAGAAAGCCAGTGATCTGGCAGACGATCTGAATCGCTATCTGGAAAACCGTCCGATTCGGGCGCGACGCGTTACGTTGATCGAAAGTCTTTGGCGCTGGAGTTGCAGAAATCCTGCCGTTGCAAGTTTATCCGGGCTTGCGGTCAGCTTGCTGATGCTGCTGGGAATTACGATGGCGGTTGGCTTTGAGAGGGAACGCCAGGAACGAAAACGGGCGGAAGCGTCGTCCCAACTCGCGACCGCAGCACTCGACCGCGTTTTCGACCGGTTTGTTCCGAGCCGCGCTCACTCCAGTGACGAGACCAGTTCAACGGCCGACTATTCGGAGCCGGTGTTGTCACGGGAATCAGCCGATCTGCTGGCCGGCATGGTGCAGTTTTATGAGCAATTGGCAGAATCGACCGGGGCGCAGCGCGAATTTCAAATCAAGACAGCCAATGCGCAACACAAGGTCGGTGATATTCACCGTCGTCTGGGAGATTTCAAGTCGGCATTAGAGGCGTATCAGAAGTCGCTCGGCCTGTATCAGCAGAATCCCGACAAATCAGATATTCTCACGATCGCCACACTGTTCAATGAAATTGGCAGAATCTATCGCTATCTGGGGCAACTCAAGAATTCGAACGAGTCGCACCAGACTGCACAGCAGTTGCTGCAGGACTCGCTCTCACAAAATCAGGAACAGCCGGCTCTCCGTTTTGAGCTGGCACGTGCTTACTTTCTGCTGGGACGTAAATTGCGGACCGAACAAATGCAAGGGGGCGGAAAAACGGACATCGCTCCTCAGTTTCCCGGAAGAGGAGTCCAGCAAGAGGCTGATCAGGTTCAATTACAACAGGCGATCGACATACTCGAGCCATTGGTCAACACCGCTCATCCGCAACCGGAATATCGCTACTTACTGGCACTCTGTCTGCAGGAACAGGTTTCCGATCATTTCCCGCAATCGCCCGAGGACAACAGCAAACAGGAGCGTATCCTGAACATTCTGGAAAGTCTGGTTGAAGAACACCCGCATGTTGCCGACTATCGACAGGCGGTCGTGAAGTCGTATGAGCGAATTGATATTCAAACTGCAATGCCGCAAGATCTGAATGAGTCTTTGATTGAACGCCTGCAGAAAGCGATTCAGCATGCCAGCCGCCTGGTTTCCGATTATCCCACCATCCCGGAATACAAGATCTCTCTGATACACGCGCATAATAAGCTGGCTCATGCACTGGATTACGTTTCAGACGGCGATGCTCCGCCGCATGAGGTACGTCATCGTCATGATACCGCTGAGCTTTCTTTAAGAACCGCGCTCAGGTTACAGAATGAACTGGCGCTGCAGTTTCCCCAGTCTCCTGAACACAAAAAGTGGCTGACAAAGTTTAAAATCGCCCTGGCGAGGATTCTGATGAGGAAAGGCAGTGATACAGAAGCGATCGGCCTCCTGGAAAGTGCCATTCAAAGTCTGGAAGCAGACTTGAAATCCGACTCGCAGCCGCCTGGTCTTTATGGAGAGCTGCTCAACGCCACCGAGCAACTTGCCAGAGTTTACCAGAAAACAGAGGATGATGTGGGAAGCTGGCTGATGTGGGAGAAATATGATCAATATGAGGCGGAATTCAGGAAACTGTACCCAGCTGTCATGCGCCGCCGTTTTGATCAAAGACGACGTCCACAGTACGACGGACACCGTCCGCGAGACGAGAGAGACGACAGGCCTGAGCTTCCTCGAGGCAGACGCCCCCCGCCTCGGAGGTGAAATGAAGCGTTTTGCTGCCTTCAGAGAGCGTGCGCTTATCGTTTCCAGAATGCAAACCAGTTTCCTTTGAAGAGGCTGCGATTTTTGTTGCGACGTTTCACATGCCTGCCGTTGATGAATCGTACAAGATCCCCGCTGAGTGCTTCGGCTGATCGATACCGCTGTTGTTTTGATTTGGCGATACAGTTCAGAATGATCGTTTCGAAATCAGGGGGGATCGAGGGGTTTTGTTCGCGCGGCTTCATTGGTTCCTGATGGGTGATCTGCGCAACAAGTTCGCTCGAACTGTGCGACTGGAATGGAAGTGCGCGGGTTGCCAGTTCGTACAACACGATCCCCAGGGAATAGATGTCGCTCTGCGCATGGTTCTGGTTCAGGAATCGTTCGGGAGCCTGGTAGCATAATGTTTTTGCTGACTGTTGTTTCAAGGCACCCTCGGCAACTTGCGCCAGACTGAAATTAGTGATCCAGGTATGTCCCGCAGCGTCGATTAATAAATTTTCCGGTTTTAAATCGTGGTGCAATATTTTGCGGTTGTGGGCATAACTCAAAGCTTGTGCGGCCTGTAACCCGATGCTGGCAAAATTCCGCCATGGATGCTGCTGCATGGTGCGTGCGACTGCGGTCGTTTGTGCCCCAGGTTCATGCGGACGTGATTTCTGATCTCCAGCGAGATGCTGAATGATTTGATCCAGCCCCACGCCATTCACCAGTTGCATGACGGAATAACAATACCCCTGATCTTCTCCGGTGTTATAAAAGGAGACAATATTCGGATGCCGCAATCGCGAAACCAGGCGTGCTTCCCGTTCGAACCGTTCCCGCCAGCGCGGCGTCATTTCTGATTTCCAGGGCAATAACTTCACTATAACCGGACGGTTCAGCTTCCCCTGCACTGCTTCATATAAAATAGAAGTGCGACTGCGGCTGATTTCGCGAATGATGCGACAGTCTCCCAGTTGCCGGATATCGGAAGGATCAGGAAGCTGCTTCCGTAAGCTGGTATATTCCTGGTTGCCTTTCCACTGTTCCATGGCAATCAGTACGGGAAAACTTTCGCGGATTTCTGCAGCATGTTCCGGATAAGCGTCTGCATAAGCTTCCACAGAGGGATTCATCCACCGCCGATGCTCATCGACAAACCGGCTCGCCAATAATTCCAGCGGCATGCGTTCCGTTGCTGAATCATCTGGAGACATCGTTTCAGTTTGATTTTCAGAATTCATGTTGACCCTTAAGAGATTCTGAAGTCATGCAGGCAAATTGGCAGGCCTCCTTGTTCCCGCCTGAGTTTCAAAACAAACGCGGCTGGAAATTAAGGCTGGCAGGAAGATTCAGTGGTGCGACCATGAAAAGCAACTCGCCGAAACCGTTCGCAGTTCCTTTGCGGGGGCACTCAAATAAAACGTAGCGATCAATTGAATTGCTACCGGAAATCTTTGCTGTTTTCGGAATGCAGGCGACGTATGTTCCCTGCGGGGGAAAGCCGACACTCTGAACGAAGGCATTTATGAGTAATCAAAGGCGTTTTAACGGCGATTCAGCATTCGGATTTCGGGGAGAACCAGAAAAAGCCTGGTTCATGTCGGCAGCGATCAGCAATCAGGAAATTCGGACTACTTTCGGACTACGATTTGCTCTCAGATTGTATTTCGCAGGCTGTGAAATTACAGTAATCTATACGACCACTGTACCTTAAACTGAGTACGATTATTCTCACCACTGACAGCAAGAGGAATGACTTATGAATATGCCGGTTTGTCTGAAGCAGAGTCTCTGTTCATTAATGGTTTTCACGCTCCTGAGTTCATCCCTGTTATCAGCGGGTGAGAAAAAAGAGTCGGGGACGCACAATCAACCGCCGGAAGGTTTTATTGCTCTGTTTAACGGGAAAGATTTGTCCGGCTGGATCGGGATGAACTTTCATTCCGTCAAAGGCAAAAGCCCGCTGGCTGTAAAGAAGCTGCCTGCCGAGGAGCGCGAGGAACTGCTGAAAAAGAACTGGGAAGACGTTCTGAAACACTGGTCAGTGGAAGAGGGAGAGCTGGTGAATGACGGGCATGGCGTTTACCTGACGACAGCCGAAGATTATGGCGATTTCGAATTACTGCTCGATTATAAAACTGTGGCGAAAGCAGACAGCGGTATCTACCTGCGTGGCGTGCCACAGGTACAGATCTGGGATACCACCAAAGAAGGCGGCAAGTGGGATCGCAAAGCCAATCTGGGATCAGGGGGCTTGTACAATAACAAAGGCGAAGGCAAATACCCGCTCGTGCATGCCGACAATCCGTTTGGTGAGTGGAACAAGCTGCGAATCATCATGAAAGGTGAAAAAGTCACCGTTTATTTGAATGGCAAACTGGTTGTCGACAACCAGAAGATGGATAACTATTACGAAAAAGACGATCCGATCTACGCGACCGGTCCGATTCAGTTACAGACACACGGCGGCGAAATTCGGTTTCGCGATGTTTTCCTGAAAAAATTATAATCGATCCGGAACCGTTTGCTGAAACGGCACTCATTCTGTCTTTGTGAGCAGAATGAGTGCGAACCCAGTCAATGAAAATCATGTCCCGCCATCGAACTTCAAATAATCACCTCAAGGAGGAGTGAACCAGATGGTCTCATTTTCGAATCGATTGTTTCTGATCGGAATTCTGTTGTTTGCCGGTTGTACGAAAACGACTCCCGTGGAAGAGATTTCGGTACAAGCCAGCGGCGTTTCGTTAAGTGACTCTCAGCTTCCCAATCTTTCCTCGGTCTGGCCGGGCTGGCGCGGGCCAGAGCGGAATGGCCACGCACCCGACCAGAGCCTGCCGATCGAGTGGAATGAAACAAAGAACGTGATCTGGCGGACGTTTATCCCCGGGCGGGGACATAGTTCGCCTGTGGTCGTAAACGACGTGGTTTTGCTGGCCACCGCCGATGATGTGAATCAGGAGCAGATGGTCATGGCCTTCGATCGTGCCGATGGAACGATCCGCTGGGAAACCGTGGTGCATACAGGCGGTTTCCCTTCTCCAGGAGAACTGCATAAAAAAGGGACCAATGCGAATGGCACAGTGTACTGTGATGGCGAACGCATTTATGCTGTTTTTCTGAATTCCGGAAAGATCACTGCGACGGCCCTCGATCTGAACGGCAAGCGACTCTGGCAGCAGGAAGTGGGATCCTTTAATTCGAAATTTGGTTACGCCCCTTCCCCCCTGCTCTATAAATCGTTTGTGATCATCGCGGCGGATAATCAGGGGGGCGGCTATCTCGCCGCTCTGGACCGCAAAACGGGTGAAATCGCCTGGCGTGTTTCGCGACCTGCGATCAGCACCTATTCCAGCCCGGTGGTGGCACATGTGGGGGGCCGCGATCAGTTGCTGATCAGCGGTTGCGATCAGATCGCCAGCTATGATCCGGCGACGGGGAAGGAAATCTGGAGCACTCCCTGTCTGGCAGAAGCGACTTGCGGCACGATCGTGACAAACGACGACCAGATTTTTGCCAGTGGCGGATATCCCAAGCGGGAGACAGTCTGCCTGTCAGCTGAAGGCAAGCTGCTCTGGTCTGACAACACCAAGGTCTATGAGCCGTCGCTGCTCGCGGATGGAGATCAGCTCTACGGGATCACGGACGACGGCATCGCCTACTGCTGGTCAACCGAGACCGGCAAGGAACTCTGGAAAAATCGTTTGCGCGGTTCTTTCAGTGCCTCGCCGATTCTCTGTAATCGGTTGATCTATGTCACGAATTCAGCGGGCGAAACGTTCGTGTTTGAAGCGAATCCGGACGGTTATACGGAAGTGAGCAACAACAAACTCGGCGACGACTGCTACGCGAGCCCGGCTGTCGTTGATGGCCGACTGTTTCTCAGAGTGGGAAAACAGTCAGACGGCAAACGCAAGGAACAGCTGGTGTGCATCGGTGCCGATTCGCCTGCTGAATGAAAGTCGTCATCACAGTATCAGCAGACGGAACAGATTAGTCGTGCTTATTTATGCCGTTTGCCGCTGAGCTCGCGTTTCCACTCCAGTTTTTTCTCGATGGATGTGATAATCATGCCCGCGATGTCTTTTCCTGTCGCCGCTTCGATTCCCTCTAAACCAGGAGACGAGTTGACCTCAAGTAACAGCGGGCCATTTTTGGATCGGATGATGTCCACGCCGGCAATCATCAGGCCGAGCGCTTTGGTCGCTTTGACCGCGAGCCTGCGTTCGGCGGGAGTGACTTTAATGATGGATGCGGTCCCCCCCTGGTGAATGTTGGCTCGGAATTCACCGGGAGCGGCCTCGCGTTGAATGGATGCCACTACTTTACCGTCAATCACAAAACAGCGCAGATCTTTGCCGTCTGCTTCTTTAATAAACTCCTGCACCAGCAGGTTCGCCCGGAGCGCTTTAAAAGCGTTGATCACGCTTTCGGCTGCTTTTCGCGTTTCTGCCAGAACAACGCCACGTCCTTGAGAACCTTCCAGCAGCTTCACAATCAGCGGTGCTCCGCCAACCATTTCAATCAGGTCGTTGGTATCCATGGGGGAATTTGCAAAACCTGTGGTCGGAATATTAATGCCGCTTTTGAGCATTAACTGCAGCGAATACAATTTATCGCGGGACTGGGTAATGGCGGCGGATGTATTGACTGTCAGCACGCCCATGCTTTCAAACTGGCGCGTGAGTGCGCAGCCGTAGTAGGTAATTCTGGGGCGAATGCGTGTGATAACCGCATCCAGATCGTCCAGGATTGTTCCGCCACGATAGTGTGCTTCCGGTTCCACCGCATCGAGTTTCATATAACATTGTTTGATATCCAGGAACTCCATTTCATGGCCGCGCTCTTCACCTGCTTCCAGAATGCGCTGGTTACTGTAAAGTTCCTGATTGCTGGCTAAGAGCGCAATTTTGAGACCACTCCGGCTCTGTTCTCTTTTTCCGTAGTGCATGTCAAGCACGTCACTGGAAACCGGACCCAGGCAAAAACTGAGAGCGGGGTCTACCAGCATCCGGCCGCTCATCGCTTCGCGGCCTAACAGCATTCTGAAACCCATCGAATCCCGATTGGCTAAAGTCAGTTCTATTTCCCAGGCTTCAATGCCCATTTTCAATGTCGCGAGAATGACATAACGCGTTTCCGTGATCCCGCTTGAACTTTTGACGACCCGCTTATCCACGATTGGTCTTTCACAGCGTACAACAATTCGCCTGTTGTTCTGCACCGGGTGGACTTCAAAACTGACCCAGGTTTCTCCCTGACGCCGAAATTTTTGTACGTTGAAGGCATGGATCGAAGAGGTTTTTGCACCTGAGTCAACGCGTGCTTTGATGGCAGGCAGGCCCAGATCCGGAAAGGAACACCATTCTTCACAACCGATAATTTGCCGGGGATTACTGTCTTTCATGGATTCTGTTGATCGATCTTTATTAATAAGTGAAAGCGATATGATGTGGTTTCAGGGTTCTCTGGCGCAGCGTCAGTATGGTCAGGTCGCATGTTTTTCTGACATAAATCGATAACGAGTGGCTGATCAGAATTTATAAAACAGCGAAGTCTACACTGTAAAGTCGTAGGCATAAAATTGTTCGTCTCTCTTCCAACCGGTCGACTGGTACAAGGCTTGCGCGGTCTCGTTGGTGATTTCAGTCGACAGAGTAAGACGAACGGCATTCAATGTTCTGGCATAATCAACGGCGGCTGACAGCAGTCGTGCGCCTGCGCCCTTCCTGCGCTGATCTGCACTGACAAAAAGGTCGTTCAGAATGAAAGTCCGGCCAAGCGAGACGGAAGAGAAACAGGGATAGAGCTGAGTAAAGCCGACCGGTGTGGCGGCAGCGTGAGCGATGAACATGACTGATTCACCGTGATTGAACCGGGCGGCGAGAAATTCTCGTACCGCATTGAGTTCACTGGGACGTCCGTAGAACTGGCGATAGTGGTCGAACAAAGGCACCAGGGCTTCGAGGTCGGAAAGAACGGCTTGTCTGACGGTGATGTTGTTCATGTTTTGCTGAAAGAAAAGCTGAAAGAAAAAGAGACAGGTGACTCTCAATAACGAGTAAACATAAAATACCTGTTGGCCCGGTTCCTGTCCACGACCTGACGGACAGTATTTATGGGATTGGTCCTTTCAAGTTATGCAGCCGGCGAAGGAACAAGCTCAAGTGAGATCATATCGGACGGGGTGATTACTGTCATCTGAGGGGGATTGTGACAGGAATCGAACCTTTCCATCCCTATGATCACTGTCCGATATTCACCTTCGGCTGAGATCCTGAAATCAGATAGAATACGAAATGAATCCAGACCGCGAGGTTCGTGCCTGCTGTCGGTTCCTTTCGTATTTTTTTTGAGGGGCTGTTTCAGGCAAGCATTTTGGGCGATGGTCTGGTGCAGAAGTGATCTCCTTAAGGGCGTGGTTTTTGAATGGATGTTTTCTGACGGAAACCAATTTTCGCGAAAGGCGTGAACCGGTCAAGCGATGCTCAAATAATGAAAATCTATGAAACTCAGGTGAAACTAAATGAGCGAAAATGAAGTTAATATGAAGCTCTGTGATCGCAGGTCAGAAACAGGTGTCAGTGGGGGAAGTCTTTCAGCAAACCGACAGAAAATCAGCGTAGAACCAGCGGGTTTTAACGTGCAGGAATCAACAGGTGCAGAAGTATTCAACGAGACATTTTCGTTTCATTCGCACGAATCGCGCTAAATGCGCAAGTATCCCGGAAGGCGGGAAACGGTGAATCCAAAAAAAAATCCCTGAAAACAGGGATTTGATTGAAAGCAGGATCGTTTTGAATTTGTCAAAAGGCTTTATTCTGCCTGAATACTTTGTCGCAGGAAATCCACGAACATGCACGCAGCACTCTGTTTACTGCTTCTGTTTTTCGAGGCAATATAATTCGGTTCCCGTACGAACAAGGACGGTCTGATCGACGGCAGCAGAACCATACACGGTCTGTCCCAGTTGAGGATATCCGGCCGCGGAACGAGATGAGTTGCCGGCCTTTTCTGAAGCCGTTTTTTCATCCTGTTTTGACGTGTCTGATTTTTGTTCGCCGTTTTTTTCTGCCGGTTTTTCGGCGGGAGTTGTGGGCTTTTCTTCAGAATCGGAAAAGAGTTCGTTCGTGGCCAGCAATTCAAACTGGGGGCCCTGTCGAATGACATCGGTTTGTCCTTTTTTCGTGAAAAAATAAACCTGCTCCCCTGCCCCTAAAGGTGAACTCCAGCACGGCCCGGACAGGCGTTGTGCAAAATGCTGTTTGCCTGTTTCAAGATCCAGGCAATAAACGACGCCGACTTTATTTACGAAATAAGCACACCCCCGGTACGCCAGCGGAGTGCAATAATAGGAGATTGCTTTTTCTGCTTTCCAGAGGACTTCGTATCCGGGTTTGCCTTCTTTTGTGACAAGTTTCAGACAACAGTTGGATGCACTTGCGTTTTCTGCATCAGGATTCCGGCGATCAGTTGAGGCACCGATCAATACATGGTCTCCCAGGACTGAGGCAGAGGGAATCGTGTTTCCGCTGATGCCGGAATGTGTCCAGAGTAATTCACCGGTAAGACCCTGATAGCTGGCCACGGTGCCTCTGGAACTGACAATGATTTCCGGGGTTCCCGCGCGGTCTGCGATGACGGGTGATGTCCAGGCAACGCCCGCTTCCCGGTCTGTTTTCCAGGTGGTTTCACCGGTTTTTTTATTCAAAGCCAATAAGTAAGAAGGGCCGTCATGAGCCGTTAGAACAATCAAATCATCAGCGGTTTGAGCGAGGGAGTTACCGATGCCGTGATTGCTGACAAACGGACCGTAATCTTTTACCAGCGAACGGTGCCAGAGGGGAGCCCCGGCGTGAGTGTAAGCGACGACATCTCCACTTTCAAAAAAGGCATAAATGCCGTTTTCATCAACGGCCGGCGTGGGGGCGGCCCGGGAAACCATCGACGAAGTTTTTTTCGTCTGGCTGGCTTTGATCGCTTTCTTCCAGATGAGTTTACCGCTGGCAAGATCATACGTATGCAACAGGCAGGTTTCCTGTTGTGGCCCTTCAATGGATGTCACAAATACCAGGTGTTTCCAGACCACGGGAGACGATTGCCCGTAACCGGGAACCGTTTGTTTCCAGCGTATTCCCGTTTCGGGAGACCATTTGAGAGGCAGATTGGCTGCGGGAGAAATATTGGAGCCATCACCGCGAAAACCGGTCCAGGTGTCGGCGGCTGATGATGATGAGTTGAAACAAACGAGCGTGATCAGGCAAACCAGAGCAAACTTATTTTTGAACACAGTGCTGTTCCTTCATGTTATTTTTCGCGGGAATCGTAAATAAATCCGCCAGTGTTGTCTGGTTCAGAGCTGTTTTCAGCATGGAAAACGTCTGATTCAGATGATCATGCAACTGGCAGATTTCATTTGAGTCGGATGGTTCATACAGAGGCGACTCTCTGTTTGTACCTGATTTGACAGAATCGATCACATCCAGCAGAGAAATGTCGCGGGGAGGTTGAACCAGGGCATAACCACCATTCTGTCCGCGCTGGGATCGAACAAGTCCTGTGCGATTTAATTCCAGCATGATCTTCGGCAGATAAGCGTGAGGCACCTGAGTCACTTCTGCAAGCTGGTCTCTGGTCATATAACTCGGGAAACGAAATGCAAGGCAGGTCATCGCCCGCAATGCATAGGCTTCGGTTTGAGAGATCATCTTTGTTACTCGTTAATGCCTGAACTGGATTTAGGAATGAGTTGTTTTGCCATGATAGAATGCAGAGCGCCAGGCTGCGTATGTTAATTATTCAGGGAGTCGGTAAACCGTACTGAAAAACGATTTGAGTGATTCCGGATTTCGGACGGTTGCAGACGTTTCAGTAATTTGCGACAGATTTCGTATCTGGCGTCATCTTGCGCCTGGGAGAAAATGGTGATCAGTTTTTGCAGACATTCAGGACACTGAATTTTACTCAATTCGGCCGTATCGATTTCTTTGACAACCAGATAGGCATCATCAATTTGACCGGACTGCAACAGCAAATGACTCAAAGCCATTCGGCAGTGACGATTTTCCGGATCAATGGACACCGCCTTGCGGAGCACGTTTGCTCGATGTTGTGGAGGGTACCCCAGCTTTCCCATAAAGCAGGCCATGGCTAACCAGGAGTTGCCGATTTCCGGATTGAGTTGAACTGATTTTCTGCAGGCTTCGAGGGCTAAATGAGTCAGATCAGGATGTTGTCCCAGTAAAGCAGCGACCGCCGGCAGTAGTTTTTCCGGAATATCGTTTCTTTGAAGCAGAATGGAAAAGACAGATTTCGCCAGAGCATGTTTACCGATTTGCAGGTAATTTTTAGCCAATACGTACTGACCGGAGGCTGAGATCGGAGCGAATGTCGTCGCCGTTTCAAGCGAACAGATCGACTTGTTCAGCCAACTGAGTGAATCTTCGACAAGGCCTTTCAGTTCCCAGGCTGTTCCTGAATGGGGATGGAATTCCAGAAGTTGAGAAATGATCTCAAGAGATTGTTTGTGCAGCCCCTGTTGGAAGCAGCCGATCGCTTTCTGCAATGTATTTTGAATTTCCATCGTATTCTCCACTGTAGGGAAAGAATCAGTTTGATCCGGAATAAGAGGAGAGACAAGAGCTCCCGGAAATGGGGCGTATCCTCAGTGGAACTCTTGTCTCTTCAAGCGGAATAGTCGCTTTTAATTCAGTTTCACCTGCTCAATCGATTTCAGATGCCCTTTGCGTGAAGCACCACCAATGGCGAGCAGTCCTCCGTTCCCGTCCGGCAGCAGACGGTGGAAGAATCGCGGAGTCGAAAGGGTTCCCGATTTTTTCCAACTGTTGTTTTCCTTATCCAGCTGGAATACATCGCCGTCCATACCGCTGACATAGAGGTTTCCGCCAATGCTCCAGGCAGTGGTGCCAAAACCGTTCATCGTACTTCCGGGCAGTTCAGGGCCTTTGGTCCATTTGTCTGTTTCAGGAGAGTAAATATCCACTTCATGGCTGATATCGCCACTTTCGTCGATTCCCCCCATGGCGAAAATCTGTCCCTGATGGGCGGCTGCAGAGAGAGCGCGTCGCTGGAACGGTTGCTTGATGGATTTCCACTTTGGTTTTTCCTGTGAAGCATCCAGTACGAGCATGTCGTCCCGCCAGATGGATTCATCACCTTTCTGCATGGTCCAGCCGCCGACAACATACAACTGGTCTCCCAGAAAGACGGAATCGTGCGAGGAACGTCCTGCGGGCATTGATTCGACCGCTTCCCAGATCTTCTTTTCAGGAGAATAACGTTCAACCGTGGAGATTGATTCCAGCAGAGCATCTTCTTTGGCTTTGTTGGTCGCGGAGAGGCCGCCGACGCGATAAACGCTGTCACCGTGCGGAGCCATCGCCAAACCCTGCAGCGGGGTTTTCAGTGGCAATGCTTCCCATTCTTTCGGTTGTTTCAGGTTCAAACGCTGGAACTTTTGCGAGAGGTTTTCAGCACTGTGTGCGTGAGCACGTCCGATATGACCGCTGTAAACGTAAAGATAATCGCCGCTGACGGCTGCTCCGAAGCTGGAGATCGCATCAGGCAGCTGAGGGAATTTGCTGTCTGCTGCAGGCGCCGTTTCTGTCGCTGCTGTTTTGTTGTTTTCTGACAGAGCGACGAAAGGCAGAGTCAATGTGGAATAGTGTCTGATGGTGTCGTATTTGTCGCCATTGTGTTCGCCTTTTTTCTCTTCCGTATATTTTGTACGAATCGAGTAGACGCCGTCTGTTAATTTCGTCTGGAATTGTCCTTTTGCGTTTGTGGTCGCGGTCACGGTTTTACTGCTGGTTTCAGGGCCAATGAGTTTGAGTTCGGCGTCTGCCAGTGGTTTGCCGTTCCAGTTAACCTGCAACGTGACTTCTTCCCCTTTCAGGACGGGAACGATTTCCAGCGGAAGTTGTTCCGAACAGGAAATTTTGTCCCAGACACGCTGGCTTTTTTGCGGAAATGCTTTGGCATAATACTTCAGCAGAAACTGACTGTCGCCGCGGGTGATGACGCCGTAAGTATGGTCGAGGCCATAGGCTGCTCTGCCTGCTCCTTTGGGTTCCGGAGTGATGAACAGTGAATCATCGCCAGCTGTTAATTGATATGTTTGCAGTTGACCTTTCTGCGACTTTTCCCAAACTTTGATGTCAGTGAGTTTTTTGAGCAGATCCGGGTCATCAGGTTCAGCGGCTTCTCCAAAATAAAGTTGAACCCTGGCGGCGTTGTTTTTGCCTTCTGCCTGAGGTAAGAGCCAGAGGAAATGAGCGTAAGCCTGGTTTGTCATCAAGACCGCCAGCAGGCAGGCGATGGCAGTGATCCATTGAAAAGTTTTCATGCGCGTTCTCTTGAATTGAAAAAGGTGGGTTGATTCAAAGTTATTTAGATTCTGTCTGTGAGATCGTTTCGGGAGTGATCAAGCTGAAGTTGGACAGTTTGATTGAACCGACGTTTCTCTCGAAGTTTTCACTGCAGTCTACCGTCAGCATCGTTTCCGGCAGGTCGAAATTTCCCACACGCTTGAAGGAAAAGGTGTTGCTGCGATTGGATGTGATCGCTCCGGTTTTCGGGTTGCGGTATGTCACAGCTGTATCGCGAGGCAGAATTCCGCCTTCTTTGGTATGCCAGACGTCGAGTGTTGTAATGGTGAACCATGATTTATCGGAACGACGGTGGACTTCAGTCATGACATCGTCCTGCAGACGAAAGGAAGTATTTTGACCATCGATATTCACGAGACGTCCCAGCGGGTGATTGACTTGATCATCGGCAAAAGTCGCAGGAATCGGTTTCTGCTGACGGTATTTGCGATGCCCGATGACGGAATTCAGCTTAGGCTGACTCCACTCTTTCAGTTGCTCGTTATCCAGGCTGAGTATCACTTTGAAGTCTTTGTCGGCGGTGAGTTTTCCCTGGGTTGTTTCACCATTATAGCTAACGGTGACATCGGCAGTGAATCCGGGGAAATCCTGCCAGAGGGCGCGTGCTTCTCTTACTTTTTGATAGAGTTTTGTGGCTTCCGCCTGTTCCTCTTTCGAGGCAGGTTTTGCTTGATCTTTGGCGGGCGTCCATTGCATCGTCGCCGAGAGCGTCAGCAGGACAATCAGCCCGGCGAGGCCCCATTGTTTCAGTTCGCGTAGAACCGTTTGTTGGAACTTCATGAGATGTCTCCGTATGTGGTCGAGGAAAGTAATTTTAGGTTATTTGGATTCGATCTTAAATTCGAATGTGTTTTTTCCGTCTTTAGTGATGTCAGCCGTCAGCTTGGAATTCTTGTTGTAAGCAGCAGGGATTTTGACACTGGAAGGGTCTTTAAATAGCTTTCCCTGTTTTTTTGCTTCTTTTTTTAGTTGCTCCAGTTCTTCCAATTCAGGATAGGTAGGGTAGATTTCGACACGTGCTTTACCGGCAACCGGTCCTCCTTGTTCAGGAATCTGATAAATGCCTTCACGAACGATGCCGGCCGATTTTACTTTTCCTTCAGGGGACTCTGAAATGAAAAGAATCCGGGCACTCGTTAATGGGTCTCCATCGTAATAGATGAGACCTGAAACAGGGATGCGGTCTCCACGCGGATCCTCTTTAGCTCCGCTACAACCGAGGCAACTCAATAAAAGTAAACTGAGTAGTAGGCCTGATCTAAAGGATAAGTGATTGTATTGATTATTCATTGTTGGTTCAGCTTTTTGGGACATTTTAAAACTCCTCTGATGGCTCTTGCAGAAGCATTTTGCCTGTTACAGCGATTTTTTATTTGCTTCTGTAAGGCCATCCAGAATGAGACTTATTTTTGAAGAATGCGAGGTTTAATATTCACCAATCACTTCACCACCAGCTTTGGTAGCAAGCGAGTCGAGAGTTCCGGCATCAATGTTCTCACTCACAAAGCGAACGGAACCATCCCCTAGCAGGAAGTGGGCACCACCTACATGGTCACTCCGCCAAGTCAAACGGTTTGCGGTCAGATTTACATTGAAGTCACCGCTTGTATCGCCCATGGCTACTCCCGGGTAACCTCCGCCCCAGCGGTGTCCGCCCCAGCGTGGGGTTCCATGAGTGGAAGGGTCTCCACCACATGTGTAGCTCGACCAAGTGTAATCCTCTAGGCGATAGTTGAATTCACCGCACATGATCGTATTAGTAAGTCCGTCTGTCACATCTCGGAAACGCGTAGGTGGAGTAGTTTCATAGTTGCGACCCGGGAACATACCATCCGGATTTCCTGCTGACCCATCATCTGATCCTTCATGAAGTCCCATGGATGCTCCATAGCTGGTGGGAGCCCCTGGTTCATTGCAAGAGACTAAAGGCACAGCGCGAGGAATGACCATTGTGGGGCAAAGAAATACAGGTATTGTCTGGTTAATCGCGATCAAGTTTGTAGGAGTACTATAGCCGATGTCGAAATCATATAAATTCTGTAAATTGGTTTGTTCAAGATATGGTAAAATGGCCACAAAAGGGCTGTACTGTAGAACGTTCACGCCCATAGGCAGTGAGGTATGGACATCGTGGTAATTATGCATTGCCAGGCCGATCTGCTTCATATTGTTTTTACAACTGGAGCGGCGGGCGGCTTCGCGGGCCTGTTGGACGGCGGGGAGCAGTAAGGCGATCAGAATCGCGATGATGGCGATGACCACCAGAAGTTCAATCAGCGTGAAGGCGCGTCTTGGTTTGGGGCGGGGTAACATGGTTTCTCCTGATTTGTAGCGGGTTACCAGAATAAAAATATTGAATCGGATCTGACCCAATTCAATGGCCAATTGTTCTGGCTGGCTGGCTACCGATGGTGAAAAACCATATTTGCTGGCTGGCTGATTGAAATTGAAACTCAATCTCAATACGGGAATGTTATCCTTCCATCGACTCCCCTGCAAGATTTCTCACATCAGATTTTGCGAAAAACAGGAAAATACACTCGGGGAACCTGTTAACTAGATGAATAGTTACGGCTTACAGCGTTGTGCTGTGGTGGCGCGCAGAAGCATATTAAGAAACAAAACGATCAGGCAGCTTGAATTCAGGTGATGGCAAGTTGCTTGTGAAATGAGCTTTCAGGTCGTTTTCAGCCGTTGAAGCTGGCGATACAGTCCAGAAACTGCTGTCCAAAATCATCGCATTTTTTCTGACCGACTCCCCAGATTTCGAGAAATTGCGGCAGCGTCTGGGGTTTGTGGCGGGCCAGTTCTCTTAAGGTCGTGTCTCCAAAAACCATGTAAGGCTGCAGACCTTTTTCACTGGAGATTTCTTTTCGCAGGCTGCGCAATTGTTCGAAGAGCCCCTTGTCGACACCTTTCCAGTTCAAGTTTGCCATTTCGTCTTTTGTGTCACGCGTTCGGGGAGACTTTGTTTCCTGTGTCGTACGCATGAGTTGGGGAGTCACCTCCCCCCGCAATAATTTCCAGCCGGAGTCGGTGATTCGCAGTTGTTGATACTCGGCAGTTTTGGTCAAGAATTTTTGAGACACCAGTTGATTCACCCAGTGGCGAATGGTGGCCAGACTTTCTTGTTTAAGCAGTCCGTAAGTACTCAGTTGATCGTGCCGGTTGGCAAGCACTTTTTTGTCTTTTGATCCTTTTAAAACCGCAGCCGTGTAGGATGAACCAAAGTTCTGGTCCTGTCTGAAAATAGAAGAAAGAATTTTCTGACCGGTTTCCAGTGCGTTGTCGACCTTTTGAAAATCACCACGACAAAGATCGCAGCCAGTTTCGCAATCCTGCTCCAGGTCCTGTCCAAAGTGCTGCATCAGATAGCGGTGCCGACAGTCAAAAGCGTGACAGTAGTTTTGGATGGCCTGCAGAGACTGCAAAGCGGTTACCTTCGATTCCTCCGGCTGATCGTCCAGGATTCGTTTCCAGATCATGGCATCCTGCTCGGAGTAAAGTAACACGCATTCCGCTTCCAGGCCGTCCCGCCCTGCCCGGCCGCTTTCCTGTTGATAATTTTCGAGTGACTTCGGCAAGCCGGCGTGAATCACATATCGTACGTTGGGTTTATCGATGCCCATGCCGAACGCGATTGTGGCCACGATCGCATCGACACGATCCTGGATGAAGGCTTCCTGATTGGCTCCGCGTTCCTCATCTGGTAATCCGGCGTGATAGGGCCTGGTTTCATAACCGGCATTGTTGAGCGACTCACTGAGCGATTCGACGTCTGCACGGGAAATGCAATAGATGACTCCCGATTCATTTGGGTGACGATCCAGAACTTCGCATACCTGAGAAAAACGGTCGGCACGCCGTGCGACAGAATACGTCAGGTTGGGGCGGTCGAAGGACCCGATCAGAATTTCCGGTTTTTTCAATGCGAGTTGCCTCGCGATATCAGAGCGTACCTGTTCGGTGGCAGTGGCAGTATAAGCGTGAATGGCGCACTTCGGATAGATGTTTTTTAATTCCTGCAGTTCTCGGTAATGTGGTCGAAAGTCGTGTCCCCACATACTCACGCAGTGCGCTTCATCAATCACGATAAAAGACAGTTTGATCTCGCCCAGCAGGCAGAGCATACTTTCCAGCATCAACCGTTCAGGCGCCACATACAACAGTTTGATTCCTCCCGCGCGCACATCCCGCATCACACGTCGGGATTCCTCCTGATCCTGCGAGCTGTTGAGATAAGCGGCGGAAATTCCACAGACGCGCAACGCATCAACCTGATCTTTCATGAGTGAAATCAACGGGCTGACCACGACCGCCATGCCTTCCATACAGAGTGCGGGGGCCTGATAACAGAGCGATTTGCCTCCGCCGGTGGGAAGCACGACCAGGGAATCACGGCCTTCCAGAACCGCCGTCATAGCCTCCTGCTGGAGCGGTCGAAATTCGGCGTAGCCCCAGTATTCGTGGAGTTTATCCAGTAACGCGTCATCCATCCCTGCTCTGGCCATCTTAGAATCCCGTCAATTATGTATCGTCTGAAAAGTTGCCTTGTCGGCTGATACATATCGTAGCGGGTCACGCTGAAAAGCTAAAGGATGGATTTTCTCCGGCCCCAAAAAGAGATTAAATGATTTCGGGCATGGGTTCATAGCCATCGACCAGATAGTGCGGTCGGCCAGACAGATCCTCAATCGGGGCATTGGTGAAGTTGATTCCCAGGTGATGATACAGAGTAGCGAAGACTTCACCAAAGTGAATCGGTCGGTTTGCGATCTGGGCTCCCATACGGTCCGTACTTCCGATGACCTGGCCGGTTTTGAAACCGCCGCCGGCCAGTAAACCGCCGCCGACGGCAGGCCAGTGATCGCGGCCGCCATCTTTATTGATTTTTGGAGTGCGTCCGAATTCACCCCAGGCGACGACGGCAACGTCATCCGCCATGCCGCGTTCGTGCAGGTCTTCAATCAGCGTGGCTAAGCCCTGGTCAAACTGCGGAAGGTGCGTGTCTTTTAATCCGCCGAAATTGTTACTGTGAAAATCCCAGCGACCGAAATTTAAAGTGACGATTCTGGCTCCTGCTTCGACCAACCGTCGGGCCATCAGGAAATGCTCGAGATTACGGGGTGCACCATCGCCGAAGTTTTTGGGATCACCTTTGCCATAGCGTTCTCTGGTGGCTGCGTCTTCCTGCGAAAGATCGAGGGCATCAACCAGGCGGTTGGATGTCAGGATATTGAAAACCTGCTGGTTCATATCATCCATGCCCGTCATCGAGCCGCTGGCGTCTGCGTCGCGTTTAAACTGATCAAACGACGCCAGTAACTGTTTACGATCATTGAGTCGCGCTGCATCAATGCCGTTCAGGACCATATTCTTACGTGCAGGACCGGAAGGACGGAATGCGGAATGGCTCACTCCCAGAAATCCGGGATGCCCGGGAGATCCATAAGGGGGATGACCGGTGTCCGGAGACAACCCTACAAATGGTGGTACAGCGGGGTCAGCGGGGCCTTGCAGTTTGGAAACAACCGAACCGATGGAAGGCCAACCACCGGCTGGCTGATTTTGTGTTTTTCGACCTGTGTAGCAAATAAATGAATCATGGGCACCATTGGGCGAACCGTGCACAGAACGGAGCGGAATGATTTTTTCAGCGATGTTTCCGAGACGCGGAAGATGCTCACAAATTTGAAAACCGGGAACCCTGGTATTGATCGGGCGGAACTCACCGCGAATTTCCGAGGGGGCATCCATTTTCAGATCGTACATGTCCTGATGCGAAGGGGCACCACACATATAAATCATGATGACGGCCTTTTGGCGTTTGCTTTTTCCCGTTGCCGACTCTGCCTGCAGGAGCTGGGGCAAACTCAGGCCACCCATTCCCAGCGCACCGATTTTCAGAATTTCCCGACGTGAAATACGATCACAGAGCTTCGTTTCTGGTCCCCAGATAGACAGCATAGGTGTTTCTTTCTCAAGGAGTGGCAGGAGTTTAGAGTAGGTATCGGTTGGCAGGCATTTCGGGTGTGATGACAATGATAAAAAACCATTGATATGATCAATTGTAGCATTTCCCAGAGCGGTATTCCAAGCCCAAATTACCAAAGTCTGACCCGGGAACGAAAAAAATCAGAGGTCTGTTTTGTGCTGGTAAATGGTAATAGTCCGGTAAAATAAGCTGGGACTTGCGCAAGCTGGGGTAAGGTCAAGCTGGTGCGTCTCTGGTCCGAACTGAATTTTTTTTGACGCGTTCAGAGGATGAAAACCTGCTCAAAATAAATGGAATTGACATTCCAGGAAAAGTTTGCAGCCGGTTCTTCGCTGATAATTTTGAGATAAATGTGCAGAACTGTTAAAATGATTTGAAATTTTCATAGTGGAAGAGAAAATATGAAGTGGAAACCGGTTTTCATTTTTTTTGAGGAATAACGAAGAGCGCTCTGTAATCAGGTGAGAATTTGATTATCGCAGGTCAGGAGAACGATCGTGAATCCAACTAAGTCTGACTCAACACCGAAGCGTACACACCCCGAGGAAACGTCTGATTCTGAAGGCAGCGTCATTCTTTCAGATCGTCATTCACGTTTACCAGATCCGCAGCAGACAGCGGGCAACGCAACCGCTATTGAAAAATGGCTGATGCGGACCATGTTGCAGAAAGCGGGTAATCCGGAAATTGAAGTTGTTTTATGGGACAATTCCGTGATTACGACTTCCACAACCTCACCTTCCGTCCGTGTTTATATTCATCATCGCAGTACGCTGTATAAGCTGCTGATTGATCCCAGTCTCTATTTTGGTGATGGCTATTCCCGGGGATCGATTGAAGTAGAAGGTGGTTTGATTGCCTTCAATGAAGCCATTAACCGCTGCACGCATTTTGTCGATACAAAGCACTTTTATCGAGACGGTATCCGCAAAGGCTTGAGCTGGTTAAAACGGAATACGATCGACGCGGCCCGGAGCAATATTCATCATCATTATGATATTGGAAACGAGTTCTATGAGCTCTGGTTGGATCAGCAACTGGCTTACACGTGTGCTTATTTTTCAGATCCGGAAATGTCCCTGGAAGCAGCACAAATTGCAAAAATGGACCATGTCTGCCGTAAGGTCGGTTTAAAACCGGGCGATACGGTGGTCGAAGCGGGGTGTGGCTGGGGCGCTTTGGCTTTGCATATGGCCAGACATTACGGTGCCAAAGTGAAAGCCTTTAATATTTCTCACGAACAGATTGTCTATGCGCGTGAACGTGCCAAGGCAGAAGGATTGAGTGATCGTGTAGAATTTGTAGAAGATGACTGGCGGAATATTACGGGCAGCTACGACTCATTCGTGTCTGTCGGAATGCTGGAACATGTTGGCCTGAAAAATTATGAAAAACTGGGAGAAGTGATCTCCCGTTGCCAAAGCCCCCATGGTCGTGGATTAGTTCATTCTATCGGGTGCAACTCGCCGCGCGTACTGGACAGCTGGACGACCAAACGAATTTTTCCCGGGGCGCACGTTCCCAGTTTGAGCGAGATGATGCAGATTTTCGAACCGCAGAAATTTTCGATTCTCGATGTCGAAAATATTCGCCTGCATTATGCAATCACGCTGGAACACTGGTTAGACAGGTATGAACAGAATATCGACCAGGTCAGAGAGATGTTTGATGAGGATTTCATTCGCACCTGGCGTCTTTATCTGGCAGCTTCAGTTGCCGCATTTCGTGCCGGCTCTCTGCAATTGTTTCAGGTGGTCTTTACGAATGGTGGAAATAATGAGATTCCCTGGACTCGTGTCGGTCTATATCAGAATCCATCTACCGACTCTCGATAAAAGGATCAAGCAGTTATGGATGGTGAGACGTGTGATGTCCTGATCATTGGGGGAGGACCGGCGGGTTCCTCCTGTGCCTGGGGACTGCGTGATTCCGGGTTGGACGTACTGCTTCTGGATAAAGCCACTTTTCCGCGTGATAAAGTCTGCGCAGGCTGGATCACGCCGGCCGTAGCCAGGCTGCTGGAGCTGGATTTATCCGTTTACGCGCAAGATCATATTCTCCAGCCAATTACCCGTTTTCGCACCGGAGTCATTGGTGATACTGCGATTCAGACCGAGTATTCGCAGGTCGTCAGTTATGGAATCCGCCGTTGTGAGTTTGATGATTATTTACTCAAACGCTCTGGCGCCCGCACAAGATTAGGTGAAGCTTTCAAATCGATTGAACACGCGGACGGTGGTTGGACCGTGAATGGTTCACTCCATGCAAAAGTGATCGTCGGCGCAGGTGGTCATTTCTGTCCGGTGGCCCGCTGGCTGAATCAGGAGCACGCGTCGGAAAAATCTGTAGTGTTAGCGCAGGAGTCGGAATTTCCACTCACTCCGGAGCAGTTAAATGCTTGTCGTGTACAGCCTGATACTCCAGAGCTTTATTTCTGCCGCGATTTGAAAGGATACGGCTGGTGTTTTTTGAAAGACGGATATTTGAATGTGGGCATGGGACGCGAGGGAGAAAAACAACTCTCCGCAGTCCGCGAAGAGTTTACTGACTATCTGGATCAGCAAGGGCGAGTTCCCAGGGAAATTCTCGGTAAGTTCAAAGGGCATGCCTATCGGCTGTATGGACTGCAAAAACGAACAATTGTTGATGACAGTCTCTTACTGGCAGGCGATGCTGTCGGAATGGCTTCGCCGCAAAGTGGGGAAGGAATCCGGCCTGCCATTGAAACAGGGTTAATCGCCGCCGATGTGATTCGCAACTGCCAACCTGACTATGCAAAAGCACGTCTGCTTTCATATCAGGAGAAACTCTTTGCGCGATATGGCGAGTGGGCTGACGACCCGGGAACCACTGTTTTGCCCGCCACCTTTCGCCAGTTCCTGGGCCGACAATTGATGTCATCCAGGTGGTTCACCCGTAAAGTGCTGCTTGATCGCTGGTTTTTACAAAAGCACATGCTACCGCTGGTACGCAGTTAACGGAGCTTCGACCATTCGAGTTCGATCCCCTGCTTTGTCAGAGCTGTCTGGAAATCCTGGAGCTGCCGCTGATCGTTGCGAATTTTGCGCGGCGTGGTTTGTCTGGAAATCGCTTGAGCACACAAGGCGCCAGCTGCTTCCCCGATAGACCATTCCACGGGATGCAATCGGTAGCAGCCATTCGAGATATGTGTGGTGCCGATATTTTTGCAACCGGGAATCAGATTTTCGACACGCTGCGGAATCATCGCTCCCAGAGGAATCTGAAACGGGACACTGCCCATGTCGATGTAGTTGTCTCCACCTGAACTGGGATGCAGGTCCAGGTGGTAATATCCGATGCCGACGGTATCATCGAATGGTTTGGCGAGCAGCGGTTTTTGGGTTTTGCCTGCGATTTTAAATCGTTCGGAATAGGTCAGATCCTGTTCCTTGATGGTCAATTCGGCTCGGATGCGGCGGGACTCGCGAATATACGGGTATTTTGCCAGCCCATCTTTGGTGCCGACAATATCCTTTCGCAGACGCAGGCCTTTCCAGCCCTGTTTACCGTCCGGACGAGGGGCTTCGGTTTGCAGCCAATAAAGTAAGGAAAGGCTGAGCTGTTTGGCGGCATTGATGTGCTGCTCTCGCTCAGCCGGTGAGACATCCGTGATGTTGCCCCGCATGTAGTCATTCTGCGGCCAGTTCACGACGGTGATATCACTGGGATAAGCGCCTGGTGTGAAGTTGTTGCGATCGATCATCCGTCGATAGAGCCAGAGATTCAGCGATTTTGTTTTTGGTGCAGCCGTTTCCGTGCCGCAAGGTACAAAGGAAAGTTCTTTGGGTTTTAAGGTTCGTGGTTGGGAATAATAGAGTGAAAGAATCTTACCTGACCAGGCGGGGGTTAACGGGGGGACGTGATTGTTCCAGAAATCATACATCGCCGGGCGTTCGATGGTGTGGTCTTCCCCTTCGAGATGATCGATGGCAAAACAATGAGTAAATGCCTGGATGTTGGCCGGGTTCGCCTGTTCCGGAGCATGTGGTTCGCTGGTTTCAGCCTGTGATTCCGCCCCCAATACGTATTCGGTTCCCGTTAACGGCAGCAGGTCCCCTTCTTCGCTGGCATCGATAAAGCAGGTTCCGTGCAGGGTAACCGGGGTTCCCGCACCCAGGGTCTGGCAGGTCACGGTTTTGATACGGTCGCCAGTCTGACAGGCACTGATGGGTTGGGTGTTCAGGAGTAGCGTCAGTTGGCCGCGGCTGATTTCGGGAGCCAGCATCGACTGCAGCGCCGCGATGCCGACTTTCGGTTCGTGGCAGATACGCGAAACGGAACCATTGCCGGGATTCAGATGGGCGATCTGCTGTGCTTTACTGGTTAAGGGGTAATGCTGCTTATAGTATCCCCGAATCAGAGTTCGCAGATGCGCATAGGATTCTGTTCGTCCGAACGATTCAATCCATTGATGCTCATCGGGAGGGACTGCCTGTTGCGAAATCTGACCGCCGATCCAGTCTGTTGGCTCTGTCAGAATCACATGAGACCCGTTGCGGCAAGCGGCTAACGCAGCGGCACAACCCCCCAGGCCGCCACCGATGATCACGACATCCGCTTTGAGTTCCTTCGGGGAGGAAGCGTAACACTTGCGCGATAACAAAGCCTGCAGGAAGGTGGGACTGTAGATACCAGAACCAAAGATGCCACACTGCTGTAAAAATCGTCGTCGTTGCATGAAATTCGTTTTCAGGAATTGAGGAGAGATTAATCGTAGAGGGAAGATTATGATGAGTGGTAACGAAGCTCCTGATTCGATCAGGGAACTAATTTCAGTATAACGAAAAAAAGACCTGACGGAAGGGGTTCTTCGTTTTCACCGGTAGTATGGCAGGGAAAAGTTCAGAGGGGATTTCATGTCAAAATTGTATTCCCTGTTACTCGCGCTGATGCTCTGCTCTCCCCTTTCATTGAGGGGGGCGGATTATTTTCAGATTCGGGTAATAGACGCAGAAACCGAACGCGGGATTCCGCTGGTGGAACTGGGAACGGTAAATCAGGTTCTGCATGTGACTGACAGCAATGGAATTGTTGCCTTTAATGAACCAGGTTTGATGAATCAGGAAGTTTATTTTTCTGTTCGCAGCCACGGTTATGAATACCCCAGGGACGGGTTTGGATTTAGCGGTAAAAAACTGCAAGTGATGCCGGGAGGCAAAGCGGTCTTAAAGATGAAACGGATCAATCTGGCGCGGAGGCTGTATCGAGTGACCGGCGGGGGCATTTATCGGGACAGTCTTCTGACAGGAGAGTCGGTTCCGTTGAAACAGTCGGTATTGAATGGGCGTGTGCTGGGATCGGACAGCGTCCAGAATACGGTCTTCAAAAATAAAGTCTACTGGTTCTGGGGAGATACCAACAAACCAGGTTATCCATTAGGGAATTTTGATGTCCCTGGTGCCGTCTCCGAATTGCCTGCTCAGGGGGGCCTGGATATTGAACAGGGCGTCAGACTGAATTATTTTCTGGATGAAACCGGTTTTGCCAGGAAGACCTGTGATCTGCCGGGAGAGGGACCGACCTGGATTGATGCATTGGTGGCGTTGAAAGCTGAATCTGGGGCAGAACGCCTGTTTGCGAAATATGTCAAAGTCAAAGGGACTCTGACTGTTTATGAGCGGGGGCTGGTGGAATTCAATGATGAATTCAAGCAGTTTGAGAAACAAAACGTGTTTGATTTTGATGCCCGGCTTTTTCCAGCGGGGCATCCGGTGAAACATCAAATGGATGGGGTTGCGTATGTATTGTTTGGTCTGGCGGCTCCTTTGATCCGGGTGCCCGCGACACCTGCCGCGTTGGCGGATTTATCCGAGTATGAAACCTATACCTATCTGAAACCGGGGACAGGCACCGCGGAATGGGCCGTGGATCGGGACGTGGAAGGTCAACTGCGATATCAGTGGCGCAAAAATCTGACTCCATTGAGTTATGAACTGGAACAGAAGCTGATTCAACAGGGAAAAATATCCCCGGAGGAAGGTTATTTTTATCTGCGCGATCTAAAGACGAAACAGGTCGTTCAAATTCATAACAGTTCGGTCGCCTGGAATGCTTATCGCAAAAAGTGGACGATGATCGCGTCGCAGAAATTCGGAACCTCTGTGCTGGGCGAGATCTGGTATTCCGAAGCGGACAGTCCTCTGGGCCCCTGGAAGTGGGCCTGCAAGATTGTGACGCACGACAAGTACAGCTTTTATAATCCGAAACAGCACCCGATGTTTGCGGAAAAAAACGGGCGGTTGATCTATTTTGAAGGGACTTACACAACGCTGTTTTCAGGGAACGAAGTCAAAACGCCCCGCTACGATTATAATCAGATCATGTATCAACTGGATTTATCTGACCCGCGTCTGGCACCGGAACTGTTTCAGCAATGAACGGAAAATAAAAAGGAACACAGAGATCAAAACAGTTTGGTCTCTGTGTTCTTAGATGATTCCACGTTAGAAATTCGAATCAGGAATCTTTTTTCAACAGCTGATCCATCAAAAACTCGTTTGGATTGGCGTATTGTTTTGACGTGGAAACGCCGGGAATCAGGAGGTGGCATTCGGTTCCTACCTTGTCGGCTTTTTCTTTCATTTTGACTCCATACACGGGGTGATGAATTCCGTGACCGGCATTTTCAGAGGGGAGTTTCATGTTGTTGTTATAGGTCATTAAGAGTGGTGGATCGTCGGCGGTCAGATGGTTATAAGGAGAGAATTCTTTGTAAAGGGCTGCGTGTTTCTCATAGTTGTCCATGACCTCCTGCATGCTCTTGCCTCCCACTGATTTATAGATCATGGCATGCTTGAGTACATTGGGGCCGAGCCAGGGTTCAATGACTTTGGGATCAATCGAAGTCTGGCCGGCTGCCACCGCAGCAGCGGTGACGCGTGTGGATTCGCGCAACACGGGATCTTTGGCTTTGGTATCGGCCAGATCATCGTGCAGTAATAACCACATCGAAGTGCAGGCCCCTGCACTGCCGCCGGTCAAAGCGATTTTCGTTTTATCGATATTCCATTCATCGGCTTTGGAACGGATGAACTGAATCGCACGAGCGGCATCATGCACCGGAGCCGGCAGTGAGGCTTCGCCAGTCAACCGGTAGTTGATCGACGCATAGGAGATGCCTTTATCGAGAAAAGGCTGTATCGCGCCGACGCTGTTTTTATCACCGCCGATCCAGCCGCCGCCATGAATGTAAACCAACAGTGGCCGCGGGCCCTTCCCTTCTGCCTGCCAGAAATCCAGTTTATTCATGTTGTGGGGACCATAAGAAACGTCCGCCCGGGTCGGTTTTTGCGTTTTGGGCTTATTCGCGGCGAAAGCAGACGAAGCAATCAAAGTGAAAGTTAGCAGCAAGGAAAACAGGAATCGCAGCATGGCATCGTATCCTTGATCATCAAAGAGAACTAAATCGGAAACCCGGAATGATTTGTGATTGTCGCAGATCATCTTGAGTTGTTCTGGGGGCTAAATCAAGAATTTATTGTGATGAGTTTATTTGTACGTATCAACAAGTTATGATGTTAACTTCGGGTTTTAATAAGAATCGACATTGATTACAACAACCTTGAGCGGAGTGCATAGGTATGAAAGCATTGATATCCTGCGGAATATTAAGCTTGTTTTTAACGGTTTCTGTTTCCTTCAGCGGGGCAGGCGAAAAAACAGGGAATGCAGAATCGGATTCAACGCAAAAGCTCTGGAAGCAGATTGCACCTTATTTTGAACCGCCGAAGGAGTTCAAGGGTGATCTGGGAAACTATAAAACGCCGCTGAAGTTTTATGATGGTCGTCCAGTCAAAACACCTGAGGACTGGCAGACGCGTCGTCAGGAAATCCTGAAGACGTGGCATGCGATGCTGGGCGAGTGGCCTCCTGTGAATGAACATCCCAAAGTAGAGTATCTGAAACAGGAACACCGGGATAATTTCACGCAGTACACGGTTCGATTTGATATTGCGCCGGGGCATCCGAATACCGGTTATCTGCTGATTCCGGATGGTGCCAGGCCGGACCATCAGACGCCGGCCGTGCTGGTTGTGTTCTATGAACCAGAGACAGGTGTGGGTTTGAAAGGTGAGGATCGGGACTTTGCGTATCAACTGGCGAAGCGGGGTTTTGTTACATTTTCGGTCGGCCACGATTACTCTCTCTACTACCCCAATCGAGAGAAAGCGGAAATCCAGCCTTTGTCTGCGTTAGCTTACGGCGCTGCGAATGCGTTTCATGTTCTGGAGAATCGGAAAGAGGTGGATCCGAAACGAATCGGCATCGTCGGGCATTCGTATGGTGGCAAATGGGCGATGTTTGCTTCCTGTCTGTATGATAAGTTTGCCTGTGCCGCCTGGTCCGACGGCGGGATCGTGTTTGACGAAAGCAGACCCAGCGTGAATTACTGGGAGCCCTGGTACCTCGGTTATGAGGGGCCGGACTTTCGCAAAGGGGGGTTACCAACGGAAGAAAATCCGCGGACGGGCCTCTATAAACGACTCATCAAAGAAGGCTATGATCTGCATGAGTTACACGCCTTAATGGCGCCGCGTCCGTTTCTGGTTTCCGGCGGTTCGGAGGATCAGCCCAAACAATGGCGGGCCCTCAATCACAGTGTCGCCGTCAATCGATTTCTGGGTTATGAAAATCGGGTCGCGATGACCAACCGCGAAAAACACGCCCCCAACCCCGAATCCAATGAGCAGATGTATCAATTCATTGAATACTGGCTGAAACCAAATCAGGCGAAACCGAATTGCTTTTAAAATGTCACACTGACCCGAAGATGAGCGAGTCGAGTGCAGAGATTAAAGCCGGCGAGGCTAATCCCTTGACGTTTCATCTGAAAACCAAGCCCGAATTCCTTTCCCGGAAACGAAACAACTCAACGCCTCTGTCCTGTTTTTAATGGACGGTGGCGTTTTTTTTTCAGATATGGTTCTGACCACAGATTTCAAAACGACAGGGGATTAAATAACATCATTTAATAAGCAGACGGTGTGCCAATTATGAGAGTCGAGTAGTCCATTACGTCCACGATTTGTGAAATCCGACTTCGAAAAGTAACGGATCATTTTTTCTGAAGCAGTCTGATTCCCGCAGCCGAGAAAGTATTGAGAGAGGGGTGGTGAGAGATCCAACCTTCTTGCGAACAGGAGAGGCAGTGGAGAAGTGTCGTCGTTCGTATCAGATATTGTGCCTCGCCACTCTCTGCAAGTGTATTCTGTGCAACCGGTTTGACTGAGCTTATTTGAGTTGGGAACAATGGTTGCCTGCTTTTTGAATGCTCGATCTGACAAACCCTCTTTTCTGATGACCAGAGACTGCCTGACTTCCCGCAGGCAGCATGCGGCGGAATAATTGCTATAAACTGCCTGGTTTTACATACTTTTTTACCCCTTCAAGAAGCGAGATCAATCGATGTCTGATGCTCCCCTCCCTTCCCCGAAAGATTTCAAACGAACCGGAATCATCCTGTGCGTGATCGGAGTCATTTCACTGATCGCACCGTTTGTCGCAGGCACCGCGGTTGTGTATGTCATCGGCTTTCTGTTGCTGCTGGGAGGCATTCTGTACGTGCTTCAAGGGGCGCAGGTAAATGATATTCCGGGCAAAACTCAGCACATTCTGCTGGGAGCACTGATGATGCTCGGCGGGATCGGCGTGATCAGTCATCCGCTGTTCGGTCTGGAATTTCTGGCGATGTTGATGGCGATGTTTTTTATCTTCGAGGGAGCCTGGAAAATTGCCATGGCTTTTGGTGTTCAGCCGAATAATGGCCGTAACAGCATTCTCTTCAGTGGTGTGATTTCTCTCCTGCTGGGCGGACTGATCTGGAGTCAGTGGCCTCTTTCCGGCTTGTGGGCCGTGGGCACGCTGGTGGGAGTCGACTTTCTGCTGACCGGTTTTTTCCTGATGAATATCGGCAGCGGTTTAAAATCCGGCGGACCGGGCTCAACGGATACAACCACGCCCCAGGCCTAAGCTGGACTTGACGAATCAACTGCAGTCTCCTGCTCGCGATTACTTGGGAGCAGGAGGCGTTGCTGTTTTGGCAGGAGCGGGGGGCAGAACTGGTTTCAGAACTTTGACCTCGGTTTTGGTTGTGTTTGCGTCAACAAACTTTTTGCCACCCAGTTGTGCAGAGCGATCGGGAGACATGCGGTCCCGGTAAATGACCAGGCCATCAATGGCATGGTACAGGGCTGAATAATCCACCTTTTCGTCTTTGTTTTCGATCAGATCGTTGGCCAGCAGCGAGATCGCTTTACGAACCCATTCTTCGTTCAAACGCTCGTCGGGCAATGCCATCATTAAAAATTCCAGCGTATGCCCTGTCGTTTCCAGACGTTCCTGGAAATTTTCGCTGGCACTTTTCTGGAAGAAATAATCGTACGAAAAAGAACCGTCATAGTTCTGCATCGCGCGGGCTTCTTCAATATATCGCTGGAGTTTCTGATCGGCTTCCAGCCAGTAACCCCGCAGCCGCTGTCCTGAATCGCGGTACGTATTTCTGGCATAGGCTAGAGCGAACAACGCATGTGTTCCCCCGCAGGCGGAGTCGTTGGTGAGTGTCTGGTTTTGCATGTAAACCAGGTCTTCCATATGCCACTCTTCCCCTTTTTTATCCTGCCAGGAGGCATCAGGGCCCAGGTAATGCACGAGCCCCCATAGCGACCAGGTTACTTCTTCATTCTCCTGCATCTCCTTTTGGGCGTTGTGAACGATCTCGGCGACGGTAATCGGACCGTCGGGGGTCTGGAACTGGTGATCCAGGGGGACATCAGCCATCGCCAGAATGGCCAGCGACTGATTTTTGTGTCCTTCGAAAGCATTCGATTTGGTATAGGGATGCGCGCGGCCGCCAAATTCCGTTTTTTGAAACCAGGGCTCTTTGTCGAAGTAAACGCCCGAGGAGATCCATTCCAGCGCATTTACGTTTTTGCCCTCTTTCTGTATCTCGTAATCTTTCCGGAACGCCAGCATGCCATGATAAATTTCCCAGGGCGAATGCTTGTCTGATTCCAGATGATATTGCTTGCGGGCAAGCTCGATGGCCTGTTCGACCTTTTTCAGCAGTTCTTCGGGAGATTCCAGGTCGCGTGTGTCGATTGAGGTTTCTGTAGAGTCGGCGTTGGATTCCGCCTGGGGCGCGTTTCCGCAGCCTGAGAGAAACCCAATGCTGGAGACGAAAAATATCAAACACGTCAAACGACGAAAAAGACCCATGATAGAGGTAACTCCCGGAGAAGAATGATCAAAGCAAAATGATAGAGTTGTGGCTGGATGTATAGTTGTGTAGCAGGAAGGAACCAGTCAGTGGCCCAAATATATCAACCGGCAATGGCAGTGTAAACTTCTTGTTTTTACTATTTTCTCATGCTACCGCAGAGAGATTCGAATCTCAACCGGCGGCAGAACGATTTTAAGAAAGCGGCTGAAAGAGGGGTTTTCTTTCAGCCTAACCTGTATTTGCCGGTTACGAACCCGTATCGGGGGTGTTCGTTCCCCGCGGAGGAGTTAGATAAAATTCCAATGCGAAACGTCCGAATCTTTGCAATCAAGAATCCGGCGTTTTGAATTTTACGGTGTCATCAGGCGACACAAATAGCCGTGGAGAGATTCGAACCCCCGACACGCAGATTACGATTCCAAATTCTGACTCTCCTGACCCGTTAAGTCGTAATCGCAAGTAGCAAGGAGAAAATGGCGTTTGCACTCCGATTTACACGAACGATTTTGGTTGGGAGGAAATTGTCTATTCGTGGGAAGCTTGCTACATGAGACCAGGATGGTCATTTCATATTGAGTGAATACGCATCGCATGATTGGATGGTATGCATCAAGAGAGAGGTAACCGTTCATGGTCTATGCGGCCGAGATGCTCTGTTTCTTGCCTGTGGCTAAGGCAATTATTGTGCGCAGTGGGGGGGTGAAATATGACAGTGGGACAGCCAGAGAAATGGTCTGTCGTCATTGCCATTGAACCGCCGAACCAGTATTCCAATGCCGTTCGGCAGGAACTGGCGAATCAGAGAAAACTGAAGCACGATGGCGGCGGTCTTTATTCACTCGCTGCATCATAAGCTGGCCGACAGCATCGCTGAGCAAACGGGTTGTTCCATCCCGCGTTATGAGTCTGAATCTTCACGGGATTTCTGCAGAGGATTGGCATTTGGGATACTCTTCAACTAAGAGGCCCGTTTTGTGATCGCTTTCGAGTTCCCCTTTCTCCCACCGTCGCGTCAGCCTTCACTCTTGCCGGGGAGAGGTGTCAGCGGGATGGAGTGACTGGCCCAGGGAACGAAATATGCTTCTGTTTTGAATCGTTCAACGACACACAGCAAAAAAAACGCTGAATCCTCAAAGTGGGGATTCAGGCGTTTTTGTTTATCAGGTCGTGTCATCAAGTGACACGAGTAGCGGTGGAGGGATTCGAACCCCCGACACG
>CAXBFD010000022.1:0-74822 GCA_963974925.1 uncultured bacterium | reverse complement strand
CTGGACGATGCATTATGCTTCCACCCCCAACGTCAACGCGGTCATGGTTGACCAACTCCGCGTTCCGGGGCTGAATTGTCCGTCAAGTCCATGTCCATCCACTCGCACTGCGGCGACGCATTCGAATGGGACAAGAACCTATCAGGTCGCCGACTATGTTGCGATCAATGGTTCCTATTACAGGGGAGGCAGCACAACTATCCAGGCAACACCAAACGACCTTGCTTCAAGCACCTATGGTACCACTGTCTACAATGGCATTATTGTGAAATCGGGTGGCTCTACTGGTGCGAGCTCGACAAGGATCAGGGACATTACTGACGGAACGACAAATACGCTCATGGTGAGTGAGGAAAGTAACTACTTCTTTAACCAAAGCGGAGACAAGTTTGATTATCGCAGCAGCAATTTTAGGGGGGGAGCTTGGTCTGCCGGTCGTACGACCACGCCAGATTGGACCATTAATACGACATCGATTCGCTTTCCAATCAACTACAGGGGAGTCGCCCTTGATGGAATGTCGCAGCCGTATCACAAACACACTATTCTCACTTCCGCGCATACCGGTGGAGTCCATGCGCTACTCGGAGATGGATCAGTGAGGTTCCTTTCGGAGAATATCAACTTTGCGACATTGACCGCGTTAGGAGACCGCAACGACGGGACCGTTATCGGCGAATTTTAGAATTCGGTACTGATGGGGTTCTCATGGTCCTCGTGTAACTGATCCGTTTCTTCTCCACTTCAAGTGAGAGGTATTCACCAAAGAGGCGCTGTGGAATTCACCATTCCAATGTTGGAAATTTAATTGAATAAGGATGATTGAAATGCGGATTCCGAAACAGCGGTTCTGTAATTACGAGTGCAATTTATGGTCGTGCGGTGCTTCTGTACTTCTCTGTATACTCTTCGTCGGCTGTGGGCAAGGTGGTTCCGGGCCACAGCGCGCTGAGTTAAAGGGGACCGTGACTTATGCCGATGCTCCCGTTCCTTTTGGAAGTATCCGGTTCGTTCCTGATACAGCCAAGGGCAACGATGGGCCCGCTGGTTACGCGACCATTCTTGATGGAAAGTATGACACTGCTGAGGAAGGTAAAGGGGTGGTTGGGAATGGGGCATATCAAGTCGTGATCGTTGGGTTTAGTGAACCAAGGCCGGCCCAAATCGATCCGGATGTCCCAGTTCCCGATACCTCTCTATTTCCAGAGTTTCGCAGTTCAGTGGACTTGTCGACTGAATCAGGCGATCAAAACTTCGTTGTTCCTGTGAGAACAACGAATTGACCGAGCGGTTAGGAATATCTTCCTTGATGAGGTCTGGTCTGGTAGATCCACGGCTGTTTACATTCGTGTACCTGACTCTCTTTGTCATCACCGTTACCAACTTAATTGGTGTTGGAACTGGGTGAACCCAAATGGGAAAACCCAGTTCAAATGTCTCCACTTTATATAACAGGAAACGAAATGGTTACTGCTAAAAGACTCCTCAGAAATATCTCTTCGATTCTCTTTGCGGCGATTCTGAGTGCAAGTGGGGCGATTTCTGCGCATGCTGCTGATGAGATTGAAATCGGCGATCGTAACCAGATTTTTATAGACGGGCGTTTTCTCGATTCGGCGCAAAATGTGCGAATTGAGGTCTGTCGCCCGATCAAGACGAATGAAAAATGTCTCGTGGGTAATTTGGGAGGATACTCTACGATTATCAAACCAGACGAGAACTATCGCTGGTACAGTGCCTTAACCAAAGACGGAATCAACTGGCGACGTGTGGGGGGAAGTGTCAAGCCTGAATCAGATGATATACTCGGCGCTGTTTTTACCGGTTCCACTGTCTTTGTCGATCCCAAGGCTCCGCCCCAGGAACGCTATAAACTTTTTGATGGGTTGGGAAACAGATTGCAGGCTTCCAGTGATGGTATTAACTGGAGCGTGCATGGTGAAAATCTCTTTCCAGCCAAGGCTTGCTACCCGCTCGGTATGGACAGTCATAACGTCTGTTTCTACGACACGCGGCTCAACAAGTATGTTGCCTATGTTCGAGTGAATAAAATATTCGAGTGCTCACCTGAGCGGATTCCTTATTTTGAAAAGATCGGCACCCAACGATACGGCGGGAAGAATAAATACTCGCGTCGAGCCATTGGACGCGCTGTGAGTGATGATCCGACAAAGTTCCCGATGCCTGAGGTTGTTTTGGAACCGGACGACCTGGATCCAAATTTCGGCGGCGTTAAGGTCATGGACTTTTATTGTCCACAAGTCGTGCAGTACCCGAATGCCCAGGATGCTTATTTCCTGTTTAACTGTCGCTATCGTTCTTACGAAGACTGGTACCTTCCGCTTGATATGTCGGCTTTCCCGAAAAGTCCCAAAACCGGTACCTATAATTGTGGTGTAGAAGATATTGAACTGGATGCGAGTCGTGATGGCATCAAATGGAATCGCTACGACCGCAAGCCGTGGATCTCACAAGGAAAGCCTGGAAGCTTCGACGCGTTATCGATGTATATGTCCCGCGGTATGCACATTGTGGGCGATGAGATCTGGATGTATTACATCGGCTTTGACGATCCGCATACGGGCAGGAAAGAAGCAATGGAAAAAGCGACTCTCAGCCGGGTCGTGCTAAGGAAAGATGGCTTCACTTGTGTCGAAGCTGATTACGCAGGCGGAGAATTCACTACCCCACCACTCAAATTCGATGGTAACACGTTGCAACTGAATATTGAAACCTCAGCGATTGGTCTGGCGCGGGTTGAAATCCAGGATGCGAACGGCAAACCATTGCCGGGCTTCGCTCTGGAAGACTGCGACCGGATTCACACGGCGAATTCTACGAGTCAGACAGTCGCCTGGAACAGAAACTCAGATGTCTCGAAATTAGTTGGTCAGTCGGTTCGCCTGCGATTCGAGTTGCAATATGGCACGAAACTCTACGCCTTCCGCTTTGGAGAAGAATAAAAGGGGCAGCGACTGTCTTGAATGTTGTCAAGATGTGAGAAGAGTTTGATTCCATGTCTGGTTATTTTTTATCATCGAATTCAGGATGGTGAGAAACGGCATCGTGAACCGCTCTCATCACTTTGCAGCAGACGAGAAGATTGTATGGGAACTTGGCATTCCAATTCCAAGTCACGTTTGCGCTGGCTAAATTCGCGATCCATTGCACCATCCCCCCAATGACTCCCTAGACGTACTGGACACTGATACAAAAGTTTGCAATAAAAGACTTTGCAAACACAAGGTCAGTCTGGAACAGTCGAACGAGTCATTTTTTTTCTTTTGCGCCTCAACTCATTGGCAAGGCGCTCCAGTTCTCTGATGTTTTCTTCGTCAGAATCCCAACCGATATCTGACGTAATCTCCAGCATTTGATATGTCTCATTTGATGCGGGAAAAGTTTGATGATTGAATTGCAATGGTTTGCCCATTACATCAGTGATCATCTTGTCTTCCATGTTGGCCAACGCCACAAGCACACCAGCCACAAGTAGAATAATAATTGTTATTTCAGTCTTCATTCGGACTCCTTTTTTATCTAATGTGTCCAATTGTGCATAAGGTGTCCAATTAATCAAGTGTTTTCTCAAAATATTTGTAAATCAAAGGTGTCCGGAACCTTTCGTCGTTGCAAAACAGAATAAAACGAGCACAGAGTTCATCGCCGATTCCAGGATCCCTGCTCACTCACAAAAGAGAACAGTTTATCGTTTAGGTTCCGGACACCTTTGATTGGGCCATACATTCATCACCTAATCATTGAATATCTTCTGGCAACGGTGTACTGTAATTATGTAAACCCAAAAAACGATAGGTACATCTGATGGCAAAACTGAAGACTGATTCGATTGCTCAAGCTGATCTCATTGACTTTCTGGACAATCACTCGGATTTCTCATTCGAGCTTCAGGTATTGAACACACTCATGGATAACGGGTTTTCGTGTGAGCATGGCGGTTCCTATGAAGATAAGGCTACGAAGAAAGCACGAGAATATGACATTCGGGCAACGCGAGTAGTCGATAAGAATTTCCTGCGATTAGCCGTAGAATGCAAGAATTTGCGGCCAAATTTCCCTCTTCTTATATCGTGTGTTCCGCGCCGAGAAGAGGAAGCATTTCACGAAATCGTCATTTCAGTGAACCCGGAAAAGCATCAATTGGAAGAACCGCCAGAAATTTACAGTCCCGCAATGCTAGCTCAATCCAAGAACGTTCGACTCACCGGAGAACACACGCATTACAGGGCTGGAGAGCCTGTTGGCAAGTCCTGCCATCAAGTTGGACGTTTGGTCGGCCAAAAGAGTAACGATATTTTCGCGACAGACTCGGATGTCTACGCAAAATGGTCTCAAGCCCTCAGTTCTGCAGATGACTTGACTTACCTGGCGTGTACCGATGGAAATGATCGTACAGGTGATTTAGCGCTATCCCTTGTTTTTCCTATCTTGGTTGTTCCAAATGGCCAATTATGGATCACTGAATATGATTCCGATGGTAATCGACTCAAGAATCCAGAAACGATAAATCGGTGTTCCTACTTCGTTAATTTATCGTACTTTCATCATGGCGGGTTTACTGGTAACGAACTCACTATTTCACACTTGGAATTCGTAACAGTAGATGGGCTTGTCGAGTTCATCGCCTCGATTATAGGAGACGAACAAAAGCTCGAATTCAGTTTTCCTCTCAGCCATGTACGACACAAACTTTATGAGTAATCCTGATAAAAGATCAAAAAAAGTGACCGGGTAATGTGTGTTACCCGGTTATTTTATGAAGCCTTCTTACGGTCTATAGTATAAAAGAAGAGACTTGAAATGAATGATGCAATATATTCTGAACTTCTGAACTTTGTAAACGAAGGCGAGACCGTAAGATATGATTCAGGTTATGATAGGTGGAGATCTAAAGTATCAGCATTTCTAAGATCTGCCTTTGATTACGATACTCTTGAGAACTTTCTAAACATCGCAAGGGATGGAGATCCATACGGAATGGATGCTGGTGTTTCGTTTTTAAAAGGACTCATGGCCAATCACCTAAGTATATTATCTTGTGATTCCAATGAAGTTCAAACAAATACTCAGTCTATTACTGGACGTGTTTTTATAGTTCATGGCCATGATACAGAACTCAAAGTAACAGTGGCTAGATTCTTAGAGCATTTAAATCTCGCTCCAATTATACTTCACGAAAAACCAAACAGTGGAAATACAATAATTGAGAAGTTCGAAAGCTATTCAAATGTTGAATTTGCTATTGTATTGTTAACTCCTGATGATGTCGGGTCGGCAAAAGCTGAAAAACCTCTTCTCCAAAAGCGAGCACGCCAGAATGTGATTTTTGAATTCGGCTATTTTATTGGGAAGCTTGGTCGCGATCGAGTGTGTGCCCTTCATTGTGATGATATTGAGTTGCCTTCAGATTATCACGGGGTATTGTACATTAAAGTCGATTCAGAGGGAGCGTGGAAAACTAAACTAGCACAAGAATTTGTACAAGCAAGTCTTCACTTCTCTGTCGAAGGCTTACTTGGATTCTCTCCAAAAAATAATGAAACTAGCCAAAGTTAACGAGCCATCTAGTTCTAATGACCGGGTAGCACCTATTACCCAATCACTTTTTAAGAGAGCCGAAATGAAAAAACTAACAGAAAAACAGAAGCGGATTCTGAGTTTCATCCGCGTCTTCACCGTCAAAACCGGCTGCGCGCCGACCGTGCGGGAGATCGGTCAGACGTTCGGAATCAAATCGACCAACGGCGTCTCCTGCCATCTGAAAGCGATTGAGGCCAAAGGCAGATTGAAACGGAATGAATTCATGCCCCGGGGAATTGAAGTCCTGGACAATCTCCGGATCCGGTTTGGCGGCGAAGTGAGTTAGCAGTTCCAATGATGTCGGGTTAATGCGTGTTTTCGGACATCCAAAGCAGGTTGATTGTCATCTTCTTTTTATGAGTATTCCAAAAATAATCATGAAAAATCAATCTAAAAATCAGGGTTATCGAATCAAACTGATCGAAAATGCGCGACTTGTAAAAAAAGGGCTCTCTGACTGGAAAATCAGTCTGGGACTGTTCATCAATGGATTCACGCTTTTTTCATTCTTCGTTGATCTGTTTCAGTTCGGTCCCTTAAATAAACTCAAGGCATTCCTTGATTTCTATGACAATCTGAAAAGTAAGATCTTTGGTCCTTTCGAGTGGCTGTTTTCAATCGACATTCCCGGTTTGCTTCAAGACTCCATTCTGTTCTGGGTCTTATCGGGGGCGATCGCCGCACGAACTTTATTTTGGCTGCACGAGGAATACGATCAAGCGATTGAAGCTGTATTGCTGAAAGTAAAAGATCCGGATACGCGTCGCCATCTCGAAGAGACAAAGGGAACGGCATACGTGGAGCAGGAGACGCAGTGGGCAGCAGAGACACAGAAGTTTCACGAAGTGACGTTGGACCGGAAAATCGTGCTTTACCTGGGTTGCCTCATTACCGGGCCCCTGTTCTTCTTCAGGATCTGGATGGTTTCCCCGCCAGTGCCGGGACTGACCATTACCGGCCGCAATATGATTGTCATTGAAGTGTTGACATTACTGTCAATCGTCGGGCTGCTTTTCACGCTGGACTAAAGTCATTGCTTGAAGATGTAACCAAGATACAATGACCGGGTGACGATTGTTATCCGGCACCTTTTATATCTTCATGCCACTCGACCTTATTTTGCTGTGACATCAAATGTTTGAGTCGAATTTTCCGTTGGAAGTTCGATCGAGATTACATGCTCAGGGAAAAGTGGCTGCGGCGTAATGGATCCCGGACCATCGTTTCCATCCAGCGGAGCTGTATATCCCTCAATTCTGACGAGATAGGCCCCTCCAATGATTCCTCGGTCTGAATCAATCGAAAAGCGAGAGTCCGTAAAAAACGCTTTGGACATCGGACCTCGATTCCCTTTCTCCGAGTCTGGCTCAAACTCAATGGTTCCGCCGGGAATAGGCTGTCCGTTAAAAGTTACCTCGCCCTCAATCGCATAACGTTTGATTTCCGAAGAGGATGACCAGCAGCCTGTTCCAAGACATAAAATGAGCAGGCCTGCGATCAGACGACAGGCCGAAACAGAGGTTCGCAGACAACAGATCATTATTTTGCACTCCATTCAATCAGGCTCTGCCTGAGATACCACTTCCCGTTTTTTAAGTTGTGTCAGGTTTAGCCTGATCTACGACATGACGCAGGGCAGCAGGATTTATTGCCATCCGCCGCCAACAGGTAATCCATCGTTACGAATTCCCAGACTGCGATAGGTTATGATGTCCATGTTTTCGCTGAGGAAATGTACGGAGCCATCAGCCATGAGAAAGTGGCACCCCCCCACATGGCGACTGCTGAGTGTGTGGGACATGATGATCTGGGTATTGTCGGTTTCCGGGTTTCCGCTCCAGGAGTTAATCCCGTCTCGCGTGGCGGCTAAATTGCCTGGAAGACGTCCATCGTTCCTCGTAGAGACTGTTGAAGCCCAGCCAATCGACTGACCTGAGGTACCCGTTGCGGGAATGGGGTTGTAAATCGATTCTCCGCAAAGAAAGACGTTGGAAGTGCCGTCGGTAATATCTCGAAAACGGATACTGGAATTGACATAAAGAATTCCGTTCCTGTAGAAACGATACGTAGTCACTCCACAATCGTGATTGAGGCCGCCTCCCTGAATACCCCGATAATTGCTCAGATGATTCTCCGCTGTGGCCATGGGATCCGAAGGGCATTCGTAAGCCGACAGTCGTTGTAATGAAGCTGCATGGTTGGTTGCCGATCCATGATAAACGGAACGGTTAAACATGGCTGAGAACCGTTCTGAAAAATTGAAGTCGTCGTAGAGTGCTGCCTGTTCAAGATACGGAAGGATTAACACCGTCCATGGCGCAAAATCCGAGTAACCTCCCGACGTTTTAAGGCACCAGTCAGTAGGAGGCAGGGCCGTGACCGCGACTGCACCAGGACTGAAAACGCTGTGGGTACTATTGTAATTATGAAGAGCCAGCCCGATCTGCTTGAGATTGTTCTTGCACTGTGAACGTCTGGCAGCTTCACGTGCCTGTTGTACAGCAGGGAGCAAAAGTGCAATCAGAATCGCAATAATGGCAATCACAACCAGTAATTCAATTAACGTAAATCCCCGTTGTTGATGAGAATTTTTCGAATTCAATTTCATAATAAATACCCTAGTAAACACCGCAAATACCCGAACACCATGAAAGTAAAATTTATTAATGAAAAATAGCGCTTTACGTACTTAAAGTCAAGCTTCAATTAACCATTTGGACACACGAAGTTAATGTATCCTTATTACTGGGCTCACCTTAAAGCTTCACTTTTATTTGTCCCCTCTTGAATCGGGGACAGCAATAAAAGGGGCGGGACTTGAATGGCACTGCCGGTTGTGGTGTTTGATGTACTGAACCGGTCCGTTGCGCGGCTGACTCTGTTTGAGAAGCCGGACGATTACGCTGCGTTCTTGCGGGTGGTCGGGGAAACGTGGCAGAAGAATCCCCTGCCGATGTTTGCGATGTCGGTGATGCCCAAGCACTGGCACTTTGTCGTACGCCCCACGACGGACACACAGTAAACCGAATTCTTCCAGCGGCTTACCGTTACGCCCGCGATGCGCTGGCACGCCCACTAGGTGACCGGCGGCACCGGGCACCTCTACCAGGGGCGGTTCAAGTCGTTCCCGATTCAGTCAGACGATCCTTTACTGACCGTGATGCGTTACGTCGAACGCAACCCCTCGCGGGCGAATCTGGTCAAGCAGGCCGAGGAGTGGGAGTACGGTTCCGCCTGGTCTTGGCAGCAGAAACAGGCGGTCCCGGAATGGCTGGCGACACTCAGGAAACCACCACTGCCACGCCAATGGCGGGCACAGATGAAACAACCACAGACCGACGCTGACCCTTTTAGTTCCCCAGGCTCATCAGGAATCTTCTTTCTTTAAACTGGCAAACAGTTCCAGCAGCTTATTGACGATTTTGACAGTCGCTTCTTTTTCTACAAAGTTTGTTCCCAGCCAGGTTTCGTATCCGCCCAGACGGTGCTGCTCCGGCGTTGGTAAATAACCAAATGACCCATTGGCCAGTTCAATGGTAAACGTCGGCTGGAACGGGCTGCGTTCCTTGAGTTCCAGCCCCGTCTCTGTGAACGTTTCAAAGGGAATGGCAGCGATTCCCAGTGAACCGATCTGCATCACCTGTAACGGGATCTCAATCTGATCCGGCGCATCAACAATTTTGGCAATTCGATCCGCATAGATTTTTTCTCGAGAATGCCTTGTTTGATTGCTGTTACTTTCTTCTGAGGTCACTTTTTCGAAGTGAGCCAGCATCTCCGGTGTCGGCTTGCGGAGTTTCAATGGTAACCTGGCCGCCGCCGCTCCGAGGGGAACCCAGTTATGAAACTTGATATTCTGATGTGCTTCCTCAACCCGGCTTGCGACTTTCTCAGCAACTTCCTGCATCTTTTCATAACTCCCGTAACGTTTCGGGCTCTTCTGGGTGAAGTTGATGTTATTCACGTCGCCACTGGTTCCATTGGATAAAATCCCCACGAACGGAGGAGACTGGTTCTCTGCTCCGAACTTCTGTTCCATAAATTTTGCAAAGTAGCCGAAATAGTCTGCCGAAACCTCACCCGATTTGACACCGCCCACATAATGTAACGAGTAATTTGCCAGCAGTGCCATTGGCCGTCCTTCACGGCTCTGGATCGAAATAAAGCTGATCTGCGGATCGGTGGGGCCTGCAGGACGATCAAGGGCCTTGTTTCCGCGAGGTGGATTCATACGCACCCGGTCAATTCCCCCAAAGGGGTTGGTCAACAACGAGGTGTCGTTCACATACCAGCGGCGATTAAAGACTTCGGATGGTTCATCGATCTGTCCCCAGCCAATCCGGGCCGGTTCCAGTTGATACAAGGCCCGACGGACACCGTCAGAAATTCGACTGGCAAGAAATTTCTGATAGTCGGTAAGTTCCGTTTCTCGAATCACCTTGGAGGGACCGCGGGCTGTTGTCGCGGAATGCGTATGGGTGGAAGCCATCAACAAATGCGATTTAGGAATTTTCGTATGTTGCTGGACCTGCTCCTTGGCCAGATCAAATACCGATTCCGGAATTCCGACATTATCACACAGAACAATCGCCAGTTTGACCTGCCCGTTATCCAGAACAATACACCGGGCATGAAGTTCATCGTGAACGCGTTTTGCCGGGATCGGTTTCCAGCCGCCGACGATTAATTCTCCTAAGGGAGGCGTGATATTACTGGTCGCTGCACCCGCGAGTAACACCGGCTGTTTCTCATCAGCTTTGACTTGCAGTCCCATTGTGAATGTGACAGCAAAACACAGTATCAATGGCAACGTACGATGCAGGTTCAGAAACATTTCCAGACTTCCTCTCGGATTGAGTTCTTCAAGTTGAGCAACTGCTGCAGGTTTTCTGCAGGCAGAGTTTTATTCTAACAATCAACGCGCATGGATGGCAATCGATAGAAACGCCTGTCCTCATTTTATAATCTTGTCCGAACACTGTACGTAAAAAAGGTGTCAGGAACCTTATATTTCTTTCCACGTGCATACAATGAGAATTTCAGCAAAAACCAGACATATGGTCACTAAAAGGTTCCTGACACCTTTTCTGGTTGACACCTTTTCTGGTCAGTTGAACGTTGCCGGTTCGTGAAATCCCCAGGAGGCTGCGAGGGCGTCGGCGGCTTCTTCGACGTCGGTAATCTCACCCCAGCCGCCGTTGCGCAGAAACGCGTGTGCGAACTCGTGCGCGATGATGTATTTCGTGTACGCTTCAGACGCCAGTTCCAGTTTGGGTCGCAGCACCACGAGACGGCTTCCCGCGCCGAGGGGGCCGGGTGCGGGGAAGAACAGGGTCCAGCCCTTGCCCGGTTCATAGTTGTCGATAGCGGTTCCGAAACGGGGATCATCCAGAAAGTCACGCTGTACTTCGTCGGGCAATGCCTGCAGGACAGATAAAACGCGTTCCTGCAACAGCGGGTAATCGGCAAAAGGCTCGGTATAGTCGGCAAAGGTCATATGCGGAATGTTTCACATCAATAGAACAGGACCCGAAAGCCGCGATAGAACAGGACCCGAAAGCCGCGATACTTCGCGCGGCGGTGCGGTTCAGTCTGGTAGCCTAACGGCCTGCCATGATTGTCGTCAAGCCACCCGCAATTTCTCACCCCATGAGATTCCGCAAAGTTCAGAAACAACTCTCAATTGTGCAGCTCATCACTTAGCTTGCCATTGAAGTGATCCATGTAACCTGTTTTCATCACGGTTCTGGATGAAGGCCCGTCACATCCATTGCCCGTTCGAGAAACTGTTTGAGTCTGCGCAGTGGTGCTGATTTCCGACTGAGAACGTAATTTATCATTCTCAAAGGGAAATAGAATTCATCGGCTGGTAGTCGGGCATGCACATCTGGCAGCGACATTGACCGTCGGACATCAATTCGCCCAGTTGATTTCGGATTTCAGCAAACAGCTCTTCGCCATCATCGTCCCGGAATTCATACGCACTTTCGTCGATATTGAATTCCGGCAACTTTCCCTCGGCAAAAGTGACACATGCGTAAATGCCGTACTTCTCAGTGCCGACAGGAACGAAGGTTGTTAGCGGATCCTCGGTCATTTGCTTGAGTTCCAGATTGGCGGTGAAGCCTTCCGGTTTCAAGATCGTTTCATTAAGTTGTTGAATATTGTTCTTGAGCCAGATTTCCAGCCAGTGAAATGCCAGTTTAGACGATGTTTGCGCTACACCTGCACAGCCTGAGAATGCGACTTGAACATACCAGGTGGTATCGGTTTTCTCATGTTCCTTCTCGCCTCGGAGATAGATCACAGGGAAGCCCATTTTCAGATAATCCAGAAATGTTTTCGTCGCTGGCCAGGGGGAACGAAATTCGTGAGCGAGAAATCGTCTGAAAGCGGGGGCAATCTGAACTAACCCACCCGGCGGGAGAGTGATAAAGGAAGAGTCAAAGTCAGAAACATGCTTGTGCTGACGAACGCCGAGGCAGCTTAACAATTTCTGAACGAGCGTTTTTTGCCGCGGACCGGATTCAATTCGGGTCGGCTCCAATTCACCACAGATGATGTAAGATGTTCCGCCCATGTATTGTGTTCCTCTTGCAATCGTTTCCAGTCGACATTTTCCGGTTGGATTAATTTGAAACCGTATAAGCAGTCCATGGATGAGAGTATATACTGACCCGGTTTTCTGTGCCACGTATGATTATTATATTCGTTGGTCCTCACGTACTTCGTACAACCGTGAACGGCAGCTTTGGATGAGTTGCCTTTCTTAATCAGGAATTTCCGGTTCGACCAGTTTTGCCAGAAATCGGAGCGACTCCTGCCAGCCGAGATAACAGGCTTCCGTCGGAATGGCCTCAGGGATACCGGTCTGCACGATGTTGACCTCGGTTCCACATGAGACCTGCTTCAGGTCGATCGTCGTTTGCATTTCTCCGGCCAGGTTCGGATCGTCGAATTTCGCCGTGTAAGAAATACGGGTGTGGGGCGTGAGTTCAAGATAGGTGCCGCCGAACGAATGACCGTTGCCTGTGGAGAAGTTCGTAAACGACATCTGATACGTGCCCCCGACTTGGGGGTCCATGTGGTGAACCCTGGCGGTGAACCCGTTCGGCGGAAGCCAGCGGGCATAGGAGTCCGCATCGAGAAACGCGCGGTAGATTTTCTCAGGCGTTGTACAGAGCACGCGGTGAAGCTGGATCGTATTGGTTTTCATAAAAACATCTCCTTTGATAATTCATTTTGGATCAGGTTGATGCCAGTGCGTAAAGTAATCGAACGGGCGCGGGCCATTTCGACATCAGCCTGCAACTGATTTCTCTATATTTTTCACTCAGAGCAGCCAGTCTCTACCCTTTTCGCAAAATCCGGCTGGAGAACGGATCTTTTCGTGGACATGATTTCAGTGTATCCCTTATAATGTTGATAACTTTATGTGTCTGCACAAATCCCTGTTTTTTCTGACACACAAGTGTGTAGCGTCCTTTCGGTCTGTGCGGAGTGGTTTGAAATGAATGAGTTCAAAGAGGCAACATTCCGTTAAACGATCTCAAATCAATAACATGTAAACTTTTCCACAGGAGCAGGAACTGATGAAAAAAGAAGAAATCGCTTATATCGGCTGCCGGTTACTGGGGCTGTTTTATCTTGTGAACGCCTTGTATGCCGTCACGACTTTTTCGTTGTTCTTTGTTTCCTGGAAAACACATCAGGTTGAGCTCACGTTTCCTGAAACCAGTATGATCTATTATCAGCTGGTCCCGTTTGTGTTTTATGTGCTCGCCGGTTGTCTGCTGTGGTTTGGTGCGGCGAAAATTGTCAATCATCTGCTGCCGGGAACGAGCATCGACAATGGGCTGAGTTCCATGACGGCGCTGCAGGTGCAGTCGGTGATTTTTTCTGCGATTGGGATTCTTGTTTTATCGTTGACGGTTCCTGATGTCGCGAGCACACTGTTCCAGATTTCCCAGTGGGATAATACCAATCATTTTTCCCAGATGCCTGTCGAATTTAAAGCACAGGTTTTAGGGTTATTCTGCCGCGTGATTGTGGGCGTGTTTCTGCTGTTCGGGTCAAACGGATTGAGCAGCCTGCTCGTTCGTCTGCGCGCGGCGAAATTGAATTGATTGCGTATCCAGGAACAGGATCGGGAGGTGTAATTACTCAGGGGGCAGGTGTCAGCCGAACGGCTTTATAGGGAATAGCCAAGTTTTCTGTTGGTATTTGAATAGTTCGGGGTAGAATAAAATGGTATGCAGTAAAAAGAATGTCAGTCTGATTGAGGGGCCGGGAGAATTAGCGAACACGTGAGACTGAGTGGGAGACGCTTTCGTCACATTTGATTACGGGAAATGGGCTAATGGATGAAGATGATTTTGAGCTGCTTCTACAGCCGCAGACGTTCCAGACCTTACCCGATATCAAAATTATTCTGGAATTGATCAGTAAAGGGGGCTCCCTCCAGGAAACTCTGACAACGCTGGTTGAATATATCGAAGCAAACAGTGATGAAATGGTTTGTTCCATTTTGTTGCTCGACAGTGAAAAACGACTCAGGCACGGTGCTGCTCCCAATATTCCGGAAGAGTATATCCGAAAGATTGATGGTGTAAAAATTGGTCCGAGTGTGGGGTCGTGCGGTACCGCCGCCTATCTTAATCAGCAGATTGTCGTTTCCGATATTGCCACCGATCCCTTGTGGAAAGACTACAAAGGGCTGGCATTAATCCATGATCTGCGTGCCTGCTGGTCGACGCCGATCCGTTCGTCGACGGGAACTGTGCTGGGGACATTCGCTATCTACTACCATAAGCCCTGTCAGCCGAGCAAGTTTCATAAACTGCTCATTGAACAGGCCGTTTATCTGGCAGCGATCGCAATTGAGCATACCCGTTTTAAGCAGAATCTTCAGGAGAGCGAGCAGGAGTCTCATCAGTTACGTGTTCAGCTGGCAGAAGCGATCGAATCGTTGACAGACGGCTTTGCCTTGTTTGATGCAGTAGACCGGCTGGTGATGTGCAATTCTCAATACCGCGAGATTTATCAAGAGGTGGCAGACCTGCTGGTTCCCGGCCAGCGGTTTGAAGATATTATCAGAAGCTCTGCTTATCGAGGGCAGATTGCAGAAGCGGTCGGACGTGAAGAAGAGTGGGTTCAGGAACGGGTCAAACAGCATCGGAATCCGCAAGGCAGCTATCGCCAGCAACTGGGAAACGGTCGCTGGCTGCTGATTTCGGAACAAAAAACTGCCGAGGGGGGAATCGCCGGTGTTCGCACTGATGTTACCAGGCAGGTTCTGTATGAACAGGAATTGCGTACTTCGTTTCATCTGATCGAATCCATTCGCAAGCTGCTTTCTCAATACATTACCGATTCGAATCCTGACAAGGTATTTGAAGACCTGTTACAGACCTTGCTGGCGACCTCCGGCAGCGAATATGGTTTCATCGGCGAAGTCCTTCAGGCAGAAGTCGGCCCCCCCTGTTTAAAAACACGCGCGAATATGAAAGCCTCCCGCAATGCGGCGTCGCAGGAGTTCGACACGTATCACCCTGCTCTGGAACGGGAATTTCTGCACCTGGAGACGCTGTTTGATCAGATCATGACTTCCGGCGAAGCGGTCATTTCCAATCAGCCGGCGGGGGATCTCAGACTCGGAAATCTCTCGTACAATCATGCCACTGACGGCATGAAATCGTTTCTGGGACTTCCGATTTATTCTCAGGGGACTCTGATCGGAGTGGCGGGCATTGCCAATCGGCCAGCGGGTTACGATGAAAAACTGGTCGAATTTATGAAACCACTGCTGGTTACCGGCGGAACGTTACTCAGAGCCTATCGGAATGAGAACAATCGCATCCAGAACGAAAACGCTTTACGGATATCGGAAGAACGTTTTTCAAAGATTTTTCACCTCAATCCGATGGGTAAGGTGATGATCAATTTTAATACGGCAAAACTGATCGATGTGAATGAGGCTTTTCTGAAAACCACTCAATATCTGCGGGAAGAAGTCATTGATAAAACAATGAACGAACTCGATCTGTATGCGGATCCCGCGCACTGGGATGATCTGGTCGGCATCGTGCGTCAGTCGGGAGTGGTTTATGCTCAGGAATCGACGTTGCAAATTAAGAACGGGGAAAAACGATCCATTCAATGCGCTGCCTGGTTAATCGAAACGGTCGAAGAACCATTGCTGCTGGTAATGTTCAAAGACCTCACCGAACAGAGACAGACTGACGAACTCAATCGGCAATTGCAGATTCAACTGCAACACAGCCAGAAAATGAAAGCCATCGGACAGTTGGCAGCCGGGGTGGCTCACGAATTCAATAATATTCTCGTGGGAATTAATTTGAATGCGGAACTGATGCTGCTGACTCCGGAAGACAAAATTCCTGAACCCTTTCGCAGCCCCTTAAAAGACATCATCAAGTCCGGCGAACGCGCTGCAGATCTGGTAAAGCAGATGCTGGCTTTCGGACGGAAAAAAGAGCCGAATACTTCGTGGATTGATCTGAATCAGCTGATTACGGATAGTAAGAGAATGTTCCAGCGAATCCTGGGCGAATCGATTCTGCTCGAACTGGTTCTGGACGGGAATACCAGTCCTGTCTGGGCGGACGAAGCCGTGATCGAACAGGCGCTTGTCAATCTGGTGATGAATGCCCGTGATGCCATGCCCGAGGGGGGCAATCTCAAGATAGGCACCCAGAATGTCGTCTTTTCTGCGGAGCATGTTTCCAGTGAATTTGATACGCTGCCCGGTGCTTATTCACTGTTCAGGGTCACAGACAGCGGCTGCGGGATGTCACCAGAAACGGTCGAGCAGATTTTCGAACCCTTTTTCACGACCAAACCGGCAGAAATGGGAACGGGCCTCGGGCTCTCCACGGTGTTTCGAGATATCTCAAGTCATGGCGGGTTTATTGCGGTCGAGAGTCAGTTGGGTGAAGGAACAGAATTCCGGGTTTACCTGCCTCAGTATCAGGGAAAAACGGTTGTCAAAAAAAATGCAGCTGAAACTCCTGCGCAGCAACATCCGGCAGGCGGCAGCGAGACAATCCTTGTCTGCGATGATGAGGAAACCGTGCTTTTCGCTGTCTCTGCGCTGCTGGAATCGTTAGGTTACTCTGTCGTCAAAGCGTCGGGGCCCGTGCAGGCGATCGAGGCAGCCAAATCACACGTCGGAAAGATTTCACTGCTGTTAACCGATTTCAATATGCCGGATATGAATGGAAAACAACTGGCAAAAAAACTGACGCAACAGGACCCTGACCTGAAGGTGATCTATCTGTCAGGTGTGGCGGGCGACATTCCTCATTCCAGTGCCGGCAACCACATCGAAATTATCCAGAAACCGGCGAAGATGAAAATCCTGTCTCAGAAAATTCGAATGGTTCTGGATGGCACTGTTGACCGGGAATCTTGAATTGAAACGGAATCGCGTTTACTGCGACAGCCATCCACAGTGAAACAGGGATAACTCGCCCCCTGCCCTTTTTTTCTCCGCGTTCATCAGCGAACCCGATCTGGCGATGCGCTGTCCTGATGGACGTACGCGGATTTTCTGTGAAATGAATCTGCGGATGCTGATCGCCGGGCGGTTTATCTGAAAACAACTTCCGAATAACGGCTCTCACAGAAAAGCGATTGACAATTCTCTGACCTTGAGTGGGTGAATCTGATGGGATACCTGATTTTATTCTTTCTGTTACTGATCTGGGGTACGGGCAGTTATAGTATCTCTCGATTTGGTCTCAAAGCGGGCTCCTTTGGAATCGCGACCATGGTCTATGTTGTGTTGATTGCGAGTTACGTCATCGGATTATTTCATAATATCGGCCTCTACAATACGAGCCGGTTTTCAGTCGGAATTCTGTTGACGTACCTGCTGGCCGCTACCATGATCTGTTTTTATCTGGTACTGCTCTCATTCATTACAGGCTGGTTGATTCCCGTATGGAAATCCTCAATAAACAGAAACGGCGTCCAGAATTCAGATGCGCGCGTCAATAGCGAAAAGATGATGATTGATTTCTGATGAGCAGGAAGTGAATAAAGGTATTCGCTATGTTGCAACCGGTAATTCCGCTTCGAGTGTAATTCGCACTGATTTAAAACCCGGCGTTTTCGAAAGCGGGTCGACGGTGTGTGGGACGAGGATGTTGGCTTCGGGGTAATACATCAATGCATTGCCGGCGCGGATGTCAAATGCGCGGACCAGAATGTACTGCATCTCCCCTACCTCGCTTTTGACTTTCACCCGTTGATCGGGTTTTAAGCCGAGACGGTCGATGTCGGCTTTGTTCATCAGGATTACGTCGCGGCGTTCCTGGCCGCGGTAGATGTCTTCATCGTCGTAAACCACACTGTTGAACTGCCCTTCCGAGCGGATTGTCATGAGACGCAGCTGTTTTTCATCGGTCTGCAGATCGGGTAACGGAATCGCATGGAATCTGGCTTTGCCGCTGGGGGTGGGAAACTGGTATTCCTCGAACGCCCGGCCGGTGACATGGAATTCCTGGTTCGACTTGATGGTCTCTTTCATCCCTTCATAACCGGGAATCAGGTCGGCAATCAATTCGCGAATGGCCGTGTGGCTTTCCAGCTTTTTCCAGTCGATGCGATCATCGCCGGCGAACAGTTTTTGGCCGATGGCTGCCAGAATCGATACTTCGCTGCGTGGTCCTTCGAAACGGGACTTGCCGCCGTCACTCATGCGGACGTAACTGAACATCGACTCCTGCGTGGTCGATTGTGGCTCTTCGTCGCGGGGAAGAACGGGCAGGATCAATGTTTCCTGGCCGGTGCCCCAGACGTGACCCGTGTTTAAAGTGGTGGAGAGATACAGGACCGTTTTTAAACGGCTCATTGCTTCGAGGGCGAAGGTCGTATCGGGATTACTGCCGAACAGGTTGCCTCCCAGGCAGAAGGCGAAATCCATCTCTCCCCGATGTGAGGCTTCCATGCAGGCCATCGTGTCGTAACCGGGAGTGGTGGGGACCTTGATGCCGAGTTGGCTTTCAAAGCGTTCGAGCATCGCCTGTTTCATGCCGGGCGTCACACCCACGGAACCGAGACCCTGCACGTTGCTGTGCCCGCGAATCGGCATCAGGCCTGCCTTGCGGCGTCCGACCATGCCTCTTAATAGAGAGAGATTAACGATCGACTGCACATTGTTCGTGCCATGCAGGTGATGTGTAATACCCATGCACCAGCCGATGACTACGTTTTTCGCGGAGAGGTATTGATCGGTGATGGTCTGAATTGTGGATTTGTCGACGCCGCTTTGCGCGACGATGTCGTCCCAGCTGGTGTTCTCCGCCTGTTGCTGGAAGGCTTCGAAATTCTCCGTATGTGCGGCGATGAAGCGGGAGTCCTGGGCCTTGCGTTCGAGAACTTCCTTGGCGATGCCGGTCAGCAATGCCAGATCACCGCCGATATGCGGTTGCACATACATCGAAGCGATGCTGGAACCAAACAGCATGCTGCGGACGTCACTGGGGACTTTGAAACTGGTCAGCCCGAGTTCCTTGACCGGGTTGACAACGATGACTTTTCCGCCCCGCCGTCGGATTTCCATGAAGGCTTTCATCAGCCGCGGATGATTCGAAGACGGGTTCGCGCCGATCAGGATGTAGAGATCGGTATGTTCCAGGTCTTCGAGCCGAATGGTGCCTGCCCCGGTGCCGATGCTGGAACCGAGTCCCACGCCGCTGGCCTGATGGCAATAGAAGGAGCAGTTGTTGACGTAATTCGTGCCCATCAGACGGGACAGCATCTGGAACAGAAAGCCGGCTTCGTTGGAGGACCGACCGCTGGCATAATAAAACGCGCGTTCGGGTCCGGCCGCTTTGAGGCGATCGACAACCAGATCAATGGCGGCGTCCCAGGAAATCGGTTTGTAATGATTTTCGCCGGGGGCAAGCAGAAGCGGTTGGGTCAGGCGGCCACTGTATTCGAGTTTGCGGGAGGAAAGCGAGCGTAGCTGGTCGAGGTTGTATTTCGCGAAAAAGTCGTCGGCGACCGCGGGCTGCATATCGGAGGCCATTGCCTGAAACGATTTTTTACAGACTTCCGGGAACAGGCCGGTCTCGTTGACCATGCCCCCTTTCTGTCCCCCCATGCCGACAGCGCAGGTCTTGCACGCGTTTTTGGTCCGCATGGCTGTCCAGAGTTTCCACCAGCCGACTTTATTTGCCAGTGTCAGACTGTATTTGATCGCTTTCCAACCGCCGCCGCTACGTGGAGCTTTCACGTTTCGCCTTCCTTTGTTGTTCATCAGGAGCACACTACAGTGAACCGTATTCCTTTGTCTTAAAGCATTTTTCATACTTTTGACAAAATCTGCAACCATTTCATGTTACGTCGAGTATATCTAATTGAAATAATGCAATCAATGTGTGAGACATCGAATCCGTACAGCAGGGCTTGCGGGGCTTTCCGGCACGTTGATAGAATAATGCTGCCTGTCTTTTTGGGATTTGACGGAAGGATCACTTCATGTTGCGTTTCTGTTTGCGATGCCTGTGTGTGCTGGTTCTGCTTTGTGGCAATCCTCTTTGGGCGAACGACCAGCCGGAATCTGCCAAAACGGGATCACTGACGTTTCGACTGCCGACCGCGGCGGGGGGCATTGTCGAGCTGACCGAAAAACCGCAGCACAAAGCGACGGTGGTCTGTTTTCTGGGGGCCGAATGTCCGCTGGCCCGATTGTATGGTCCCAAATTGAATGCGATGCAGACTGCGTATCAGTCGCAGGGTGTGCAATTTATCGGCGTGAACAGCAATCAGCAGGATTCGCTGGAAAACGTGCAGGAATACGTCAAGCAATATGAGATTCAATTCCCGTTAGCCAAAGATTACAACAACGAAGTCGCCGATCGGTTTGCCGCAGTGCGCACGCCGGAAGTGTTTGTGCTGGACGACAAATTAAAAATTCAATACCGGGGGCGGATTGATAATCAATATCTGCCGGGTGTTTCGCGGGCGGAAACCACATCACACGATCTGAAAAACGCGCTGGATCAGGTGCTGGCCGGCAAACCCGTGGAAGTGGCGGTAACCAAACCCAACGGCTGTTTCATCGGTCGCGTCAAACAGACCGAAGTGAAAACCAGCCTGACGTTCTGTAAAGAAGTCGCCGGTGTCTTGAATCAGCATTGCGTGGAATGTCACCGAAAAGGGGAAATCGGGCCGTTCAGTTTGACCGACTACGATGAAGTGCGCGGCTGGGCCGACACGATGCTCGAAACGATTGATGACGGCCGGATGCCTCCCTGGCATGCGAGCCCGAAATATGGTCATTATGCCAATGCGCGGTTTATGTCTGAGGACGATAAAACAATTCTGCGCGACTGGGTGGCGGGAGGCATGCCGTTCGGCGACGTGAAAGATTTGCCGAAGCTCCCCACGTTCCGCGATGGCTGGCATCTGCCTCAGGTGCCGGACGCCGTGTATGAAATGCGCAATCGACCGTTTGTCGTTCCCAAAGAAGGCGTAGTGGAATATCAGTATTTTGTGGTTGATCCGGGCTTCAAAGAAGACAAATGGATCACCGGAGCCCAGGTTCTGCCCGGAAACCGGTCTGTCGTGCATCATGCGATTGTTTTTATTCGTCCGCCGGACGGGGCAGACTTTCGGGGCATTGGCTGGTTGACCGCTTATGTGCCCGGACAGCGGATCAAAAAGTTACCTGAAGGACGCGGCCGTCGCGTTCCCGCCGGTTCGAAACTGGTGTTCCAGATGCATTACACGCCGAATGGAACGGCGGGAGAAGATATTTCCAAGGTCGGACTGTTATTCGGCGAAGAGGAAGAGATCACGCACGAAGTCTTCACGATGATCGGCATCGATCAGGAATTTGAAATTCCGCCCAACACCAATGATTTTCCGGTGTCGGCGAAAGTGCACCGGATACCGCCGCAGGCAGAACTGCTGGCGATTGCCCCGCATATGCACTTAAGAGGAAAATCGTTTCGTCTGTTCATGAAGCAGAAAGACACCAAAGACAAGTCGGAAATTCTGCTGGATGTGCCTCATTATGATTTCAACTGGCAGCACATTTATGAATTGAGCCAGCCGATGAAACTGGATGCCGTGGATTCGCTCGAATTTACGGTCAAGTTTGACAATTCGAAAGAAAACCCGTTCAACCCTGATCCGAATGAATATGTAACCTGGGGGGATCAGACCTGGGAAGAGATGGCGATTGCGTTTTTTGAAGTGGCAGAGCCGCGGGTCAAGCAGAAAACGCATGCCAAACCAAAGCCGTCAAAGAAAAGCAGTAAGGCGGATCAAATACAGCAGCAACAACAGAAAGTTGACAGATTGATGGCGGAATTCGTTCAGCGGTTTGACAAAAACGGGAATGGAATCGTGGAACTGGATGAAATTCCCCTTTCAGCCCAGCGATATGGAAAAATTCGCGACAGGGATGGCGATGGGCAGATCGGGAAAGAGGAAATTGAGAATCTGGTCCGGTAGGCGTGTTGTTTCTATTTGAGATTTCGCGTTCGGTTATCTCAAACTACTTCCTTTTTCAATTTCAGTTCTGACAGAAAGTGCAGCGCGCGTGTTTCGTACGTTTAATCGATTTTCGGTCTGGATGGTTGATCATCCCCTAGTCGTCACATTATTCATTCTGCTGCTCAGCGGTATCGCGATCATGGGTTATACCATGGCGGAGCAGGTCCGCGACTGGTTTACTCCCGCTCCGGTAGAACAGGTTCAGCAAGGTCCGGCAGTCACGCCTGAGAAACAGGAACGGCCTCCGGATGTGAGTCCGATCAGTCTGACGGACGGCGACACGATTCTGGTGATTGATTCCGATCATTTTTTTACCACGGACGGCGTGAAAGCGCTCCGCGAGATTGTCGAAGAAATTAAATCGCTGGATTATGTGCAGAGCGTCTTCTGGCTGGATGATATTCCCAATCTGAATATTTTTGGTTTACGCGAACCGCTCATTCCGAATGAACGGGCTTCGCAGAAACGGATGGATGCGGCGCAAGAAAAGACAATCAACCATCCGCTGGTGGGAGGTCAGTTACTTTCGGTCGATGGCAAAACACTGCTGCTCATGATCAAATTTGACTGGTTGCACGTGGTCGACGATGAAGCTTGTACCACCGGCATCAAGCAGATCGCAGAAAACGTCACCGCGCAATATCCGGAGCTTCACTTTTCCTTGATGACCACCGGACGCGTGCCCATCTACTTGACCGCCGTCCGGACGCACAATGCCAACAAAGTGAAATACCAGGTCATCGGTTACGGGATGATTCTGCTGATGGCGATTATCCTGTTTCGGGGTATCTCGGCCGTGATAATTGTGGCACTCGCACCGATGTTTGGTGTGTTCCTGACTATGGGTTTCATTCAGTTTCTGGATTTTCAGGACAATCCGTTTAACGATGTTGTGCTGCCCGTATTGCTGAGTCTGGTCGGTTTGACCGATGGCGTGCATCTGATGGTGCAGATCCGACGGCATCGCGCATCGGGCCTGAGTGGCCGGGATGCCGCCCGCCGTGGCATTCAGGAAGTGGGGCTGGCCTGCCTGTTGACTTCGGTAACGACGGCAATTGGCTTTGGCTCGCTTTCGCTGGCACATCACGAAACTGTGCGTGAATTCGGTTACAGTTGTGTGGTGGGGGTGCTGCTCACGTTTATTGCGGTGATCACGGTGATTCCCCTGGCCTGTCGCACCTGGCTGGGACGTTCGATTCATCAGGGATACGGCAAGGGAATTATCGACCAGCATCTGGGGCGGATCAGTGTGATCATCGAGCTGGTTCTGAAACGTACGAACCTGATCAGCACATTGGGAATCGGCATTACGACCGTGCTGATTCTGATTTCGCTGACTCTCAGACCCGATGAACGGCGGGCAAACATGCTGCCCGAAGGATCGGAAGCGGCGCTGGCGCTGAATCACATGGATCAGGCCATGGGGGGGCTGGAACATTCGATTGTTCAAGTCACCTGGAATGAGAAAGTACAATCCGATTCGCCGGAGGTCTTGATCGCCATCAGCCAGGTGGATGACCTGTTACTGCAGGAGCCATTAATCGGGCATCCGATCTCGATTCGTAATATCCTGGGGGCGCTGCCCGGCGAGGGGGAACCGGAAGAGCGGATGTCGATGATGGATCTGCTGCCCCCTCCTTTGAAACGCGCCTTTTACACGCCGGAATACCGTCGGGCGGAAGTCAGCTTTCATGTGCAGGATCTGGGCATTGCCAAATATGGCCCGACCTTCACACGGATTGAAGAGGGTTTGAAAACAATCGCCGCCGCGCATCCGGATTTTCAGTTTCAGCTCACCGGTTCTGCCGTCTGGCGCTGGCGCAACCTGTATCAGATTGTCGTGGATCTGGCGGCCAGTCTGGGCAGTGCGGCGATTATCATCCTGATTGTGCTCGCGTTTGCATTCCGTTCGCTGCGACTGGGATTGATTTCCATTGTTCCCAACATGTTTCCCCTGGCTGTAACCGGCGCATTTCTGGTGTTTACGGGGCAGGCACTTGAGATCGTCAGCGTGTGCGCGTTTACCGTCTGTCTGGGAATTGCCGTGGATGATACGATTCATTTCCTGACACGGTTTCGCGAAGAACAGTTAAACGTGGCGAGCGACGCAGAAGCGATCCGCCGCGCGTTTACAGGGGTTGGCACCGCGCTCATCATGACCACCGTGATTCTGGTGGCCGGTTTTTCGACCGTTGTCTTCAGCGACATGCGCGACCAGCGGATTTTTGCCATCATGAGTGGTTTGACAATCGCGTCGGCCCTGTTTGGCGATTTAGTCTTTCTGCCTGCTCTGCTGGCCCGGTATGCCAAACGGTCGCAGGTGCCGGCGATGGAAGAACCGGAGCCGATCGTGGATCAACGGCTGGAAGAGTCACTGCTGCAGGAATAAAATTTGACTCTCTTGCCGAGTCGCAGTATAAAAAACTCTGCCAGGGCCGTTCGTTTTTCCTGGTGTGTGAAGACTTTCGCCTTTAATTGTGTGAACTGACAGCGGAACACAAGGTTTAAGTTAAGCCGGTTATTTTCCCTGATCAAGGGAAATGTTGCGACCGGTTTTCTGACGTGAGCTGTCCCAGCAGGGGAACGCAAATGCGTGGCTTTCGATTGAGACTGACGGCTTTTCTGTTGTTAACCATGGGATTAGCCCCGTTTGCCTGGGCCGGTGACCTGGTCGTTTCGTCCGCCTTTGAAGGGGGATCGGCGGAAGTTCTCGAAATCGATCAGACGAAACGGTCGATTCAAATCCGTCCGGCCGGTGATCCGCAGTTTGGCTGGCCTTGCTGGTGGTATTTTCAAGTGACCGGGGTGCAACCGGGGGAAACGATTTCTGTGACAGTTGATGCCAGTCAACTGAAACAGGCCAACGGTCAGAAACTGTCGAGCAACTGGGCCTTGCCGGAGCGGGCCGCTTTCAGCACGGATCAGAAAAACTGGTTGCAGACGTCCGCGGGAATCAAGGCTGACGATACCTGTCAGTGGACGGTGAAGGTCGATGCGGAACAGGCGTGGTTTGCCTGGGGGCCGCCGTGTGTGCCCTCTGATGCGAAACAGCTGGTGGATCGGTTGAGCCGGGAACACGCTGATGTGACGGCGTTTGAATTGTGTAAGACCCGCGCGGGGCGCGTGGTTCCCGCTTTAGTGGTGAGTCAAAACGGAAGCGATGCGGATTCTCGCATGGTGGTCTGGGTTCAGGCCCGGCAGCATGCGTGGGAGTCGGGGGGGAGCTGGGTCGGTCGCGGCTTCATTGAATGGGTGGTCAGCGATGATCCGCAGGCGGTCGCATTGAGAAAAAAAACGGACATTTATTTTGTGCCGATTATGGACATTGATAATGTGGCGACCGGTAATGGGGGCAAAAATCAGGTGCCACACGACCATAACCGGGACTGGTCGGAAACGCCTCGATGGAATTCCGTCAAAACGGCGATGCGGTCCCTGAAAGAATTTGATCGGCAAAACCGGCTCGTGTTGTTTGTCGATTTGCATAATCCGGGCTCGAATTCCCCACGCCCGTTTTTTTTCGTCTCGCCCCCGGAACTGGCAACAAAAAAAGGGAAACAGCGTCAGGATGCATTCATTGCCGCCTGTCGGCTGGAGATGAAAGTGCCGTTGAAGCTGGATCAGAGTACCCCGTCGACTGGTCCCGGGTATGATCAACGCTGGAAGGAAATTTCCAGCAACTGGGTACGCAGTGCCACGCGCGAACATGTCGTGGGGATTACGCTGGAGACCTGCTGGAACACACCACACGGCAACCCGGCGGGTTATCTGACCGTGGGGCAGCAGCTGGGCCGGGGAATCGCCGGTTACCTGGAACAAGACCCGCGCTCCTCCCCTGCCCCTGATTGAGCGAGGAATGTGCTCCGTCGTCAGGCGGTTTCATCCATTTTGTCGAAGACGGCTTTCATCAGCAGCGGCAGGACAACGGTCGCGTCGGCGTAAACTTCGGCGAACAGCCCTCCATCCTGCGGAGAGACAAACTTGCCCCAGCTGACCCCTTCCGAATACGTACAGCCGGAAAGACCTCCCCAGTGAACCGGCTCAGGACAGATGCGAACGCCGTACTTGAAGCGGGGTTCTTTCCACTCGGTCCCCAGACGGAAGTTGGCGATTTCATAATACGGGGCCACCTGTTGTGCCCAGTTACGGGGGACGCCCCCGCCGATCGTAAAGATGCCGAGGGTCATGACATCACGCATCAGACGGGCATATTCCTGCAGATCAATAAACGGATTGAATTGGGGCAGGACCTTCAAAATCTCATCCTGATCGAGTTCTTCCAGCGATTTGCCGGATTGCGCAATGAATTCCGACATGGCCCAGGTGGAGACGTCGAGACCGATTTCACTGTCGGTGAAAGCAGGAATAAATACCGGTACGTTTTGTTCGTAGGCACTTCTGAGAATGCCGCGCCCGTCGTCGAGTTCGGACAAACGCTGACCTAAAGCCCGGCAGAGGCGGGCCGAGGACCAGGTGCCATCTTCCGGCTGGGAATCTCTGAGGACGGAACGGACCAGCCGTTCGACGTTATTCAGATTGGATTCCATTTCGAGTGTATCGTAGATGCGGTTATAACCCTTTTTATAGAGGGTTTCATCAGAGTCGTTGGGATTGTACTGGTAATGTACCAGGCCGATCGATTCGGTTAAGCCATGCGCGATCAGCGCACCTGTGGCCACAACGGCGTGGACCAGCCCCCGGTCGATCATGTCGCAGATGATGCTTCCCTGTTTGGCCACGGTCATGGCACCGGAAAGTGTCAGCACGACTTTGCAGTCGGAGTCCTGAGACATTTCAAGCAGGATATCGTAGGCAACACCCAGTTTTCTGCCTGAGAAGGCTGTTTCGGACATCGCCTGTAAGAGTTCGGGAAAGGAATTGACTTTGGACAGGTCCAGGCTTTTCAGAGGTTTTAAACCATCGCCGCGGCCGTCGTGGAACTCTCGTTCTCCGCTCATGTTCTACTTTCTACTGGGGATTTTCAGGTCTGGTGTGCTTAGAATTCATCCATCCGTCAAGTGCGTTCGATGACTGTCAACAGACATCAGAACGCACCTGGCGTGATGAGATGGTATCTCGGAATTCCGATTCAGTCAAATTACCCTCTCCGGGATCAATTCAAGAACTGCAAACAGTTTCAGGAGGATTTCCGGGAGGGAACTGAATCGGCGAGAATTTATAGAGCGACGACCTGTTCTGCTTCAGTGTGGGAACCGGCTGGTTCCTGTAAAGCAGGTCTCCCATTAGGAATGGGGAATCGTGGCATCTCCAGGATGCTGACGTCACCGAGGTCAACTTCTTCCCGAATGTAACGTAAAACGTCATTCGGGTCGGTGTCGCCACAGGTGAAGACGTCCAGAGCGATTAAGCCCAGGTCGGCATAGCAGTGAGCTGAGCAGTGGCTTTCATCTAGAAGGCACATCGCTGTGAAGCCCGGTGCAGAATTATGACCAAAGTGATATCTAACCTGTGAAATCACAGTTGCACCAGCGCGGGTAGCTCCACGCGCCATGGCTTCAAGTACCAGTTGGTCGTTTAGACAAATGTCCCGCGAGACATTGCGACAATCAATGAGAAGATGTCTTCCTTTATGCAACTCATAAACCCTCCACTGAGGTGCCTGAAAAAATTGGCATCCGATTGTTATTGAAATTGTTCGAGACGATTTCGAATCGTAATGCCTTTATCGGTACGCTTTTTTAAAAGTGCGAGATTATTATGTTATAACCAGAGAAAATACAAGAAATAAACCGACGATTTTGCGTGGATTTTACAAAAATTGAAATTGAGTGAGGTCGGGGAGGCAGCCGCAGGTCATGGGAGCCTCAACTTGTGGCGGCATTATGACTTCAGATCGAAGGGCAGCTGCCCGGGATGACGCCGAATCTCCGAAGGTCGGGAATGGCGGAATGCTTTAAATTTCCCGAAAATAAAAGCGCGGGGCAGCCCCTTGATTTCCGTAAAAGAAGTGACGCTTCCCCATGAGATAAGTGGCTCCCCGCTAACCTGTTATGAATGAAAGACTGTTCCCGGCTCCGGTCAGGCAAGTCGAGAAATGATGCGGGGGACCTGGAGGAGGCCCCGTTTTGAGGAACGCCTGTGACGGGCTCCGGGGAAGCATCACCAGAGTTGATCGTAAGCGGCAGAACGAAAAACGGCTTCCCGATCAGAAGTCGAACAGATGCATTTCCCGGCCTGGCGGCAGGTGGGGCGCTTCCGGGGATCTCGGGTTCGGCGGCGGGACAATGAGAGTACAGGCTCTCCAAGCCATTTTCGAAGTGACTCCCCTTTTCTGGCTGTCTGGAATTCGGAGTCTGGCGACAGCCTGAGAGGCCGACGATTGTAGAATGACACTTCGTCGGCCTCTCAGGTTTCGTCTTAAAAGCATATCCCAATTCACCAGAGCGCCCCTCATATAATGAGACTCGGTCCAAAGGACCTTGAAAACGCGGCAGTAAACCGGGACACCGACTAAAATTCGCCGATGACATTCCCGTCGTTAATGGTTCCCAGATAGTGGAACGTTTCGTAGTTCATGTTCTCACTGAGAAAACGGACGGCCCCGTCACCCAGGAGGAAATGGGCTCCCCCTTCATGTTTGCTGGAGAAGTTGGCGATATGATTTGTCGTATTGGGAGGGTGATGCATGCTCGACATCCCCACATGGCCGAGAATTAACGATGCCGGCCCTTCGGTCATCGACATCATTCCGGCGGGACGTGTTACACCGGGAATGGCAGCATACCAGGTGGAGTCTGCCTCGACGGCCGTTGAGGCACCTGTGAACTGGTGCTGAAACGAGCGTTCGCCGACGACAATCGTATTCGACGATCCGTCGGTCAGATCGCGGATTTTAATATTGCTGTTGCGATACAGAATTCCCTTTTCAGACGGGGCCCCCGGTGTAGTCAGACTTCCGTAGCCGAATATTCCGACATAATTTGCCGAAGCCAGTTCATAGGTGTTTGAGGTGTCCGAAACGGAAAAAACGCCCTGGTTAGGATCACTGGGACAGCGAAAGATCGAGAGGCGTTCATTGCCCAGGCCGATATTGGGGGCAACCGTACAATCCAGATTCAGATTCAGCTGGTTGTAGAGCGGTGACTGATCCAGAAACGGCAGAACCATCACCCCCCAGGCGAATCCGGAACCCGTTTCTGAAGTGGCCAGGTCTCCCGCGACAACACCCCGGGCAATATAACCGGGAGGATAAACGCGGTGCGTGTCGTGGTAATTATGCAAAGCGAGTCCGATTTGTTTCAGACTGTTTTTGCAGGTGGAACGGCGGGCCGCTTCTCTGGCCTGCTGGACGGCCGGCAGGAGTAAGGCGATCAGGATCGCGATGATGGCGATAACCACCAGGAGTTCAATCAGTGTAAAGCCGCGTTTCGGGCGGACGAGTTTCGATATTGAAGAGTTCATTGTGTATTAACCTTTTGCAATCATTCATCGGGAGCGCAGGCAGGCCTGGCATGAACCGATAAGCGGTGTGCGGACAGAAGATTCCGTTTTCGCGCAGCACAAGGGCTCTGAAAAACGGAATTGCGAAATGGGTCATCGCATTGCTGATTGCGGAGGCGGAGTATCCGGGGCATAAGCCAGTACGACCGGCGTGTCATTCGCGAAGGTCATATGGACCCGCGGCGGGATAGGAGTGACCAGAGTCGGGCGCGGACTCAGATGTCGCGGCAGAGAAGTGTAGAGTCCGTTTTTTGTCGAGTTGCCACAGCCGCAGAGGGAAGAAATCTGGCAGTCTCGGGGTTCTGGCCGCGAGTCGGATGTCTGTTTTCCCTGCTGGGAACAGCAACTGCGAACGGTCTGTTTCCCGGCGGTGTAACACGATCCGGCAGTGGTTGTTTTTTTATCAAGGGTGCTGTTGAAACAGCAGCATTGCGATTTGGTTTTCAACTGGTCGGCACAGCGACAACTTTTGCCCTGATCGAGACCGGGGAGAACGGCAGTGTTGGAAACCAGATAAAACAGGCTCAGTAATGTGACACAGACTACCCGCGGAATCCGGTTCGGGCGCTCTGGTTGCCTGCTGTCATATTTTGCGGTTACCCGTTGGAAAGTCACTGGAATTACTCATCGCGCAGAGGTTTATTTCTGATTCTCGTCTCTGATGGCGTCCCTGCTGCGTTCATTGTTTCATAGTAGAGTGGTGAGGTAAAGAGTGCAGATACGATTTTTGAACTGCATTTCCCAGATGACTTCCCTCGCTTTAATGGTGATTCCCTGGCCATCTCAGTCAATGCGCCACTTGGAAGAATTGTGACCTTTCCTGAGATTTACATTAACCGCGGCTAACGCCGTGCGGCTGATACTGTTTGTATTATTTTGTCAGTCAGCGTTCCCTGTTCCACCACGCAGTCAACCAGTATCAGACATTAGGCTATAACCCCGGTTCCTGATCAATCCATTATTTTCTGTAGCGTCTCCAAGGCCATTTGGACCGAGTATCAGAGATTGAGAGACGCTGTGGTAAAATGTGATGCGATCAAGAACCACACAACACCAGTCTTAGGCCGAATTCTGGTCGCAGGAGCCAGGACATGGGAATCGTGGCAACAAAAACGACGGAAATTCATGCCACGATTGCTTTTGTTTGGGGGAAATAGCTAGAATGGGAAGACTGTTCCGCGGTTGGATCGGTTCCAGGCTCAAGCCATCTGGAAAATGTCCGTTTCGCCAGCGGAATCAAACGGGTAAGGAGTTGTACGTTTTTAAGAAACAGGGCGAAAATCGTTTATTACGGCACAGGATTGCGATTCAGCAAAATTAAAATCAGAGAGATCGCAAATAGCCCTTCAGGCTCCCCGGTGAGGATCGGCTGAAATGAAACTTCTCCAGCAAATACATTCAAATACGGTTCACAACAGACGGGTTGAGTCGCTTGTGAGTCACATTCTCCCTTTACTGCCACAGGAAGGGCTGGTGTTGGATGTCGGATGCGGTGATGGCTTACTGGGAAGTCTACTTCAGTCGAAGACTCAGGGAGTGGAATTACAAGGACTTGATGTTCTGGTCAGGGAGAAGACGCGTATTCCAGTCATGCCCTTTGATGGTTCAACCCTTCCCTTTGAGGATAAGAGTGTCGATACGATTCTTCTCATCGATGTTCTCCACCACACAAGCGATCCTGGAGCGATTCTTAAAGAGGTCAAACGAGTGGCCCGGAAGTCAATCATCATTAAGGATCACACACGTAATGGTTTATTTGCCCGATCAACATTACGTTTTATGGATTGGGTCGGCAATGCCGGCTATGGTGTAGCATTACCTTACAATTACCTGTCCTATCAGGAGTGGCTCACGCTGTTTTCCGAATTGGATCTCAATACAACTGACTGGAATGGAAATTTACACATTTATCCTAAACCAGCGGATTATCTTTTTGGTCGCTCTCTCCATTTCTTGACGAGAATTGAACTCAGGTAGTTTTTTTCAATCCTGGTTTGCCAAAAGTCGAAACAGTTCAGCAGTTCCAGAAAATCCTGTTGAATCTGTATGCCGCGAGGAAAATCGTGTGCCCGATCGGAATACCGCTGCTTTACGGGGTTTTCGCTTTGGGGCTGTTGTGTTGCAGAATAAACTCGACAACCCGATTCGGATCGGGGTGTTGAAAGTGGTGTCCGTTGGATTTTTCGGTTCCCTCTTTGACAGAGATGACTTTAAAATTGTGCTGACGATCTTGTTCCGGGACCCGGCTGAACATCAGGTAGGTATTCTCATCGGGAGGCACCACCTGATCATTCTCCGAAACAATATGTAAAACAGGAATGCCCGCTTTGGCGATGATTTGAATTCGGTCCACGGGATTGTTTTTATAAGCCAGCGCTTCTGCTTCGGTGAACCCGTAGGCTTTCAGGCAGGCATCCCAGCTCCCTTTCGCGCCATTACTTTTCCCTTTGCCCCCCGGCCAGCTTTTGAAATCGCAGACGGGAGTGTCGGCATAGAGACAGCTCACCTTTTCGGGATGATCGAGGGCCCAGTTATAAATAAACAGGCCTCCCCGGCTGACCCCTTCCAGCGCGACTTTGGGATGAAACCCATGTTGTTTTGTTAAGTGTTCATAGAACTTGTTGCCATGCGCGATTGCCTGCGGGGATCCAAACAGATTTGCCACGTCCATATAGGCGATATGAAAACCGCGTTTGAGCAGCGCCACATCCATTTCATAATGAAAATCCGGAAAGCGGGCGCGCCAGACCCAGGGATTGCCGGCGGCACTTTCTGCGGGAGTCACGACGTAACAGTTGCGGCCGTCAATCTGAAAATGAAACCGCTTGAAACCATGCCACATATCTTGCCGACCCGTCCACTCAGATATCCCTGTCTCTTTTGTGGAGGCTTCTACTTCAGATTCCGGAAAGATCAAAAGTAATGTCAGAAACGCCATGATAAAAATGCGAAAAAACAGAAGCAGGGTTTTCATTTCCGATTCCTTTGCTGCCCGGTGACATTCAGGAAGATTCATTGCAGTATCTGGTTAGATTTTCCTGAGTTAGCGTTGCGAGTTATTCAGTCTGGTTTACACGATCTCGATGAGATTGTCGATGGATCGCGCCGGTTTTATCGAATTTAAGCTTTCTGGCATCCTCAGTAAATGTCTCGGATGTCAAAGGGTAATGATCAATCGAATTTTCTGACATATAGTAAAAGCAGGCCATTAGTAAGCGTTTAAGTGCTGCGAAAACCTGATGATCGGGTTGGCGTGTGCGGAGTGATCTGAATTCACACCATTTGCAGTTTTAAATAAAGAAGTTTGTTCGGGAAAGACGGGTTCCTGCTATGTCTCTTATTCCAGCGACTCATACTACAGAAACATTAACCAGACGGTTTTCCGAGCCGGTCATTAATTCTGTGATTGATGTGTTTAAATATTTTGTCGGTACGACGGTCGAACTGGACCGTATTGCCGAAGTTCATGAGCCCGCCCGCTATGCGAAAAGTTCTGCGATTGAAGTCAATGGGCCAGGCAAAGGTATTGTGGTCGTGAATGTTCCCCGGGAACTGATCTCAAAAGCAGTTTCGACGCTCATTGATGAGTCTCTGGCAGACGACGAACATGTTTTGACCGATTTTTCCTGTGAATTGTCGAATATGATCGCAGGTCAGGCTAAAAAAGCCGTGGATCATATGGGGTTCCTGCTGGGGCATCCCACCGTGATTGAGACCGAAAATATCGACAATTTATATCCTCCCGAAGCCGGTTCACGCTGCGGCATTTTTCAAACGGGGATTGGCCCGGTGGTTGTCTATTTTGGTTTCGTCGGACAACTCGGCGATATCATCGATTATGAGCATGATCTGAAAGAGAAAAAGCGTGTGATGATCATCGACCCCGATGAGATGAATCGTGCTTTGTTCGAAGGGCTGTTGCATGAACGCTATCATGTGCAAAACGCTGCCACGGTAGAAGAAGCCTTCATGGAGGCGGCGATTCAGTCTCCTGATCTGATCCTGCTGGATATTGATGGGTCTGAAGGAAGTCATGCGGAAGCCGTAAAATACATTAAAGATTCGCCGTTTGTGGGAAATGCCGAAGTTCTGGTCATGACGACCAACCGTTCGACAACGTCAATCATTCAAGCCTTCAATCATGGGGCCACGGATTATATTCTTAAAACAGACTTCACAAAACAGATCCTGGTTGGCAAAATAGAACGTGCCTTCGGAAGAAATCCGGTTGTCAAAGAAGCGGCTGCTTCCAGTAATTAAAATCGAAAGTCGGTACAGGATTTTTACATGACCCCGGTTTGCAGACCGGGGTTTTTTATTTGCTGATTCCCCTGTTGCCTGGAGTGGAAAGTTGAATCTGGAAGGAAAAGTCGCCGTCATCACCGGAGCCGCCGTCCGCATTGGCCGTTCGATGGCAATCGCTTTGGCCGAGGCCGGCGTTGATATTTGTATCCATTATCGCTGCTCAGCGCAGGAAGCAGAGCAGACCTGCGATGAAATCCGACAGCGGGGAAGAAAATCGTTCGCAGTCTCCGCAGACCTGTCCGATCCCTGCAACGCGGCTGCTTTGATCATGGATGCGGTGGTCGCGGAGTTCGGCAGAGTTGATATTCTGATCAACAGTGCCTCGGTTTTTGAAGACAAATCGCTCCGGAACTCCTCGGAGTATGATTGGGATTCTCAGCTGGATATCAACCTGAAAGCCCCCTATTTCCTGTGTCAGCAGTTTGCGAAAACCTTTCAGCCGGGGCAACGAGGGCAGATTATTAATCTGGTCGACTGGAGAGCGCTGCGGGCAGGAACCGGCCATTTACCGTATCGGATTTCCAAGGCGGGGCTGGTGACGTTAACGGAATGTCTGGCGCTGGAATTAGCGCCGGAGATCCAGGTAAACGCGATTGCCCCCGGTGCCATTCTGCCGCCACCGGGCCAGGATGTTTCGTATCTCGAACAACGCGCAGCAGGAATTCCACTCCAGCGTCCGGGGAGTCCTCAGGATATTTGTGATGCCCTGCTCTATCTGCTGCGCACTGATTTTGTGACAGGCGAAGTGCTGAATGTGTCGGGAGGAGAGCAGTTCTCGTCCTGATGATCAGGCGACCTGCCAGTGCGACCTGCCAGTGCGACCTGCCAGTGCGACCGGTCAGGAAGTGCGGGACTTGAGGACCGCCTCTTTCACAATCTGCATCGTGCGTATCTGACGCTGCCGGATCGATTGCATCACCGATTTCAGTTTGGCGAGTGACGCATCGTAGTTTTGATAAACGTCGATCACTCTCTCGGCGATCTGCCGTTGGTTGACCTCGTCAATTTCAAAAGTCCAGTCTTTTAAGCCGATATCATACCACATCTGCCCTTTAATTGTGTCTGTGGGCTGTCTGACGTAAAGTCCGGGAGTCCCAAACGCACAGGCGATGATCGGAGAATGACACTCCATGCTGACGACGGCTGATGCATCCCGGTAAAGCGAACCCGCTTCATCAGGCAGCCAGTAATCCGCATGGGCGACGACCTGCGATTTCACGTCTGCAGGGAGCGGATCGATGACGAGTGGATGAATAATTTCGGTCTGATAGGTCATTTCCGGACACACCACGACTTTTTGCCCGGTGGTGCGCACCCATTTGATGATCGCTGCCCGCAGTTTGGCGTGATCGAGCTCCTGATATTGCTCGTTGACCGATTCCACTTCGCGTATTTTTTCTGCCGACCAGCGGGACGATTTATGGATTTTATGGTAAGGGGTGAATCGCAGTCGGGGGACAGCGCACAGGTAGTTACCTTTCTCAAGCTGGTTTTGGTGTTGAAATGTCTGAGCTTTAGAGTCATCGGTCAAATCGATGGCAAACGTGGCATCTGGTGCGAAATCCTGCTGCGCAGAAGTGATTTTGGCCTCAGCCAGATTTTTCAACGAATGCGTTTCCCGCGTGAAAATAAAATCGGCTCCGGAAAGCAGACTGTGTAATTCCGGATTGATTTCGGAAACGGTGACGCCATAAATCCCGTAGGGTTTTCCGGTTCTCTTTTTCCAGTGAGCCAGTTCGCGGCGCGAAACCACGCTCGGCCCCGAGCCGTGCAGGAAAAAATCGGCCTGTTGAAAAGCCTGTTCAAGTGATTCGGAATCGGGCTGGCCCTCTTTCCGCAGACGACCTTTGACAATTTTCAGGGAAGGAAACCGTTTTTTGAGCATCGGTTCCACGCCGCGATCCACGCTGTTCGGCCAGAGAATGATTTGAAATTCCGGGGCATATAACTCGAGCAGTTTTAGAATTCCGGGAGAATGGCCAATATCACCGATGTTGACAGTCTGCCAGCCGGACCGCAACAGAATGGTCGGCCCACTATCCGGTTTTTCCGTCGTTTGTGAATAAGCCGACTGTGGCAGGAACAGACCACGATTCAATGCGCCTGCGATGCACAGAGATTGAGTAACTGCCTGTTTTAACCAGACACGGCGCGAAAGATCTTGTTGCGGACTTATCATTCGAATGGTTCATTCTGCCTGTTCTGTGCCCGTGGGAATTCAGATAAGAAATCAGTCAATTCCTGTTTTAGACCGGTATTCTTATCTGTGCAATCGGGCGGTCGGATACTATAGTGGTTTACAGCATTGTAACTTTATTTCAGCCCAAGTCTGCCCTATTCTAAACCTCAATTATAAATATGTCTGATCAAATCCAGATTTCCGATTTACTGCTGCGCACCATCATTGGCATCAACGATGAGGAACGAGAAAAAAAACAGGATGTATTGCTCAATCTGACGATGTACGTAGATTTACGGGCGGCTGCCTGTTCCGATGAGATTTCCGATGCCGTCAATTACCGGACGATTACCAAAGAAATTATCGATCTGGTGGAAAATTCCCACTTTCAGCTGGTGGAAAAAATGGCCGACGAAGTGGCAAAAATCTGCTTGAAAGATGAACGCGTACAGCAGGCGGTTGTCAAAATAGAGAAACCGGGCGCACTCCGTTTTGCACGCTCCGTGGGGGTCACGGTTGCAAGGACACGCGCGGATTTTCCCGGAGTCTGAAATGAATCAGGTATTCCTGGCATTGGGCAGCAATATTCGACCGGAGTATAACCTGCCTCAGGCGGTTCGCCTGCTGAGCGAATACGGGCTGATTCTGAAAAAGTCATCAGTCTGGCAAAGCAAACCTGTGGGAGACCTTGGGCAGGACGATTTTTTGAATGCCGCGGTACTGCTGGAAACAGACTGGGATGCTGTGCAAATCTGTAGCGGGATCATCGCAAAAATCGAGCAGACTCTCGAACGCGTTCGCGATCCTGACAATAAGAATGGTCCGCGAACGATTGACATTGATCTGGTGCTTTTTAATGAGGAGCAGTTGCAGATCGCGCATCGGATCATACCCGATCCGGAAATCGTCAGTCGGGACTTTCTGGCTGTCCCGCTTGCGGAACTTGCACCGCAGTATCGTGTCCCCGGTCTGCAGCGGGAATTATCCCGGATTGCCCACGATTTGAAGACGCTCAATGGTGCTCAGTTGATGCGTCGTGATGATGTTCTGCTTTAAGCATCCGTGAGGTCCAACGCGTCGCCAGGCAGACAGGCCATTTTAAAGAACAGCCCCTGCTCTTCACACTGCGTTTTATAAGCGTCGGGCATTTTCTGCTCCGTTTCATCATCCCATTCCAGAATGTAGGTCCGTTCCGAGACCTTTTTGCCGCGCACTTCTACCACCATTCCGGTCCAGCCCGCGCAACAGATTTCCGGAAACTCGGGAACGCAGACCCCCTCTTTTACCTGGATGTTTGAGCCTGCTTTGATAGTTGAAGAAGCCTTTTTTCCCATGATTTATTTCTACCAAAACATTTTTGTCTTTAATTTTTTTGAGAACCGAAGCGGCACGTCAGTCAACAGTGTATCGCCAATGCAGCATGAATTTCAATTGAAGGAGAACGATAACCCTCGTTCAGACGCAAGAATTTAACAATTATTTCCAGCAGAGCCTGTAAATGTGGCTTTTTTGCAACATCCTGGCGGAAGTCCCTGTGTGCTTTTTGCATTCCGTAGTGGTTTTGCAACATGCGGGGATTTCGGAATTTTTTGCAGAAATAAACCGACGTACTTCTAATTCTGAGCTATTGTTTTATTGGATAAAACCCTCCCCTCTTGAATAAGTTCTCCCGGCGCACTGCAGGTTTGCAGAATACATAATATGACCAAGGAGGGACAGACAGTTATTTTTCAAGAGGATCGAGATGTTTACGCGGCGAAGCCGACAGGCATTGAATCAGCAATCTGGTAAAAAACGTTCCGGTGCCACTCTGGTCGAATTGGCATTTGTGACCCCGGTGTTCCTGATGTTCGTGTATGCTATTTTTGAATTTGGCTTTGCCTTCATGGTGTCGAACATCATTCAGGAAGCGACTCAGGAAGGGGCTAAGTTAGGGCGTTGTGAGGAAGTCACCACCGCTCAGGTCGAAGCAAAAGTCAAACAACTGCTGGATAAGGTTTTCGATTCCGATCTGGCAACGATCATGGTGAAGAATGCCAGCGCGTTTGACACCCCGGGAGCCGATGTCTCGCAGCTCAACTACTCTGCCATGCCTGATATTGAATTAGCAAATGCGGATAAAGCGCAGTTGTTTCTCGTGCGCGTTGAAGTTCCGTACAAAGATGTGCGGTTATTAAGTTCGTTTTTTGTTGATCCGGTCGCCGCTGCGGAAGCGGCAGCGAAAGAGGATTCTCTGATTCTGTCCGGTCATAGTGTCAGGCGTCACGAATAAGCGAACTGAACCATTCCGTTCGCAGAAAAATACTTTTACCGATTCAGGTAAGCCACCGTTTGCAGGAGTAAACTCATGCGTGTCATTCAAGTGAAACAATCAAAATCAGGGATTGCAATTCAAAACCGCCGCGGTGTCGCCGCGGTTGAGTTTGCACTAATTGCCCCGGTTTTTCTGGCGTTGATTCTGGGCATGGTTGCGGTCCGCCGTGCCGTGCACACGTCAACGGTGATGGATGCCGCCCTGGCGCAGTCGGCTCGCCTGGCGTCCATGGATGCCGGTTTGAAATTGCCTTCCGGAATGACTTTGAATGATAAAGTCATTCTGGATGTTCGCAATTTTCTGCGTGCATCCGGAATTGAAAATGATGAAACAAATCTCACGGTGACCATTACGCGTGCCGATGATGGCGAGGGCAATCCTCTGGATCCCATGCCGAATCCGCCCAGCACCGGTTCTGAATTTGATTTGACCGATCCTGCAAATCGGAATCGCTTATTTCGCCTTGGCATTGAGATACCCGATGGCGCTTCAAATTCGACGCTCTCGGAAATCATGAACCTTGAAGGATCCATGGCCAAACCAATGACCGGTGATCCTGTCTGGGATTTGATTATGAATAATGGCACGACAAAGATCGTCAACTAGAAATACACATTTTAAGAGTGCAGACTCTGTCTTCTGGGAGCATGAGGGGGAAAGATGAAACAGGTACTACAGAAAAAGAAGGAACAATTGAATTTGCCAGGCACGCAAAATCGCCGTGGTGCGTTCATGGTGATGGCTGTCCCATTCCTGATTGCCACAATGGGATTCCTGGCGTTTGGCATTGATATCGCAGTGATTACGATGACCAAAACCAGAATGCGCAACGCGGTCGAGGCGGCTGCTTTGGCTGCAGCACAGCAGATTACCGATGCGGTGCAATCCTCGGCTGACAACATTCAAGGGGATCAGAACGTCGGCAGCGCCGTACAGGATGCCAATTCCATCGCCGTGGAAGCCGCCAAAGCTATGGCCGAAAAAGTGGCCCGGTTAAATGGCGTGTACGTCGACCCGGAAACGGATGTCAAATTCGGCAAACGTTATCAGGACAGCTCCGGAGTGTTCCACATGGTCTGGGGCGAGTCTGCCAAACCTTATAACGTGGTCAAGGTCATCGCGCGAAAGGATAATCCGACCGAAGGTCAGCTCGACTCGAAAATACCGTTGTTTTTTGCGGGCCTGATGAACGAGAAAACGGCTGCCGTCACAACCTCGGCAATTGCCTTCATTGAAGCACGCGATATTGTCGTCGTGCTCGACTACTCTGGCTCAATGAGTTACGACAGTGAATTCGATGCCATGTCTTCCCATCGCCTGGGCAAAGCGCCTGTGGAAGAAAATCTGGATGCCATCTGGAATACTCTGGTTGCCTCCGGTGTGACCTACTCTGATACCGGAAAACTGAAATTCCCGTCGACAGGTTATGGCAGAATCGATTCCGCGGAGGGGACTTATAAAAGTTCAAACAACGATGAGACGGTCTTTAATTACCTGCAGCTGGACGACACAGATTCCAATGGAAAACCCAAGTATCCGTTCCCTCAGGAAGGCAAAAATTACTACGGTAGTTTAAACGGACAGCCTACCGGAAATACCAACAAGAATTTATGGAAAGCTTACATCAAATGGGTGCGCACCGACAGCACGGTGAACAACTACGGTTACCGCAAAAAATACGGTTACCGGACGCTCATGGGTTATCTGATTGAACAACGTAAGTTGAATAATCAGTCAGAAGACTTGTGGCGGGCTCCCATTTATCCATTCCATGCGATGAAAGGCGGAGTGACGTTATTCACCGAGTTCCTCGACGGATTGCAGTTTGGTGACTATATCGGACTTGTGACGTATGACGATACTTCGCGTGTGGAATCGGTTCTGAACGACGATGGCGTTTCTGAAACGGTTGATTTAGGCGACGAACTGATTACCAATCGTTATGCCGACATCAATCTGATTCAGAGACACAAACAGGCTTCGCACTATGCCCCCTATACCGGCATGGGATACGGGATTCGTGATGCGAAAGAACTGCTGGAATCGCACGGACGTGCGGGAGCCCGACCGACCATCCTGGTGATGACGGACGGGAACGCCAACCGTTCTCCTTCAGGCTGGTCACTGCCAGGCAGCTGGAATTGGGATAACGTGACCGACTTTGACGATGATGGTCACTCAGACTATTCCACCAGTGATCGTGACAAACAGTATGCCTTCTGGCAGGCTGTGGAAGCGGCAAACCTCGGTTATACCGTGCACACGATGACCGTGGGGGACGGAGCAGACCGCAGCCTGATGAAGGCAATTGCCAAAGCCTGCAATGGGATTTACATCGACGCACCCGGCGGTGCTACCATCGCAGATATGCAGTCGCAGTTACTGACGGCATTCGGCAAGATTGCGGCGAATGTACCGCCAGCCAAATTATTGGCTGATCCGGAAAGTGATTTTTGATGCTGACGAATTTGTTATGATTCGTGCCTGCTTGGGTTGATTTTCTTCCTGAGTAAGAAGAGGTGGTTGGAAACAGCCACCTCTTTTTTTACTTTGAGGCGTCTGTTATTTAGGAATGTTGCAAAATCCGAATTCAAACAAATCTTGAAAAATTTTTCGAAAAAGAGGAAATTTTCATCGACGAAGAAACACAATCTACTCATAATAGATAGAGAAATCATTGCATTAGAGAATATTAAGTTCACGACTGGAAACGTTCTGGTATAAACTTATCCTTCCACTACTCTCACCCTGCTTGATCACTTGCTCTTAACCCAGAGCCCTCTCAGGATCAATAAGGGGCAATGAGAAGAGATTTCCTCTTTTCATCACCAGAGTTATTTTAACTTAGGTTTGCCAAAGGGGGTTGAGGTTCATGTCCTTCGACAAGTTCCGTTCATTTGCTTGCTGTACGCTCATTTTCTGGTCGTATTCCATTCCAGGTCTGTTTGCTGCCGACGCTCCGGTCGCAGAAAACAAAATCAGCTTTTATCAACAGGTCCGACCCATTCTTCAGGCCCAGTGTGCGGGATGCCATCATCCCCGTAATCCTGAAGGCGAGTTTGTCGTGACCGAATTTTCCCACTTACTCAAAGGGGGGGAAAGTCAATCCAAGGCGATCGTTCCGGGCAAACCCGAGCAGAGTTATCTGGTCAAACTGATCACGCCCGACGGCAACGAGGCAGAAATGCCCAAAGCGAAATCGCCGCTCTCACAGGATCAGATCACTTTGATCCGTACCTGGATTCAACAGGGAGCCGTTGACGATTCGCCGAAAAAAGTCGAATACCGGTTTACCAAAGAAAATCCGCCGATCTACTCTTCCCCACCGGTGATTACGTCACTGGCCTATTCGCCTGACGGAAAACTCCTGGCGGTGGCAGGGTTTCATGAAGTCCTCCTGCACGCGGCGGAAGGTGATCAGCTGCTGGGCCGTCTGATCGGGAAATCCATGCGGATCGAATCCGTTCAGTTTTCACCCGATGGAAAATATCTGGCCGTCACCGGCGGTACGCCGGCGGAACGCGGGGAAATTCAGGTCTGGGATGTGGCAACGCAGTCGCTGAAAAAATCCATTCCGACCACTTATGACACCGTTTATGGTGCCAGTTGGTCGCCTGACAGCAAACTGCTGGCATTTGGCTGTTCCGACAATACCGTCCGGGCGATTGATGTGGAGTCGGAAAAAGAAGTCTTTTACCAGAACGCACACTACGACTGGGTTCTGGATACCGTGTTCTCCAAGGACGGCAGCCACATCATCTCGGTCGGCCGCGACAGAACGGCGAAACTGGCGGAGCTGAAAACGCAGCGGTTCATCGACAATATTACCTCGATTACTCCCAAAGCGCTGACCGGGGGACTGGCCGCGATTGCCCGCCATCCGACCCAGGATACGGTGCTGGTTGGAGGCGCAGATGGCGTGCCTAAACTGTATCAGGTGTTTCGACAATCGGTACGGGTGATTGGCGACGATGCGAATCTGGTACGCAGCTTCCCTGCCTTGGACGGACGAATTTTTGGCGTGGATATCGATTCCAGCGGCACACATCTGGCCGCCGTCAGCAGTCTGGACCATGCGGGAGAACTCAAGGTCTTCTCATTTGAGATCCCACCGGAAATCCCTGCCAATCTGGTGGCGATTCTTTCCAAACGGGTGGCTTCGCGAAGTGCGGAAGAGAAAAAACTGGTTGCAGAGAATCGCAGCAAACTGGTCAATGTCATCAGCGAAGTCTCCGTGCCGGAATCGGGCTTATATACCGTCCGTTTTCATCCCCAGGGCGAGATCATTGCCACCGCGGGACAGGATGGCCAGGTCCGGCTTTATGAAGCCAAGACAGGAACACTGAAAAAAGCATTTGTGCCTGTTCCCCTGCAAACCAGCCCCACGTCGGCAGCCCAGGAAACAGCAGCCAGCCAGAAACGTAAGCTGGTGGTCGTTGATGTGAACCAGAAAAAACTGCCTGCGGAAACCTTTTCCAATACCGACCCCCTTGTGAAGCTGGAAATTCAGCCGGCGGTCGGCACGATTGCGCAAAAGTATGACACGATCCAGTTTCTCGTGATCGGACATTTGAAATCCGGAGCCACAACAGACCTGACACGTCTGGCAAAAGTGGATGTGAAGAACAAAGAAATCATTCACGTTTCCCCCACCGGTCTGGTGCGGGCGTTTCAACCGGGAACCGTCGACGTCGACTTCAGTCTGCAGGGACAACAGGCGACAGCCAAAATCACCGTAGCGGAATTCCCGGCGACTTACCGCCCCGATTACTGGCGTGATGTCGCGCCGGCTTTTACAAAAATGGGCTGTAATTCCGGTCTGTGTCATGGGGCGAATAAGGGGAAAGACGGTTTTAAACTCTCCTTAAGAGGCACCGATGATCTGTTTGATATCCGGGCATTTACGGATGACCTGAAATCGCGCCGTGTCAATCTGGCGTCTCCCGAACAGAGTCTGATTTTGCTGAAAGCCATTGCCGAAGTGCCCCATAAAGGGGGGCAGGTCGCGATCACCGGCGATGCCCATTATGAAATTGTGTCGTCCTGGATCAAAGAGGGAACGCCTTTAAAAGCCGATGCCCCCCGGGTGACGAGTATTAAAATTACTCCCGAAAATCCGGTTGTGCCACGGGCAGGACTGCTGCAGCAGTTTCGCGTTCTGGCCACATATTCGAATGGCGAAATTCGTGATGTGACTGCCGATTCGTTTATTGACTCCAGTAATATCGAAATCGCCAAAATGCATCACGGCGGCATTGCAGAAGTCCTCAGACGCGGCGAAGCGCCTCTGCTGGCCCGCTATGAAGGCAAATACGCGGCAACAACCGTCACCGTGATGGGCGATCGTTCCGAGTTTGCCTGGAAACAGCTTCCGGTCCACAATTACATTGATGAACTGGTCGACAACAAACTCAAGAAAACGAAAACACTCCCCTCGGATCTGTGTACCGATGCGGAATTCATCCGTCGTATCTATCTCGATTTAACCGGACTGCCTCCCACACTGGAAGAAGTCAAAACATTTTTAGCTGATACGCGCGAGACGAATCTGAAACGGAATGAAGTGATTGATCGTCTGCTGGGAAACAACGAATTTGTTGAACACTGGACGAACAAATGGGCCGACCTGTTACAGGTGAATCGAAAATATCTGGGGACCGAAGGCGCGCAACTCTTCCGGGACTGGATTCGAAAAGCGGTGGCTGAAAACGTTCCCTATGATCAATTTGTTTATCAGGTGCTTTCCGCCTCTGGTTCCAATAAAGAGTTTCCCGCTGCTTCATATTTCAAAATCCACCGGACTCCGGAAGATACGATGGAGAATACGACGCATTTATTCCTCTCCATCCGCTTTAACTGCAACAAATGCCATGACCATCCTTTTGAGCGTTGGACGCAGGACCAATATTACGAAACGTCGGCTTTCTTTGCGCAGTTAGGGCTGAAGAATGCTCCCGAGAGCAATGGACGGACGATCGGCGGTTCTGCCGTCGAAAGTGGGAAACCGTTATTCGAGGTCATCTTCGATAAAAAGGAAGGCGAAATGATCCACGAACGGACCGGCGCAAAAACGGCACCCCAGTTCCCCTACCCTGCGGAATTCAAAACAGCCGAGCAGAAACTTTCACGACGGGAGCAACTGGCCCGCTGGATCACTTCACGTGACAATCAGTATTTTGCCAAAGCCTACGCGAATCGTCTGTGGGGTTATCTCACCGGAACCGGTCTGATCGAACCGATTGACGACGTGCGTGCCGGAAACCCTCCTTCGAATCCGGAACTGCTGCAACGTCTCACTGCCGACTTTTTAGAACATGACTTTGACATCCGGCATATGATGCGTCTGATCTGTCAGTCACGCACCTATCAGCTTTCGGTCGCGACGAATCAATGGAATGAAGATGATACTATCAACTTCTCGCATGCGAAGGCACGTCGCTTGCCTGCAGAAGTCCTGTATGACTCACTCTGTCGTGTTACCGGTTCTCAGTCAAACATTCCCGGCGTGCCCGCCGGAACGCGTGCCGCTGAACTTCCGGATGTCGGTTTTGAATTGAAAAGCGACTTTCTGGCAAAATTTGGACGCGCTCAACGTGAGAGCCCCTGCGAATGCGAACGCTCGTCCGGTGTCGAACTGGGACCCGTGATGGCCTTGATCAGCGGTCCCACCGTTGGAAATGCCATCAGTGATCCGAACAACGCATTAACTAAACTGGTGCATGATGAAAAAGACGATCCGGCATTAGTGGATTCCATTTTTCTGCGTGTTCTGAATCGACCGGCGTCGGAGCAGGAAAAACTGGAAGGGGTCAAATTGATCCAGCAACAGATTCAGAGTGAAAACCAGACTTTGATCAATGAACTGGCCGCGTACGAAAAGACTCTGGCGCCTGAAGTGATCCAGCAGGAAGATCAGCGCGTCAAAAATCTGCAGGAAGCACAGCATGCCGTGACGACGTTCGAAACAGCGATCGCGCCCCGGGAAGCCTGGCTGAATGAGGAACAGAAAGCACGTACAGAAAAATTACAGAAAACCTTATCCGAATATCAGACGGCGCTGGAGAACAAAATCGCCGTTTGGTCAAAAGACGCCACCTCCGGTTCCCAGTGGACCCCCCTCAAACCGGAGTCCCTCTCTGCCACCAATGAATCGACACTGGAAGTACAGCCGGACCTTTCCGTCCTGGCCAAAGGGAAAAATGGCAAAGGCGATTATGAGATCGTGGCGCATACCGATCTGAAAGGTGTTTCAGCCGTTCGACTGGAAGTGCTGACCGATGATTCCTTACCCCAGAAAGGCCCCGGTCGAGGCGGGGATGGAAACTTTGTCTTGAATGAATTCGAAGTTTATGCGGCTCCGAAATCCAAACCGGATCAGAAAACGAAATTGACGCTGTCCAATCCGCAGGCCGATTTCAGCCAGAATAATTACAATGTTTCTACAGCCATTGATGGTAAGGTGAATCCGGGCGGTGATGGCTGGGCAATCTCTCCACAGACCGGCAAACCGCATATCGCGAGTTTTGATTTTCAATCACCGCCTGCGGCCGACGATCAGGGAATCATTCTGACATTCGTGATGAAACACCACTATTCCAGCGGTTCACATTCCATTGGCCATTTTCGGATTTCCGTCACAAATACTGCTGGTCCAACGACTTTGGACAAACATCCCGCGGAGATCGAGAAAATTCTGGCGAAGCAACTCGATCAGCGAACTGCGGACGAGAAAAAGAAACTGCTCGAATATTACAGTAAAACCGATAGTCAGATACAGGCACAGACGAAAGCCGTTGCAGACAGTAAACAGCCGCGGCCCACAGATCCCAAACTGGTCGAATTGCGAAACCACCTGATGGCAATGCAGAGTGTGCGGCCCGTCGACCGGAAGCTGACCCGTTTACGAAATGACGTTCAGTTGAGTGCGGAACAGGTGAAACAATATCGTTTGATGGCTGCACAGGATTTGACGTGGGCGCTCATCAACACACCGGCGTTTCTGTTTAATCATTAAACGCTGTTTCTCAATTGATCAAACAGGCTGATGGATACAATTCAATAACCGATCTCTAATAGAAGTGAGGAGATACTGAAATGCTGATCATTCCAGGTCAACCAGGCAAGGAAGTGTGCGAAGCTCGAAATCAGATATCGCGCCGCGATTTATTACGCGTCGGCGGTTCCAGTATGATGGGCATGGGACTGGGTTCCATGCTGCAGCTTCAGGAAGCCGCCGCCAACAGTAATGAAGGGGGCGGCCCCGGCTGGGCGAAAGCCAAAAGCGTTATCCTGATCTTCCTGCAAGGGGGCCCGAGCCATCTTGATTTATGGGATCCGAAAGAAGACGTGCCCGATAACGTGCGCAGCGTGTTCAAGCCGATTTCGACCAAGATTCCAGGGGTACAGTTCACGGAATTGCTGCCGAATCTCGCGCAAAACAACGATAAATTCACGATGATTCGGTCCATGAGCTACACGCCCAAAGGGCTCTTCAATCATACCGCCGCCATCTACCAGATGCTGACCGGTTATACGACCGACAAAGTCAGTCCTTCCGGTCAGTTGGAGCCCCCCAGTCCCAAGGATTTTCCGAACTTTGGTTCGAACATCATTCGGCTGCAGCCGCCTGACGTTTCGATGCTGCCGTTTGTGATGCTCCCCCGCCCGCTTCAGGAAAGCAATGTGGTCGGCAAAGCGGGAACCGCAGGCTTTCTGGGACGCGCGTATGATCCGTATTATCTCTATCCGCCGGGCGATGACCTGGACATGAATAAAATGGACAAGCTCAGCGTTGATGATCTCAAGCTGCGTCCCGATGTATTCACGTCCCGCCTGCAGCGTCGTGCGAGTCTGCGAGATACGATCAACAAAGGGATGCCGCAACTGAATAAAGCCGTCGAGGATTATAAACTCGATAAATATTATTCCCGGGCACTGGATCTGGTCATTTCCGGACGGGCACGGGACGCGTTTGCCCTGGATCAGGAATCGGACGCCGTCCGTGATCAATACGGGCGGAACACGTTTGGACAAAGTCTGCTGCTCGCCCGTCGGCTCGTCGAAGCCGGCACCCGTGTGGTCGAAGTGGTCTGGCCGAAAGTCGCCAACTCGGACAATCATTCCTGGGATGTTCACAGCGGTCTCACCAATCGTCTGAAAAATCAGTCAGCGCCGATGTTCGATCAGGGACTGGCGAGCCTGATCGCGGATCTCTACGACCGTGGTACACTGGATGAAACTCTGGTGGTCGCCGTCGGTGAATTTGGCAGAAGCCCGCAGCGCGGCGTGAGTACGTCGGGTAACTCCAACAGTGATGACGGACGTGATCACTGGCCTTACTGTTACACTTCGCTGATGGCGGGTGCCGGTATCAAGCGGGGTTATGTGCATGGCGAATCTGATAAAACAGGCTCCAGCCCCCGTAAAGATCCGGTCCACCCCAGTGAATTGCTGGCGACCATCTACCATTCGTTCGGCATTAACCCTGAAACGATTGTGTATAATCACCTGAATCAGCCGCGTGAACTGGTGAAAGGACAGGCCGTGACCAAACTGATGGGCTGAGACCGACCGGCTGACAATTATTAAAAACCAGACAGATCTCTTCCGCCTGATCATTGATTTGATCAGGCGGTTTTTTTTATGCTGCGATGCGGATCGCCCTGCCCTGTGAGTTGTGATTTCGGAAAAAACAAAGGGGGGGATCATAACCATACCGGCGAATCGGATTTGATAACATCATGGCGAAACTTTTAAAAGATAATTACGACCGAGCCTATCTCCGGCGACTTGCAGCGGAGATCGCGAAGGCGGAACCTGCGTTTCCCCGGCAGAAAATGTTGAAATTCATCTTTGATTCGGCATGGGAGCAGAAAGAACTCAAACAGCGCATGCGGCACATCGCGCAGGGGCTGCAGCGTTTTTTGCCGCAAGACTACGGGACGGCTTTAAAAGTACTCAAGCAGGCTGCGCCGCAGTTCGGCGGTTTTGAAGCGATGTTTTTTCCCGATTTTGTAGAAGTGTATGGCTTAGAGGACTGGGAACTTTCCATGTCGGCCCTGGAACATTTCACCCGCTATTCCAGCAGCGAATTTGCCGTGCGCCCCTTTATTGTGCAAGACCGGAAACGCATGCTGCGACAGTTGAAAATCTGGGCGACATCGAAAAACGAGCATGTGCGCAGACTGGCTTCAGAAGGCAGCCGTCCCCGTTTGCCGTGGGCGATGGCGTTACCGGATTTCAAAAAAGATCCCGGTCCGGTCTTGCCGATTCTGGAAAAGCTCAAAACTGATCCCAGTGAATACGTCAGACGCAGTGTGGCCAACCATCTGAACGACATCTCAAAAGATCATCCGGAGCTGGTAATCCAGCTGGCGAAACAGTGGATCTCGGGAAAACCGGAAACGCGCTGGGTCGTGAAACATGGCTGTCGTACCCTGTTGAAACAAGGCCGTCCCGAAACCCTGGCCTTATTCGGCTATCATGAACCGCATGCTCTGGAACTGAAGAAATTTCAGCTGACGCCCAAAAAAGTGGCCTGGAGTGGGGAAGTTCAGTTCGAGTTTGAGCTGGTATCGCCAGCTTCACCACTGGGACAGATCCGCGTGGAATATGCCATTGATTTTGTGCGGCAAAAAGGCGTCACGTCCCGAAAGGTCTTCAAAATATCTGAAGGCGACTGTGCTGCCTCTTCAAAAAACTATCGCAGCCGGTATTCTTTCAAGCCGATTACAACGCGAAAGTATTATCCGGGTTCACATCGGCTGACCATTCTCGTCAACGGACAGGAAATGGCAGAAAGAGAATTCCAGCTGCTGCGTCAAACGGATTCTTCCGGCTGACAAAAAGCCCGCTGACAAAAAGGTGGTTGCGAAATTCATTTTCGTGAAAAGTTGACAAAATATGAAAAAGCGGCCAGAAAGTGCTTGAATTCTTGATTGCGCTTTGGTGTACAATGTTGTCATAGACAAAAGCCTCGATTGAACAATGTAACACAATATCCAAAACAGGTTAATTTTTTCAGAAACCGGGAACTCACCTCACCCCACAAACATCCTGGTTAATGTTCTTTTAGATCGCGCCACTACAATTAAGATTCAGACAATCAACAGGCCCATTCACAAGGCAAGGATGGATTATGTTTAATATGGGTGCGCACATAAAACCTTTTCAACTGAAATCGCTGTTCGTTCCGGCAATCATGTGGGGCGCTCTGTTTTTACCCTCAGGGATGATCGCGTCTCTATTTGCACAGGGGGTACTTGCCGTACCCGTCAAGATGGCTGCTGAGAGTGGCTCTGCTCCGCATAAGATGCCTGGCTTCAGTATTTCGGTCGATGAAAAAAAACTGAATCTGCTGGACGATTATGAACGTTACGTCCGGCATCGGATGTGGGAAAAAGCGCTGACTGCGTTGAAGGAACTTTCGGAAACGAAATCGACTTCCCCGCTGCTCCCGACGGCGGATGGTTTTCTGGTCGACGCCGAACAGCGGATTTTTCTGGCGCTGGTCTCCCTGCCCGCGGAAGGACGCGAAGCGTTTCGGCTCTTTTTTGATGGCAAAGCGCGGAAGGAGTTTGAAGAACTCTCAGCGCAGACCGGCTATTTAAATCCGAAAGCGCTCAAGGATGCTCAGAAAATCTATGCGCAGTACTTTTTGACATCCATTGGCGATGATGTTGCCGACTTATTGGGGAACGACGCTTTCGAGCGAGGAGAATTCGCGCAAGCGGCACGGTACTGGAGATCCATTCTGGATCACCATTCCGATACCAGTCTTTCCGAGATTGATTTGAACGTCAAATATGCCCTGGCCTTAATTCGCAGTCGCCAGCCCGAGCAGGCCGCTGCGAATATTCAGGTGATTTCACAGCAGTTTTCCGGTAAAAAAGTCACGCTGGGAGGCGACTCCGTTGACCCGGTTGACTATCTGCAGTCACTGCTGACAGCCGAATCAGCTTTGTCGAATCCTTCCGCAAATGAAAGCCATGCGGAATCGAATTCCGTCGATCACCCGGTGCAACTGTCGCCGGCAAAAAACAAACCGCAGTGGCAAATGACGTATCTGGATCAGACGGCGGCGCAAGCCATCGAAAATTCGCAGTCCGATTATTATGGTCGTGGTAAATCGTATGCGACATTCGTACCTCCCCTGACTGTGGATCAGAAACGCGCTTATATCAATTATTTCGGCGTCTGTTTTGCCGTCGATTTACCGTCCGGAAAACTGGTCTGGCGCAATGCAAAATTTCAGGAACTGGGGACCCACTTTAATAATCATGGTTTTCACCAGTCCACCAATTTGAAGCAGTATCAAATCACGGTCAGCGGCGATTACGTTCTGGCCACCTTGATTCCACAGAAAGAAATGAATCACTATCGTGCCCGGTATCGGCTGATCGCCTATCAGGCAGAGACCGGCAAGGAACGCTGGACCGCGAATATCGGGAATGAAAGTTTTATTTCCAAACCGCTCGTTGAGGATGATCATGTTTATATTGTTTCTCACACGCAAAATAATATGTTGCTCACGTTAAACAGTCTTGAGTTGAAATCAGGAAAAAAGGAATGGTCGATTCCCCTGGGAACCGCCGTTTCCGGAAATTCGAATAATGGCATGCAGAAGATGCCGGTCCCGATTTTGCAGAAACAGGGAGACAACCTGCTGATCCTGACCAATAACGGCGCCCTGTTTGAGGTTGCGATTCCTGCGAAATCCATCAACTGGGTCTTCCGTTATCCGTACAAAGTCGAACAGGGAAATGAAAACTATTATTATGCTGCCGTCGATGAGGAAACCCAGTTACACACCGATGGGCAAATGATGCGGGATCGCGACCTGATTTATTTCAAAGAGGCCGGTGCCGACGAAGTTTTTGCATTGGATCTGGCTGCGAAACGGGTCGTCTGGAAGCGTCCGGTGAAACCATCGGCGCAACTTGTAGGCCTTGACCAGAAAAATATCTACCTCCTGTCGCGCGAGCTGGAAGCCCTTGACCGCGAAACGCATCAATTGAACTGGGCGGTTTTGCTGCCGGTTGCTGCCGGTGGATTAAGCGCCCTGATTGCTCCGAAAGCTGCCTGGGTCTTTACCAGTCGGGGAATATTTGAAGTTTCCAAAACAAATGGCGACATTATCAATATCTTCAGGGGGAGTGATCTGACTTCTCTGGGAGGCGCCATTGATCTGCAGAACGGGTTGGTGATCTGTGTTTCCAATCAGGCAGTCACTGCCTACGCGACCAGTCCACAACCGCCTCGCAAAACTTCGGAGAACGAAAAAACAGGCCCTTAAAACAGCAACTTGGCAACTTGATAAAAAAACTCACATATGGAATTTAAAATGAGCGGCATGTCCCATCTGATTCAGCGTTTGATTTCCTTCCATCTAGCCCTGTTTTTATGCTGGAACGCAAATGTGCTTTCGGTTTCTGCCGGAGAGGGAGACGGCATTACCGTTGTGGGGGTCGGAAGTGTCGAAGGCAAACCTTCGATCGTGGAATTGACGGGGCTGGTGGTGGGCCAGGGGCAATTAGCCGGCGATGCGGTCACCAAATTTCATGGCAACCGCCGCAGAGCGGAAGAGGCGTTCAAAAACCTGAAGATCCCCGGGCTGGAAGTCGTGGAAGAGGGGATGTCCTTATATTCCGCGATGACTGCCAGCCAGATGCAGGCCATGATGCGGGGCATGCCTGTGAATAACACACAGGCACAGGAACTGTCTGTTTCCGAAACGCTGAAGCTGCGGTTGACCGGCATTGATAAATTAAACTCACAGGAACTGTTGGAAACGATTGTCAAAATCGTCGATTCAGGGAAAGATGCGGGAGTTGTCATCGGCAACGATACGACGCCGGCGATCCCCGGGTCATATAACGCGTCCAAAGCACGGAATACCATGGCGACGTTCAAAATTACGAATGTCGATCAACTGAAAGAACAGGCCTACGAAAAAGCGATTCAGGATGCAAAAACACAGGCGGAAAAGCTGGCCCGACTGACCGGAGTCAAGCTGGGGAAAGTGATCTCGATTAATGGCGAAGAGGACGGCAACAAAAGTACGAACGCCGTTTATAAGCAGATCATGGCCCAGTATATCGCAGCGGGGATTACATCTCAGAGTGATGAACAGGCCTCGTCACTCTTTAAAGCGATTCCGGTTTCGGTGGCAGTACGTGTGACGTATTCCATCGAGTGAGTGACAGTCAGTGGAATTTCAAAACGCAATCAGCGTTGCGTGGCGAACAGGAATGAAGACGGGCGTCAAATGAAAAACCATCAACGATGGATGCTCTCTATGTTATGCGTGGTGTTTCTCGGTACGCCACTCGCTGTCCGCGGCGAAGAAATTCTCCCCCGTCATATGACGCCCGCAACGGTCAAATCGATTCAGCGCGGCCTGGATTACCTGGCCAAACAGCAGACCGCCGGAGGCAGCTTTCAAACGACTCAGGATGGAAGCACTTATCCGGTTTCGATGACTTCACTGGCGGGCATCGCGTTTCTGGCGAACGGCAATACCCCCAGTCGCGGTCCGTACGCCGATCAGGTGCGCAAAGCCACCGAATACGTCTTGAGCCAGGCACAGGAGAACGGCCTGATCGCCGCCGGTGCAGAAAACGGTCGCCCCATGTATGGGCATGGCTTTTCGCTGCTCTTTCTCTCCAGCGTGTTTGGCATGGAGACCGACGCCAAGGTGCGAGCCCGCATCGCGAAGGTAGTGAAAGACGGAATCCAGTTGACTTCCTCGGGCCAAAGCAACCTGGGAGGCTGGATCTATACTCCCGGCGGCGGCGATGAAGGAAGTGTGACCGTCACCCAGATGCAGGGGCTCCGCGCCGCCCATGACGCCGGCTTTACGGTGCCCAAAAGCACGATTCAAAACGCGATCAAGTATCTGGAACTCTGTCAGACGCCGGAAGGGGGCATCCGATATTCGTATCATTCCGGCAACGATACCCGCCTGCCGATTTCCGCCGCCGCCATCACCTGCCTGTATTCGGCGGGCGAATATGAATCTCCCCTGGCAGAGGAATGTATGAAGTATGTCTATGGGCAGTTTAAAAAACAGAAAACGAGTTTTCAGTCGGGACATTCATTTTATTTGAACCTTTACGCTTCCCAGGCCTTTTATCAGGCGGGCGATGAATACTGGAATGCTTACTTTCCCGGCCTGCGGGACAGTCTGATTAAATCTCAGGCGACGGACGGAAGCTGGAATGGTGATGGAGTCGGTCCGGTGTTCGGGACCAGCGTGGCCTTGATTATCCTGCAACTGCCTTACAAATATTTACCGATTTATCAACGATGATGTTCTGGAGCGCATCTCCTTTAACCATAGCGTCTCAATCGATGAGACGCGGCCCGAATGGCCCTGGAGACGCTGCAGTAAAACCGGACACAGTCTAACGAAAAGAGCCGGCCTCTCAGGCGGGTAGAACAGGGAGTGAATCTTGTCAGAGATTAAAACAGCACCAGATATGGAGGCTTTGGAAAAACTCAAAGTCGCCCAGGAACGAATTCGCAAACAGATCCGCACGGTGGTGATCGGCCAGGATGAAGTCGTGGAACAGTTGCTGGTCAGCATTCTGGCCGGCGGGCATTGTATTCTGGAAGGGGTCCCCGGGCTGGCAAAAACGCTGCTGGTTTCGACCTTGGCGAAGAGCCTTTCGCTCGACTTCGGCCGCATCCAGTTTACCCCCGACCTGATGCCCGCCGACATTACCGGCACCGATGTAATCTACGAAGATCGGCAGTCCGGCACACGCGAGTTCAAGTTCATCGAAGGCCCCATCTTTACCAATCTGTTACTGGCGGATGAAATCAACCGCACGCCTCCCAAAACACAGGCCGCATTGCTGCAGGGCATGCAGGAACGGACCATTTCCGCAGGGACCAAACATTACCAGCTCCCCTGCCCGTTTTTTGTACTGGCCACTCAGAATCCAATTGAACAGGAAGGAACGTATCCACTGCCGGAAGCGCAGCTGGACCGGTTCCTGATGAAAATTATCGTGAAATATCCGACACGCGATGAAGAACGTCTGATCTATAAAACCGTGACCGGCGATGGTCAGGCAGAACCGGAGGCGACATTAACGGGCGCAGAAGTGCTGGAACTGCAGCATCTGGTACGCCGCGTACCGATCAGTGATTTTCTGGTGGATTACACGATGGACCTGATCCGGGCCACCCGTCGCGACAGTGAAGATGCACCCGAGTTTATCAATCGCTGGGTACTCTGGGGCGCCGGCCCGCGTGGCGGACAGTCCTTGATCCTGGCCGCAAAAGCGCGAGCCGCCTTGTATGGACGGCCGGAAGTTTCCGTGGAAGATTTGCAGACGGTCGCCAAGGCCGTGTTGCGCCACCGGATCGTGTTGTCATACAACGCCGAATCAGAAGGACAGTCAGCAGATACGGTCATCGAAAGACTGATTGAGGAGACCCCCTTGCATCAGAGCGCCGCCGGAAAGGACGGGCAGTTTGAAAGAATACTTAAATCCTGAAATTATCGGACGAATCGCCGGGATTGGTTTTAAAACGCGTCAACCGGTAGAAGGTACGATTGCCGGTCTGCATCGAAGCCCGTTGCACGGCCTCTCCCCCGAATTCGCCGACTACCGCAGCTACACACCCGGTGATGATTTGAAAAACCTGGACTGGAAAGCCTACGCGCGTTCCGACCGGTTTTATATCAAACGGTTTGAAGAAGAATCGAATTTACGGGCCGTATTCATCGTTGATTCCTCGGCGTCGATGGCTTATGGGGGACCTGCGTTTTCAAAATATGATTGTGCCGCCACGATTGCCGTCTCGTTATCAGCGGTCTTATTAAAACAGCGGGACGCCGTCGGGCTGGCAATTTTGAATGACCGCGTACAGGAAGACCTGAAAACCGGCGGCACTCCCTCGCATCTGGCGAAATTTATGGAAGTGTTGCAGCGAACGGAACTGGTGGGAGAAACCGACATCGGGCCGGCGGTATCACAGGTTGCTGACCAGATTCATCGGCGGGGTGTGGTGGTGGTGCTTTCGGATCTGCTGACTCCCCTGGACCGGTTCTATGAATCGCTGGGCAAGCTGCAGCATTCCGGGCACGAGGTGATCGTCGTACACATTCTGCATCGCGATGAAGTCGAGATGCCTTTTAAAGATTCGGTGATTTTCAAAGACATCGAAGGGGACGAAGAAATTTTTGCCGAACCCTGGGCCTTTCATAAAGCCTATCAGGCAGCAATGGAACAGTTTATTCAGGAAACACGACTGCGGTGCCAGTATTGCGGCATCGATTATCTACCCGTTCTGACGGATGAGAATCTGGGGGCCGTCTTAAGCAGCTATTTACACAATCGTCAATTTGCGGGAACGAAAACGCATCGCGGCCGGATGTCGACACTCGACAGTCAGCCTGATGCCAAAAAACAGCGTGACGAAATCATTGGAAATTCCCCTGCATCGGAAACGAACACACGCCCCTGATCGGAAAGAGAACCTCGAGACCATTTATGCAATTTCTGGCACCCCTGTTACTGGCGGGAACGGTTCTGGCAACCGCTCCGATCATCATTCACCTGTTAAACCGGCGACGGTTTATCCGCGTGAACTGGGCGCCGATGGAATATCTCAAGCTGACGTTAAAGACCAATAAACGTCGTTTGCGGCTGGAACAGTGGCTGCTGCTGGCGCTCCGGACCCTGGCGGTGCTGGCGCTGTTTTTTGCCGTCGCCCGGCCCATCAGTTCGGGCACGAATCTGGCAGGATTTCTGTCAGTAGAAGGACGGGCCAGCCGGGTGATTGTGATCGATGATTCGCTCAGCATGTCGTATCAGAACGGCGAGCAGCCGGCCTTTGAACGGGCCAAAAATGCCGCCCGGCAGGTGTTAAATCAGTTGGGGCCGCAGGATTCCGTGTCTGTTGTCCTCGCCTCAAATCCCGCGCAGACGCTGGTGCGGATGGCACATCTCGAAGACAACGAACGCGATAAACTGATCGCGCGGATCAATGATCTGTCCAGCTGCCAGATGGCCAGCCACTGGATTTCCACACTGGAAGACATTGACCGCCAGTTACAGGAAGCAACCTTTCCGGTCAAGGAAGTTATTATCCTTACCGATCTCTGGGCGGCCGGTTGGACGGTCGAAGTCCGCGATTTGTTTGACCGCTGGTCGCAGGAACAAGTTACCGTGCGGTTTATCGATATCGGCGAAAACCCCGCCGGTAACCGGGTGCTGCATTCGCTGGAACTCGACAGCCGGATTGCGCTGGTGGATCAGGAAGTCAAACTGACGGCGGTGATTGAAAATGCGGGTGAGGAGCCGCTGAAATCAGGCCAGGCACTGCTGACCGTCGATGGCAACGTGACGCCGGTGACGCTGCCCGAAATTCCTGCCAATAAAACCGTCTCTGTCCCCGTGAGTGTCCGCTTTGATCAGGCGGGGCAGCACGTCGTGACACTGAGCATTCCCGCCGACAAATTGATGGCAGATAACACTCGGCGAAAAATTATCAATGTGCGTCAGATGGTGGATGTGGTGCTCGTGGATGGCGAACCGGGACTTTATCCGTTTGACAGTGAGACCGATTTTCTGGCACTGGCCCTCTCCGCCGGCAATTCCAGCTGGCAGGTGGCGCAGACCGAAAGTTCGACCTGGAAAACACAATTGCTGACGGCCCCCGATCTGATTGTGCTGGCGAATGTGGATCAATTATCGAAAGAACGGGTCAAGGAACTCGAAGAACTGGTCTCGCTGGGAACCGGGCTGATGATTTTCGCCGGCGATCAGTGTGATCTGGAACTCTACAACGAACGCCTCTTTAAAGGGGGTAAAGGTCTGCTGCCGGCCCGCATGCATCAGATCCGGGATTTGTCGTCTCAAGGGCTGGTCCTCGAACCGATTGCCGATTCGCCCCTCGCCATGCTCAAAAATTTAACGCCGGAACTGCTGAGCCGTGTCCGTCCCCGCCGTTTTGCCGATGTGACCCTTGATCCCAGTGCCGACCAGCAGCAGGTGCGCGTGCTGGCCCGCTGGAATGACGCGCAGCAGTCGCCGGCGGTCCTCGAAAAACGTTTTGGTGCAGGACGCGTTCTGTTCTGGACGGTCACCGCCGACAAAAGCTGGAGCGACTGGCCGGCGGAAGCCAGTTTTGTGCTGGCGATGCGCGTCGCGGCCCAGGAAATTGCTGCGGAAATTCAGCGGGGCGAGAACCTGACGGCCGGCGAGCCGATTCACTACGAACTGGAAACCGTCACCGCACCGCAATCCGGAGAACTGATCTGGCTGGATCAGGAATTGAAACCGCTGCAGATCTCCTTTGGATCAATCGCGGAAACGAAAACCATGTTAAGCTCTCCCCCCATTCGCTTTGCCGGCGTGGTGGAAGCGGCGTGGAAGGACACACAGCTCGGCGATCAGACACAGAAATTCGCGATTAATGCCAACGTGGAAGATTCGCTGCAGAAAAAACTGAATGAGCAGGCGTTAGAGCAGTTTCTGGGGCGCATGCCTTTAAAGCTGATTCGCTATCAGGGGAAAGAAATGGACCTTTCGACCGAGGGGACCGAATTATGGCGGTATCTGGCAGTCCTGTTACTGGGTTGTCTGATTTCAGAAAGCATGCTGGCAACCTGGATCGGGCGGCGGCGGTAATGAGAGAGATTTGAAATTGAATAAGTTTCTGGAAATCCTGTTTGGCATTCAAACTTCGTCCTGGTCCGAAGGGGGACACTGGTCCGCGCAATGGGTGGGACTGCCGACAGGCGACTGGAGACTGTTACTGATACTGGGAATCCTGGTGTTAATTGCCGGCGGCTGGTGGCTGTATCAGCGCGATGCACAACAGGTTCCGCTGGGGCGTCGCTGTCTGCTGTATGCGATTCGGACGTCGATTCTTCTGCTGGTGATTGCGATGCTGCTGGAACCGATTCTGGTGATCAGCAAAGAGGAAAAAATACCGTCTCACCTGCTGGTTCTGCTCGATACTTCGCCTTCCATGTCACTAAAAGACGCCTGGAAAAACGAAGAAAAAGCGATGGAAGTGTCCCGCAAACTGGGCATGTCTGCCGACACTGAATCAATGCGTAAACTGAACCGGATACAACTGGCGCAAAAGCTGATCAATGAATCCTTTCTCAAAGATCTCGCGGCAGACGGCACGCGAACCGTTCATCTGCATGGCTTTTCCGATAAGTTTGATCCGGAATCACTGAAGCTGTCCGGAGAATGGCAGACGGGCGGCTCTGCGACGGCAATTGCCAGTTCGCTCCGCCAGGCGCTGCTGGCTTACACGGGTATGCCTTTGTCCGGTGTGTTACTGGTCAGTGATGGTCAATCGACGGCCGGGGAACCGCCTGAGGAAGTGTTGCAGATGCTGTCCGATGAAGGCGTGCCGCTGGTCACGGTCGGGGTTGGCACGACCGATGGTCCGCGGAATGTGGCGATCAGTCAACTGGAAGTCAGTCCGGTGGTGTTTGTGCAGGATCCGAATCAGCTGACGGTGCATATCGAATCGCGGGGCATGCAGGCGGAATCGGCGACGCTGCTGATTGAACAACGCAGAAACGGCGGTCCCTGGCAGGAATTTGTCCGCGAAGACATTGTGCTCAATCTGGAAGGTCCGTTGCAGCCTCGCACGTTTGAATTCAGCGAAACCAAAACCGGGAAACTGGAATTCCGTGCGAAGATCATGGATACCGGCCCGGAAATCTCACTGGATGACAATCTGGCCTCGGCGGAGGTCCGCGTGATCCGCCAGCGGTTGAATGTACTGTTCATCGCCGGCTCTACCTTTCCCGAAGTTCAGTTTCTGCGCAACACGTTTCTCCGCGATCGACAGATTAACCTCTCCTCCTGGCTGATGGCGGCGGATAAAACGTTTGAGCATCCAGGCGATCTGCCCATCCGTCGTCTGCCGGTCACTCAGGAAGAACTCAACGATTATGACTGCGTGATTCTGTACGATCCCGATCCGACGCTGTGGCCGATCAACTTTCCCGAATTGTTGACCAATTTTGTCACGAAAGCGGGGGGCGGCCTGGTTTATATCGCGGGAGAAATGCAGACCGCAAACATGTTTGACCGTCAGTCCGATCCATCCTTAAGCTGGTTGAACCTGCTGCCGGTCATTCGGGAGCCGGGATTGTTTCGGTCACAGGTGCAGATCCGCTTGAGCGCCCGCGCTCCCTGGAAACTGGATGTCACTGATCAGGGATTTCAGGATCCGGTTTTTACCTTTTCGACGGATCGCCAGGCAAACGAACAGATTCTAAACAATCTGCCCGGCATGTTCTGGCATTTTCCGGTAACAAAAGCCAAACCGGGAGCAACCGTGCTCGCCGTCCACGCTGATCCCCGCATGCGAAATGAATACGGTCAGGAGGTGCTGATTGCCTCCCAGCGCGTGGGGCCCGGCTGGTCGATTTTCATTGGTTTCGACAGCACGTACCGCTGGCGTTATCTGGATGAACAGTTTTTTGACGGCTTCTGGGCGCGTGTTGTCGATCGCGCCGGTCGGAGTAAGCAACTGGGAGGCAATTATCCGTTTCGACTCTCCACGCCTCAGGCCGATTATCAGCCCGGCGGTCAGGCAAAGGTGACCGCCCGTTTTCTGGATGAATCACAAATGGAACCGGGCCTGCAGCGATTATATGGCGATGTGGAACGCGGCGATGATCAGCCGATTCCTCTGACTTTGACCGCCGGCAATAAAGCGGGCGAGTTTTCGGCGACCTTTCCGGTTTCACAGCCCGGAACTTATTTTGTGCGGGTCTGGCTGGGAGACGAAGCCGCCGGTGCGACGGTAAAAGCGGCCACGCTGCCGATTAAAGTCGAATTTCCCAACAAAGAGCTGGAAAATCCGGCTCTGGATGAAGCGTTCCTGCAGACGATGGCGGTTTCCACGGGAGGTCGCGTGTATCAGATTTCCGAAGCAGGCGAGATCGCCTCCGCGTTTAAAATCAAGCAGGTGTCCCGTTTTCTTGAAGAGCGTCAGGAAATCTGGGATGCCCCGCTCTTTTATATTCTGATTTTTGGTTTACTGGTCGCAGAGTGGATTTTACGGAAGTGGTGTCGTCTTATTTGAGGCAGTGATGGAGTTTATGGTGCATGTCCAGCGTTGAGCGGTCTGACGATTTTGAAGCGTTGCAAAACACGATTTCCGGAAAACTGGAAACAGTGGGGAGTGCCTTGCGCCGTCATACACTGCTCGAAGCGGCCGCTCGGATTTTCGTGGCCGTGCTGGGGCTCGCCTGTTTCTCGCTCCTGTTTGACTGGTGGCTGGAACTGAGTCTGGTGGCGCGCGTGCTGTATTTGCTGGTGGGGCTCGGTGCCGTCGGTTATCTGCTGTATCAACACGTTTATCTCCCCTTACGAATTCCCCTTTCGCCGATTGAAGTTGCGACTTTGATTGACCGGTCGCGCAAGGCGGCTCCGCAACAGGCGATTGCGCCGCGCGTGGCCAGTGTCCTGCAACTGCCCGGCCATCTTGCGGAACGGGAGCAGTCAGAGCCGATGATCGCGCAGGCCGTGCAGACCAGTTATCAGCAGCTCAGCCAAGATCCGTTTCAGGATTCGATCGATCCACGGCATACGAAGCATTGTTTTCTGGCACTGCTGGCGGCGTGTCTGGTTCCGCTCTGTTTTTTCATCATCCTGCCTGAGACGGCACGGTTGTGGAGTCAGCGATGGTTGCTCGGTTCGAATGAAGCGTGGCCGCGCAATACGCGGTTATCGGTCGTGGGGCTGAAAGACGGTCAATGGATTATCCCGCGCGGCGAAGTGGCGATGTTGCAGATTCACGCTGAAGACAAGGCTGAAACAACGGAGAGTATCTGGCTGCATCTGAAAGGTGAAGATGGCGCACAGGAAACAATCACCATGAATCGTTTTCAGGCAGGCGATTTTCGTTATGAATTCCCCCCCCTGCAGCTTCCGCTTAACGCTTATGCCTGGGGCGGTGATGGCCGGACCGAACCGTTTCAGATTGTTCCCATCGATCGGCCACGGATTACCGATTTAAAGATCGAGGCGACGCATCCTCGTTTGTCGAAACCATTTGTATCACATTTCTCAGCCAGTGAGGGAAATCTCCGGTTGCTGCCTCAATCGCAGGTCACATTAGAATTAACCACAAATGTGAAAGTCAGCCAGATTGACGTTGATTCTGAGGACGTTTCGTTACAATGGAAGAGTACAGATGGCAAGCACTTTCAGACGAAATGGACGCATGAGAGGCCGATCAGCTTTAAGTTGACGCTGCATTCAGCGGAACACGAGATCAATTCCCATCCCCGACCCGTTTCAATTGGAGTGCAGCCGGATCGCAGTCCCCGTTTGAGTTTTCGTTATTCAGGAGTGCGGCAGCGAATTACAGCGAACGCGACCATTCCGTTCTCGATCATCGCCCGCGATGATTTCGGGATTCGTCTGGTGGACATGACTTCGCAACTGCCTCTGTCCGGTACGGAGCCAGATCAGCAACCGGACGACGCCAAGGCGGAGGTGGAAGAACAGGAATTCGGAGAAATGAACAATCCGGTATCAGGAAAAAAAGATCCTGAGAAACCGGCTTCAGAAAAAACAGAGAACAAAAAAGAATATCCCGTGTATGGCCCGGCGGACCCTGCTGTGGACACGGTCGTCGATCATGAAAAGCGGGTTTCAATTTCCGAAATGAAATTGAATCCGGGAGCCGTCATCACGTTTCAGAGCCATGCCGAAGATAATTGTTATACCGGAGTACAGAAAGCAAGTTCGCGACAGCTGGTCTTTCGGATTGTGAAGCCGGAAGAACTGTTTCGGGAAATTCTGCTGCGACAACAGCAGCTTCGTTCCCGATTGCGGAAAACGCGGGATCAGGCGGAACAGTTACGAGACAGTCTCAAGCGGGCGACCAGTCTGGAACCAGCGGCCGACTGGATGCGGCAGCATCAACTGATCCGCCGTGAAGCGGGACAGGTCAGCCATGCATTGAATGCGTCTGTGGAAGAAATGAAACTGAATCAACTGGGGGGCGAAGAAACCTATCAGCTGATCGAGCAGAGCGTGCTCAAGCCGTTACAGAACCTGCATGAGCGCGAAATGGAACAACAGCGACAGTCGCTGGAAACTTTAAGAAGTGAGACCCCTGACCCGATGGAACAGCTCACATCACGTCAGGATCAGATTCTGGAATCGTTAGAGAAAATTTTGAATAATATGGCGCAGTGGGATAGTTTCATCGATGTCGTGAATCAATTGAACGCCGTCATTAAACTGGAGCAACTTGTCAGAGAGAAAACAGAAGAACTCAAGAAAAAGCAGGTTGATTCCATTTTTGATAATTGATGCAGAAAACCATTCGCTCGGTTTCAATGGCCCCCTGTTATGGAGGTGAGGGAAATGCGGAAAAGGCAGAGACAGATGATTGTGGGACTGGCATGCGTGGTGGCTTCCACTGCGATGCTGTTCTCAATGGATGCAGCAGAGAAAGCAGCCGCCGTCTCGAAAGAGACGGAGAACGCGGCGCGCGGGAAAATCGCGCCGCAGCAGCGGATTCAGTTTGAGCAGGAAAAAGCCAAAGCGCACATGCAGGAACTGGAAGAACGCATGTTTCGGCTTTCGAAGCTCATTAATGAATCCCAGCCGGAAGACGCGGCGCGGCTCCTGCTGGGCCTGCGCAAAGCGCGCGAGCAGTTGATCCTTGATCGGATGGGAGAGGCATCGAAAATGCTCGACGATCTGAAACTGGATCAGGCCAGCAAAGAGCAGAAAGAGATTCTGGTATTGCTGGAAGAGTTGAAAAAACTACTGTTAACGGCGGACATCGGTCTGGAATTGAAGCTGGAGCAGTTGAGAAAACTGATCGATTCGCGCGAGACCTTAAACAAACTGCTCAAAAAAGAAGAACTGCAGTTTGCCAACACGCTGGATCAGCAGAATAAACAGGAAAACAAAAAAGAACTGAAAGCCCTGGAGACCAGCGAGCAGCGCAATCAGAAATCCGCAGAGAATCTGGAACAGTCGCTGCGAGAATACGGGGCCGGTTCCAAAGGGATCTGTCAATCGCTGGCGGGGGCAGGAAAATGTATGGGGGGCGCCTGTAAAAGTTTGGGTGATTCCAGGCCCAAGCCTGCTTCGGCAGAACAGAAAAAAGCGATTGAACAACTCAGCCAGGCACAACTGGAAATGAAAAAACTGGAAGAGCAGCTGCGTAAAGAGGTCGAATCGCTGGTGCGGCAGCGGGTCATGGATCAGCTGCAGGACATGATCGCGCAGCAGAAGCAGATTCGTGAAGTGACAGCCAAACTGCAGGATCGTGTCGCCCAGAAGCAGCAACAGGCATTGGCTGCCGTCAGACGCCTGGCATCGTCCGAAGAAAAAATTATCAATCTCTGTTCAGAATCGATTGAACTCTGCGAATTGACTCAGTTCAGCATGGTGCTGCCGGTCGCATTGGGGGCGGTTCGCGAGCAGATGGAATTCGTGAATGAGGGTTTGCTGCACGGTAAAGCAGACAAAGACATGATTGATGATCAACTCCAGATCGAAAAAGATCTGCAGTCACTGCTCGACGCCATGATCGATGCCTCCCGCCCCTCCAGCAAACAGGGGGGCCAATGCAAAGGCTGTAAAGGAAACCGGAATAAACTGCTCGCAGAAGTGAAAATGCTGCGGTGGATGCAGCAGTCGGTGCATCAGCGCACGGAAAATCTGGATACGCTGATCGATCAGAAAAAGATCTCGGAACCCGCACAGCGGGAACGGATCGAACTGCTTTCCGTCCGGCAGAAGGAAATCGATACGGTCACCGGACGCTTACACAGTATGACTTGTCCTCATTGTCTGGCAGGAGGTGAATGATGAAACAGTGTTCTCTCAAAACACCAGTAATCTGGCGGTGTCTGGCACTGATTGCCTGCTGTGAATTATTCTCCGGCATCCTGCTGCAGCCCGTAGATGCTGCGGAACCGGAATCGGCTACACCCGCGAATGAGACCGCGGTCGAAGCGGTCAAGCCGCAGGCGGTGCCCGGTAAAACGACGCCGATTACACTGCCGGAAAAGAAAGACCATTTGTCAATGGTCCGCGATGAGGCGTGGCTGAAAGATCCTTTCAAAAATATCCAGACCGATGTGAAGTCGGTCATTCACGATTTTGACGAAGGCCAGACGAAACAGCCTGTCAAAACGACCCAGCCCCGGATCATCACCCGCCTGGATACATTGATTGAGATGCTGGAAAAATCGTGTAAAGGGGGCAGTGGTGCGGCCGGCCCGAATCCCACCCGCCCGGCGAATTCCTCGACCTTAGCGGGGGGCCCCGGCGGTCAGGGGGAATTGAAAGCGGCTGATAAAAAAGGGCGCAACTGGGCCGATCTGACACCCAAACAGCGCGAAAAGATTCTGCAGTCCCGCACGGAAGGTTTTCCTCCCGGGTATGAAGATATTCTGGCAGACTATTTTCGGCGCTTAGCCCGAAATCAGGCCGTCGAAAAAAATTCCACCACTCCTGAAAAATAAAAGTAACATGATGGTTTTGAAGCAGACGCTGATCAAACGACGTTTTCACATCCCTGCGATACTTTGCGGGGTGAGTAGCATGCTCTGTGCGGCGGGTTTCGCCGACGAGATCACGTTTTACGACGGCAAAAAACTGACAGGGACCATCGAAACCATTGATTCGACGGCGATGACCATTCAAGTCGAAAAAGCAGTGCAGAAAGTCAATCTGTTTGATGTGACTTCCTATCAGTTCATCCCGCCGACGCTCCCCCAGAATGTGAGTCAGTTATTGATTGACGGAGAGAAACCGAGTTACGCGACCGGACCACGGACGGCGAAGGTAAAACTCCGCAAAGGATTTCATCGTTTCACACTCCCCTATTATCACACGATTGGTCTCGCGAAATTAGACATTACGCTGTCGGGACCCAACATGAAAAAAACAGAGATCCCGAAAGAGATGCTGTATCGCGTGAATGATGAGGTTCGCGAGATCCCTTCCAAAGAGTATCTGGTTGATCAGGAAGGGTATCGCCTGCCACTGGATCTGAAGAAAACGGAATCGCATGTTGCTTATCGGTTGATGGAGTGGAAACCGCCTGAGGAAGTCAAATCGATGATTGATCTGAAATCGATCCCCGTGAAAAAATATGGGGCCAGTCCCCGACTGGCGTTACTGAGCCGCAGAAGTGCGATCCATTTCGGCATCGTTTACGAAGGGGTCATCAAAGTACCCGAAGATGGCGAGTATACATTTTCGATTGATGCAGACAAAAACAGCAAACTGAAGTTTTTCGTGGGCGCTTATCCAAGCGAATTATACAAACAGGCAAAAGGCGGCCAGAATAACGGCTGGCACGTGAAATATTCACAACAGGGAGAGCTGACCGGCGAACTCAAAGAGTGGAATCAGGAGCAGGCGGTTTTCCGTATTTTCGTGGTGGATCAGGAATTGGATCTCTCGCTGAAACCGGCGGCGGTCCATGAATTGTGGAAACTGCAGTCCGATCCGAAAAAAGCCTGGCGCGCCGATCGCAAGGGAGAATCGGAGACGGAAGATTCTGCCTATGTCTTATCAAAAGACGGAAATGTGCATCGGGTTTCCGGTGAAGTGCTGGGGATCAAAGACAAAAACCTGCTGTTCCATTATCAGGAACAGGATCGTGAAGTGAGTCTGGAGCGGGTGGTGGGACTCGTACTGCATCAAAAACGCCTGAAAACAGATACCAGTCTGGCACTGCAAAGTCGGATTACTTTGCTTGGCAATACGGAAATTCCGGGGCAGGTGCAGCTGGAAAAAGGTAAGTCCGTGGTGATCACGATGCCCTGGGGAGATCAGTTTTCGCTGTCGAAAGAGTATCTGTCGTCTGTGAAAACCATCAATGCGCGGTCTGTGCCTCTGACAGAATTGAAACCCGAGACGGTGACGCAGGTTCCGTTTTTCAGTCAGGCTTATCCGTATCAGCTAAATAAGTCCTTTACCGGGCAGCCGCTGAAAATTGGCGCGAAAGTGTTTCAGCAGGGTTTATGCGTGCATTCAAAAACAGAGCTGGTTTATGTGCTGGGGAAAAACTTCGAGAAATTTCATACCGCTCTCGGGCTGCAGGCGGGCACAGGGCAGCTCGGCAATGTGGCCGTGAAAATTGTAGCTGATGGAAAAACGCTCTATGAAAAGCAGGAATTCACCAGCGAAACCAGACAGGAGCCTCTGAGTCTGGATGTCACCGGCTGTCAGACACTGACTCTGACTATTGACTTTGGCAAAGACCAGGATGTGGGAGATCGTTTCGTCTGGGGAGATCCCAAGCTGATCCGCGCCACACCGAAAGCACTGGCGGCAACGAAAAATGATTGAAACAAATAAAATGAATCGGTTCTCTCGTTCCATGCAGACACAACGTCCCTTACAAAATCGAATCACATCCGGAATTTCGGTTCAGCCGCAACGCTGGCGGTATACGACACTGCTGCTCGTCTATTGTGTTTATGCTTCGTTTTGCGCCTCTGCTCTGACAGCAGGCGAAACTGCGGAAAAGAAACCCGCGTCGGCGCAGTTAGTGGCGCGCGATGTCAACGTGTTTCTGGTTTCGGCGCATGGCAAAAAACTGAATGATACCGCATTGTTCCGCTCCACGACGCCCGGTTATATGTTATCCCGCCGGTTAAGTGCAGACGCCAGCGAAAATGACAAACCTGCCCCGCTCGGTTTGCTTACCTTCGAAGGCCCCGCCGTAAATGACATTGATGTGCTGATCGAATTTCCGTCCGGCCGGTTTTTATCGCACTGGCCGAAGGCCCGCATTCAATCGAATCGAATTTACTGGCGCTCGCAGAATCTTTTGAAAGAGGGACCGCCGAGCATGCCGCTGGCGGATCAAGACTGGCTGAGCCATTTACAGCACGCAGACCGGTTGTTCGTGAAAGGCATCGATAAGACAGAGCGTTTCATTCTGTACGATGTGGAATTGAACCATGCACCGGGAATTGAATTGACCCACACGAAAGCAGGTTTTGAACTGCAGAACCGGGAAACGTTTCCGCTCAAACATGTGACCATTCTGCAGCCGACGGCGCAGAAACAGGGATGGAAAATGGCATCGATCGAACAGGTGCCGGGAGTCAAAAAGGAGGAAAAGAAACCGGCAGCGAAGCCGGCTGCAAAATCCCCCCGGATCGACCCTCTGGCGGATGAAGTGCTGGAGAAGAAAGCCAAAGTGGAAAAGGCGGCAGAAAAAGCGCAGCAACTGGCAAAACTGGGGGGCCAATTGCGCGAGGTCGGTGTCCTGCCTGAGAAGGCGGCCGCAGCGACTGCCGCCAAGGCCAAACCGGAGACGCCCGCCGTGAAGGAGGTGCCGCCGGTGAGTATTCCCTTCAACAATGCTGAACCGCTGACGCAGGAAAAAATTCTGAGTGAGTGGGAGAAAACATTAACCGATCTGGGATTAGGGAAACCGGAAACTACCCATGTCCTGAAGATTCTCGGTCAGTATGCGTTTCGGGAAGATCAGGCAACCGTGGTGTATTGCATGGATGAAGGTACGCTCGACAAAATCCTGCCGATCGAAATCACTCCGTTTCCAGACGTATTACGCAGGACGGCGGTTGTGATTCTGCTGGATGCAGACCCGGCGCTGCTGCAGCGGATTAATCAACTGATCACTCAACTGGGAGATGCTAACTGGGAGCAGCGCGAAGCCGCCCAGAAGAAACTGGAAGAGTACGGCAAAGCGGCTCAGGCCGAATTGCAGAAGGCCACGAAAAACAAGGACCTGGAAATTGTGTATCGCGCCGAACAGATTCTGAGCACGATCAAATAACCGTCCGTGCGTTTTACGTCTGCTTTAGTGAAAAATAATCGGTGTGACGGTAAACCCGAATATGAAAAAAGCAAGCGTCAGCCAGCCGATCACAATACGTTTTGCTCCCAGTGGAACCGAATCGTCGGCGGTCGGAGGATGGGTGATGCCGAAAAAAACCAGCAAAATAATCAGTAGTGAATAGCCAAACTCGTTGTTATAGACCATATAAAAAATAGCGCCGATCAGGAACAGCCGCGCGACAAGATTCGCTTTTTTGCCAATCAGTGTATACAGAATGTGGCCGCCGTCGAGCTGACCGATGGGGAGCAGATTCAAGGCTGTGATGAAGATCCCGACCCAGCCGGCAAACAGCATCGGGTTCAAAATAACTTCCTGGTTCTCGGCCAGGGGGCCATGTACCAGTGTAATCATCCATTGCAGAATGATTGGTTCACCAAAGCTGGTGCCCTCTTTGAGGCCTACTGTGGAATTGAGAGTTCCCCAATACGCAAACGGGATGGCGAAAACCAGCCCCGCCAGTGGCCCGGAAACAGCGATATCAAACATCTGTTTGCGATTGGCAATCCCCCCCTGTTGCAGGATCACAGCGCCCATCGTACCAAAGGGGCTGATCGGCATGGGAATGAACAGAGGACGCGTAGCGGGAATATGGTAACGTTTTGACTGCAGGTAGTGCCCCATTTCATGCGAGAGCAGAATCAGCATGACGGGGCCGGCATAAAAGAATCCGTTCGAGAGAAAGGTGTCCCAGCCGACCTGTTGGATGAACTGATATAAGCGCATGAACTGGTCGGGTGTTGGTGCAAATGGCTGGTGATTATAGCCGCCGACGATAAACGTACTCAGGCAGGTCAGCACAAACAGAATCAGTGGCAGATTACTGCGGGGGGCCGCGATGCGGGTCACTTTAGCAGGGCGCGGGGGCAAAAAATCCTTGATTTCGGTCTGATAGTCACTCGGCTGAATGATGATGACATGATCAGAGGGGGGCTGAGGATTACTTGCGTCAGACATAAGTCCAGATCTAAAAAATGAAAGTCGAATGATCGGGTTGTTGTATTTTATACTTCAGAGTCGAGAAAGATGAGAAGGATTCTGGTTGTTTTCAGGGATTATTTTAATCGCCAATCCGCTTCAGACCTTCACTGCCGGATCTCTCAGACTGATTGCTGAAACGAGTGTGTTAACTGAGAGGCGTCGATCGCAGCATTCTCGATGCTCTGAAAACATAATCAATACCGCTGTATAAAGTAATGATGGCCGCTGACCAGATGGAAATGTCCCGGAACAGATGAAATCCGGCTGAATCAAAGGGGGCATCCGGGCTTAGAGACAGCAGGCTGCAGACAACGGCGACACACTGCACGCCCATTTTAATTTTCCCGCTCCAGCTGGCAGAGAAGTCACGTCCATGCTGCTCGAGGAATCCGCGCAGACTGGTGATGAACATTTCGCGTCCGATGATGATCAAAACGAACCAGGCATTCACACCGGAAGCGGGCCCCCGTTCCAGCAGAAAAATGAACGACCCGCAGATAATAATTTTATCGACAAAAGGGTCCAGAATACGGCCCAGTGTGGTGACCTGATTGTATTTTCGTGCGAAATAACCATCGAGGAAATCGGTTGCGGCGGCAACGATAAACAGCAGCGCCGACGTTTTCCACCAGCCTTCCATGTAGATCATTACAAACAGTATCAGCGACAGCACCAGTCTGCTGACAGTGATCATGTTAGGCAGATTCCAGATTTCAGGCCCTAATAATTCCGTGCCAGGCGGTATCTGCTCGGAGTGTTTTTCCGATTGAGAATTCATATTGCTTAAACGTTTTCAGTAGAGTAGGAAAAAAAATAATGCTTCAGCAACGCGGAACCGGACAGAAGGTTGACCGCCCCTGATCTGATTACCGAATAACTGAACACTGCAAAAGGCATTTTATCCACTTTGCAGCCAACTTTACAGGTCAGCCTGTTTGCTTTTATCGGGATTCGTCGACGGATTCGGCGATTGGCAGTTCATATGCGACCAGTTTTGTGTTGCTGCGTGCATAAACGCGGGTTTCCGCGTAAGCCGGATGCGCCCAGGTTTCCCCGATCAGTTTGGTGCGAGCCAGTTCGTTGTAGCCGGCAGGTGTTAATTCGGCCAGAACCAGATCCCCGTCCGAGTTCAGAATCAGCGTTCGTGCCGACTGATTGAGCCAGACCAGCGTGGCTTGAGGGTTTCGACTGTTGCCGGGAGTCATTTTTCCCCCATCGTCCCAGATCTTTTTGCCGGTCGCATATTCAAAACAGGTCAGGCCGAATTGTTTGTCCAGCAGATAGGCAAAACCGTCGCGATAGAGCGGCTGCGACATCAGCCCCCGCAACGCGCGGCGATCTTCCCACTTGAGCTGCGCATCCTGCGGCCGTTCGCCGAGCTGAATCGCTTTGGAGCCCTCCCAGTAACCGGCGACAAACACCAGCCCCTCTTTTTCAATCGGGCTGGCAATGGCAACGCCATACGTTACTTTGTAGGGGACCGACCAGAAATGCTGTCCTGTGCGGGGGGCGACGCTGTGAATGTGATTGGGTGACCAGACAATGAGCTGTTCCTCGCCGGCATGTTGAATGAGCAGCGGCGTGGCATAACCGGCCTGATCCGACAGTGACCGCCAGCGTTCTTTGCCCGTCTTTCGATCCAGCGCGAGGATCGCCGTCCCCTGCTCTTCACCGCCGGGCATCAGAATCACCAGATCGCCGACAACATAAGGGGCCGCCGCATAACCCCACTGAGGAACTTTGCCGCCGAAGTCTTTTACAAGATGCGTGTTCCAGATCACTTTCCCGGTCTCTGCTGAGAGACAAAAAACATCGCCCATCGTGCCCAGCGTGTAAACCAAACCGTTGATCACGGTCGGCGCCACGCGCGGGCCATTGCCATACTCCAGTTGATCGTAAACACTGGGATATTCATGCGACCAGAGGGGTCGACCTGTCACAGCGTCAAAACAGAGTACCCGTTCCACATTTTTCCGCTCAATCCGATGCGCGTGAATTCCTTCTGCTTTTTTCTGTTCTGCACGGGAAGCCGCCGGTCGATCCATGAGATAGAGCCGTTTTTGCGCGACGGAAATGCCGCCGTAGCCACCGCCAATTTCATGTTCCCACAGTTTTTTCAGACCGGTTTTCGGCCAGAGCGTTTTTAGAGGGGGACCGTTCCAGGTGCCGTCGCCGCGCGAACCCCGCCATTGCGGCCATTCTTCATATTGAGAGTTTTCGATCTTCGTGTTTTGTTTTGGATTTTCGGCGTGAACGGCCATCGGTGGAGCGGCCATGAAAACCGGAATGATGAGAAAAAATAAGTAACGCAGCATGATTTCGTTTTCGGCAGGAAAAAATGAGGAAGGACTTCGGTTAAGCGGGAATGAAACTTTTACGCGATTCATAGCAGCCGATATTTTCTCTGATTCCTGGCGAAAGCTCAAGTGTTGCTTTTGAAAATGGTTGTCAGCCGTTTATGTCAGAGCTGTTTCCGGGAATTGATCGGGAATGGAAACCGGGTCGATAAACGTCTGAAACCACATTTCCAATACGAGCAGCGACCACAGGCGGGCGCTGTGATCCCACTGCAGATTCAGGTGTTCGCTGATCAGCTTTTCCACCTCGACCGGGTCGAAAATCTGGCGGTCTCTGGCCCGCTGATCCAGCAGGACGTCAAACAAGAGCGGTTTCAATTCGTTGCGGAACCAGTGATTGAGGGGCACGCCAAAGCCCATTTTTTTGCGCGTCTGAATCGATTCCGGCAGGAGATCGGAAAAGGTGTCTGTCAGAATCTGTTTTCCGCGTCCTTTGTGCAGCTTGAGTTCCAGCGGCATGGCTGCGGCCAGTTCCGCGACATGATGATCCAGAAACGGGCTGCGGCATTCAAGGCTGTGAGCCATGCTGGCAATGTCGACTTTCGTCAGGATATCACAAGGCAGATAAGTCAGCACATCCGTGGCGGTGGTGCGGGTGACAAAATCACGGTCCGGACAAAGCTGATAGGCGTCGAGCAGAAACTGATCGGAATCGAAGGCTCCCAGCTGCGCGCGAAATTCGGAGGAATATATTTCGAAGCGTCGTTCCGTATCGAAAATGCCGACCCATTTCAGATAACGGCGTTCGGGAGGGACCGCGAGCCCCGCAAGAAATCGTTTGACCCGTCGCCGAAACGATTTTTGTTCGACCGACGCGGGCAGTTTCTGCCAGATCGATGCGGTCATCATTTTTCTGACTGCAGCGGGCAGACGGTCAAACCACTGGGAGAGTGCGACCGCGCGATAACGATCATAGCCGGCGAACAGTTCGTCTCCCCCGTCTCCGGATAAGGCGACCGTGACTTCCTGTCGCGTGACCTGTGAGAGATACATGGTCGGAATGGCGCTGCTGTCGGCAAAGGGTTCGTCATAATGCCAGGCGAGTCGAGGCAGCATTTCGAGCGCTTCGGGCTCCACGACATATTCGTGATGATCGGTTCCCAGCATCTTGGCGGCTTCGCGCGCGTAACTGCGTTCATCGAACTGTTTCACAGGGAAACCGATGGAAAAGGTATGCACGGGGCGGTCGGACATGCTCTGCATTAATCCGGCGATGATGGTGGAATCGATGCCGCCCGAAAGAAACGCGCCTAATGGAACATCGCTGCGCATGCGGATCCTGACCGACTCGGTGAGCGTGTTCCGCAGCGCTTCGGACCACTGCTGCGGTGTTTGAAACGGAAAGTCCGGATTGGACTCCGGATTTTGATAAGGGGGCGTCCAGTAACGATTCAGGCTGAGTTTCCCCTGCTCGTAAACAGCATAATGAGCGGGGGGGAGTTTCTGATACCCTTTGAGAATTGACCAGGGATGTGGCACGTATTGATAAGCGAGAAACAGATCAATGGCGCGGGGATCGACGGTTCTGCTGGCGTCCGGCATCTGCAGCAGCGATTTCAGTTCGCTGGCAAAACTGAACGAGTCGGCCTGTTCCCGGTAAAACAGCGGTTTCTGCCCGATGCGGTCGCGCGCCAGGAACAGCCGCTGGCGGCGTTCGTCCCAGATGGCAAAAGCGAACATGCCTCGCAGACGTTCCACGCAGGCGGTCCCCTGCTCTTCGTACAGATGCACGATGACTTCCGTATCGGATTCCGTCTGGAACTGATGTCCCTGCTGAATGAGTTCCTGTCTGAGTTCCCGGTAGTTGTAAATTTCCCCGTTGAAGACAATCCAGATCGTTCCGTCTTCATTGGTCAGTGGCTGGTGGCCGGTTCCCAGATCGATGATGGAGAGCCGCCGATGCCCGAGCGCGGCTCCTGTGGCTGACGAGGGATCAAAATCGGAGAGCGCACTCTCATCGGTGAACCGAAAGGATTTGCCGGAGACATCAGTATGATAACCGCCGGCATCGTCGGGGCCGCGATGCGAGAGCACATCGGTCATGCGTTTCAGCACACGCGGAGTAATATTTTTATCCCGCGTGGTCCACGCGGTTCCGGTAATTCCACACATGTAGTCAGTTCTAGATTATGATCGAAGAAAAAAAGCGAAGCAGAAAGCGGCTAAAGTTATGTGAGCACTTCACGATACAGGGCGGCGTAACCCTCTACCATTTTATCGACACTGAACTCCGCCTGCATCCTTTTTTGCGAGGCGGTTCCCAATTCTTTCGCCAGTTCCGGATCGGCGAGAATGCGTTCGGCAAATTGCGCAAAACCGGTGGAATCGCCGACGGACGTTAAAAACCCGGTTTCGCCGTGCACAACCAGCTCCCGGTTCGGCGGAATATCGCTGGCAACAACCGGAATTCCGTAGGACATCGCCTCCATGATACTGTTCGATTGACCTTCAAAATCACTGGCGAGCAGAAACAGTTCAAACAACGGGAACAACCTGTTCACATCCGTGCGGTGCCCCAGGAAACGGATATTGGGGGCAGCCGTATATTTTTGTGCGAGTTGTGCCAGTTTCTCCCGTTCCGGTCCTTCTCCGACGATGAGCAGGTAGACATTGTCATCCATCTGTCTTAAGAGCTGTACGGCCCAGAGCAGGTCTTCGACCCGTTTCTGTCTGGCCAGACGCCCGACAAATGCAATCAGCCGTGCGCCTTCAGGAAGATTATGTTCCTGCAGCAGTTGACTCCGCGTTGTTTCACAAACAGTCGTATCGGGGATCGGAATCCCGTTGCAGACGACGCGCAGCAGAGATTCAGGCACCCCCTGTTCACGATAAAAATGGGCAACGCCTAAAGAATTACCGACGACCAGCGACGTCTGAGGGAGTAATCTGCGATCCACGTTGTGCTGCCAGTTACTTTTCCAGGAATCAATGCAGCGTTCGGAAACGATGACTTTCGGTATTTTTTGCGCAGCCGGCAGCCGTTTGACCGCCATTCGTCCGTAGGAATTCGCCGCGAAAAGCCAGGTGTGCAGAATATCGGGCTGCTGTTGCAGCAGTGTTTTTTTCAGTGCAAAATAGGCGAACGGATCGAATTTGAACCGTTTATTCAGGATGGTGACCGGAATCTGATGTTCTTTGAGTACCGTTTCATAAGGGCCGCCACGCGTGAGAGCGATGACCTGCACTTCAAATTCGTCACGGGGTAATGATGTGGCCAGTAACGTGATCTGTTTTTCTG
>CAXBFD010000021.1:0-75830 GCA_963974925.1 uncultured bacterium | reverse complement strand
GCACGTCATAACGCTCTAGGAATTCTTTGGGATCTATTCGTAGTCGAGCGCTTTTCTCAAAATTCTTACGAAACTGGCGAATCGAATTCCATAATTCACGTAACGATTCAGGCGGTTCATTCATTAGAAGGTATGTTTTATATAGATTAGTACTTTTCCTCACTTGTTCCTGCTCTATTGCAAACGGTACGTTCAAATTCCCAAATGCGAGCAATTCAGCACATGCCCCTGTCATTAATTCTATTGCGATTAGATCCAAGTAGAGTGCAAACATCTCTCCATAATTCTGGTCGTCTTCATCCTGTAACCAGACATCAATTGACCGAACTTGAATCTTGGGGAGTTGTACGTAAGTTCCAATGAAAGCTCCGCGAAAAGGGTTTCCATCTAATTGTGCTAAGAGAGTTTCATTTTGGATTCGTTCATTCCAACTCAGTGACTTCAACAATGTTGTTTTCCCACTACCTCTTGAACCCACAATATAAGTAGATTTAAATTCTTCTAAATGTGGAATTATTTCAGTAGGGAGAAAATATATTTGAGATGCTTCATGCTCAAATCGTCCTTTCGCAAATGGAGATTTCACAGATCAGCCCTCCTAATTGACCAGTACTCAGGTGGTTCGTCTCGAGACACAATCTCGACAAGCCCTCTCCACTCAGCTTCAAGGAGTAAGCTACTCATTGTGTTTTTATTTGCATTCGACACTCTATCTTTATTGAATAACTTGAGGAAATTTTTGAATCTGATCCCACCATCAGTAGCTGTAATCATTATGTTTGTAAAATCTTGATCAAGTGGAGACTTGCGACCATTACAAGTCGAAAGTGGAATACGAACAGTAGAGTCCTTGATTACAGAACCACTGCTTTGCGTCCGATATTTATGAAGCTGTAGTCCCATCGCAATTCCATCCCTGTTATAGAATATTTCGATTAGGTTGAATCCATTGACGAGTTCAGGAGCAGAGATCGTGATAATCTGGCTTCCGAATTTTGTCGGATCATTGAGAATCTCGATCGGATCAGTGTGTATGTGTCCGTGGCAGTAGACTATCGGACGACAATGCTCAGCAAGTCTGGTTCGAAAGACTCCACTATTAATCATTTCGGTATATAAATCGATGCGAGTGAGCGATTGTGGGAGTATGTTATGGTGAGCAAGAATAATTGGGAGTACATTTTGATTTAAGGAACTGATTTTTTGATTCAGAGAATCCACATCTTCCATACTGAACATCGGCGTGTCGAGTTGCTCTCCGATTAACTCAAAAATATCTTCGGAATTGTTATTAGTTTGATAATTGGTCAAAACACTACCAATATCATTTTGGATTTTTTCTGGTAGTGATCGCCATTCTCCGCACCCGACGCATGAATTCATCGAATAGATCTTCGTGTTCTGGGATATAGTGAACGGATCTGATTCCCGAACTAAGTCAACCGTAAGTAATTCTCCTACCGCATTGTTCCACATATCCTGAAGAACTTTGAATTTCGCTGGATGGGATATATTACTGCTATTCAAACACTTTGACCGATCAACGTCATGATTTCCAGGAACAACGTGAACGCAAGATTTATCAGCATTAGCAAGATTAAGTACTTGGGTTAAATATTTGACACAAACTTCGTAATCGTCCAACAGTCCTCTGCTTGTGAGATCACCACACATTAAAATTGTGTAAGGTTTAAAATCGACTTGTAACTCAACAATTTTGCGTAAAACAGAAGAAAGACGGGGGGCAGAAAGAAGCGTTTCAAGACTGGATGAAAATGCTGTATCCTTGCAATCAATATCCCGTAGATTCTTGTGCTCAGGAAAGTGCACATCTCCAAGTTGAAAAACGTAGGCCCGTTTCACACATTCTCTCATAATTGCAAGGCTATTTTGTATACTACACTTTAATGTATATCTATCTTTACGATGAGAGTCAATCAAGTAAGGAAAACATAAAAGGGTCAGCCCCACCTTAGGTGTTTTGTGCCCCTCTAATTGGCAAACACCTGCCGGGTTTTCATCTGCTGCTGTCCGAGGTTCATCGGATAAAATCGGTTCGGGTTTGTTTTGTGTCGTCTGTGCAATCGTGATTTTACAATCGAAATGAACCTTGTTTGGAACTAACGGCCGCTAGTGCCGTACCGATCACTTTTGTTTGCGCTGGACTGGTTGCGGGATGGGGCGGCTGTTTTATTTGATCGTGTTTGATAAGGTAACACGGCGCATCACGAAAGGGACTCTCAAGCAGTAGGACAGAAAGGCGGGCCTTTAATGTAACCCGTAGCGACTCATTTTGTAGTGCAGTGTTCGTACGCTGACTCCCAGAAGTTTCGCCGTTTTTTCGCGGTGGTAATCGCAGATGACAAGTGCTGAAGTAATGGCTTCTTTTTCTGCTTCCTCGGTGACTTCCGCCAGCGTTTTGATCAGCACGTTCGCGGACATGGTGGCCGGATTCAGTTCCACGGGCAAATCCGAGGCATGAATCATTTCGCCGGACAAAGTGACAACCAGTCGTTCGATCACATTGCGAAGCTGTCGAACATTGCCGGGCCAGCGGGTCGTAATAAACTTCTGCATCGCTTCCGGAGACACTTTTTTAAGCGGACGCTGGTGACGCTGACAAAAGTGTGTGAGAAAGTGTTCCACGAGCAGCGGAATATCATCACGACGTTCGCGCAAGGCGGGTACGTGGATGGGGATCACATTCAGCCGATAGAACAGGTCTTCGCGAAATGTCCCGTCTTCGATTAATGGCTCGACGGTTTTGTTCGTGGCGGAAATGATGCGCGCATCGCTTTTCAACATTTCCTCGCCCCCCACGCGCATGTACTGCTGTGTCTCCAGAACGCGCAACAGATCGACCTGACTTTTCGCCGGCATTTCCGTGACTTCGTCCAGAAAAAGCGAGCCCCCCTGAGCCTGTTCGAAACAGCCGGGCTTTTGTCGCGTCGCTCCGCTGAATGAGCCTTTTTCATGACCGAACAATTCACTTTCCAGAAGTGATTCTGGCATCGCGCCCAGATTCACGGCTACGAACGGACCAGTGGATTGATTACTCAAGTCATGCAGCGCGCGGGCAATCAGTTCCTTGCCTGTGCCGCTCTCGCCTTGAATCAGAACGGTGGCATCGGTGGATGCCACCTGCCGGATCTGTTGAAACACATCGTGCATTGCGGCACAGTTGCCAATGATGTTTGAGACTTCACCGGCATTCACGAGACGATTGCGTAACTCTCGATTCTCAATCTGCAGGCGATGATGTTCCCGCGCTTTACGCACCTGATGCCGAATCAGATCCAGATCCAGCGGCTTGGTAATGAAGTCGAAGGCTCCCAGCCGCATGGCTTTGACGGCAGTTTCCACAGTGCCATGCGCGGTGATGACGATGGCCGTGGTATGAGGACGAATGCACAACATCTGCTCAATCAGTTCCAGCCCGTCCAGCTCGCCGGGCAAACGCACGTCGGCAATCACCAGTTGATAAAAGCCGTCGCGAAATTTCGCCAGACCTTCTTCACCGTCGGCTGCTGTTTCCAGAATGTCGGCTTCTCTGGCCAATCCTTTGGCAAGCCCGGAGCGAATGTTGGGCTCATCATCGACAATCAAAATTCCAAAAACGTCGGAGTTCATATTTTTTCTTTAACTGGCAATAAAACTGTAAAGGTCGTTCCGCTTGGCCCCGTACTTAAATCAATGGTACCATCATGTTGACGCACAATCTTCTCACAGAGAGCAAGTCCCATACCGGTTCCCTCATTCCGCGTGGTAAAATAAGGGTCGAAGATACTTTCACGAAATTCAGGAGGGATTCCTTTGCCTGTATCAGTCATATCAATCTGCAATGAATCCCCCTGCAGGCTGAGGCCGATTGTCAGCGTGCCCCCCTCAGGCATGGCCTGAAGCGCGTTCAAGGCGAGATTGAGCAGCACTTGATCAATGTGTACAGAATCGGCCTTCACAGAGGAAAGTTTTTCATCCGGAATAGCAACCTTAACCTTCACATGCTGCTGCTCGGCCTGTGGTCTGATAAACCGGACCAGTTTGTTGATCAACTCCGCCAGATTGACTGAAGAACGTCCCGGTTCTGACATCGATGCATAATTGCGGAATCCTTCCAGAACGGAGGCCAGACGATGGATTTCAGTGCGAATGACTTCCAGCATTTCGTCTATCTCCCCCGTAGTACACTGAGCCATCAGCGCTTCTTCCAGCAACTGGACATGTAGCGACAGTGCGCTTAAGGGATTCTTGATCTCGTGATGCAGGCCGGTTGCCAGCGAACCCAGACCCGCATAACGTTCCATCCGTCTCAGTCGCTGCTCCATCAGAACCCGCTCCGTCACATCGCGAATGTGAATCACCGTCCCCAGTTCTTCCTGCCTTTCGTTGCGGAGTAAACTGCAACCAGCGCGGAGCGTTTGTTCGAGTCCGTTGCCTGTAATAGTATAATCGCAATCCCGGACAGAAGAGTGGTGTGCATTCACATGACTGCAGATCACGCATAACATCGTATGTTCGACGCCGACATCAGCCAGCGGTCGCCCGATCACAGGTCCTTCCAGGCCGAGCAACTCGCATCCCTGGGGAGTGATACTTGTAATGAGCCCATTTCGGTCGGTCGTCAGCACTCCCTGCTGGTCCATACTGGCCAGTACATCGCTGGCCAGTACCTTGACTTCACGCAGCGAGCGTTCGCTGTGAAGGTAGGCTCGCACGAGCAGCACGACGGCAATACCGGTGGCAATGATATTCAGAATGAGCAAAATGGATAATTGAGACTGGAAACGCAGCTCACCAGCCAACTCCCGCGCGACTGCCAGGTCGCTGTCCGGCAGGTTTCTGATGATTTTCGCGACAATCTCCTGTTCACGTTGAAAGTCGGCCAAAATCCAGGCAGTGACAACCAGAGCCGTCAGGCTCAGCAGTGCCAGCCCTCCAATGGCCAGTCGAAATCCGCGACTGACCCGCGTCTCGTAAACATGAAACATCCGTTGAGCCCCTGTCCCCTGATCAACTCAAGCCTGTCCCGGCATCATCGCGTCATTCGTTTCTGATTGGGGTGGTAAGTGACTGCAAATTCAGAGTCTTACGCGACCGCCACATCGCCGGCAATTAAAGCACCTCTGTTGGTTCCTCAATGCATTCTAGGCAATTCCGGAGATTTCTCAATCGATTTCACTAACGATCGCTTGATTGTTTCGCACCCCTGCAGCTTCTTGCAGATCGACTGCAGAGGATTGCATGAAACCTTTAACCAAATCAGGCTTTTGTATAATTTGCATGAAAATATCACGCCCCACATGCTTACAGCCGGAAAAAAAGAATAAGTCTGCTTATTCCCTGACTTCGCAAGGTAATCGGTACGTGACTTGCATTTAAAACATGACCAGCCCGAGCTGAACAATGGATTTATGTTCGCTCGAATGCAATACACAAATTCGATTTCATGAGGAATATCTGTGGTGCAAAATCAGCTCAGCTTTAGCTCTCTCTCTCATTTCAAGGTACCGAAATATCGGCACGCAGGGCAACTCTTGCGTTTATTACGAGCAACCGCGATTCCAGTTTTGACTGTCGTATGGCTGCTGGCGATTCCTCTCACGGGTATCCAGGCTCAGACTCCGCCGCCGACCCCGGAGCAAAATGAAAGCGGACTTCTTTCACAGCTACAGACCCTGCAAATGCAGATTGATGACTTGAAGGCCCAGCAGACGCTGACGAATCAATACATCAGTCAGCCAAACATGTCAGAAGAGAATGAATACGACTCAGATCTACCTCCCGTTCTGAACAGTGATCCATCGAATGGAAAACAATATCCGACGGCGCGTCTGACAGGTTTCTTTCAGGCAGATGCGGTCTGGTTTAATCAGGATGCCGGCAACATTCAGGCGATCGGCGACTTACAGGATGGTGCCGATTTTCGGCGTGCGCGACTGGCGACGACGGGCAATGCCTGGGAGAACGTCGGGTACATGGTTGAAATGGATTTTGCATTTCCCGGTCGGCCCAGCTTCATGGATGTCTGGATGGAAGTGCGCGAAGCCATGGGAAATAATACCGTGCGAATCGGGCAATACCGACAACCCTTCGGAATGGACGGTCTGACTAGTGTGAAGGAACTCACATTTCTGGAACGGGCTTTACCCTTTGCATTTTTACCATTCCGACAAATTGGTGCGATGACTTATGGTCACGCGGAAAACGAACGCATGACCTGGGCGATTTCCGGTTTTCGTTTCCCGACTGGCCCCTACGGGGGAAATGTGGGTGACAGTGGTGGTTACGGACTGGCCACGCGTTTGACAAAATTATTAATCGATAACGGCGCTGGTAACGGGCTCCTGCATATTGGTGGGGGATACAGCTTCGCTAATCCAGCGAACAATCTGGTGCAGTACCGGAATCAACCGGAAATATTCGTCTCGGAAACCGGGGGCGCAGCTCTGGTGCCGGTCGGCGTTCCTTCTTTTGTACCTCCCTTTGTCGACACGGGTTTGATTCCGACTCAAAACGTTAATCTGTTTAGTGGTGAGTTGGCTTGCGCAATCGGCTCATTTTATGCCCAGTCGGAAATCCTCTATTCCGTGGTGCAACAACGAAATGGAGAAGTCGACACGTTTAACGGCGCTTACGCACAATTCGGCTATTTTCTGACCGGTGAGTCCCGAGCATATAACCGCAATGCAGGTGTCTTTGGCCGGGTTGTTCCCCTGGATCCTTACAACATCGATGGGGGATGTGGTGCCTGGGAAGTGGCTGGCCGCTGGTCTTATATCGATCTGAACGACAAGAGCATTCAGGGCGGTCGACTGACGGATCTCACGCTGGGCGTCAACTGGTATCTGAACGAGTTCACCAAATTTCAGTTCAATTACATCCATGCGTTCCTGAGCAGCAGCCCTGCCGTGAATGGCCCTGTGGTCAGCAACAGCAATGCGAATATTTTGGCATTGCGAGTACAGGTTGATTTTTAAGAGCATTAATTGCCACGAGTCAACCTGCAAAAATGAAACAGTGGCATCTGTGTGAAAACCCTGCCTGCTCTCCGGGGCATGCAGTTTGATCATCAGGTATGTCATTTAAAACGATTTCCGACGAGGACAATGTTATATGAAGACAACCGTTTTGTCGCTCATGCCTCAGTGTGAACTCTTTCAAGGATGTTCCACACAAAATCGTCAGCTGGTGGCAGATCGACTGAACATCAATACCTTCGCACCCGGCACAACCATTCTTCAGGCGGGTCATTCTGAACGTGCATTGTGGATTGTGTTATCCGGGCAATGCAGGGTTATTGCCATCAGCCAGGGGCGGAGAAATCGAGCTGGCGCAACTCGGCCCCGCAAGCATCTTCGGTGAATTGTCATTCTTCGAACCTACAGCACATCGGGTTTCCGTGTTTGCGAAAACAGAGGTGCAGGTTGCTCAACTGCTGCGTAAAGATTATGACACTCTTGCCACGAGCAATGTGTCACTCGCACACCAACTGACCTGCAATGCAGCCTCGATTCTCGCCAGGCGTTTACACCGGATGGACGAATTAATCTGTCGCACGGTGGGAGAAGCGAGAATCGCTCACCACAGTGAGTGGCAGGAGTTTTGCCAACTGATGCACATCACCCCCGAGTAGACGCAAGCATTCATCTGCGACGGTGATGATACCGGCTCCCGGAAACTGACCAGATAGGTGTGACACCCGCTTTCGCTGCGCAAGCTACTATTCAGTGTATTACGTCAGTCGAATCTCACAGGGCGCTAATGAAATCCCATCAAATCATAGCGTCGCTCGTTTATGATATTCGGTTCCAATGGTTCTGGAGTCGCTACAGAAAACCTGGAAACAGACAATAAATGAAAAGTGTCCGTCGTTTGACTCAGGCTATAGGATCTAAGCACGAAGTTGCCAGTCACCTATCATGCTAGCTACCCGCCAAAGTAAGCACATGAAGGTGACTGGCAAACTACGTTTCACTTAAAATCGAATAATAACCTGAACCACCCGCTCAGGTGGATCCGGGAAATGCATAACTGAAACACTCAGGAAACCCGTACGACGGACACTTTTTTCCGTTTTATTAAAAATGATTTTGTTTATATGCAATCGCCGCATTTGCTCACAAACTCCCGGAACACATCATTAAGCAATAAATTTGGCAACATCTCGCACACGTACGGTTTCCAGATAAGCGGTAACGGCGTGTTTTTCGAAACGCGGCTGACGACAGTAATCCACGATCGCATCGGCAATGGTATCGGTTGTAATAATTTCGATGCGCGTCTGGGAGTGGCCGATGAATGGTTCATCATACACCTGATGATGCCCCTGTCCCCAGCAGCTCATACACGTAAACCCTTTAATGCCGAGTTCGCGAAAATGATTTAACATCTCCTGCTCAAAATGGGTCTCTGTAATGACAATGACCTTGGTCAGTGGTGTGGTTGCGGTCATATGACGTATTCCTGTGAAGCTTGTTTTAAAACTGATCTATGTCGGTTGTGAATGCATCGATTGTCAGCAGAAACAAAATGGAGCTTCGCTCTGCTGTAATCCCCCCATCCACAGATGAAGTCTAAAGAGTTTCTGGAAAAATTGTGTTTTTCAAGTAGCTGATGCGGTATCTCCCATCGAAAGTTTCTCCCAGGCTGCCGTTGTCTGAAGGTTATGACCATTCGTTGAGAATTTGGCTGCATCAAAGTGATTCATTTTCTGCAAGTACATGACCAGGATTTGCGCTACCTCGTTGAGTTCGGTGACGTGGGGAGCATCTCCCAGACCAAAGAGTAACGAGCCATCCCGGCGATCCAGATCCGCATGCAAAATACGACAGGAAGCCAGATCATAAACGCCATACCATACGGGGATATTTCTTCGTAAACCTCTCACAAACGCCTGTACCTTCCAGGCCATCGCTGCAGCATTCACGAAGGTGGCAGTACCGATTAATTTCCGCCGATCTAAAGCATCTCTCAAGACTGTGCCCTGCGTCGATGGCGAGTTCATCGCCAAAACTGAAGCGGCAATATCCACCGAAGGTATGATGGTTCTGATCAGCGACATGATACTCCCCTCAACGGTCGTTGCCTCGAGCTGGGGGGACAGATATTGATCAACGGCAGCAGTAATCGCACCACAGCCGGTGTGCCCCAGAACCACAATGCCTTCGATTTTCGGTAAATGTTCGACTGCATACGAAATACTGCCCAGGCATTCTGTCGAAGCCACATTGCCTTCCAACTGAATTTCAAATACTTCGTTCGCTCTCCGTTGGAACAAATCCAGGACAGGCACGCGGGCATCGGAACAGGCAAGTACGACCGTCTTAGGTGATTGCTGCAGAGTCTCCCCCAGCCGTCCCAATTGTTTGATATAGCCTGTTTCGGGGAGCCTGCTCTTTTCAGAATCATTCTCACTGTTGGTCGTTTCCAGGAGCTGTTGTTCGCGGCGTATTGCTTCTACAAATTCCATGTTGCCGTGATTTAATACCTCTTTGATACACTGACAGGCTTTGCTGCACTGACAGGCATCAGATAATTGAGAGGGCTTCATGAATCTGCTCCTTGAAACGGTTTCGTGGGAATCATCCTGATATTCTTTGTCGCGGATCAATATAAACTCCGGCTGGGGTAGAGGGTCTTCCAGCCGGAGCCAAGCGCCTGCTTATGTCACAGGAAATGAGGTCATGATGACTTGAGCAATCAGCATATAAACTGGAATTCCGATCGTAACATTGTAAGTAAAAGTAAGTCCTAACGAAGCCGCCAGAGGCAGCGTGGGGCTGGCTTCGGGAATCGCCAGTCTCTGTACCGCTGGAACTGCTATGTAAGAAGCGGCCCCACATAACACGGCAAACAGAGCATAGGTTCCCAGAGCAAACGTCTCTCCCAGCACGATGCTGTAAAGATGGGCTACGGAAATGCCAATGATCGCGAACACGTTGGGAGCCAGCACACCGAACATGATGAATCGCCAGCCCGCTGCTTTGAGATCCCGCAAGCGTCTGCAAGCGGTGATTCCCATTTCCAACAGGAACAGGCACAGCATACCGTGAAAAATATTGACAAACAGAGTATCATCAGCGTTCGTGACTGCTTTACCCTGCAGTCGGCCCAGAAATCCGATGACGATTCCGCCAAACAAGAGGTACAACCCCGGATTCAAGAAGACTTCATGCAACAGTTCCTTGCTGAACATGGGCTCTTTTTTCAATATAATTTCGTCTTGGTCTTCGATCTCCAGATCATCGGCAACTTCAATTTCGGTCATCAGTTGACGTTTGACTGAAGTCTGCGGCAGCTCGGCAACGGTAGTTCCGGAGCCACCTTGCACAGGATGATCATTTTGTCGATCACGTGATTCGCCATGCAGTCTTTCAGAAGGTTCTCCTCCTCCCTCTCCTGCCATCGCGAATGCCAGTTTGGCTGCAGGCTGATAGCCTGGTTCGTGAGGCATATTGCCATGCGCGTCCATACCTTTCTGTCGCAAACGCGAAACCAGATACAAGGCAACCAGACAACCGGGGATTTCCATGACTGCCAGCATCACAGGCATATAGGCCGCGTAGTCAATGTTCGCTGCGGCAATAACCCCCATACAGGTTACGAAGGTCCCTGCCGAGTCCGAACCGTAAAACCCCGCGACCGTAGCCGCATCGACCTGACGCAATTTTGTGGCCTTCCGGAGTATCAAATAAGCAAAGATTCCGATAATCAGGTTTGTCACAAAACCAATCACCATGAAACCCAGGGCCTGTCCGAACTCAGCTAATGAAAGCGATGCCAGTTCTTCTCCACCATGCCAGCCGATAGCTACGAGCAGGTACAGTGTCAATCCCTGGTAAACCGCCTTCGGAAATTCGAACGGCACCTTGAGAATCGGAATCAGGAATCCCATATAAAAAAACAGCAGCAGTGGTTTGAAGAGATTGTGAGCAAAATTATATAAAAAATCTTCCAACATGCTTTTGCTTTCGCTGATGTGATATTGCGACGGCGTCAATACCGTACAGGGGATATTCCGGCGACAATCAGTAGCACGATTTTTGTCACCGTGGTAAGAACTTTTTAGTGACAAGCAACCGTTATGCCACATTAATCAAATTATTTGCCATCCGCTGCCTCGAACGCGGTATTGGAGGCTGAATACACTGCTGATTTCGCGAAAAATAAAGATATACTCCCGCGAGAATCCCAACCTGAAAAGCCCTCCCACCACAGATTGCAAGCCGGTTCCATGCAACAATCTGCAGGCTCCATGCAAGTTCATGCAGAAATCACGAAACGGTGTGTAGAACAATGTATTGAAACACACCGATTTAATACTTCACGGCGGTTTAATGGTATGTGGTCGAGTGATAGCAGGTTCAGAATAAACTGATCACGACATGATTCGCCTGCAGCAGCAGATCTCCGTCGATCGAATCCGGAAGCTGCTCGGACGAGTGTAGAATGACGCCTTCCCGGGCCACCGGTGCTAGCTTGATATCGGATGCTCCGACAGCCGTTAATCGCGCGTGAATCACAATACCACCACCGGCTTCATGCGCATATCGTAAAGAGAAGATATTTCGTTCCGCGTCAAATTCGGAAACCAGTCTGGCTGCCGAGAGCCAGCCGTCAGTGAGTCCCTGTTTGCGAAGCAGAAGCAGATCGCGGTACCAGTTGAACATTTCCCTGTCGCGCTGGGTGACATCATTCCACTTGGCACGGTAGAACGCTTCGGCGTTCGAGGGCAGAAGTGCGTCCTGCCAGAGATGGGGAGGGTAGTCTCCCGTGCGACCTTTGTCGACGTCTTTACGAAGTTGCCTGTCTTCAAAGTCGACAAAAAACGGAAACGGAGCGTCCGTGGCAAATTCTTCCCCCATGAAAATGAGTGGGATGCCGGGGTAAAGCAAAACAAGGGCGGCTGCCGCTTTTTGAAACGGCTTTGATGTCAGATGATGAATCCGTTTGCCATGCGGGTGATTGCCGACAGAGTCGTGTGTCTGCAAAGCGACGATCAGTGAAGCGATATGGCTCTGCTTGTCGTCGCCCGGAGGAAATGTCGTTCGCTGCTGTGCAGCAATGCGGGTCGATTCGCGACTTGAGTAAACATAGCCATACTGCAGGGAGTCAGCCAGATCCTGTGCACCATAGTATTTGCGATGCGTGAGCTGCAGGTCAGGCAGTGCGAGGGAATAGATCGAATACATCAGACAGTCACACCAGATGGCATCGTAGGCGTCGCTGCTCTCATCCGCGCTCAGCATTTCGTGATCATAGACATTCGTTTCCGCAATCAGGTGGATCGGCCACTGCCTACTCGCCGCGTATCGCGTGACCGCCTGCCGGATTTCATCAAGAATCGTCGGCAAACTGTCGTCTAACATTAAATGGACTGCGTCCAGGCGTAAACCATCGAGATGGAACTCTTCCAGCCAGAAAATCGTATTATCAATGATAAACTGTCTGACATGTTCGGACTGCGGGCCGTCGTAGTTCAGCGCTTCGCCCCAGGGAGTATTGTGCGTTTTTGAAAAATACGGCCCGTATTCTGACAGATAGTTTCCTTCGGGCCCCAGATGGTTATAGACCACATCCAGAAGAACCGCCAGACCGGACGCGTGGCAGGCGTCAATGAATGCTTTGAAGTCGTCTACTGAGCCGTAGGTATTGCGGACCGCGAAAAGATGAACACCGTCATAACCCCAGTTCCAGTGTCCCGGCGACTGGGCGACCGGCATCACCTCCACGGCCGTGATACCCAGGTCGAGCAGTTCCGGCAGACGTTCGATGGCGGCGCGAAATGTTCCCGCCTGTGTGAATGCTCCCACATGCAGTTCGTAGATGATCAGCGCCCGTTTCTCTATTCCCTGCCACTCCTGGTCAGTCCAGGGAAAGCTGTGAGGATCAATAATTTGTGAAAACCCGTGAACGCTCTCAGGCTGATAACATGAAGCGGGATCGGGACGCGCGACTTCATCGTCCAGCCGGTATTGATAAAGTGCATTGGGACTGACGTTCCCCACGGTGCCGCTAAAATGTCCGTGTTGATCGCGGGTCAGTGCTTGCTGTGTTATTCTCTCGCCGTCACGCAGTTCAACGGCAACCGTTTGTCGAAGCGGTGCCCAGACTCGAAAATGTGTATCATTCAACGTGATCGGAGTCGCTCCCAGACGTTTGACCGGCGCGGCAGGCGTCTCTGCCAGTCCGAACCAGCGGCATCCTTCAAGGACACCCGTGGTGGCTGTGCCGCGTGCCAGATAGAGCCGATTTTCCCAGCCTGACTCTCGATGCAGCTGATACACCCGCTGAGCTAGCGTGCGATCGGCATTTCCTACCAGTATCGTGCGATAACCGGCAGTCAGCGCGGCGAGATCATTGCCTGAATCCCCGGCGAATACGATGTCTTGCGGATTCAATTCATACGCTTCAAACCACCATTCCAGGGCGTGGGCTTTGGAAACGGTCGCCGGCAACAGGTCGATCAGACCATCGCCGTTGAAAGGATCGACGCTGTGAATGATGGAGTACGGCGCTTGGATCTGGTCGAGATTTTCCTGAATGCGGTCGACCAGTTCATCCAGCTGTGCAGCCTCTGCGTAGAAGCTGAGTTTGAAGCGGCCCTGCTTTTCCTCTTCCTGAAGTCGCAAGCCGGGAATCGACTGCAGCCACTTTCGAAGTATTACGTCGGGCATCGAGGCGATGATCTGATCCTGATACTTCTGATAGGCGGCCACCGGAGCGAATTCGCCCGATGCCTGACGCTCAAAGATTGAAGTACCCACATCGCAGATAATCCACTCAGGCGCTGGCAGAGCAAACTCAGCGATGGCTTGAATCACCGAATCAAAGTGGCGGCCGGTGACGAAGATCAGTGAAATATCATGGACCGCAAACTGGCTTGCCAGAATCTGCAGATCGGACTGGTTGCCAGCGTCGCCCTCAAGCGGGATGAATGTCCCGTCCAGATCCGTTGCGAGCACATGGCCGCGGGAGGCAACGGAACAGTTGTGTTTGAGACTCTGTTCAGAATGTGAACTCGGGGGCATCAGATCGTTCCGTCATTTAGACGCGATTCAGCCAGAGTATCTGGTAGGGCGCGAGTACCAGGGGTTCTGAGGTCGCGTAGGTTTTGTCATCAATCACGTTTTGAAAAAATCGTCCCAGGCCGGCAGTGCGGAGCTTGTTGCCTTCGATTTCCTGTGTTTCGTCAGAAAAGTTGGCCAATACAATTAAACGGTGTCCTTCGTTCAAACGCACATAACCGAGCACATGCTCATTCGAGGTTGCGAATAATTCCATGTCCTGTCCCGCCAGCGCGGGCAAAGATTTTCGCAAGGCGATAAATTTTTGCGTCGAGCGGAAGATCTGTTTGCGGATGGAGCCGTTTCCCGGTCCGATATGGTCGTCCAGTTCATCCAGAAATTCCCATCTCATTTTAGGACGATGAATCCAGCGTGAATCGCCGGCTTTAGCAGGGTCTTTCACAAAATCATAATCATTGAGCATGCCCCACTCCTCGCCCAGATACAGGAGCGGTATGCCGCCGATACTCAGCGAAACGCCGTGCAGCAGCAGCATGCGATTAATCGCCAGTATTTTTTTCTCTTCATTGTCTTCTTCAATAGCCTGTTCCAGGCCCGCCAGTGACGCCATCGTTCCCGAGATGCGCATATCTCCGGTCTCCTGATTTTCCTGAAACGGGACGCCCCGCGCAAACGAATCGGGGAACTGCCCGGTATAGAAATCGTTGAGAAATCTTCGATGGTCATACGCGTTGATCCCGATCGCCTTGGCATCTGCATCGTCGAAGGTCCAGCCGATGTCATCGTGGCAGCGGAGATAGTTCACCCAGGCAGTGTTTTTAGGCAGGCGGTAACGATGCTTGAGTGTCTGGGTGAGGAGTGTTACTTTGCGGGTTGCCAGCGATTCCCAGAGCAGCGCCATCAACGTGGGGTTGTAAGAGATCTGGCACTCGAATTCGCTGACATATTTGACAACATCGTCAGGATGCACGATCGCTTCCGATTTAAACAGCAGTCCCGGCGTCGCAATCCGTGCCAGACGGTTAAAGGCCTGAATCAGAAGATGCGCTTCAGGCAAATTCTCACAGTTCGTCCCCTTCTCCTTCCAGATAAAGGCCACGGCATCCAGGCGCAGAATATCAATCCCCGTATTTGCAATAAAAAACAACTCTTCCAGCATGGCGCGAAAAACCGCCGGGTTCGTGTAATTCAAGTCCCATTGAAAACTGTTGAAAGAAGTCCACACCCATTGCTGCATGCCGTCGTGCCAGGTGAAGTTTCCACGGCGTATGGTGGGAAAGATCTCGCGGAGTGTGCGCTCGTATTGTTCCGGCTCGGTCCGGTCGGGAAAGATGTAATAATATTCCTGGTACTCCCGATTTCCTGCCTGAGCATTTTGGGCCCACTCGTGATCATCGGACGTGTGGTTGAAAACAAAGTCCAGCACCAGCGAAATGCCGGCTTTGCGCAGATCGCGGGCCAGCAGACGTAAATCATCGATGGTGCCCAGTCGGGGATCCACCGAGCGATAAGTGCTGATGGCATATCCACCGTCGTTGTTTCCGGGCCTGACAGCGAACAAAGGCATTAAGTGCAGATACGTCAGACCGAGGTCTTTAAAGTAACCAACGTTCTCACGCAGCTTGCTCAAATTCTCTCCGAACAGATCAACATATAACGCACCGCCGCTGATTTTCTCTGACTGAAACCAGTTCGGCTCGTTGATCCGGTGCCGATCCTGTTCGCACAGTTCATCGGGACGGTCTGCCCAGCCCCGTGCCGCTGTCATCAGCACCTGGTCGATGTGATAAAAGAAGTCGTACCGGGAGCGGTAAAGCTGAAACAGCAGTCCAAACAGAGGACGCCAGTGTTCGCTCAGTCGTAATTCAAATTCGTGTCGTCTGACATCATCGATTTTGCTTGTACGCCAGACCTCTTCGAGTTGAGGTTGCAGTCGTTGCAGCGTCAGATCCGCTTTGAAGTCAATCTCATCCTGCGCCGTGCTCATTCGATCCGATCATTGGGAATAGTTATCTTGTCTAAAAAGTTGTAGTATTGAATGCCCTCAAGAATGCCAGCCGCATGTTCGGCTTTCGCGAAATAAACGCGTGGCAGGTTTCGCAGGCACTCGAGTTCTTCACTATGATTGCCGACAACCACGCCGAGTGTACGTCCCAGCAGCATTCCGGCATCGTTACCGGAATCGCCGGAAACCAGCACATGTTCGGGAGCGAAACCCCACTTCCAGAGAACGTGTCTGATCGAGAGATCGCTCCCGCCCCGTACCGGAAGAATGTCCAGATACATTCCGAGGGACATAATCACTTTAGCACGCAAACCCGCCTCGCGGAGTGCTTTTTTGATCTCATTAATATCGGGACTCAAGCTGATGTCAATTTCATAACTGATTTTGAACTCCGACTGATGTTCTTCTTTTTGCAGAAACAGACCAGGAAGTTTGTCCAGAACTTGATGAATTGCTTCAGGTTTCCAGGCATAGTCGATCGACTTACGCCAGCTGAGATCAGGAGTGAGGTTTTCGCCGTAGTGCAACTGTGTACCAGCATCGGTGTCGATTAAGTCTGGTTGTGGCAGCCCTAATTCCTTGATCAGCGCCAATGCGCTGTCCAGACGTCGCCCTGTTGCGATCCCAAAACCGATATGTTCATTCTCGCGCAGCAATTCAATAAACTCTTGCAGCGCATCAGTATCTCCGGTCAGTGTATTGTCCAGATCGGTTATGATCAATCGATCAAATTCAGGCAGCCGACGTGAGGTGATTTTATCCTTTAAAACCGGTGCGGGGGAATGTTCCAGAATATCGTGCAGATCTCGCAGATAGCGATTCGCATGTTGATTCCACGAATAATGCTCGCGTGTGCCTTTGATTCCATTGACAGACCATTCAGCCCACTGATCCGGTTCAGTTAATACTCGCAGGAGTGCATGCTCGATGGCTGCATGGTCGAGCGGGTCAATGAGCAAGCCATTTCGACAGTTGGCGATAATATCGCGCGGTCCTCCATCGTTCGTAGCCACGATAGGCAACCCGGTCGCGCCGGCTTCCAGCAGCGTCAGGCCGAACGGCTCGGTCAGTGCCGGGTTAATGAAAACACCTTTCGTCGAAGCGGCCAGCCGAAACAAGTCGGGCACATCGTCGGGTTTGTGTGTCTTCGGATACGCCACTTTTCCATAAAGATTATAACGGTCAATCAGGTATATCACGTTCTCGATGATCGTCCGCTGCCCTTTTGGTAATTCGCGAAGATCATCGCGCGTGCCCAGAATCAGGACAAGATTGGCCAGCTCCTGCAGTTGTTCGCTTTCGCCGTAAACCCGAACCAGCATTTCCAGATTCTTCCGTTCATCGGGGCGCGCCACCGTTAGAATCATCGGCTTTTCCGGCTCATTCAGAAAACTGGCAAGCCCGTCGGCAATTTTTGGTATTTTCCAATCGGCGTCGATCGGCGAAAAACAGGTCAAATCGACTCCGGGAGGAATGACCTCCATCCGCGAAGGTTCATAATGATCGTACAGTTCATATTGCTGCTGCACTTCCTGGCTCGTACTCGTCACGACCATCGATGCAGTTTCCAGAGCAAGTTCTTCGGCCTCAATGCGTACCGCAAATTTGTATTTATTCTCCAGTGCTGTGGTGTCGGTCTTACCCAGTGAGAGACGCTGTCGTTTCACTCGCCCCAGAGAGTGACCGGTAAATACATAGGGAATGTGAAGCAGCCGTGCCAACTGAGCACCCGCAACACCGGCATCGGCATAATGGCCGTGAATGATATCGGGCAAGCCGGTTCGCTTGAAATGCTGCAGGGTCTGGTCAATGAATAACTCGATGTAAGGCCAGAGTGATTCTTTTCGCAGGTAGCGCTTTGGCCCGAAGGGAATCCTGACGATCTTGGCATTTTCCGAGATTTGTTCTTCCACTTGTGCATAATCGTCATCGACTTTGGGATCAATGATTTGTCTGGTTAACAATTCCACTTCGCGAACCTGAGTATGTGCTGCCAGCTCACGCGCCAGTTCCAGAACATATTTGACCTGACCTCCCGTGTCTGCATCGCGCCCCAACTCGGAATCGTGAGCACGAATCAATCCGTGCAGACTGATCAACGTAATCTTCAAGTTATCCGGTTTTGCAGTCGCAAGAGTGGAGAATTTGTTTCTGGTTGCTGCCCCCGGCTTTGTTCCCGGCGACTGATTCGATATCTTTCGCGCCATTTTATTATCCTGTATTTAATTCTGTAGAGTGAAAGGCTTCATGACCATCTTGAAAAGAGGGCTGTCTTAAGGTACCCCGTTCTGCAGGGAAAACGAGACCTGTTTCCTCACCGGTGAGTTGTTTGCAGGAAAGCTGAGTCTGAGCATGAATATCATCCAGTCTGAACCTGGATCTGTCGGGATGGTAAGCGACCAACACGCTTGCCGTGCGACCACTGCCATGCCTGTTTATCGTATAAAATGTATTGTTAATGTGTCTCATCCTGAATTGATCGTATCCGTTCGCCAGCTACTATAGTACAAAAGCAAAGGTCATGCCGAATGGATTTGTTAAAGTTTTTCAGTAAAATGTCAGATCGATTACGAAAGCTGAGACCCCACTGTCATAAATGTCTCTGATATGTTATCATGGTCCGTCGATGTCATTTAAGCGGCTCGGATTCCCTCAACGCATTCCATTCCGCAAAGAGAGAAGGGCGCTTATTAAATCGACGGCGCGAATTGTCTGTGAACCAGACAATGAGAAAAGAGTAGCACCTGCGCGGTCTCTACAACGTGCGAGGCGCCAACGCGATCTGTCGCGACGAACGGTGTGAGTCTCCCGCTGAAATCAATTTCTGTGATCTCATTCCTACGCGGGATGCGCCCCGGCTGTACCCGTTTCGACGACAAACGCCGCACGAGGGGTAACATGTCCGCCCGGTTTTGTCACATCGTTTACCACCATGTACTCGCTCGTCCATTTCCCGGGAGTCAAAGTACAACGCACATAACCTCGCTCGGAATTCTGGAACTGCACACAGGGATTGTTTGACAGCAGTTCGGCATGTCCGTCCCGTTTCTGAACGCCATTCCCGCCACTGCTGATCGATGACCCCACAAACTCCGTCGCGATCACGGGGGTCTCAACCTTCCGGTCATCCACACGCAGGTTATTCACCCAGCTGGAATGAATGTCGCCCGTCAACACCACCGGATTGGGAATCCGGCGATCCGCCAGGAACTTCATCAGCCCCATGCGTTCATACGCACAACCGGGCCACTGATCCATTGAATATGCGAGTGAGCCTTCGTTCTGAGGAAAGCCGACCATGCCCATCATGACCTGTTGTGCCAGAATATTCCATGTGCTGTCGGAAGAAATCATCTTCGACTGCAACCAGTTGCGCTGGCGACTGCCTAACAGCGAGTTGCTTCTGGCCAGCGCGGCGTCGTTAATCGGCGACCTCTTATCTCCATTCGGCTGATCCGTACGGTACTGCCGCGTATCGAGCACAAAAAAATTGGCCAGTCGACCAAACGAAGCCTGTCGATAGATCTGCATGTGCGGCCCGCGCGGCAGAGATCGCGGCCGGAGCGGCATCATCTCATAATACACCTGATAGGCATTCGCACGACGCAGCAGATACTCAACCGGGTCAACCTGCGACTCTTCAGAAATGTCTCCCGCACAGTTGTTATCAAATTCGTGATCATCCCATGTCAGAAACCATGGACATTTTGCATGCATCTGATGCAGCAATGGATCGGACCGGTACTGAGAATAGCGGACACGATAATCGCCCAGCGATTCAATTTCGCGGCCCAGATGCGTGCGAATTTTTCCATTACGACCCGACGCGTATTCGTAAATGTAATCGCCCAGATGGAATACAAGATCAACATCGTCGCGGGCCATCTGCTCATAAGCCGTGAATAATCCCTGCTCAAAGTTCTGACAGGACGCAAACGCAAACTTGAGTTGTTCCGGCATTGTCGATTCATCAGGCATCGTTCGCGTACGCCCCACGGGGCTGACCGCTTCGCCGGCCTGAAAGCGATACCAGTACCAGCGGTCAGGCTGCAGCCCGGATACTTCCACATGCACGGTATGCCCCAACTGTGGTGTTGCCTGTGCCGTTCCGGAAACAACCGGTTTCTGAAATCCTTCATCATCGGCGATTTCCCAGCGCACTTCCACCGCCTGCGGCCCCATTCCGCCGTTGGGATCGAGAGGCTCCGGAGCCAGTCGCGTCCACAAAATCACGCTGGTCGAATCAGGATCACCAGATGCTACGCCCAGCGTAAAAGGATCACTCTTAAAAACAGGCGAACAATCGGCCCATGCTGCTGGTGCCAGAAACGGCAGAGACGACAACGCCGCACCGTAGGAAAGAAATAACCGGCGACTGACGCCGTTTTCCGATTTAATAGCCGCTTGAAGTTGTTGATAATCGAACATAATTTCTCTACCTGCGATGGAGGAAAGCCGCGGAATGAATCAATGTGGATTACATGTGAATTTGTTCTGAAATATTCGTATATCAGCAAATACAGACGTGTCAGCTTGCTTTATTCTAAAGTGGCACTCAACCACAGGCAACTTATTCAATTTTCAAAAGTACCTGCTTCGCTGGCATTTAACGCGAATTTCACAAATGAAACGTTTCTGTCCAGCAGAAATAAACAAAGCAAAATCTGTTGAAAGACCTGATGAGGCACGTCGGTCTCAGTAAAATCATACAGCCTATTTACCACCGGCACTCTGCAGTCCCTCATTTAATTCCAGAACTTTCCCGATGATCCGTTCTTCCACATCAGGTTTATACGGACGACTCGCTTCGTAGCCTCCTTCAAGTAAAACCCGTTTGCTGGGAATGTATCCGGAATAAGTATTCGAATAACCGGCAACCCAGATCGCGGGGCCTTCCGGCTCGAAAAGCTCCTGCTTGATGCGGAGTGAGTAATCCACAACAACTTCCGTCCCCAGCGCGACAATCGTCAGATCCTTCCCGAACTGAATCACCTGCACCGGATAATCCCAGGGCTCGCGCTTCTTTTCGGGCAGATATTCGAGTTCGACCGTTTCATAAACGGTCCTGAGCGGTCCGTGTAAAACATGTTGATGCAAAGGAGTGCGCTGGTTGACTTCCAGAGCGGCTTCAATCGCCGTCGCCAGCGAGCGGCCGTGTTTGTGTGCGTAATGCAGTTCGCTGCGCGGGTACGGATTCTGATCGCCGCCACACCCCATCATGAACAGCGCCGTTACGCCCGGATGATCCTTTTCAAAATACTCCTGCGCAAACCCGGCATAATCACCCAGCCACTTGCGAAAACCCATCGTCGTATTGTGGCAGGCATAACCGAACATGACCGCCTTCAGTTCCCCTTGCGGATCAGCCACACGAAGCACGGGGACCTGATGATCGACCAGTCCATCGGGGTTCGGATGATTACGATACCCGGTGGCAGTTGGCGTACGACGATTCATGGCAACTGAACAGCGGGCCGCCGACCAGCTTAGTTTCGCGGGTTGCATCCCTTCAATGGCATCGCCGATCGTCTTCACCAGCGTCGGCACCAGGGTGTCATAATATTCTTTTGCATCATCGCGACCATAAGCGGGCCCGCAATGCGTGTGCGAGGCATTCATCAACAGCGCCTGCGGAGGCAGGTTGTATTTTTCCTGAACCTGTTTTGTCACGTCAGCCCGCAATTGATCAATCACGCCAATCAAGTCGAGCGTCAGAAACACCACCCGGTTCCCCTCTTTGTCCTCGATCACCAGTGCTTTGCCGAACAAATCCTGCTCGGTTCCTTCCGCCGGTTCTTTGCGGCCTGCATAACCGGCCATCCGCTGCGGTTTCGCAGGCGTGATCTTCGCCGACGCAACCCCGGCTTTCCATTCCACAGGTTCTGGACTGGCGGGATCGGCTGCGTCTGTATAAAGAGTGAGACTGAAAACAAACAGCAGGCATAGTAAAAATCGATACATGCGGAGGAACCTTTCTGATTTCAGGAGCGTCATGTTGCAATCAGATTCGAGGCTGATCGCGGTGTGAGTCTTTCATTCGATCCTAACCTGCCGGAACGCAGTGATCAACAGTCTCCCCTGATAACAGTTCCTGAAGAGAAGAAGATCACCGCTTCGGACTACAACCGGTCTGAAAAGACCGCTATCATGAAATCCTGAAGATCAGCTTTTCCTGTCTGGAAATCAAAACCGAAATCATACCGGAGACCACACCAATGAAACCTGTTTTCCTGGCCGTTTTTTTACTGCTCTCACTGGCGGCAGCACCAATCAAAACCCCCGAACCAAATGAGCGGATCGCCGTCTGGCCGGATCGTCCTCTTCTGGACAAAAGTGATGATGAAGTCGCCTACAGCAACATTATCCGCATCACCAAAGTCAAACGGCCCGCCATTGAATTCTATCAAGCCAAAAACGCGGAATCGAATGCTCCAGCGGTCGTGATATTTCCGGGCGGCGGCTATAACGTGTTGGCCTATGACCTGGAAGGCACTGAAATTGCCGAATGGTTAAACTCGATTGGCATTCACGCCGTGATTGTCAAATACACGGTGCCCGGCAATCAGCGCGAGGAAGCCTTGAAAGACGCCCAACGTGCCCTGGGTATTGTCCGCAGTAAAGCCAAAGACTGGGGCATTAATCCCGCACAGATCGGGGTCCTCGGCTTTTCCGCCGGCGGTCATCTGGCCGCGAACCTCTCGACCAACTATCAGAAACGGAATTACACAGCCATCGACGACGCCGACAAACTGAGTTGCCGTCCTGATTTCACCGTGCTGATCTACCCTGCTTATATCTACGAAAAAGATGACAAACGCAAGTCGGCTCCGGAAATCAAGGTTGACGCCAAAACACCCCCTGCATTCATCGTTCAGACGCTGGATGATCGTCGTCTGGTCGACAGTGCGTTCAACTACACACGCGACCTGAAAGACGCCGAAGTCGACGCAGAGCTGCATCTCTACGCGAAAGGGGGACACGGTTACGGCCTCAGACCGTCCGAAAACCCGATATCCGGCTGGCCGAAATTATGTGCTGACTGGCTGAGCAGAACGACCGGAAAATAAAATCGTAACGCAACCATCAGGGACCGCCGACGACTTTGAAGCGGCCCTCTGGTTGTGTACTCGCTTTCTGAAATTCCACTCGAAGATCGAGATCGCCGCGAACTGCTCGATCGATTTCGAACGTCAACTGAGTGCGACCGGCGGGCAGTAACAACAGCGTCGATTCCTGCGCCGGAATCGGCGTCTGGTTCTGCCAGATTTTTAAACCACTCACCGAGTTGAGCTTCAACTGCACTTTCCCTGCCTGTGTGACGTCCACAAAAGCAATCGCCTGCGTCAACGGTTTCTGCAGATTCAAATCGCTGGCAGGCAGCGTCCCGTTTACTCTGCTGTAAGCTGCGACTGCCGAATTTTCGAACGACTTGAATTGTGCAAGATCATCGGATGTCAACGGGGAATCGGCTCCGCGAATCCGCCAGCGTCGGACCACCTGCGCCACACTCGTTGCGTACGGACCAGGGCGACCGAGTTCCGTAACGAATTTCACCAGATCCAGAAATTCCTGTCGGTCTTTCAATTTACCGGCCAGTCCCTGCGGCATCAGGGACGGGAGTTTTTTCGTAAACTCAATCTGGTCCGCCGGGATCGTCACCTGTTTCCCCTGCTGAGCGGCGTCTTTGAGAACCACTTTCGTGTCATCCTGGATCACCAGAATACCGTAGATCACACGCCCTTCATCGGTCACCACCATGATACTGTCATAGAATTCCTTGATGACTTTGGACGGTCGCAGAAAGGAATCGACAATGTAATCGGGGGGCGAACTGGAACCGATGGCAGCCAGATCGGGGCCGAGAACAGGACCGGCGTTTGAAATACTGTGACACTTCATACAGGCCAGCTCCGTTCTGCGAAAGATCTGCTCGCCGCGCTCTGCGTTCCCCTGATGCAGGGCTGCGGTTGCCAGTTCCAGCACATTTTCTTTCAGCAGTCGGGCTTCCAGTGAATCCTGCATCACCGTTCCGCCAAAGGCAGCAATGAGCGCCTGATTCGTTTCGCCTGTTTCGATCAGGTACTGCCTGAGCTGTTCCGCCACCCGCGAATGAATCGTCGCTGCTTTCAAGTGGTCCACCAGAATCTCCGCCCCCCCTTTACGTCTGGTAAACGCGGTTAAGAACCAGGCAGGATCTTTGCCTGCAGGATCCTGGCTCAAGATGCCGGGCGTGAATGCGGCAGCCTGTTTCAAATCGTGAGCGGCGAGACCATAAACGCCCAGCAGACGTTGATCGATCGGCTTTTGAGAATTCGCCAGTGCGTTGAGATATTTGAGTGAAGCCGCATCGCCGAGCATTCCCAGCGATTCCGCTGCCAGCTGCTTAACTTCCGGATCGGTCTCGGCTGAATTGAGAAACTGCTGCAGACGCCGGCCTTCTCGAGCCAGCTTCCACGAGCCAATCAGTCGGGCCACCGATTTCTGAACGGGTAGTCCCGGCACGACAGCAGACCGGCTGAGCATCGACCCGATATTTCCTTTGGGAACCACGCCGCGTTCGCGGGCAGCGCGATCCAGCGCATCCAGTAGAATACTGAGCGCGTCCGGCGAGATCCCTTTGCCCCCCTGTGTTTTGTATTCGCGTGTGACTTCCACCAGAGTCAATACCAGCGGCTCCAGCTGATTGGCATTCGCTTTTTCAGCTACAATTTGCGCGGGGCCTTTCAGTAATTCGGCATCGATACTGCCGGCGTTTAACAGATCAATGATCACGTCGATCGATTCATTCGACAGCAGATTTGCCAGCGCATAATTTTTGTGATCCGTTTTTTCAAAAGCTACATTCCCCTGCTGAAGTGGTTTGACCCAATGTGTCTGTAAGCCGTCGATGGTTAACTTCAATGCGTGTTCCAGATAACGGTCCAGTGGTGCATCGATGGCTTTGACGGCTATGGTCACCGAACGGGGATCGGGAATATAACCGGCAGTCAGAACCGCTTCGAGTCGTACGCGAGGATGAGGGTCATGTATGGCCGTCTCCAGCAACTCCAGCGGATTTTTGATCTGCGGCGACCAGTAGCGCAGCACCCGCAAGCCGGCGACTCGCGCGCGGGCTTCTTTGGAATTGAGCACCTCACGCAGTAATGTTTCATTGACCACGCCGATCGTCTGATAACACCAGAGTGCCTCCAGTCGATGATGATCATAGTGCGGTTCCTGCGGCGCCAGGGTGAGCAGCCAGTCATCGAGCGCCTGTTTTGCCTGCCGTTGATCGGCATCATAAAGCACCCGTTTCACCTGCTGTCGTGTAAAACTTTCCGGGTGTTTCAAGTGAGCCAGCATGTCCAGCAAAGGTACTTCTGTTAATTTGGGTCGCTCGACAAGCGGGCGATCTTTATAAGTCACTCTCCAGACGCGACCGTGTGTCGTATCGCGGCGTTCATCGCGGAAACTGTGTTGCATATGACCGATCAGCGGGTTGTACCAGTCCAGAATATAGGCGGCACCATCGGGGCCCATTTTCAAATCCACGGGACGAAAATACGAACTGCTGGACTGAATCAGCGGATCGAGGCCTTTGATACTATACCCGGCTCCCTCCTCGGAAATTTCATAGCGGGCAATCACATGAGACTTGTACTGATTGGTCCAGATTTCACCTTGCACTTCCGCAGGGAAATGACGACTGGCAACAAATTCGCCGCCACATTGTTTTGTTCCCTCACCGCTGGCATCGTAACCGAGTTTGGCACGGCTGTTGGCCGTTAAGGGGGCGGTGAAATAGAGCCGCGGGTTATCGATCACAAACGACTCACCCCATTCGTCGAACATGTGACCCCAGGGGTTGGACGCGCGATAGTCGGCAAACACATTCAACTTCCGGCTGCGGGGATGAAACTGAAACACGCCCCCGTTTTCGAGCCGCACGGTTCCGTAAGGCGTTTCCACCTGCGAATGCATGAACGTCCCTTCCTGAAAGTACAGCCAGCCCCCCGGACCCCAGCGCCAGGCACTGATCGAGTGATGGTTGTCTTCCGTCGCAAAGCCGGTGAGTACGACTTCCCGATGGTCGGCTTTGCCATCGCCGTCTGTATCTTTCAAAAACAGTAAATCGGGAGCGTTGGCAACATACACGCCGCCATCTCCCAGTTCCAGACCAGTCGGAACATACAGGCCGTCCGCAAAAACGGTAGATTTATCGGCGCGACCATCGTTGTCGGTGTCTTCCAGAATAATAATCTGATCGTTCGGTTTTTCTCCCGGCGAGACCTGAGGATACGAGGTCGAACAAATCACCCACAGTCGGCCTTGCGGGTCCCACGTCATATGGATCGGATTCACGAGCATCGGCTCGGCGGCGAACAGGTTAACTTCATAACCGGGCAGCATCTGAAACGTTTTCCGCTCGACTTCCGGTGAATGATCCTGCGTGAGTTCAAACGGGCGTTTCAGGTTGGGAGCCGAATTGGCGACTGCCATCCGCTCCGGCGTTGTGCCCACCGGTTTCTCCAGACACCAGTGGACGCCGTTAATCAGCAACCGGTTCACGGCGTCGAGATCGAACGACTTTTCCTGTCCCAAGGTGGTCGTAAAAACGCGACTGCCCCATTCGTTTTTCCAGGCCCAGGCGACAGGCCAGCTCATTTCAGCCGTGAGTTCGTGAGTCCCAAACTGATTTTTGATGACCCCCGTGCGTTTCGGTTTACCAGTCCCCATTAACAGCGGCGTCGCGTCAGCGGGCAGTTTCGATTTATATAACACACCCGGATCGATGAATTTTCCTGCTACGCCGTTCAGGATTTCATGATTTCGATTTGCAAGAACATGCTCGACGACGGTCTCACTGGAAAGGTGTAAAAAGTATTCTGAACCCAGAACGCGCTTGCCAAAATCGCGATTCCACTCCGATAACGGGTGGCCTTTCTCATAATCAAAGGCGTGTGTGCTGGTCCGCAGTCCGATGACCGGTTTGCCGGATTCAATATAATCCCGAATATCTGCAAATTGTCCCGGAGGCAGTTGCTGTAACCGCAGGTAAAACACAGCCAGGTCAGCCTGCTTAAGCACTTCCAGGCCACGCAGCCCCACCTGATTTCGTTCCGGATCGCCTTCCGGAAGGATGACTGTGGTTTTGAATCCATATTTTTCCAGCCGTTTCGCAAACACCGGTATCGTTTTCTGAGGAGCATCATGTGTCGTGCCTACGACAAACACCACATGGGGCTGCATCTGATCTGCTTCTGCGGCAAAACTGCTGTTCTCCCCCTGAAACAGGATACAGGCAGCGATCATCGCCAGACCGTATGGAATGAACATGGAAGATTTATGCATAATAAACTCTTATGAAGCAGAGGTGGTTAATCGAGTTCCGCAATAAACAAAAGTGTGAAACGACTGGTGCTTACTCCAGCCGAAGCAGTTCCCATTGTGTCTCTTCAACGGGCTGCGATTGTGTTCCGATAGTGTTCTCCTGATCCCGAATCAGGTTGTCAAAAGTTTGCATTTCAGGAGGAAAAGAGACCGCGCCAAACGGTTTGGTACGACGGCCAAAAATGTATTCCGCGTTATGCGCACGATACACGTAAAAAAACAATTCATTCTTACGATCGATGGTGGCTCGTAAATCATTCACCAGTGCCTGCGAAGGTAGTTTCTGCAACCGCAGCCCCCTGCTCCAGTCGGCATGACTGGCTTCTGCGATCAGAGCCTCATTCACCACCAGTCGGTACTTGCCGGCCGGTAAATTCGTGACAATGAGCCGAGGCTGGGCTGCCAGTAAATTACTGTGCGCGATCGTTGCTTCCGGCGGCGCGGGAATCGGCAGGATCTTTATTTTCACCGTAAACTGGATCTTCTCCGGCTGGAATGACTGCTGTGTAATTTCGGCGTTGGTGGCCTGTATGCTTTGTTTTTTCATGTCCACGACGACGTGCGGACTCTCAATTTTTTTTCCCAGTACTTCGCCAGCGATAAACTGACCAAGGGCCCAGTAGCCGTACTCGTTCAGATGGATGCCATTCCGGGTCAGCTTCTGTGAAGGATTTTCTTCCATCAGTTTTCTGGTTGTGGAGAAAAGATCAACAAACGGGATCTGATGTTTTTCTGCGACTGACTGCATCGTCCGGGTATATTCCGACAGACTTTGGTTGTGTTCCGCAGGATCGGGAAATGGCGGTCCGACGTTCTCATGGGCAATTGGTGAAATCATCACAACCCTGGGCGCGGAAACTCCGTTATACTGTTGAGCCAGCAGATGTTTGAGAAACTTCTCCCAGTTTTCCGCATACTCCTTTAAGCCTGCCTGTCCCGCAAACGATTCGTTCATACCGAAACAGGCGATGATGACGTCGGCTTTCTGCTGCCGAAGATGATCATCGAGTGAGCCAAAATTGAGCGGTCGCGGCCTGAGATTTATAGTATCTCCCGACCAGGCCAGATTGCGAAAGGTGATGTGTTTCTCAGCTGCCTGTGATGTCAGCAGCGTTTCCAGATAATTATTGAGACGCAGCTGATCGGCGAACGTATTACCGATCAGGACAACCCGGTCCCCTTCTTGCAGAACAGGTTTGACGTTTCGGCTTTCATCGCGTGTTTCTTCCGCAAAAGAAACCACAGTCCACGGGCAACAGAACACGACTGAAATGAGAAGCAGCAGACAAAAAAATATTCGCATGAAAAGCGGATCCTGAATGGTACCGTGAAAATGTCGGTGATGTCATTGCTGACATGCTCTATTATGAATTGCCGTTCGAGCAATGAAAAGCCCACCTCAAACGGGGAATCGAGTAACTTGCTGATTTTCTGTGAAATCCGGATTGAATTGATGACGGTCCGGCTTCACAATAGAAATTGTGTTTTTCCTTATTTCAAACTCCACAGGAGCCATCATGCAGACGGGTCACTTCCAGGATAGACGACTGTTTTTGAACACGTTTTTTCAGGGATGTGTAGCCGGGTCGCTTTTCCCGTCTTTCACTTTTCTTCTGGCAGATGAGTCCCGGGAGACCTCCAGAGGCATTCCCGCCGTTCCCGGAAAACTGTCTGTCAATCTGCGAAAACGGGCGGTTGACAAACCGGCAACACCCGCCACAGAAAAGGCGGAATGGAACGCATCGGAAACGGCGATCATCATCTGCGACATGTGGGCCGACCATCCCTGTCAACTGGCGGCGCAGCGCGTGGATCGGATGGCGCCGAAAATGAATCAGGTGATCTCACAGGCCCGCGATCACGGCGTTGCCATCATCCACGCCCCGAGCGGCGGGATTCCGTTGTATGAACAGACGCCGTATCGTGCACGCATCAAAGCTGCCAGGCTGTCCAAACCTCCTGTTCCGCTTCAGGACTGGTGTTATCTGAACCCGGAGAAAGAACCGCCGCTGCCCGTGGATGATACGGTGCAACGCTCTGCTGAATCCAGTATTCGTGGCTGTGATGACCCTGTTGCGAACTACAAAAAAAATACAGACCGCCATCAGCACCCGGCAATCAAAATCATCGGCTTTGATGTGATCAGTGCGAATGGTCAGGAAATCTACAATTTCCTGCAGCAGGAACAGCGCAAGAACATTGTGCTGATGGGCGTACATACCAACATGTGCGTGCTAGGCCGCCCCTTTGGGATTCGCCAGTTGAAATACCTGGGAATGAATGTGGTTCTGTGCCGCGATTTGACCGATGCGTTGTACGATCCACGCGATCGACCGTATGTCAGCCACACACGCGGAACCGAAATGATCATCGAACACATCGAACAACACTGGTGCCCTTCGATTCTCGGACGCGATTTAACCAAAGTCATTCCCGGATCCAATAACCCCGATTCGTAATTCTAAACCAGGCGTCCCCCGGAATTGCTGATGTCGTTGTACCGTTGAGGGATCAGCGAAATGTCTCCCGTTTCTGGTGCGTCTTTCTCATCAGCTCTGGTTGACTTTCGATTCAACCATTTCTTAATTCATGAGCATTTACCAAAGCAAAAAGTCTGCTTTCGATGTGTGTCAATCAAAGTGCAGCGTGGCCTGAAGATTTTCCCAGCAATTCTCCCACCAGCCGGCCGCTGGTGATGGCCCAGGCGATGTGCAGACCGTGACCCCAGAGCACCTGCCCGCCCATTCCGTTACAGCCGATCGCGTATAAACCGGAAATCGGAGTCCCGCTTACATCAAGAGCCTGCAGACTCTGATTAATCGCGACGCCCCCTTCGGTCGTCGTGAAATACGCTTTGGCCGGGCCCAGCAAGACCCAGCGGTTACCCGTTAAAGCGTTGGCATCTTCCGTGCGCCCAAAGGGATCCGCTTGCAGACCTGAGGCATACGCGTTGAATTGTTCCACCGTTTCGCGCAAGTGAGCCGCATTCAGATTGCGCTCGTGTGCTGTTTCATCAAGAGAAGCAGATTCCACACTCACGTCGGGGCGCAATTTAAGATAGTCATTTACGTATGCGTAAGCAATCTTCGGCGCGGTTGAGATGAAATGCGGCCACGCGCTGTAACGGGCAGCGATGCGTTCATCCAGCAGAATGAAGGCTGCTTTTCCCGGTTGTTCTGAGATCGCGATTTCGCGTTGGGGGAAAGCTTTTTCGTTACAGAAACGGCGGCCTTCCGCGTTAATCAAAATCGCCCCGTCGTCAAACAGTGAATTTTCGGGATGCTGCCAGGTTAAGAGTAAACGTTTAATCCGCCAGTTGATCAACGCTTGAGGCAGCAAAGGAACCAGCCGCCCCATCACCTGTGCCAGCCATCCACTGGTTGGCAAAAATTGTTCAAAGGGATCACCGGTAGGGGGCACAAACCGCAGTTCCGGGCCATAGGTGATGTCCATATTCAAGAGTTGCGCGCCGATCTTTTCTGCCAGCAGATGTCCGTCGCCACACGCTTTGGGATTCACGCCTTCAATTGACTTGAATTGATCCCCTTTGAAACGCCCGATGATTTCCGGCGCGTTCGCATAATCTCCTGCCGCCAGGACAACACCCCGTTTCGCAGTGACCATTTTTCGTTCGCCGTTGATGAATGCGATCACGCCTGTGACGCGTTGCCCGTCAGACTGCAATTCCACCACAGGTGCGTCACAGACGATCGATCCGTTTCGTTTCAGAATCTGAGATTGAAAGGCGGCGATATACGCTTTCGCGTTCGGCACAATATTGTGCATCCGCGGCACGCGGTTTGGCGGTTCCGGATTGGGACCGTGAAAGTGAAGTCCCATGCCGCGCAACCATTCCAGCGTCTCTGCAGTCTGTCCCAGAAAATAACGGCGGAGTTCGTTGTTGCTCTGAGATTCAATCTCCGGAACTGCAAACTTTCCGGCGTCTGCTTCATGATCGTCGGCACTGTCATTGACGCCGGCTGCGCGCTGCAGGCTGGTGCCATTCGCTGTAAAGGAACCGATGGCCATGCCTGTCGTGCCCCCCAGTTGAGGCTGTTTTTCCAGTACCAGCACACTGGCGCCGTTTTCCAGCGCCCGTACGGCAGCCGCCAGTCCACTCCCGCCTCCACCGATAATTATCACATCATATTCGGATAACACGTTGCCCACTCTCTATTTAAAACTCTTAGCCGTTCAAAATCAGGAGACCATCGTAACACAACCGCATGTCACATCAATCAGGTAAACTGGAGCGGTTAGTACTATACAGACTTCACATGCGAAAAAACTGGTGAGCGACTCTCAACCTGCCGAAAGATTCTAAAGATTGTTGACTTAAACGCATCAACTAAGTACGATCTATACTTGTTCACTAAATCTTACCTTAACGCGTACGAATTCTCCCACCTGCAATAGAATTTGTCGGCCATGCGTAAACGTATTACTCTGATCTCTGTCGCCTGCTGGTTTCTTGCGATCTCGTTCTACGCAGTGGAGCCGGTCTGGAGTGCGAAAAAACCGGCTGGCAAGCCGGACCAGACTAAGATGGACCCCCGGCAGCGCGTGTTCTTTGAGAACAAGATCCGCCCGGTACTCGTCAAAAAATGCTACTCCTGCCATTCTTCGGAGGCAGAGGAACTGGGGGGCAAGCTGCGAATGGATACCCGCGATGGCATGCGCGAAGGGGGTGAATCGGGGCCCGCGTTTGTGGAAGGGCGACCGAATGAAAGTCTGCTGATTCAAGCCTTGCGTTACGACGGTCTGGAAATGCCTCCCGATGAACCACTGCCTGAGTCTGTCATCAATGATTTTGTAACATGGGTCAAAATGGGAGTGCCCGACCCGCGAGCCGAGCAACCTCTGACTGCGATGAAACCGATCGAGAAAACCGCGGCAGCGAACCCGGAGCTCTGGTCGTTTCAGCCGATCTCTGACCCTGTGATACCCGTCGTGAAGAATGCGGGCTGGTGTTTTGATCGCCTCGATCAGTTCACTCTCGCGCGTATGGAATCGGCTGAGTTAACACCGACTCACGATGCCTCTCCGGTAAGACTGGTACGCCGTTTGTATTTCGATCTGATCGGTCTTCCCCCTTCGGCAGAACAGGTGGAATCGTTTCTGGCCGATTATCAATGTCGGCAGCAAACAGCGGTCGCTGCTCTGGTCGATGAATTACTGGCATCGCCTCATTTCGGCGAGCGCTGGGGCAGGCACTGGTTGGACGTCGCCCGTTATGGTGAATCTAACGGCAATGATGGTCTGGGACGTAATCCGACCTTCCCCCAGGCCTGGCGATATCGCGATTATGTCATCCAGGCATTCAACAACGATGTTCCCTACGATCGTTTTCTCACCGAACAGATTGCCGGCGATTTGTTACCCGCTGCTTCTCCTGAAGAACAAGACCGCACGCTGGTCGCAACCGGATTTCTGGCGATTGGATCGAAACCGGCAAAAGCGATGAACGTCAACTTTGATATGGACGTGGTTGATGATCAGATCAACGTCGTCAGCACCGCCGTCATGGGGCTCAGCGTCGCCTGTGCCCGTTGCCACGATCATAAACACGATCCGATACCGACCGCAGATTACTATGCAATGGCAGGCATCTTCCTGAGTACGGAAACCTTATGGGGTTTCGCTGCCAATCAACCATTAACCGCACCGGAAACCCCTCTGCATGTTCTGAAATCGAAGCACCACTACGTTCCGCCGCCAGACAGCGGCGCGCAGCCGAACGTTGATCAGCGTACTCTGGCCAGAAAAAAGAAACCGAAAAACGTTTATCCTCCGGGTACGGCTCTGGCGATGGGAGTCCGCGAAAAGAAAAAGCCGGTTGACTGCAAAATTAATATCAAAGGGGAATCGAAAAAACTGGGGCCCAGCGTGCCTCGCGGATTCCTGTCGGCCTGTAATGTCCCGCAGACACCCCGGATCGACGCGAAACAAAGTGGCCGTCTGCAGTTGGCAGAGTGGTTGACTTCTGCTGAGCACCCGCAGACTTCACGGGTGATGGTCAACCGCGTCTGGCTGCATCTGTTTGGCCAGGCACTGGTTCGTACGCCCGATGATTTCGGCGTCTACGGCGAACCACCGACGCACCCTCAGTTGCTGGATCATCTGGCCACCCGCTTTCGAACGGAAGGCTGGTCGATCAAACAGCTGATTCGCAGCATCGTCCTCAGCCGTACGTATCAGCTCAGCAGCTTCTGCGACGAACAGTTGCTGGAAGCAGATCCGGAGAACAAACTGCTTTGTCGACATAACCGTCGGCGACTGGATGCCGAATCGCTGCGAGACAGCATTCTTGCTGCCAGTGGTCAGCTCAACCGAGAACCCGGACTCGGTTCATCAATCGCGAATGTGGATGAGATGGTCAATAAAGCCGGCAACCTGCATCTTCCTCATCAGCATCGCAGTATTTACCTGTGCCTGCTGCGTCATTCGGAACCACCGGAACTGTCAGCCTTTGACCTGCCCGATTCCACGAAACCGGTCGGCAAACGAAACGAAACCACACTACCCACTCAAAGCCTGTTTCTGATCAACAGTGATTTCCTGATTGAACAGGGACAGTTATTTGCAAAAGATATTTTATCGAATCCGAAACAGGATGATGCGGAACGCGTGCATCTGGTTTATCAACGTGCCTTGAATCGCGCACCGGAGTCGTCTGAACTGGAGCGTGCGCTGGCATTGTTGCAGGATGTCGACACGGCACTCAAAACAGAAATCTCGCAGACAGAACTTCGACGCGTCACCGTCTGGGCCACACTCTGCCAGGCGCTGCTGAATACCAATGAGTTTCGTTACGTTGATTAGCGACTTGATTTAGAACTAAAGAAACACCCAAAGGAACGGTCTCATGCTCGGAATCTCACGACGGGAAATGTTGGCATCCGTCTCTTGTGGCTTTGGTTATCTGGCCATGTCCGCATTATGCGGCAAACATTCATTCGCCGCCGGTGCCTCTGGCATCGCGAATCTGTCCGCCCGCTCTCCCCAACTGCCGGCCCGCGCCAAACGAGTCATCTTTCTCTGCATGAGCGGCGGTCCCGCCCAACTCGATACTTTCGACTACAAACCGCAGACGGCCAAAAAGAAACATCCCGGCTCGGTCTTCAATTTTGCACAGCACGGCCAGAGTGGCCTCTGGATCTCTGAACTGTTGCCGGAAACCGCGAAACACGCCGACAAACTCTGCGTGCTGAATGGCATGCACGCGGATATCACCAATCACGCACAATCATTTCTGCAGTTACACACCGGCGATCGCTTGCGTCCCCGCCCCAGTCTGGGTTCCTGGGTCGTTTACGGACTGGGCACGGAAAATCAGAATGTCCCTGGTTTTATCAGCATCTACCCTTCCAAACCATCCGTCTATTCCAGTGCCTTACTCCCCCCCGTTTATGAGGGGACACCGATCGGCCTCAACACCACCAACATGTCAACCGCGACGATCAACAACATCAAGAGTGATCACGTCCCCGTTGCGGTCAAACGACGACAACTCGATTTCGTACAGGCGATGAACCGGGAGCACGCTACCCGTCGTCCCGATGATGTGCGGCTGGACGCCGTTATTCAATCGATGGAACTGGGCTTCCGCATGCAGATGACGGCTCCCGAATTACTCGATCTCGGGCAGGAAACAAAATCGACTCTCGAACGTTATCGCGTCGGTCAGGGTAAAGTGGTCGGCACCTGCAAAGATTCCGACTTCGGACGCCAGTGTCTGCTGGCCCGCCGTTTTGCGGAAGCCGGCGTGCGATTTATCGAAGTCAATCATGGCAGTTGGGACCAGCACAAAAATCATCGTGCCGACCTGACCGCGAATTGTGAATCAACGGATGCCCCCATCGCCGCCCTGCTGGAAGATCTGGAACAACGTGGTCTGCTTGAAGAAACACTGGTCGTCTGGGGTGGAGAATTTGGCCGCCCCGGCCTCGTCCCGGAAGACAAGAAAGACAGCACCGGTCACAACGCGCGCGGCTTCACCTTCTGGATGGCAGGCGGCGGCATCAAAGGCGGACTGGCGTATGGAAAAACCGATGAAACCGGTGCACGCGCCGTCGAAGGCAAAGTTCATTTCCGCGATCTGCACGCCACCATTCTGCATCAACTGGGCCTGCAGCACGACAAACTGACGTTCCAGCAGGGCAATCGGGAATTTCGCCTGACCGGCACCGAAGGGGGCAAGGTCGTGAAAGACATCATCGCCTGATAGTCACTTTCCCCACAGGATCGATCTGTTAGAATGCGGATTCACTTTCGCTGCTTCCAGTACGTCCTGATTCCTTAAAAAGATGATCCCCTTATGTCACAGCACGTCAAAAAGAGTTTCGGTTTCCTGAAAACAACCGCCATCGGAGGGCTGATTTTTCTGTTACCGCTGATCGTGATTGGCGCGCTGGTCGGTCAGGTCGTGCCGATCGTGCTGGCGGTGGCGGGTGTACTTTTCGAATATAGTCAGGTGAAGACACCTTCGGGGATTGCGCTAATTATCGCAATTTCGATCGGTATCGTACTGCTGATGTGTTTTGCTGCTGGCCTCGTTGCCCGCTGGTCGATTGGCAGAAGTCTGTCGCGACTCATCGAAAAAAACCTGATTCTGTTATTCCCCCGCTATGCCATTTATCGGGAGCAACTCAAGGGGAGTATCGGCGGCGATCATAACAAGCCGGAGATGATTCCCGTCCTCGTCCGTTTTGATGATGTCACCCGCATCGCTTTTCAAGCCGAACTAACCGATGGTCCGCTGATCTCGATTTACCTGCCCGGCTCTCCTGATCCCTGGTCAGGTTGTGTGATTTTTATGTCTCCTGATCGAGTCAATGCTTTGAACATCCCTTTTTCTGAAGCGCTCGGTATCTGCGAACGCATGGGACGCGAATCGCTGCATTTTCTGGATCAGCAACCACCGCTTGCACAAAAATAATCGATGTTTCGGTTTCGCCGGGTCCACACGTCGGGTAGGATAAATCGATTGAATTGCCGGACATTCCCGCCTGATTAAATCTACCATGGAGACCCAGCCATGCCCGTTCATCTGCCCGCCCAGAACCGCCGTCAGTTCCTGTTCACATTAGGCGCAGGATTCATCACCTGCAGCACGGGCGCGTTTGCTGATGAAAACCAGTCCGACGATCTTGTTTATTTGTTAAACGACACACACATCGGCGAAAAGCATCCCACGAATTCACCCATCCCCAGCCATTTACGGCAGGTTGTCAGCGAACTGGTCAACCTCGAACAGAAACCAGCCTGTGTGTTGATAAATGGTGACCTGGCTTTGAAAGACGGACAGGCAGGCGATTACCGTCACTTCGCCAAACTGATTCGCCCGCTGCGTGAAGCCAAAATCGACACGCACCTGACGCTGGGAAATCATGACGAACGCGATGTCTTTTACAGTGTGATGCAGGAAGACCAACCAGCAACGCCGCCGGTTGAATCGAAGCATATCTCTGTGATACAGACAAAACACGCTAATTTCTTTTTACTCGATTCGTTACACAAAACGATGGTCACTCAGGGAACGCTGGGCAAAGAACAACGGACCTGGCTTACTAATGCGCTGGACGCACACGCTGATAAACCCGCCATCATTGTCACACATCACAATCCACGGCTCGGCGGCGATCCGAATCATTTTCCCGGTGGTTTAACCGACTCGGTCGAACTGTGGGAAATTCTCGCACCGCGTTCGCAGGTTAAAGCCTATATTCACGGGCATATTCATGATCGCGGCAACGCCGAACATAAAGGCATTCACATTCTCAACACGCCGGCCACGTCCTATGTGGCGAATCCCGATAAATCAACCACCGGCTGGACGATCGCGAAACTCAGCCCCGACAGCATGACACTGACAACGCGCACCACCAATGCCGATCATGCCTGGAATCAGCAATCGAAAATGCTGACCTGGCGTTGAAGAACCTTTGGAAGTTGAAGCGGAAACCATGGTTGTCTGATAATGTTTGTTTTCAGAAAGCCTTATATGCGACGACTCTGAATTCGCTCACTTCAACCGGTTCACACCACCGTTTTCTTTCTGATGAATGACGACGGGCCAACCGGGAAACTCGTTACCTGGTTTGCCATCGGTAGCGTCGATCAGAAAACGGTAGGAGTGAATCGCGTAAGTTTTCTCTTTGGGATCAATCAAAATCACGCCAAAGCCGCTCCCTTTCTGGTGGGCCAGATCATAGCGGTTCTTCTCGGTGCCCGGTTCCGGATTGCCGACGGCGTAGACATACACCTTGTTACCGAAGCCGTCCAGATATTCTCCCGTATTCGGCAGATCATGCTGAGGGCGGTTTTTGTGAGGCATGCCGAGTTCATCGGGTCGCCACCAGCGGGGATAACCGGCGGAAATTGCGGGCGTACAGAAGGACCAGCTGCCGTCGCGGTGTGCGTCGGCTCCATATTGGGAAAGCGTTGTCAAATGCTGATCGCCGTTGATATGCAGCGGCATCCCTTTGCGGAGCAGGCGCACCGTCCGATTGCGGGCTGCCTGAGGCCAGCCCCCGGCATCGAGGTCTGCTTTCAGATAACCATTATAACCGCCATGATGTGTGGCAACTCCGGAAAAGACAGTCTGACTAAGTAAAACTTTGATACTGTGTCCCCGCCAGTCGTCGCACCAGTGTTCCAGAAATTTTTCCTGCCGCTCGCCCAGCAGTTCGAGGCCCGGTTTATCCAGTTGGGACGTATCAAAGTTGGGGTCAGTCACATGATCTGCTCTGCCGCTGCCGGTATCAACGTGTTCCGGCCCACTCTTGAACTGCCGGTCCCCCAGAATCGCAAAGCCTACGCCCCCATAAACAAGATCGCCAAAATACACGCTGATATCCTGCTTACAGGGCGCAGGATCATAAAAATCAGGATGATGGGCGGCACAGGTTTTGTGAACGACATTCACCATCCGCGCCGGTTCACGATAACCGCCACTCGAGGAAGTCGTCCCCTCTTTCATTTTCATGCCCCCTTCTCCCCAGATATTTCCCTGGAACACGTCATGGTCGTCAGGAATGCAAATCGTGGGGCGATCGCGCATTGCTTCCCCAAACGCCCAGCCGTGCATGTAGAATTTGCGGAGGTAATTCAGAATGGCGGGTTCTGCCGGATCACGAATCAAGCCAAAGCCGCCATGATCTTCGTACAATTGATCGCCCGAAAAGTACAGCAGATCGGGATCGACTTTGAGGAGATTATTCGCCACCGGTTCGTAAGGGAAACCGTAATCCTTTTGACAGGTCAACGCGCCCAGCTTTAATGGACGACCTTCAGGATTGGAACGAATCAAGCCGGTCCGTTCGTTCGTAGTTTCTGTCCCGTCGGTATGCTTTTCGTGGTAAACCAGTTTGAACGGAGTAGTTTCTTTTTCATTCCAGTGGGCGATCCGAAACGTCGCGGTCCAGGCGTCGGTATCGAGTGCCGCGGTTCCCAGCGATTTCCATGCATCCCCCTGCTTGATGAACAGTTCGACGTCCTTGTTGTCTTGTTCGCCTAATGGACCAGTCAGCGCGCTGATCTTCATCACGAAACCATCATCACTGCGGGAATCACTGAGTGAATACTGGGACCACAAAATCGGACCAAACTTGTGTTCGGGAGTCACCGTGAACGCATCTCCGGATACTGACCAGTCCCGGAAGCGATACCGGGCCCCGATTAATCGTTTGAAGCGGGCGTCAAAGTTACTGACCAGCTCCACATTTCCCAGCACCGCCTGCGGCGGAAATGTTTGTGTGAGTGTTCCCAGAGGTTTGTCAGATTCCGCATTGGAAACAGTCAACGTCAGCGAATACTTCTCGCCGTCCGGTTTGCCCGTGAGCGTCAATACGCAATCTTTGATGTCAACCGGACGATTCAACTTCTGCTGTCTGTTTCCAAGCATCAGTGTTTCGTCAACCACACCGGCCTTGATACCCCCTTTGGCAAAACAGTTGCTGCGATATTCATTAATGTCGCTTTTGACCCCCACACGAAAACCAACGCCACCATCCTGCTGTTTGAGTTCGACCTGACTCGCGTGAACCGACATGACAAAAGCCGCGTTAACATTCGTCAGTTGATGTGTGACGAGTTGAAGATTGCGGTCGCCTCCGGTCGTCTGGCATTCGGCGGCGCCGTTTACGATCCGCCAGTCTTCCATCGGATTTGCCCAGAATTCTTCTCCCAGCCAGACCCGGTCATGAGTTTTGTTCCAGCGACCGATGACGGCTGAATCCTTGACCTGCTCTGCCGCTACCGGAGTGTCCGTTTTTTTGAGTCCGAAAAACGTCGTTCCCAAGGCAAACAGTTTCAGCGCCATCCGGCGAGTCAGCGATTGCATTTATCTATTCTCCGATTGAGCACAGGCAGCCGAAAGCATCGGCCATGTTATGATGACTGGAATCAGACCAGAACACTCATTATTAAGGGCGCAGCGGGCTTTGTCCAGCACGCTTTGCTGAATGAACCTGCTGTTTAAAGTTGTTTAGTAACTTGAAATCGGCTCAGTCCGCTTCGGCAGCCAGATCTCCTGTGACTGTCGCGGGCTGCGTGACTTGCACTTGAGATGCGCCGGCCAGTTTGATCAGGTCTGGTAAGTCATACACTTTTAACGCGCCATGCACCGTGTTGATCAACTGATTCTGGGTATCCGGCGTTTTCACCACTTCACCCCAGGAGGGAATCATGCGGCTCAAATTGACCTTTGAAAACTGATCCGGTTCAAGCGCCGCCGCATGGAGCGCGGGGATTGCCGTTTCGCCAATCGCCGTCAGAACAACCGGCGCCGGTTTGGTCTTCGATTGAGATTCCGAAAGAAACCGCGCTGCCACCAGAATGTCTTCCGCCCGCAGCTGGACCATCGAATCTCCCAGCAGATACGCCAGCGCACACTCATGATAATTGGGACCGAGCAAACCATGCGACCAGCCGATCCGTCGATTGTTTTTGCGCGACGTTTCACCAGTGCAGCGCACATCAACCGCCAGCACGACATCCCCCTGTTTCACCCGCTCTTCGATTGCGGCTCCTTCACCGGCATCAATCTGTTTGCCTTCTCCCTGCAGATAGAGGACGAGTTCTCCCGACGGGGTTTCAGGCTGAAATAACAGGGCCGGCAGTGGCACACCATGCGCGGGGGTCACGACCAGTTTTGTGATCTGATATCCCGGGCGCTGAATGATGCCAACCTCTTTGAATTCCGGGCGCGGCAGTTCGGAGAGCTGCGCGATGCCACTCACTTTACGAACCTGTTCACGCAGGGGTTTCAGATCCCCGCTGCTCCACAACTCAGCCCGCTGTTTTGCGAGTTGCTGGTTCAGCCCGTCATTGATTTCAAACAGCGAACGCTCGCCGGCGTCCAGTAAAATCTGACCCGACTGAGAACACTGCAGTTCCTCAGCAGTAAAAACCGGCTGCTCGCCTTCGAAGATCGGATTGTCTTTGTGCATTAACCAGCGATTCATCCAGCGGGCTGCCCCTTCACGCAATTGAATCGTGAATCCATGCGGTGCGTCGGCTTCGATGATACCCACCCGCTCCGCATATCCCATGCGAGTGTAAAAGCGTTTGGCTTCGCGGAACAGTTCCCAGGTGCCATCGATTTTGAATGTGCTGTCAAGTGTGCCGGCACAGATCAGCGTTGGTTGGGGAGCCCGCATCAGGGTATAGTCGGCAATATCCATTCCGTAGGCGAGTTGCCCAAAGATATTCTGCTCCCCATCCTGCGGGCCGTTATTGTCTATGAGAGAACGAAACATGGTCGAATAACAGACCGGTGCCGCACACTGCACCCGATCATCGAGGGCCATGATATAACTGGTGAGAGTACCACCGCCCGAGTTACCGGTGCAGCCGATGCGTTTCGAATCGATGTCCGTTCGACTGATAAGATAATCAATGCCCCGCATCCCGTCCCAGATCCGATAGCGGGCCGAGTTGCTCCCCAGGGGAATCGCACTGACCGACATCAGTGTATGCTCTGCGGTGCAGAAATATTGAACCTGTGGATGAGGCGGGCGATAACTTTTCGAACCGCGAAAGAATTCATTCGGTTCTTTTGACAGAACCTGATAGCGTTCTCCCTGGCCGATAGGATCGTAGCAGAGCGCCGCCATCCCGTTTTTCGCGAGCAGGATACAGGCCCGCTGATAAGCGGCGGAGGCTTTTCCATCATGGCTGTGTCCGCAGGGAACAAGTACGCCCGGATAAGGGGGTTTGGTATTCGGCAGATAGAGATTGGCGGTCACATGATGACCGGGCCAGCTTTCGTATATCACATTCTCGACATGAAAGCCGTCCCCTTTCAGTTTACCAATCACGCGCGGGTTCAACGGCGTCCGTTCAGGAAATCCCCCGATCTGGGAACGAAAGAATTCTTTCATCCGCTGCTGATAAGCCAGACAGTCTTCCGGTGTCTTCAACGCTTCATAGGCGGCTTTGCGATTGGCATACGCTTCGTCAGCCCGCTGCTGTAATGCGTGATATACCAGCCCGGTTTCAGCTGCGTCCCCTGCTAAAGGGGGCAGGACATTCAAGTCTTCCGCCGCTTCAGCAATGAGAGAAACAGTGAGAACAGAAAACAGAACGATCAGCGACGGCAGTCGATGCATGATGATGACCTCAACAGGGGGAGCTCGGGAGGGTTGTGTGAGTATTGGCAGGAAACTCGAACCAGCGGATAAATAAACTGTCTTTATTTATCGTAACCACAAACGAGTGCAGACTCAATCAATTCCCGTAATCTCAATGCGAAATCGCTATTTTTTCGCAGCAGCCGTGATCTCGTGGCTCAGGCAGTGCAGCGTTCCTAATCCCCAGACGAGGTCGACGGCGTGAATGCCGATGATCTGCCGGCCGGGAAAGAGTTCACGGAGAATTCCCAGCGCGTGCGCGTCATTCGGGTCATTAAATGTCGGCACCAGCACACAACCGTTTGTCACCAGAAAATTCACATAACTCGCGGGAAGCCTCAGGTCTTCGAAATCGAGGCGGCCTGGCATCGGCAGTGAGACGACATTGAGTTTGCCGCCATCTTCTAAACGGGCCTGTTTCAGACGGTCATGATTTTTTTCCAGACGGCGATGATTGACATCTTTTTTGTTCGATTCCACACACGCGACCACCGTCGTTGGATTCACGAAACGGCAGATGTCATCGACGTGGCCGTGCGTGTCATCCCCTTCGATGCCTTCGTCCAGCCAGATCACATTCGACACGCCCAGATATTCCTGAAAGATGGCAGCGTAATCCTGTTTCGTGAAGCCGGGATTGCGAACCTGTATTTTTTGATCGAGCAGGCATTCTTCGGTTGTAATCAAGGTCCCCCGACCATTGACTTCGATCGCGCCCCCTTCGAGAACAACGGGCTGATTCTGATAAACCACTTCTGTCAGCGGTAACTTTAACGCCGACGCGACCACGGACGGAATTTTCCAGTCCAGCCGATGATTCGCGTACTTGGCCCAGCCATTAAAACGAAACTGCAGGGCCTCGCGTTTGCCATTACTGCACTGCACGACGATCGGACCGGAATCGCGCATCCAGCTGCGGTTTGTGTTTTGAATGATGTATTTTACATTTTTCGTGTCTGCATGCGCCTGGTCCAGCAGCGCGCTGACAGTCTGCTGCTGACTCTCTGTCTTGACAACCAGCAACACGCGTTCGAACTCTACCACTTTACGAATGATTTCGACAAACGCCCATTTGATAACGTCGTACTTGCCGGGCCAGTCATTGCCGTTAAAGGGGAATGAAAGCAGCGTCGCCTGGTGCGGCTCCCATTCGGCGGGCAGTCTGCGTGTGATGGGGCTCATTGAGAAGAATCGTCATGATAGAGTTTGAGGATATTGCCATACGCGTCAATCCTGCGGTCGCGCAGGAACGGCCAGTTCTGACGGACTTCCGCCATCTGATCCAGATTGATCTCTGCGATCAGAATTTCTTCCTGGTCGGTGGAGGCCTGCGCGAGGATTTCTCCCTGCGGGCCACAGATAAAGGAAGAGCCCCAGAATTCCAGACCCGGCTGTTCCGGTTCCGGCTGTTCAAATCCCACCCGGTTAACGGCGGCGACAAATGTGCCATTGGCGATGGCATGACTGCGTTGAATGGTCATCCAGGAATCGTGCTGCTTCGGACCATACTCGGCTTTTTCATGCGGATGCCAGCCGATGGCCGTCGGATAAACGAGCACGTTCGCGCCACTCAGCGCGGTAATCCGTGCCCCTTCCGGGAACCACTGATCCCAGCAGATCAGTGTGCCTATTTTTCCGAACTGTGTTTTCACGGCTTTGAAACCCAGGTCGCCGGGTGTGAAATAAAACTTTTCGTAGAAGCAGGGATCGTCGGGGATGTGCATTTTCCGATACAGGCCTGCTTCGCTGCCATCCGCGTCGATAATGTAAGCGCTGTTGTGATACAGGCCTTCAGCCCGTTTTTCGAAAAACGGAACAATAATCACCACGCCCAGTTCTTTCGCCAGTTCACTGAAAGCGGTAAAGGATTTGTCATAGAGGGACTCGGCGAACTCAAAATATTTCGTCGTTTCTTTCTGGCAGAAATAAAAGGAGCTGTAAAGCTCAGGCAGACAGATCACCTGCCCCCCCTGCCCGGCTGCTGTGCGCACCCAGTCGAGACATTTAGCCAGATTCTGATCAGGCAGCCCGTTCAGCGAGACCTGCACCAGAGCGATTTTGAATTGGCGAACCATAAGATGATTTTTCCGGGAACTTTGAGTGAATAGCAAGTGATCCGGCTGATAACCCTCAGGGAGACCAGATCGTTCCAGAGCATCTCGATATTTACGATATCTGATTCTGAGTTGCAAGCAGTGCACGAGAAACTTCGCCTGTTTCCCGTCATTTCCTGCTGTATTCCTGCTGAAATCATTCCGCTTCCGGGAATCCGTGCACTTTCTTGAGAGTAACATCGACAGACTGACTGCTTTTCCATTATTCTATGCCTGATTTCAGAGAACCCGCAGGCAACTGTCGGCAGTCGGCACATCATCAACCCGTTTCATCTTCATATGGGAATTACCAGCCATGAATTCAGGACGTTCAACAGAGGAATTCACGATCGAAAAACGCGGAGCCCTGCTGGTCGAAGACCCGCTCCTGAATAAAGGAACCGCCTTTACCCGGGAAGAACGCATCAAGCATGGACTGCTGGGACTGCTGCCCCCCCACGTAGATACGCTCGAAGAACAGGTGGCACGGTCGTATGAAGCATTCTGCGATTTCCATACTGATATCGATAAGCATATTTTTCTCAGGCAGCTCCAGGATGAAAACGAAACCCTGTTCTATCGCCTGCTGCTGGAACACATCACTGAAATGATGCCCATCGTTTACACGCCCGTCGTGGGTCTGGCCTGTGAACGCTTCAGCCATATCTACCGACGTCCGCGGGGGATCTTCATTTCGTATCCCGAACGTGATTCGATGGATGCGATTTTTGAAAATATTGAACGAGACATTGACGTGATCGTGGTGACAGACGGTGAACGTATTCTTGGTCTGGGCGATCAGGGGGCCGGAGGCATGGGCATTCCGATCGGAAAATTGTCACTGTACACGCTCTGCGGCGGAGTTGCTCCCGCAAAAACATTGCCGATTGTACTTGATCTGGGAACAAATAATCAGGAACGGCTGGACGACCCGCGTTACATCGGCTGGCGGGAAAACCGGATCAAGGGCGCCGAGTACGACGCATTTATTGAACAGTTTGTGGACGCCGTCAAGAAGCGGTTTCCGCATGTGCTGCTGCAGTGGGAAGATTTTGCTTCTGTGGATGCCGAACGGATTATTGACAAGTACCGCGATGAACTCTGTACGTTTAACGATGATATTCAGGGGACGGCAGCGGTCACGACAGGCACGATTTTAGCTGCCATAACCGCTTCCGGAGGCAAGCTCGAAGATCAGAACATCGTCATGCTGGGCGCCGGGTCGGCTGGCGTGGGAATCTGCCTGCAGTTAAAACAGGCCATGTTGCAAACCGGCATGAGTGAACCGGAAGCGCGTGCTCATTTTTATGTGATTGACCGTGACGGGCTGTTACATTCGGGCAGGACAGACCTGGATGGCCTGCACCAGCAGCTGGCCCAGTCACCGGAAAATCTGAAAGGTTGGGACTGCGATGTCTCGGGTGCGATTTCTTTCGCCGATGTGGTCCGTAACAGTAAACCGGGTGTGCTGATCGGAGCCACCGGGCAGCCAGGCGCATTTTCCGAAGCCATTATTCGCGAGATGGCAAAACATGTCGAGCGGCCTGTGATCTTCCCGCTCTCCAACCCGACTTCGCGTGCAGAAGCAACACCCGCCGACTTGCTCAACTGGACTCACGGCAAGGCAGTCATCGCCACCGGAAGCCCGTTTGATCCTGTCGAACATAATGGCGTCACACATGTCATCGCACAATGCAATAACAGTTATATTTTTCCGGCAATGGGACTGGGGATTCTTGCTTCCCGGGCACGACGGGTAACCGATTCCATGTTCGTCGCGGCGGCGGCAGCATTAAAAGAAACTTCGCCCGCGCTCAAAGATCCCACTGCTTCACTGCTTCCCTCATTAACCATTATCCGGGAAGTCGGTCAAAAAATTGCACGGGCAGTGGTGGAAGCAGCCATCGAAGCGGGTGTGGCCGACTCCATCACCCCGGAAGAGATCGACGAGCGGATCGAAGAAACCATGTGGAAACCAGAGTATTAACACGCTTAATCGTATAATGGCCAGGCACATGCACGCATTCATTGATAGAAGGAACTTTCATGTCTGAGAATGGTACTACTACCGTCGGTTCGTATCTGGCTTCCCGGCTGGAAGAAATCGGTTTACAACACTACTTTGCCGTGCCGGGAGATTATAATCTCGTGTTACTGGACAAGCTGCTGGAAAACAAAAACCTGAAGATGATTTCCTGCTGCAATGAATTAAACGCAGGTTACGCTGCCGACGGATATTGCCGCGCGACAGGTGGCGCGAGTGCCGTGTTCGTGACGTTTAGCGTGGGAGGCTTGAGCCTGCTCAACGCAATCGCGGGAGCCTATGCGGAAGACTTGCCGGTGATTGCCGTCTCAGGTGGACCAAATACGAACTCGGAAGCCGAGTTTGAAATGCTGCATCATACGCTGGGCGCACTGGATTACGATTATCAACGCGAGATCTTCTCCAAGGTGACCGCGGAAGCTGTGACAATTCACGATCCCCGCGAAGCCCCGACGCAAATCGACCATGCGATTCAGACGGCGCTCCGCTTTCGCAAACCCGTGTATATTGAAATCGCCTGTAACATCGCTGCAGCCATCACTTCAAAACCGAATGTGAGATCGTTCGGCGGCCCAACCGCCAGCGATCCGCTGTCACTCAAAGCAGCGGTCGAACGCGCTGCGGAACTTCTGAATGCCGCTGTCAAACCGGTGCTGGTATCGGGCGTCAAACTGCGATCATTTGGCGCGGAAGCGAATTTTCACAAACTGGCAGACGCGTCTGGATATGCCATCGCCAGCATGCCGAACGCCAAAGGATTTTTTGACGAACAGCATCCGCATTTTATGGGAACCTATTGGGGCCCCGTTGGTTCGCCCGGTTGTGGTGAGATTGTGGATTCCTCAGACCTCTGTCTGTTTGCCGGCCCGACCTTTACCGACTACACAACCACCGGCCATGCGGCGCTGATCAATCCTGCGAAAGTCATTCAGGCCAGACCGAACAGTGTGGTTTTTCCGAATCAGACTTTCAGCAATGTCAAATTATCTGAATTTCTGGAACAGCTCGTGACAAAGCTGAAACCGAATGATGCTTCGATGATTGCCTATAAACGGATTCAGGAAGAGGTCACGCCACTCCGCGCCGGCACGCCGGAAACGCCACTTTCCACGCGGCAACTGTTCTCGCGGATTCAGCAGATGCTGGGACCCGATTCGACCGTGATTGCGGAGACCGGCGATTCCTGGTTTAACGGCATCCAGCTCAACCTGCCTACAGGTTCGCGGTTTGAAGTACAGATGCAGTACGGTTCCATCGGCTGGTCTGTCGGTGCGACACTCGGATACAGCGTCGGCGCACCGGCTCGACGTCCGATTGCCTTGATTGGGGATGGCTCGTTTCAACTGACAGCGCAGGAAGTCTCAACTATCATCCGTTACGGACTGAAGCCGATCATCTTTCTGATTAACAATCGTGGTTACACCATCGAAGTCGAAATTCATGATGGTCCTTATAACACGATCAAAAACTGGAATTACGCCGAACTGGTCAATGTGTTTAATGCAGAAGACGGTCATGGCTGGAGTTGTAAGGCAGGCACGGAAGGCGAACTTGATGAAGCGATCAAAATAGCTATTGCACATAATGGCCCGGCCCTGATTGAAGTGCTCATTGATCGGGATGACTGCAGTAAGAATCTGCTGGTCTGGGGAGGACATGTGGCGAACAACAATGGTCGTCCGCCTCGAAATTCATAAGCAGATTTCAGTGACTTCTACTCACACTGACCAGAAACAAGCAGGTGTAACTCTGCCCCAACGACAAACAGGATTGAATCATGATGGAAGAAACCTGCGATCTGCCTGATGGGAAACTGATACTGCGAACGCTGGCGATGCCCGCTGACACGAACGCCAATGGCGATATTTTCGGCGGCTGGATCATGTCGCAAATGGACATTGCCGGCGGAATACTATCGAAAGAAATCTCGGGGACCCGCACGGTGACCATCGCAGTGGAGTCCATGAAGTTCATCCGTCCGGTTAAAGTGGGTGATGTCGTCAGCTGTTATGGAACGGTGGAGAAAATTGGAACCACGTCGATGAGGTTACAGCTTGAAGTCTGGGTCGAACCGGTGCTCCGGCACGAAGATTCCCATTGCCCGTACTTTAAAGTCACTGAAGCTGATTTTACCTATGTTGCGATCGACAAAGCTGGCAAGAAAACACCGATCGCCAAACAGGGTTGTTGATTTACAGACAAATCTCGTTGTCAAAATCGTGTTCGGTTGGTTACTCTTTCACCACAGTCAGCATGGGTTAAATCTGCATTCGCTCTGTCATCAGAAGAGGTGAGGCATAAAAACCATCTCGTTTCTGTCCAATTGAGAGTTCACCGGATCAAACGTCTCAGCTTTCTGAAGCAATGTGCTGTTCGATCTGCTGCAGATTCGTTAATCCCCTCGGTTTCCCAATTTTTGTAATGAGCTTCACCAGCAGCCATCCCAGGAAAGGAATCTCCTTTTCGAAAATGATGCGTTCAATAATCTGGGTTCGTCCGCCTCGGGGAATGATTTCATAGATCACCGAGAAATGCCCCGGCAGGCGATTATTCTGATCTGCCTGCACGAATATATTGCAGGTGACTTTCCGCGGATTATCGTCTTCAGGAACCATACCGGCAAAATCGATGGTTTTTCCTTTAAACTTGAGCTGGCCAAAACACTTATTACCTTCCACAGTTATTGCGCTGATCTTGTCATTAATCTTAGGCCAGTTTTCGAGATCGCTGAGCCATTCATGTATGACATCAGGTGCGGCGCTGATCTTTATTTTCTCTGTTAATTCAAGCTGCATCGGTGGAATCACTTTGTGCTATTTGAGGGAAAACGTTACCGGCAAAGTATGCCTGGAATCGAATGGCATCACAAGGTTAAATTTGATTTGCGGTTTTATCAGCATCACAACACAATCCTGTATCCAGGTTTACTGTAGCGTTTCCAGGGCCATTCGGACCGAGTATCACAGAATCAGAGACGCTATGGTTAAATGGAATGCGCTCCAGATAAAGAAACCGTATTCGAAATCTGCTTGCAGTTCGGAGGGAATGAGTTGCAGTAGAATCACTCATTTTTTTCCATGTTGAAATACTAAAAGAATCTTCCAAATTCGGAATTTAAAAATGATAAAAATATTTTTCAGCAAGTACACTCGCGTGTTTCACCTCAATTGCACCCGTGCGGATTCTGTTCGATTTCCAAACACTTCACGAGGCATTCTCTGAAACTGGTGACACAATTCATCTGAACGCACCGAAGGGCAACGGGACAGTTCTGCTGACAACCTGAGCTAAAAGATCTGCTCACTTCGACCATTCATTTTTGCAAGAATCACCATGATTATTGCCGTTCTTAGGAACTTCGGCCCTCAATATCAGTTCCCCCATACTAAGTTCAATGAACGATAAAAAGCCTCATTAACCAACGTGATGAAGGGCAGATTTCGACATCAATCATGCCACTCAACGGTCTGGGTCAGCGGAACTCAGAACGCGCCCATTAATGTTCACGCGTATCGGATTCATATCGACAGTTATATTCTATTGAACACAGTTTGCAATTCGCTGTTCTACTGACCTGTAGTTGTCCTGTAAGCAATTCAATGAAGCTGACATTTCAATCATTTTTGATTTATTTATACTGATTCAATCAAACATGGAGTTTGCATCCTGAAGAGAAAATGCAGTTAAGGAAAACGACCGGATGAAAAATAATCCTTTACCGCGTCTTGATGAAGATCCACATCTTCGAAAACGTTTACTCCCTCATTGTCGGCTTTCATCAGGTGAGGTATGGGAAGATCCCGAGGGACGTCATCGTGTGGCTTGCGCCGACGCCACAGATCTCAACCAGATCAGGAAACTGGTTCGCGAGGACCGTGCATCACTGGCAATTCATGACCCCCCCTACAATCTGGTTGCCTTCGATCTGCGGAATGTGGACTCGTTTATTGAGTGGTGCGCAGACTGGGTCCGGCTTTCTGATCAATGTATGAGTTATAATGCCTCATTATACGTCTGGTTGGGAGCAGATCAGAACCAGCATTTTCAGCCATTACCTCAATTTATGATCCTGATGCAGCAACTGGGGCTGTTCAAATCACGCTCCTTAATCACGATGAGAAACCAGCGGGGTTATGGCACGCAAAAAAACTGGATGGCCGTCAGACAGGAGTTATTGTACTACATCAAAGGCGACCCTTTTTTCGAAGTACAGTACACGGATATCCCGAAAATTTTGAGAGGTTATTACAAAAAAATCAACGGAAGAAATACTGAGAACCTGGAACGCGGCAGATCTGAATGTATCCGCCCGGGAAATGTCTGGGTGGATATTCAGCAGGTCTTTTATCGGATGGAAGAAAATGTTTCAGGCTGTTACGCGCAAAAACCCCTCAAGTCAACCGAGCGTATCATTCGAGCCAGTTCACAACCCGACGATTTTGTACTTGATTTCTTCTCTCACTCCGGTTCCACATTAATCGCGAGTGAACAGCTCGGACGACGCTGCCTGACCTCCGACCTGGATCCGATTTACTGTGAGATCTCGATTCGCCGTTTAGAACATCTCCGAAAAACCGGCAAAACAGGCTGGCAAAATGGTCATCCATTTGAAGACGTGCTTGAAACGGATGAGCAACTCGTGGTGGATGAGTCAAAAGAGGCTCATTGAAACGATTCCGAAGCATTGCGTTGATTCATTTCTGAGTCGACGGAACTTCAAAATCATAGGTGGATGATTGACGCGGAAAGTCTACTTCCGTTTCGTATTGCTTGAAAAGTGGCTGGGGAACACTTTCACCCGCGGCTGGTACGGCACCGGCAGTAGGCGGGCCCGTGAGCCCGTTAATCTGAACGCGATGCGGGCCACCGAAAATGCCTTTTTCCTTCGGAGTCTGATACCGTCCCGATTCGATTTTCGCGACGGCACCAGCCCCTGTGTTCCCTTTCGAACTGTCGGGAATGAAAAGGATTTCCCCGTAGGGAACCGGTTCACCCTTGTATTTGACTGTCCCCGATAAATCGAAGCGCGCCGGGTCATCGCTGCCACTGCTGCAACCGGTTTGCAGCAGTGGGACGAACATACATAAAAACAGCGCGTGAATTCGGAAGATTGCGTTCATCTCATCTGTTCCGCGTTCGTTTATTGACTCAATCCGCCGACAGGAAGACCGTCTGCTCTTTTTGCAAGTGCTCGATAAAGCGTGAGATCCAGATTTTCGCTTAAGAAGTGAACGGAGCCATCGGCCATCAGAAAATGACAGCCTCCTACGTGATAGCTCCCAAACGTACGAGACTGAATATCAAATGTGTGTCCGGTATCGGGAGTATTCGCACCGGAATTAATCGGCAAATCAGCTGCGGCAACTTGTGCCGGTGATCCCACAGTGCGAGGCCAGTCACTCGAAGCCCATGTGTAATATTGAGTATTTGTCTGATTCGTCGACTGGTATTTTGATTCCCCACTAAAAACACATTTGATGAGCCGTCGGTAATATCGCGCATCTTAACCCTGGAATTATGGTGGATGACTCCGCTGTTCATCCAGAGACGTACACCGGAACTATTTGAGCAAGCCGGGGTTTCTCCCCCCTGGACACCAAAATAATTATTGTTACGGGTGGCATCGGACGAGTTTGGATCGGACGGACATTGGTATTTATTGTTGTTGCGGAACCACTCAGCACGATTGGCAGCATCGCCGCTACCGAATGCTGCAGTGTCCTGAATCGAAATGAATGGTCCGCTGAAGTTGAAGTTGTTATAGCGGGGTGCCTCATCCAGGAAAGGTAAAACCAGAACCGTCCACGGAGCAAATGAGTACGAGGTGCCGGGACCGGGGGTTAAGCTGCACCAACTGGATCCAGTAGTTCCATGTGCGGAAACGCCTGAAGGAGGAAATACACGATGTGTATCGAGATAGTTGTGTAAAGCCAGTCCGATTTGTTTCAAGTTGTTCTTGCAGGTGGATCGTCGTGCCGCTTCGCGCGCCTGTTGAACAGCCGGCAACAGCAGGGCGATTAAAATCGCGATAATGGCAATCACGACGAGCAACTCAATCAGCGTAAACGCGCGACGTTGGCGGATCGATGAGTTCATGAAATGTCCTCGATAAATAGAGATGAAGTGAGGTAAAAAACCGAATGACGACTCTCAATAATTGCTGCAGTCAGAAAGCGCAGCGATTGAATATAAGAAAATACAAAACCGACGATATATTACTTTGTCCACAATGTCAATTGAATTTTTCGATTGGCACCAATGTTTTTTATTTATGTTATGACCAATCTCAATCACAGCTGCCCCCACAACTTCAAAAATAATATAAACCAATACTACATCTAACATTACAATCGTTAAGCACGATTATCGGTTACTGTTCGCGATCAATCGCGGGGAGGATACATTATCTGACCTGGCCCCCCGTACTACGTGATGACAAGCCGGAAAAACAAATCGATCCGGATGCCTCAAACGATTTCGTAAAAGTTTTCCGAACGGAAGTCTGGTTCGACGGCCTTATTTTTATGGTGTTAATTCAAACGGGAATTGATTTTTACCGTCAGCGGTCACTTCTGCGGTCAATGTGGTCGTCTCCAGACTGGAGTACTTCACAGGAACCCGTGGAACCGAAGCAGGGATCGGAACGCCATCGGGATTTTCGTAAGACACATTGATGACCACCTTATGTTGTCCCGGGATGGCGCCATCTCCTGTTTCGTAAGTTGATAATCTGAAGGTTCCCTCTTTCGAAATCATTCCAATTGCATGTTTGCCCCCCCCGACGGGAAAAAACATGATGGTCCCCGATTCGATGGCGGCCCCCTGATATGAAACGCTTCCATTCACTTTTGTGGTCGCTGGCAAGTCTTGCGATCCACCACAGCCGGTACATAGTAAAATAGTCGCTATGAGCAGAACCACTGCGCAAAAATTCCAACGTATCATGCTGATGACTCCTTTGAACAAGACTGATGAGAATTCGTTGCAGTTATTACTGCCCTAATCCGCCGGTCGGCAAACCATCACTCATATGACCCAGTTGTCGAAACAGGGTGAGATCCATATTCTCGCTCAGAAAATGCACACTTCCATCTGCCAACAGAAAATGGGCTCCACCTTCGTGAAAACTCTGGGAGGCCGTCGTCTGCGGCCAACCAAGCGCTGGATACTGACAAGGCGCTGGTCCACAAAGCAGTGACGAACTATTGATCGCATGGGTCGTAGGAAGCGGGCTGTCACTGGGAACCCACGCAGTGAATGGATTGTACTTCGGGGAATTTTCTCCAACGATTAATACATTTGATGTGCCATCCGTCAGATCGCGTAAACGGGTGACGTACGTTTGGCGTCGTCGAAAGATTCCGCCAGGCCCGCTATCAGGGTGTAATCCGCAGACTCCCGAATATGTGGTGACAGCAGCAGTGGTATCATATGTATTACCGGCGATATCGCAGACATTCGTGGATGAGGTTGCCCCACTGGCACCTGTCGAATTTCCGGGGAAGCACCAGTTCACGTGCAAGTCTGTTTTGATACTGGGAGTGGGATCGCTGGGGCAGAGATAAACCGGAATAACGGTCTGACAGAGAACCAGATGTGCTGGATCCGTGATTCGTAAACTGGAGTTAAATTTGTTGTACAGCGGTGCCTGGTCAACAAAGGGTAAAATCTTCACCCGCCAGCTGAAGCCATTGGGAAGGTTTGGATCGGCTCCATTGGAATTGGGCGGGAACACTCGGTGAGCATCGTGGTAGTTATGCAGGCCGAGCCCTAATTGTTTCAAGTTGTTCTTGCAGGTGGATCGTCGTGCCGCTTCGCGCGCCTGTTGAACAGCCGGCAACAGCAGGGCAATTAAAATTGCGATAATGGCAATCACGACGAGTAACTCAATCAATGTAAACGCGCGGCGTTGTCGGATCGTTGACTTCATGAAATATCCCCTTTTTATTGAATCAGGATAACGCAGGATGAAAGATATGAAAAAACGACTCTTAACAATCGTTTCAGATAGAAAATATGCACCATTCCTTTTCAACACTGACACCAATATAATTTTTATTGATGACAATAGCAATTTTAAAATCGCGGGCCATCAATATAATCTCAGAATTAGTTCGTTTCCCTCTCCCTCTATAAAAGCCTGATCAGGTGAGATTCGCCCACATTCATTTTTACGTAATGCATTAAACATCAACCTGTTATGACGATATCATCCTACAACCCATCAGCCAGGGCTGTTGTGTTCTTCAATCGGGATCTTTATAATCAGCATCCAGAATCACGCACTTCTGTGAAGACTTCAACAAGGAGCAAACCTGATGGTGACACTCGTGAATAGACGACTGACGTTACTTTCGATCCTGAGTTTTTGTTGCACATGTTTCGTATCCGGTTCGTCTCCGGCTGTCGGTTTCGCAGCGGACCAAGTTCTCAAAGCAGGCGCTGCGACGAGCAACATCACGCCTCCTTTGGGTGAAAGCATCGTTGGTGGCTTCAAGCCTTTTCCCTCTCAAAATGTGCACGACGAACTGCACGCCCGATGTCTGGTGCTTGACAATGGGGAAACAAAAATCGCATTTGTGATCTGCGACAACCTGGGAATTACAGAAGACGTTTATCAGGCCGCCCGCAATTTCATCAAAGCAGAAACGGACCTTGCTCCGGAAAACATCCTGATGGCGGCCACACACACGCATTCTGCCACACGTGCCAGCAGCCCTAAATATCATGAGTTTCTTTCACGCCGCATCGCTGACTGCGTACGTCGTGCACTGGAAAACAGGGAACCCGCGCAAATTGGCTGGGGGGGAATCGATGAGCCATCTGAAGTTTTTAACCGCCGCTGGTTTACTACGAATCCCGAATTCTGCAAAAATCCCTTCGGTGGCGTGGATACCGTCCGTATGAATCCGCCGCGGGGTAACGCTGCTCTGGTCAAACCCGCGGGTCCCATTGATCCCGAAATCTCATTTATCAGTGTTCAGTCTCTCGACGGTCGACCACTGGCCTTGCTGGCGAATTATTCGCTGCATTATGTCGGCGGGGTGAAAAGTGGTGAAATCTCAGCCGACTATTTCGGCATCTTTTCCGAAAAAATTGGTCCCTTGATCGGCGCTCAACCAGATCAACCTCCCTTTGTTGGAATGCTTTCCAACGGAACCAGCGGAGACATCAACAATATTGATTTTCGTAATTCGGGTCAGCGCATGCAACCCTATGAAAAAATGACACAGGTCGCAGACCTCGTTGCCCAACGCGTTGCGGAAGCATATAAAAAAGTCGAATACAAAACCTGGGTTCCTCTGGGTGCTGCCAGCCGCGAGTTAACGTTAAAGATTCGTAAACCCGATGAGACAATGCAGGCTTATTTCAAGAAAGTGCTGGCACAACCCGCGGAAGCAGTTCAGCATCATCGCTACGAACGTAATTATGCAAGTCGCGTTCAAAAACTGCTCGAAGGGCCCGATGAAATGACCATCATGCTGCAGGTCCTGAGGATCGGCGATCTGAGCGTGGCCGCCATCCCCTTTGAAACGTTTTGTGAAATCGGCCTGGAGATTAAGGATAAAACTCCGTTCGCCGATGCTTTCACGATCGAAATTGCCAACGGCTATAACGGCTACCTGCCGACACCCGCTCAGCATAAGCTGGGTGGTTACGAAACCTGGATGGGCACCAATCGTGTGCAGCTGGATGCGTCAGACAAAATCGTCGCGGTCATTCTTGAACTGATGGGAGAACTACAAGGTCAGAAATGAACTGGAAAGCACTATAAACCGTCCGAGTTCCAAGCGGATCACCGACATTTTGAGGCAGAAGATTAAAAAGAGCCGTTTCAAAAAACTCCTCAGACGTTACAATGCGGCTGCTCTCCGGTCTCATGAAAAACAGGAACGATTATGGCCAAGCGACCAAAACGACTGATGTACGCTGGAGGAGGCGTGTTGATTCTGGGAATCATTCTCGGCCAGTTTTTCGGCCTGACTCCCGGCATCAATACCGGGTCGGGAGACGGTCAGCAAAAAACGGCACCTGAAGATGATACACGCGCGATTCGGGCATCGACCGAATCTGACATGGTGCCGATACTCATCCAACCGGAACCAAAACAAGATAAATCGCAGTCTGAACTCCCCCTGAAAGTTCTGGATATTCTGATTGATGATCGCAGCTACCTGATAAAAGCCGGCTCTCAGCCTCAGGACCGGTATCAAGCTGCTGAAATAGAAAAAATCGTCCAGCAGGCCAGACAGACCACCGGAGACGAAGACGGAATTCGGATTCGCGTTTACCGCAAAGGTTCTGCCCGCGTGATACCGGAATCTCTGTTGAAGGAAGAGCTGCAGAAAGCGGGACTATCGCCTCAGGTGATTGACTGGAAAATTCATCTCGTCGATTGAATTGTCATCTTTTTCAATAAACCTTCGCGTTCTACCAGGACAGTAAACGGCAGCGGCAATGTCGTGGCGAGTTTGCGAAATTCATCACTGCTTTCGAATGATTTGTCACCGATTTCATAAATGCGATCGTTGATTTGCAGTTGGGCCAGATCCGCCGGTGATGACTTTACCACATCAGCAATCACAACAACCGCCGGTTCTGATTCATCGGTCTTCCATTCAATGCCCAGTCTGACTGGTTCTCCTTCCAGTTCGACGGAAATTTCCAGAGGTTTCTCTTCCGGAATCCTTTTGACCTGCATCATAATTTTGGCACGAGCGCTGCGAATGAGGGCTGCAAACCCGGGAGGCGTCACGGGCGACCTGCCATCGAGTTTGACGATCTCATCTCCCACTTTCAGGCCCGCTTTTTCCGCAGCCGAATTGGACAGAACTTGCGTGATCAGCAGGTTTCCCTGTTGGTATTTTTCCGCATTCCAGGCGACACCCAGGCGGGGAGGATCTTGTGTATCTACGCGGGCCTGCTGGTCAATGCCTTCCAACACACCCCGGTCGGCGTTGCGGTATTCCGGTTTGACTTTTTGCAGAGCAAAATCGAGCGTCAGTTGCGCCAACAGTTGCGCGCAGGTTCGCGTTCCTTCATAATCAATTTTGTAAGCATCATCTTCGGGTCTGTGATAATCATCATGTTTGCCGGTATGCAGCATCAGAAAGGGAATCCCTTTCTGATAAAAGGGCCAATGGTCACTGTCGGGGCGGATGGCGTTGTCAAAATGAATTTTCACTCCTGTCTCACGGTGATTGCATTTTACCGCGCTGGAACGCAATCTGGACGCCGATCGTGAACCAAACAGACTCAGTGGTTTCCCGTCCAAACGCCCGACCATATCCAGATTGAGATAGATCACAATTTGTTCGAGGGGCACACTGGGATAGTTGATCCAGTGCTTAGACCCCAGCAGACCCATTTCCTCAGCATCCCAGAATACAAACATGATTGATCGACGCGGAATATCTTTGTGTTGTGAGAGTGCCTCAATCACTTCCAGCAGTGCAGCCGTCCCGCTGGCATTATCGTCGGCACCATTATGAATCTGGCCAACACCTCCGCGACTGTTAGACGGTTTTCCATATCCCACGTGATCGTAATGCGCACCGATCACAACATATTCTTTTTTCAATTCTGGATCATTGCCGGGAATGATGCCGATGATATTTCGGAAACCGCCTGCAAATTCCTGAAAATATCCCTCTTCAGCCAGTCCCGGTTTGACGTCGTGTTTCTGTAGAAAACCCCGAATATAAGTTCCGGCGGCCTGCCCCCCCTGTGAACCCGCTTCCCTTCCCTCCAGTGAATCACTGGCCAGAAATTCGATATGCGTTTTGAGTTCATCCACCGTGATGGAATTCACGGCCGCTTTATATGTGGCAGAATAATTTGTTTCCGCCTGCGCAGGCCGAGAAAGACCGACAAACAAGATCAGACTGGCCAGCAGACATAAACTCCATTGCTGCATTCGCAACGGGTTCTGAAAATCAGAAGGGGAACTTGAGCATTGGGACAAGAGAGATTGTGGCTGATTCAATTCGGGATTCACGCGGATCAATTTCTGACAAAAGTTAGGTTGAGAGAGTTTTTACGACTTCCTATTTTCAGTTATTTCCCCATCTTGTCCAGTGTGGTGCACATAGGCTTCCGAAGCGGGCCGGTTTTAGCGGTGTTGCAACGACTGGTATTGCATATGTTTACGAATTTTCGATAAAACACACGATATCTATCACAAACTCGAACCGGCAATTATTGCTGCTAAACGACTCTTGGGATATGACTTAGAGTACGCAACTTTAAGTTGAGATGCAAATCTGTTTGATCAAACACGACAGGCAAGGAAGCCATGCTACGTTCATTCGCTCAAAATCTGCTCCAATTTTCGATTCAAATTCTGCAAAAGCGATTTGGAATTCTGTTTCTCACTGGGTGGATTTGCGGACTGTTTGTCTTTTCCTGCATTCAACGGTTTCAGGCGTTCGTCAGTGACAGCCCGGAAGCGATGGTTGGAATCGGTCTGGCAATCGCAACCGGAATCTGGCTGGGACTGCCCGCGTCAGCTGCATTTTCGAGGCGGACCGCAACATCGGCTGTTGAAGCGAATCCGGAACGACGTAAAATTCGAATCGTATTGCTCGTCTTATCGCTCTGGTCGATTTGTTTTCCCGTGCTTTTGAATCAGTTGAATCAGGTACTGCACCTGGTCACGATTCAACAGATGTCGAGTTTCATATTTTTAACGGGTCTTTTAATCCTGTCTGCGATGGCGCTGATCATGCCTGTCGTGTTCTGGTGCAGCCGACTGTTCTGGTTGACGGCAAAGGAGACCGGTTTTCAATTCGAGCCAAATCACCAACTGAATCGGCCGATTGCCCGTTATTTTGCCGGCGCAGGGCTGGCGCTGGTGATGGCCGCCTATTGGCTGGTTCCCCAGTTTGGATGGAATCCCAGCCTGGCGTTCCCTGTTGGACTGGCATTGCTCATCAGTTGTGGGCCGTGGATTCTCTCTTACAGCAAACCTTATCTTCCTGAATTTCCTGGCTGGTTGAAAGCTGATACTTCAGCGGCCGTCTTGCATACCGAATCGCTTGAAAATAAACCGCGGGAAGAATCGTCCGAGATCCCTCTGTTAATACACGGCAGCAGTTACCTTGTCACTCTGGCGGTAGGAATTCTGTTCGTTATATTGAGCCGGGTTCTGTTTCAGCTGTTTCCGGATTCGCAGTACCTGAAAGTGACGATCTGGGCCGCGTTTTTCGCGGGAATCGCTGCGGCATTTGCATACATCCGCGTCCGCGGCACTGTTCATCGAACGCAGGCTGCGGTCTGTTTTACACTTGGAGCGGGCATCCTTGGCGTCGGTTGCCTGGCTCTGTTTCCCTTGCTGGTCTCCTGCATGCTGTATGCAAACGCGTATATCGAATTTGCTCAGATCCTGGCATTGGTGCGGGGCACATTAACGGCCGTTGTATTTTCCCTGCTGGGATTTTGCTGGGGAGGCTGGCTCAACATATCCCTGGCATCCGCATATTCAAACACAGATCAGGTGCCCGTCTATCGGCTTCCTGTCTGGCATCCCTTCTGTTTCCTGGCAGGAATGCTGAGTGGCATGTGGCTCATCAGTTCTGCGGTCTCAGAGATTAAAACAATGACCGTGCTGACTTCGTTGATTTTACTTTGTCTGGCGGCAGTGATCTGGTTGTCTCAACTGCGACTTCCACGCACTCGTTTTCAGCTTGTCGCGGGAGCTTGCAGCCTGTCTGCGCTCCTCATCGGTCTCATTTTTCATCAGAATTATGATGCCCGCCGTTCAGCCAAACTGTTATTTTCCACGAATACCTTTACAGGCCTGCGTTTCGGTTTGAAATCTGAACTGTTGCCGCATCTGGATGAAGGGCGTTGCCTGTCTGAAATCGAGGGAGAACATGGCACGTTCACTCTGTGGTCGTATCGCGAAAACCAGCTCCAGATCCGCCGCAGCGGACTGCCTTTCGGAGTGACCAGTGTCGACGCCGGTTTGTGCCCGCATACAACGGGTGAATTGATGCCGTTTCTGATCCCCGTCATCCTCCATCAACGTCCGTCGGAAGTGCTGTTTCTCGGCCTGGGGTCAGGCGTGGGTATCAATGCCAGCCTGGATTTTCCGGTACAGCATGTGACGTGTATGGAGTCTGATAACGGCCTCGTAAAGTTATATCAGGAACAGATCTCACCTCGAAATTCCATTTCCGCGTTTGAATCCGAACGCGTACAACTGATTCCACTGCCGGTCGCGCTGGCGATGGCTGCCCGGTCGGAATCAGCCAGACAATATGATTTAATCATCAGTAATCCGGCGCAATCCGTGGTGACACAATCCCAGTCTGAATATACGGCTGATTTTTATCGAAATGTCTCCCGTCATCTGAATGCGGACGGAATTTTCTGCCAGAGGTTTCAACACATTGACTTCGGTGCACAGCCTTTGCGCGTGATTGCACAAACATTCCTGTCTCAGTTTCAACAGGTGATGGCGATTGAAATCGCTAACGGCGAAACATTATTTCTCGCAACAAATTCGGATCAGGGCTTTATTCGAAAAAATCTGATTGACCGGATCCAGGCGCCGCAGGTGCGGCGTACGCTGGCTCAGGTCGGCTGGGACTGGTCGGTTCTGTTGAACCTGGCCGCCTATTCCGGAGAGGCATTACAGGACATGACGGCCGACGTCAAAACGGGTGTGAATAACTCGTCGAACGGGACATTTGCCTTCACCCTACCTTATGAAATGATGCGCTGGGGATTGAAGCGGGAAGAAGTCCATAACATGATCTCTCAAAAGAATCGCACCGGTCGACTGATCAACTGGATGCACATGGAAAAAGACGATCCTCTCGTACTCAGGAGACTGTCTGAAGTCAGCGCGCAAAATAAGCTGATGGCGCAATTCCCGGATCAATACTGGAAATACCGTAAGCCGGCGAAAGATCAGATCACGGAAAACCCCCGTTCGTTGATCAAGCAGGTCGCGGCAGAGAATTTAAGTAAAGATGATTATATTCACGATGAAGATAAACGTCGCATGCTGTATTTCAAAGCACTGTCTGATGCGATGGCAAAAGCGGCTCCTCCCGTGGAATTGATCGGTCGCGTCGTCAGAGTCTCCGCGATTTACGATCCCATGATCAGCTATTTCATGCACGATGAAGTCGCCGAGCTTTACAAAAAATCGAAGAGCGCACCTCCGATCCTGGAATTTTCACATCGTCTGCACGCCATCAATTACGGCGCTGGTTCAGATCGTTCTATCAATTCAGTTGTGCGTGCCATGGAACTGGCAGCTGCGAATCCGGAGATGTTCCAGACTCCAGACCAGCAGTGGGACCACTTGAACGGGTTGCTGCAGTCGTTAAAAACACGTTGGGATAATCGCTCGCAAGCAAGCCCGGTCACTTCCAAACAGGCGCTGCACGATATCGAACTCAGTATCGCTGCCATCGAAACGGCGTTTGAAACGATGGAAACGTTACACGAAACAGTCGGTATTTCCCAGGACGACTGGCGGCTGCGAAAACTGGTTCTGGAACGCACACTGGTGCGGCCTCTGCAGACCTATCACAGTCGCGTACTGCCTCACCACTATAAGAAAAACCGCGAAGAAGCCAAACAATTGCTGGATCAGCTCAATCTGCCTGACGTTCCTTCAATTTAAGGCAGTCTGGTCCAGTCGGGTTTTTCTGTATTTCAACCAGGGTTTCTTCCTGCGGCTGCGCGCTGCCAATTTCCACGTCGGGTTCCTGAAAATCAGATTCCCTGAATCTTTTTGATTTCCGTGCGGGTATACTGGGTGAAACCACAGGCTACATTCCCGCCAGGAGATGTAACGTCACCCGGCTGATTAAAAAAATGACATATTTTTTAATATTTGAATGTGTCAGTCGAATCAGTTAGAACTGGTTCCTGGAAACGCGTGAAAAGAACACCCCTACCCGGTCAAATTCGTATCCTCGGAAAAGGCGAACCATGGCAAATTATTCCACTTCAGAAATGGGTTCTCAACATACATTTTCGCGGCTTTCGAACGCGCTTTGGCGTGTGCTGAGCGTCGTTTTATGTATCAGTCTGTTTTTCAGCAGTTCGCTGCTTGCGCAGGAACCGCCGAAAAAAGAAGAACCGAAAAAAGACAAAACCAAACAGCCTGTGGAATCGCTGTTGCCCAAGCCGATTATTGTTGTGAATGTCGCGAGTGTGGAACGAATTCTGCAGGACATCGATTTCCTGTTTGAACTGGTCGAACGACCGGAAATCGCGGAAATTGCGTCCGCTTCACTGGCAAACGTCAATGACCTGGAAGGCGTGGATAAGAATAAAAATCTGGGGGCGGAATTGTATCTGAAAACCGGTCTGCTGCCTCAACCGGTGTTTGTCTCCTATATTCCGGTTTCGAAAATCCGCGCTTTTATTGACTCCCTCGAAGCCATCATTCCCGGAGATGAGGAAACCATTAAAAAAGATGCGAATCGCGATGATATTTATACCATTCAGGGAAGACGTGGTGAGTCGATGATTCGCATTCAGGATGCGTATGCGCATATGCTGTTCCGTGGCGGAGAAACAGATGAAACACTGGAGATGATCACTTCGCGTGATTTTGATAACCCGGTACAGCAGTTCCAGGATTTGACCAACAACTATGATTTTGCGGTCAAAATGGATCTGAGCGGAATTCCGGAATTGATGCGGACGACATTTTTAGGATTCTTTCGCACCGCCATTGAAACCCAGTTACAGCAAAGAGACAGCGAATCGAGATCTGCCTACGAATTGCGACGGATGTCGGGCAAACAGAATCTGGAAAACATCGAATATTTTCTGAATGAAGCGCAAGAGATGGTCCTGGGAGCCGCTGTTGACAAAGAACAGAAACGGGGAATTCTTGACATCCTGATCAAAGCCCGGCCCAATAGCGATCTGGCCCGTGACATCAAAAACGTTCCCGGTAAAGCCAGTTATTTCAGTGTGATTACGTCCCGGGAAAATCTGCCGATCGCGGTTTCGGCTTCCCTGAATGTGGCCCGCCGCGATGCGAAAGCATATCTCGCTTATTTATCCTACTTCGAGAAACAACTTGCCGAAAAATTATTGACCGAAGAGGAACGCCAGCAAAACACGAATTCGGTCCAGCAGTTTTTTGCCCCGATTAAGTCGATGGTCGAAAAACGGCATCTGGACCTGTTTGTCCAACTGGTCGCCACTCCCTCGCGCAAATTTGCCTTGATTGGTGGTATCAAAGTCGCTCCGTCTGCCGATCTGCCAACGGCGTTGCTGGATCTGGTCAATCGTGTGGATCAGTTACCGGATAACAAAGCGAAAATCTTTACCAACGCGGAAACCGTGCAGGGAATCGCCTTACACCAGTTACAACCCGATCTGAAAACAGCCGATGATAAGCAGCAGCGTTTTCTGGGCGGCGTCCCTTCACTTTATGTCGGCGCTGATTCGCAGGTCATCTGGTTCGCGATGGGAACAGATATCGCGGTGAGTGCGTTAAATGATGCAATTGAGCGCATCAATACTGCATCGCCTGAAGAACGTAAAGAACAACGTACAGCGCCCTTCCAGGCCGAATTCCATCTTAAACCCTGGTTGGCGCTGTTTTCGAAAGAAGAAATCGAGCAAAGCGGCGATTTGATGAATATGCTGGATGCCGCCTTCAAGAAAGACAACGATCTGATTCGGATCACAACACAACCGACCGACAACGGAGTCCGGACCCGCATGCAATTTGATACGGGTTATCTGAAACTGCTGGGATATTCCATCGCACATCGATTTGATGAAAATCAGGGACGTCGCAACCGCAAAGAACGGGATGAAAAGAATAAGGATCTGCCAAAGCCTGCTCAATAACCGGCCTGCAACCGGTTTTCCAGGCCGCGGGTGATAACTTGATCAATTCTTTTTAATCGCCAGATAGTGGCTGATGAACTGTTCCTGCGACATGGGCTGGGTCAGATCAATATTAGCGCCTTCAAACATACGCCGCATTGAACGACTCTTTTTCCATTCTTCGGGAGAAACGGTACTGTCTTTATCGCGGTCAACCAGTTTGAAAAAGTAGCCGGCCTGACTGGCGATCGGATCGCTGGCGGGTGTTGCGACCTTGACCGCTGCACCAGCGGGAGTTGGTTTCTCATTACCTGAAGTCTTCGCGTCAGGCGTTGTTGAGGCCTGGGTACTCCCTGCGTCAGACTGCGAACCCGTCTGCTGACCTGTATTGAGGGCAAACATGAAAGAGGCGGCACTGCGCTGTGTTTTCCCGTCTTTGGAAAGTTGAATCTCGCGAGGCGTCAAATAACCGTCCCCGTTTAAATCCATCGTGAAAAATTCACCCAGCTTCGTCGGATTATTTTTTCTCCACTCATAGAGGCCAATCTGGCCATCCAGGTCGGTATCGTGAGGAACAAAGTCTTTATTCAAATCCACCGTGGTTCGAACCGGTTTGACGGGTTCATTTTTGGAAGAACTGTTCGATTTACTGCCGCCTCTGGAACGACTGTCGGAAGAGGATTCCGAAGGAGTACCCCGGTCCGATTGAAACGAGCCGTAACGGTCCCGCATCGCCCCCCGATCAGATCCACCCCGGTCCTCGTCTGAACTCTCATCCCGGCGCGAGAAGGAACCAGGAGGACCACCACCAAAGCTACCTGAACCACGTGAGAAACTGAACCGTCCCCGGTCATCACCGCCTCGTCCCCGGCCGTCGCCACCCCGTCCCCGATCTTCACCGCCTCGTCCTCGATCATCACCGCCTGAGGAACCTCTCTGACTGCGCATCTGTTCCATTACCTGAGGCATTACGCGTTCAAATTCCTGCTGGCTCATACTGCGCGAAGTATCGACACCGGCGGCTTGCAGGGTTTCCTTGAAACGCCCTGGCATCTGATCAAATTCGGAGGCTTCGATCACTCCGTTTTTGTTGCGATCAAGAAACGACATGAAACCGCGTGAGCGACTTTCGCCACCTGGCTGCGCATAAGCCAGATCAGAACTGAGCCCTACCAGCATTACAGAAGGAATCAGCAGACAGATAAAACGGAACATTTTCCTACTCCGCAGAATTTAGAGCGGTCTTTCACGGTGATTCGTGTTTAATACACAGATAGGGGATTTTGCGCCTCTGTAACACTAAGATGCAAGACTTTTTCCCTGCCCTAACATAGAAACACCGGGGACTGAAGAAAAGATCGTTCCATTTCGAAAGATTCAGATGATCTTTGAAACGAGTCCTAACGTATTGAAGTATCAGATGATAGTACATGTTTTTTAGATTTGCTCTTGTAATTGATTTTTGTCAGCTCTAGCATAATGATCATAAGAATACATGTCGAGTTGTCCTTATTCCTTATTCAGAATCGCCATTCACAATGATCTGGAACACAAAATTAAAAACCTGCTTTGTTGTCGCTCTGATGGGAGTTTTTGTCTGTTCAGACATTGTCCACTACCCCTTGCAGGCCCAGGAACGGGCTGATCAGTCCCAACCAGATCGGGGAGGCCGGAGAGACAGAGGTGATCGTGGAGGATTTGGTGGCGATCGGGGAGGCTTTGGAGGAAGAGGCGGTGGTGGCTTTGGTGGCGGTGGTTTTGGAGGGGGCGACCGTGGCGGCTTTCGAGGCGGCATTGGTTCACTGGTCGGTCGTGAAGAAGTCCAGAAAGAACTCCAGTTAACCGAAGATCAGATCAAAAAGCTGGATGAAGCAGCCCAGGGGATGCGTCCCAGTCGTGAGACAATGGAACCATTTATGACCCGGATGCGCGATGCGCAGACGGATGAAGAACGAACAAAAGTGCGTGAAGAAATGAGCGCTGCTTTTGAAAAACAGAGAACAGAGGGTGAAGCGAAACTTTTCGGACTGTTGGATGAAAAGCAGTCGGCTCGTTTAAAACAACTGCAGATGCAGGAAGCCGGCTTTCGTCAACTGAGCAATACAGAAACTTCCAAACAGCTCAACCTGTCAGAAGACCAGTTAAAAAAAATCAATGAACTCGAAGAACAGCGGTCAGAAGCCCGCCGTGATCTCGGCCGCCGCGCCACTCCGGAAGAACGGGACAAAGTCCAACAGGAATTTGATCAGAAAATTGAAGCCGTCCTGACCAAAGAGCAGCAGGCTCAATGGAAACAAATGCTGGGGCCGGTTCTGGTTTCCACTTCAAGTCAGACACAACCCGGTACCACACCTGCCACAGGCACTGCAACGCCCGCCTCCCGGCCGCGACCACAGATTCCGATGGAACCGGAGGGACTGAAACCGGAAGATCGTCGTATTTCTTTTGGTGGAGGTAATGTTGTCGCAATGCAGGATGCGGCAGGGCAGCCTGCTGACAAACCCCAGACGGAAAAAACTCCGGGTGCAGCCAGCAAGATGTCATTCAATTTCCGGTTTGCTCCCTGGGGCGATGTCCTCAAATTATTTGCCGAATCAGCCGGTTATACACTGGATTTGAATGATGTGCCTCCAGGCACTTTTAACTATTTCGATAACGGCTCTTACACACCCACTGAAGCGCTGGACATTATCAACGGCTACTTGCTGCAGAAAGGTTATATAATTGTCCGCCGCAATCAGTTTCTGGTGGTCCTGAATATTGATAACGGTATTCCGCCTAATCTGGTGCCAATCGTTGCTTCGGATGAACTGGAAAAACGCGGAAAAAATGAACTGATGAGCGTCTCATTCCAACTGGAAGGTGTAGACCTCGATCAGGTGGCCAAAGAAGTCCAGGCAATTTTAGGTCCCCAAGGCAAGTCCATCGCATTAAAAACGGCAAACTCGATTATCGTCACGGATATCGGCAGTAATCTGTCACGCGTGAAAAAACTGTTGGAAGGTGCCATGGCAAATGGGGCACCCTCCGATCTGGTTTTTCGTGCTTTCGAATTGAAGTATATCGACGCCACTGAAACGGAAAAAATCATCCGGAGCCAGTTCGGGCTGGCAGCCGCAACGCAAAATGTCAGTGCCGGCGCAACGATGTCTCGTTATTACGATTCCCGGTCTCGACGCAGCAGTGGCGGCCGTGAAGGTTTTACACCACCGCCCCAGGCGAGCGACGACGATTCCACACAGGTGACGGCAGATCCCCGCACGAATCGTCTGTTAGTGACCGCAACGCCAGCCCAGATCAAAATTGCAGAAGAAATCATCAAATCGATTGACGTCGATGAAGACAGTTCCGGTAATATCCTGGGAGGCGGAGGAAATCGGCCTTATCTCCATGTCTATTCCGTGAGTTCAGCCGATTCACGCGAAGTGACGAAAACACTGGATGCGATGATCCCCGGCGTTGTTGTCAACGAAGATGCCCGCAATAACAAAATTCATATTGTGGCCACTCCTAAGGAACATGCAAAGATCGCAGAGATGATTCGTCAGTTGGATGGCGAAGGGGGCAGTCAGTCAGTTTCCGTGATCAACCTCAGTTCCCTCGATCCCATTTCTGCAACAACAACGTTGCGGTCGCTGTTTTTACGCGACGGCAATGATGCCCCTACCATTGAAGCCGACCTGCTCGGTCGCCGTCTGCTGGTGCGTGGCACCCCCGATCAGGTCATTCAGGTCAAAGCCCTGCTGGCACAACTGGGAGAAGACGGGACCGGAAGAACCAATGAGCCCCGCGATCGTGGTCCTGTCCGTACGATTCCACTGGGCGGCCGCGATTCAAAGGAAATCCTCCACTTAATCGATAAGCTCTGGTCCGCTTCCTCCGGTGATACAAACCCCATCCGGATCGTGGTCCCTTCTGATGATTCGTTAATTCGTGAACGGATTCTGGGAGAAGACCAGGAGGCTCCCACGCGAAATCGCGGGTTTCGAAATCCATCATCACAAAATACCAGCGCCCCGCTGAATCGTCCGATCCAGCAAAAACGTCGTGCAGAAGAGCCTGACAATCAGCGATTTTTCTTTACCGCCAGCGATCAGAAACCAGAGGAAGAAACGAAACCGCAGGAGAACGCTGCTCCCAAAAAAAACGTTGAAGAAAAAGCGAAACCAGTGCCTGCAGATCAGAAAAAACCGACAGACATGCCTCTGCAGACGGAGAAAAAAAATCCGGTTGCCGTTTCAACCAATGGTGATAACCTGATTATCACATCTACTGATATGGATGCCCTGAACCGGCTCGAACAGATGATCGAAGCGTTGACTCAGGCGATTCCACCTAAGAGTCAATGGACCGTGTTTTATCTGCGATCTGCTGATGCGACCGCAACGGCAAAAATGCTGGAAAGTCTGTTTCCCAGCAGTGCCGTTTCGGACATGGCCTCCGATTCCGGTATGCTCGGCGGATTGTCATCCATCGGCGGCAGCCTGATGGATGCGACCGGCTTAACAACGTTAGGCATGGGTCCACAAACATTACGCATCATTCCTGAAGTACGTTCGAATTCCCTGTATGTCACCGGACCTCCCGATAAAGTCCGCTCTGTAGAGCAGATGCTCAAAGTGCTCGATGCTTCTGAACTCCCCGCTTCCTTGCGTGATCGTTCGCCGGGAATCATTCCTGTCGAGTTCGCCAATGTGAACGAAGTAGCGACAATCGTCAAAGACCTCTACAAAGATTATCTGCAGCCTCCGCAACAACAGAATAACGGACAAAGAGGGAATCCATTCGCCGCTATGATGGGCGGTGGCGGCAGAGGCGCACAAGGTGCCTCCGGTGCGCAACCGGCCGAAGCCAAGCTGGCCGTCAGTGTAGACGCGAGTGCAAATCAGTTGCTGGTTTCTGCCAGCGATTCACTGTTTCAGGAGATCGAATCCCTGGTGCGCGAGCTGGATTACTCTGCGAAAATGTCGCGAAAATCAGTGCGTGTCATAACTTTAAACAATGGCAATTCCGCCTTGATTCAAAATGCACTGTCTTCCCTGTTACCGAATGTCACTGTCAGCACGACAGGCAGCGATTCCAAGAGAAAAACCTCCGAGCAGACTTCCGATTCTGCAAAACCGGCTACCTCCTCTGGAGATGCAGGCGACCGTGGCGAAGAAGTTCGCAATTTCTTTGAACAGCGGATGCGGGAACGGATGGGAATACCTCAGTCAGGCGGAGATTCGAATCCGGGCGCCGGTTCCCCCTTTGGAGGCCGTTCCTCACGCGGTTTTCGAGCTCCCGGCGGTGACAATGGCGGCTCCCGCGGAGGCGGTGGTGGTCGTTCCAGTCGCGGACGGGGTCGCTGACAAACCGCGATTCAGTATATCCTTCCTCAAATTATTTTTACCATAACGTAAATCCCATGGAAATCAGTGAAATTCTCCAACGTCGCGGAATCCTTGACGAGCGCCAGTTGCTGTTAGTGCAGCAGTCGGCGAACGGTCATCGTCTGGACCGTGTGGTGATGGAAATGGGTTTGGCCTCGGAAGAGGATCTGCTCAAAGCGTTCGCCGATGAACTGGGCATGAAATATATTGAGTTGAAAGACTTTCAGGTTGATACCGATCTGCTGGCTCTTTTTCCGGCAACACCGATTTTCCGGCACTCCCTGCTCCCCCTGAGACGCGACAATGGACGAGTGCTGGTAGCATCAGCCGATCCGTTTGATTTTGAATCCATTGATGAGTTGAGTTCACTGAGCGGCCAGATTCTGGAACCGGTGCTGGCGTTACACGACGATGTTGTCGAATTGATCAAGAATAATCTGGGCGTCGGTGGTGACACCATTAACGAACTGGTTTCACAGCGCGCTGCAGAAGACGGCGTCGAACTTCTCGAAGAAGTTTCTGAGGAGCACGGCGAACTGGCCGACATGGCACAGACGGCATCGGTGATTCGTCTCGTAAACGAACTGCTGATCGAAGCCCTGCAGCAGCAGGCCAGTGACGTGCATATCGAACCCCACGAAACCGGGCTTGTCGTGCGTTATCGTGTCGATGGACTGTTGCGGGTACAGTCGGTACCGCCGGAAATCAACCATTTTTATTCCGCGATCATTACGCGTCTCAAAATCATGGCGCATCTGAATATTGCAGAAAAACGATTGCCGCAGGACGGTCGTATCAAACTGCGAATTACCGGCCGCGAAATTGACGTGCGTGTTTCCATTATCCCCATGATTTATGGCGAAGGGATCGTCATGCGTCTGCTGGATAAGGAACGCATGGTGTTTCGGCTGGATAATGTCGGCCTGAACCCGGAAATGCTGTCGACCTTTCGCGAAATGATACAATTGCCTCACGGCATTGTGCTGGTAACCGGCCCCACGGGAAGTGGAAAAACTTCGACCCTCTACAGCGCCTTGAATGAAATCAAAAATCCGGAAACAAAAATTATCACCGTGGAAGACCCCGTCGAATATCACAGTGATGGCATCAGCCAGATCCAGGTGAATTCCCGGATTGGACTCACGTTTGCAGCAGGCTTGCGCAGTATTTTGCGTCATGACCCCGATATCGTTCTGATTGGAGAAATTCGAGATGGGGAAACTGCCAACAGTGCCATCCAGGCCTCTTTAACGGGGCACCTGGTTTTCAGTACCCTGCATACGAATGATTCTCCGGGTGCGTTTACACGACTGGTTGATATGGGGGTGGAACCTTATCTCGTGGCCAGTACGGTCGAGGCGGTTTTGGCACAACGTCTGGTACGCGTACTCTGTAAACATTGTAAGCGCCCTTATCAGCCGCGGCCTGACAAACTGCCGCCGGATTTTCCGGATCTCAATATCAGTGAATTGTGGGAGCCTGTCGGCTGTCGGCATTGTCGGGAAATGGGATATTCAGGACGAATTGGTATCCTCGAACTGCTGGTGAATGATGCTGTAATCAGGAAATTATGTACTGAGCATGCCAGTTCCGGTCAAATTCGCGATTATGCCCGAAAAAACGGGTGGCAGACGTTACGTGACGCCGGTTGGCAGAAAGTGCTGGAAGGAGTGACCTCGCTTGATGAGATTCTGCGTGTGACCAAGGGGGATCTCTAATATCTAATTTTACAGATGATCTAGTTTCGTAATTGTGTTTCGAGTCAATCAGAGTCAGTAGTATGCCGGATTTTCAATACATCGCGCGAGAAGCGACAGGACGCCAGGTGAGCGGTATTCTGTCTGCTTCCAATCAACAGGATGCCCTGAATTCTCTGGCTGCGCGCAGTCTGTTTCCGGTAAAAGTGGATCTGGCAGATCAAGCCAAGGCGCAGTTGAAATATTCCGGACGCCGGGTCCGCGCACGCTACCTGTCGATATTTTATACCCAGTTGGCAGACTTGTTGAAGTCGGGTGTCCCGTTGCTCCGTTCACTGGAGTTATTGAATAAACAATCCAACAATCCGGCGCTGAAACAGGTTCTCGAAGAAGTCCGCGCCGAAGTCGCCGATGGAACCCGTCTGGCAGTGGCGATGGGACAACACCCCAAGGTATTTTCCGAACTCGCCGTCAGTATGGTGCGTGCCGGCGAAGAGGGCAGCTTTCTGGAAGACGTGCTGAAACGCATTGCCAACTTCACCGACCATCAGGAAGAACTGAAAAACCGTGTGGTCGGCGCGATGATTTATCCTGCGTTCCTGACGACGTTCGGGACCGTGATTGTCAGTTTTCTGCTGGTTTATTTTGTTCCCAAGTTTGAACCGATCTTCGCGCGAATGTCGGAACGGGGAGAACTTCCCTGGGCCACGACAACCCTGCTGGGTTTCAGTGCATTCATGCAATCCTACTGGTTTATCATCTTTTTTGCGATCGGATTGTCCGTCGCCGCGGTTTATAAATATATAGAGACCACTGAAGGAAAATTGAAATTCGATCAATTTCGATTAACCGCCTATGGACTGGGTGATATCGTACGCAGTCTGGCCATTGCCCGCTTTTGTCGTATTCTGGGAACCCTGCTGGCGAACGGAGTCCCGATTTTACAGTCATTGCGGATTGCCAAGGATGCCGCCGGTAATAAAGTAATCAGCGGCGCGATCGGCGATGCCGCCGAAAGCATCTCCGCAGGAAAATCGATTGCAGATCCGTTTGCGAGTTGTGGGCAGTTTCCGGAAGAGGTGGTCGAAATGATTGCCGTCGGCGAAGAAGCGAATAACCTGGAACAGGTTTTAATTGATATTGCAGACAATATGGAACGGCAGACGAACCGCAAACTCGACATGTTCGTGCGGATGCTGGAACCTTTAATGCTGCTGATAATGGCGGCTGTGGTGGTTTTTGTGATGTTGGCTTTACTTTTGCCGGTTTTTCAAAGCTCCGGTTTACTATAATAAGAAATGAAATGAGTCGGTTTTATCTAAGAACAGGTAGAACCCAGAATATTCCCTTCTGGAAAATGTAGAGAGCGAAAAGGATTGAGACATGTATCGAATCAAACAAAAAACGAAACAACAGCGGCGCGGTTTTACCCTGTTGGAAATGCTGATTGTACTGGGAATCATTCTCGTGATAGCCGCGATGGTGGTACCCAACCTCTTAGGCAGCCAGAAAAAGGCAAATGTCAAAGCCACACGTGCCAGCATTCACAACCTGGAACAGGCTTTCAAACTGTATGCCGCTGAGAATAACGGCGAATATCCCCAGGGGGGTCAGGAACAGATTCAAGTATTGCTGGAGCCGGCCAGTTCTGACGGTAAAGTGGCTGATCCGTTTATCGAATCGATGCCTCTCGACGCGTGGGGCCAGGTGTTCCAGTATGAATACCCGAACAACAAATCCAAATCGACCAAGCCCGCCATCTGGTCTTCCGGCCCGAATCTACAGGATGAAAATGGCTCAGGCGATGATGTCAATAACTGGGATCTAACAGAATAATCTGACTTTGCAAAGGGCCTGCAGCAGATGAATTCAGGGGACGTCACACGTGGCGAACAGACAGAAAAAGAACGGGAACTTCCAACAGCATCGAGCGGCGTTTACGCTGTTCGAAATGGTGCTCGTTCTTTCTCTGTTGCTGGTGCTCGTCTCCATTGTCTGGCCCGCCGTTCTCAGAATCAGCGCCAGTAACCGCCTTCGCCAGGACTTGCAGGATCTGAATTCGGCCTTCGCTGCCGCCCGCATCCGGGCCATCGAACACGGCGTGAATTACCAGATCTACTTTGAACTGGGAGGCACTCACTATCTGGTCGTTCCCGCCGATCGTGGATTATTAGGACTCGAAACTGAATCTTCCGGTTCTCAGCAGATGTCTGTCGGCGAACCGGTGATCTCTCTGAAACTGTCCGATGAATTTCAATTCAGTAAAAACAGTACAGCGGCGGTCAGCGAACCGGCGGTCCCCTATGAGTGGCTGGCAAAACTTCCGAATGCCAAAGAGTGGAATTGGATGGAAAGTTCCTTTCCGATCACTTTTTATCCTGATGGAAGCGCGGCGGTTGATTTGACGCATGAGATTCTGAAAAAAGACACCCCGGTTGCCAATATCAAACTGCGGGCACTGACGGGAAGTGCGACGATTTCTTATCACCAGGAGAAATCGCAATGAGAATCAAGAAACCAGACAATCGCAAAGCGGCTCTGAATCGTTCCGGACTCACGTTACTGGAAGTTTTGATTTCCTTGTCCATCTTTCTTGGTGCCCTCGCAGCAATCAGCCAGCTGATTGGCATCGGTTCGCGGGCCGCACTGCAGGCACAGTTGCGGACGCAGGCGATCATGAAATGTCAGTCGAAACTGGCAGAGGTCCTGGCAGGCGTGCAACCTATGGACTCAGTCACACAGGCTGCATTTGAAGATGAAGACGACAACTGGAAATGGAGCCTGGATGTCGCACCCGGCGCTTATGAGAATCTCTTTATGTTAACTGTTTCGGTCACCTATTCCGGCAATTCGGAAGCGGTCTCCACCAGTTATCAATTGATGCGCCAGGTGCGGGACCCTGCCATGCTCCTTGATGCCGCCAATACGGTGCAATCCACAAATGAAACTGAAATGGAGGCACTGTGATGAAAAAAAACAGTTCCTGCCATCAGCAGCGACCCTCTGGTTTCACGCTTTTTGAAGTCGTTCTCGCCATGGGACTGACCACTCTGTTGCTGGCTGCCATCTATTCGGCCCTCGATTTGTACTGGAAATATACGACCATCGGTCATCAGCAGGTGGAACGCGCCCAGATTGCCCGGGCTGTGTTTCAGAAAATCACACACGATTTACACTGTGTTACTTTCGCGCAGAAAACAACGGAGGAAGAATCGACAGACTCTTCGGAAGAAGAAACGGATGTCGTGGAAATCCAGGTAACCAGTCCGGATGACGCCTACACAGCCGGGAATATCGGCGTTTACGGCGATGCGCAATCGCTCGTGCTGCATACCAGCCGCCCTGCCCGGCAAACGATGCTTGTTTCACAAACGGCCAGTCTGATCAGTTCACAAAGCGATCTGTTATCCATTTCCTATTTCCTGGCTGCCGCCGGTTCGTCAGGATTACAGGGAGTCGTCGGCGATCGTTTCCGTAATTCTTCCGGCCTGGGTGATACCATACAGGGTCTGGCGCGTCTCGAAGGAGACCGGTTAGCGATGAGTAAGGCTGATGAATCAGCCGATCTCGAACAGTTGGCACAACAGTCACAAATGTTGGCGCGGGAAATCAGCAGTCTGCAATTTCAATATTTTGACGGAACAGACTGGCTGGATGTCTGGGACAGTGTGGAATACGGAACCGTTCCCCAGGCGGTCAAAGTCACCATCGGTTTTCGCAGTGACGATCATCTGGCGGTGCAGAATTTCATAAATGAAAAAATCAACGGCTACGAGAATTCTTACAGTATGGTGATTGCGCTTCCGCTGGCATTACCGGCGGTGTTACAGACGACAGTCCAGGATACCAGCTCACTTTAAATATGGTTGGCATGAGTCCGGAATAATGAAACAACACAGTTCAAACCATGATCGCAATCGAAATTATCCTGTTCGGGAAATTGCGGCGCGGTTGCGCGCAGGGAGCACGCTGCTGGTGGTGCTGGTGGTCGTGGTCATGCTCAGCCTGGGAGCGTATACGTTTTCGGAACTGATGATCGTCGAAATGGAAGCGACGAATGTGTATGGCCGTTCGATTCAGTCGCGCGAACTGGCGCTCTCAGGAATCGAACTGGCAGCCGCGTTTGTAGGAGATCGAGCGGACATTGATGGCTGGAATTCCTATCACAATCCGGATCAGTTTCAGAATATCAATCTGTTACCGGGAGAGATCACGCGCACCAGTGGTTACTTCAGCGTGATCGCGCCTGTTGTCACCGATGCGCAATCGAAAACTGTCCGCTTCGGTTTAATGAATGAATCAGGGAAACTGAATTTGAATATTCTGGCAAGTGAAGAAGTCGAACAGGAACTGGAGGCAGATGTAGATGCGCCCGTTCAACGCTTGCTGCAGATTCCGAATATGACCGAAGACATTGCGGCTGCGATTCTCGACTGGATCGACGATGATGACGAAACACGCTCCTATGGCGCAGAGAGTGACTATTACATCACATTAGAGTCTCCTTACTCCGCCAAAAATGGTCCGCTGGAATCGCTGGATGAATTGTTGCTGGTGCGCGGCGTCACACCGGAATTATTATACGGCGAAGATACGAATCGAAATGGGATTCTCGATCCCAATGAGAATGACGGCGATGCCACGCTCCCGAATGATAACTCGGATGGTATTCTGAATCCCGGCTGGTTTGACTATTTCACGGTACACAGCCGAGAGATCAATATTCGTCCGGATGGTTCAGAGAAGATCAATGTGAACCAGACCATGCTGAC
>CAXBFD010000020.1:0-75924 GCA_963974925.1 uncultured bacterium | reverse complement strand
CGTTCTCCGTGATACCACTCGCATCGGCAATGTTCGTCTGCATCAGGTTGGTGACGCTCAACACGTCTGTCAGATCCACATCGCTGACGTTCGTTCGCAGATCCAGATCGAAGCTCATTGCGTCTTCGTCGGTCACTGTGCTTACGCCGGCACTCACAGTCGGGGCATCGTTGGCTCCTTGAATGGTGATCGTCACCGTGGCGGTATCAGTTCCACCGTTACCATCACTCACGGTGTAAGTAAAGGTCTCAGTAGCTGTTTCACCAACAGCCAGATACTCATACAATCCTTTAGGATCAAATGTGAAACTACCATTGGCGGCAACATTCAGTTCGCCACCGGCGCCGATGGCAATCGGCATCGCCACACTTGCTGCGGAACCATTGACTTCCGTCACGGTCAGCGTGTCATTCTCCACGTCGGTTACAAAAGCAAGTGCACCCGGTTCAGGATAGGAATTCAGAACATCTTCTAATGCGGTGACATCGCCATCAACGGCAACCGGAGCATCATTGATTGCATTGATCGTTACAGTGAATGTATTGGAAAGTACGGCGTTCCCCGCCAGATCGATTGCCTGGATCACAATGTCCGTCGATCCATTGGCGTCCAGGATCGAATTCAAAATCAGATCGCCGGTCGAGAAATCAGCAGTGACAATCGCGTTGCTGATGGAATTCACGCTGAAGCTGAGAGGAGTTCCCCCGTTCTGATTAAAGAACGTAGTCAGGGCGCCCAGGTTCAACATGCCAAAATCTTCAGTCTGAGCCGGAACGACAATCGGAGTTGCTGTCAGAGTAGGGTCAGTGATATCGAGTTCAAAGCTGACATCGAAGTCACCCGGCGCACTGAGATTCCCATGCTCGTCTGCTGTCATGAAGTGCAGGGTATGGACGCCCCCTTCCAGAGACATGCCGCCGTTCAGGTTTGTTTCCAGCCAGTCGCGTGTTAAGGTGAAGGAACCGCCGCTGGCGCCGCCGGAAATCTGGCCGAAGATGTTAACAAAGCTGCCCCCATCAAGGGCTACTTTAAACTGCGTGATCAGGCTTTCGTCAGAGACATTCCCGATGATCGTGAGAGATTTGGTTACGCCGTCTGAGTTCGAAGCCCCCGAATCGATCTGCAGCCCAGCGACCACAGCGGGTGCGTCCTGGTCGCCGATCAGTTCCAGCGAGAACGACGGAAGCCCCTTATTGCCGGATACCATCTGCAGATCGTGGTTATCGATGACACCATTTTTATTAGCATCCAGCGTTTCTGAATAATAATTATTATTGGGATTCAGACCCAGGCTTTGTACTAATTGAGCCGTGTAGGAATTATAGCCAAAGTTGCTCTGATAAAAGGCGGCAGTTGCCTGCATTAATTCCGATTGAGAGACCGTTCCACTGCCATCCATATCACCGGGCAGGAACACATCAATAATAAATCCACCCGTGGCAGAAGTTTGACCTTTGACCAGGATTTTGTATTCCCCGGGAGCCAGTGTCGCTAACGACAGCGAATTGGGACCGTTATGATCATGCTCCGCAAGATTCAACGGAATAACGGCATTGGTATTCGCATTGAGAATTTGAATCGCCGCAGGATTAAACGAAGAGTTCGCAGCCGCTCGGACTTCGAAACCGAGTGTGGGGGAACTTCCCGCCCCGATGTTCAGAACCAGTTCTGTCGAATCATTCGGCTGATTGACGGAACCTTCCAGTGAAGCCAGGATATTGCTGGCCAGAAGAGTTCGGTCTTCGAGTCGCTCAATATGACTGGCATATCCAATGGGTCGCGATAACCGAAATGGCGAACGACGATTTACTTTGCGAGTAGATTTACGGCCAAACAATCTCTTCAGGCTCTTCATAGTGATTTTTACTCGTAATTGATTGATATAGAGGTCAATTTTTTAAATTGGCATGAATCGCTGGGGCATTAACTCTCGGAACAGCCACCTACTTTGACGATTAAACGCATTAAATCTAACAGTCAGCCGCTCGCAGAATAAAAGGATTTTCTTAATTGCATACGAGAAATTGGCTCAAGTTTGTAGATATTAATGCAGTATTTGAAATATCTTTGCCCACGCTCGAAGCAATTGCAATCACTAAAACAGGCAATCTACACTGTTTGGTAAATCCTGTTCAGGTTATAGGAGCATCGTAAAGGTCGGCACTAAAAAGCGAGTCTTGTTCAGTAAATTGGATGGGCCGGAATGTTGCGTTAACTCAACACAAATGTTTAACTTAGGAAACGGATGTGTAAGACTTTCTGTACATTCTATTTTGATAGAAATTCGCAAGGACAGGTGCATTTGAGGGAACCATTCCGCTTCCCGCACCAGCGGTCGTTCAAAACGGCGACTGAGATTCGATCCATAAAATAGGCAATTCAGCATTGAGCCTAACGTTTGAACGGTGAAATCGCTGTGAAGAGATCACTTTACAAATAATTAGTATCCGTAATCCGTCACTTCCGAACCGAAAATGAAGATGGAAGAACCTTTTCTCTGCCTTCAGGATAGGACTGATGAGAGGCTTTCAGCGACATGTGAACATACGATTCGCAGTTAATAAGCCATATTATCGCACGAGTTGGAATAAGATGCGAATAAAAATAATCTCACAATGGATTGTGTTTGGTTTGGCGGTCAGCACGTCTGGTCTTGTTTTCGGTCAGGAAACTCAACTGGGAACGCTGGATTCTCATGCAGCGCCATTCGTAGAAGGTGAAAGTGTCTACCAGCCCGTATCATTAAATTCCTCTGACTACAACACAGATGACCAATGCGCGGCTGACTGCATTGACGCTATTTGTCAGCCCGAATATCAATGTTGCAATTTTCTCGACCAGTTTCTGATGAAGAATTCACCGATCTATCCGTCAATGAAGTCTCAACGGATCCAGATGGGTGGCTGGCTCGATCAGGGATTTACAGGAAACTTCCAGAAACCTTCCAACAATTCCAACCTGCCGGTGACTTTTAATGATCGCTCCAACGAATACCAGATGAATCAATTATATCTGTTCATGGAACGCGCCGTCGATTTTGGTGGCGACGAACTGGACTGGGGTTTCCGTGCCGACCTGCTTTATGGTACGGATTACTTTTTTACCACCGCCAACGGCCTGGAAACACATTCTGACGGATCACCCCACTGGAATAGCGGAAATGGTCCCCGCACGAGTGGTCTCAATAATTATTCCCTGTACGGTCTGGCGATGCCGCAACTTTATGCCGAGCTGTATATTCCCTGGCTGGAAGGCGTCAGCATCAAAGCAGGCCACTTTTATACACCGATCGGATACGAAAAAGTAACCGCGCCGGACAACTTCTTCTACTCGCACTCTTATTCCATGCAGTATGGCGAACCCTTTACTCATACCGGTTTCCTCGCAACGTTCCAGGTCAACGAACAACTGCAGTTACTGGCCGGTGTCGCTCGCGGCTGGGACGCCTGGGAAGATCCGAATGACGATGCCGAATTACTGGCAGGTATCGGCTGGGTCAGTAGCAATAAAGAGACCAGCATCAACCTTGCCTTATCCTCCGGGGATCAGGACAACGGCTTCAGCGCCAGTGCCAACCGGACGATTATCAGTTTTGTCCTGTCACATCAATTCAGCGAATGCCTGACCTATGTCTTCCAGAGTGATTTCGGAATACAAGACAATGGTACAATCAATAATGCATTCCAGGTCGTACCCGCAAAATGGTACTCAATCAATCAATACCTGTACTATGACGTGACAGATAAGTTTGCCTGGGGAGCCCGCTTCGAATGGTTCCGCGATCAGGATTATTCGCGGGTTCTGCAAGCACTCCCTCCCTTCGCCTCAGGCGGCAATTACTATGAATTGACCGTGGGAGCGAACTGGCGCCCTCATCCCTGTGTCACCGTCCGACCGGAACTGCGTTTCGACTGGTCTGATACCAGCGCCACAATACCGAATGTGAACGGCCCTTACAATAACTTCCAGTCAGACTATCAGGTGCTGCTGGGTGGCGATTTAATCATCCGGTTCTAAGTTGATCCGCTTTGAACGGATTCAAGCTACTCTCATTGGATGATAACCTGTCGACAAGCATCAGCGAGCCATCTTTAGTGGTCAGCCTCGTAATAGGGCTCCACATGCACGACTACTTCCCTGACGGTCGGCCAGTCGAGTTGAATCTGGTGTCGTACCTGCTGAGCCGTTACGTGGGCATGATCGACGGTTTCGTTGGGATGGACTTCAATGTCGATGTTGACGTGGGCATCAGGGCCCGCGGTCTGAATACGTACCTTTTCCACATCCAGCACCCCCTCCACTTTCATCGCGGAAGCTTTGACCTGATCAAAGTATTTCTGGTGAGGAATCTTATCTGTCAGTTCGTGCAGGTTTTCCCTGGCAGCAATCCACCCCAGATAGACCATGATGAGAGCCAGGATCATTGCGGTCAGATGGTCGATTAAATGCCCGTAGACGGGAATCTGACTGGCGACGATCAAGCCGAAAGCCGCCACGAAGCTGGTTATGGCATCCACTCGATAATGAAACGCTTCTGCGATCATGGCAGAACTTTTTTCCTGCCGTGCCATCTTCAGCACAACACGACATGTCAACTCCAGCAGAATGGCAGCGAACAGCGGGATTGTCCAACTGACCCAGCCGATCACTTCAGACTGCGTATGACTGATCGCGGCTAACAACTGGAACCCAAAAGTCCCCGTACCCACAACCAGAATTAATATCCCCAACTGAAATCCAGCCAATGGTTCGTAACGGCCGTGACCAAACGGGTGATCGTCATCTGGCGGTCGCTCTGCCAGACGAATCGCGAATAAAATGGCCAGCGAGGTCAGAACATCGGCGCTGCTGGCCAACGCATCGACCAGCAGGACCGCATGGCCCAGAAACCATAGACCGATCAATTCCATCAGGATCACAAAAAAACGGACGGAAATTCCCATCCAGGAAACTTTGATCAGCCTGGCAGTACGGCGATGGCGGACGCGCGAAACATCATCCGATAATTCCAGGGGATCCGGAAAAACTTCCAACAGGGGTGCCTGATTTGGCGAATTTGAATTTCCTGATGAATTGGAAGCTGCCATGAGCCGGTATCCAGATTGATTGAAGCATCTCCCAGGCCGATCGGAGCAATTTCCCCAGTCGGAACGATGCTGACGACGCAATAGTGAAAGGACACGCACACAATCACATCAAACAGCAGACATGGTATACATGTACTGAATCCATGCCGGATGAATTCTCTGACGGTCTCTGTCCAAGGCTCATCTTGATTCGACCGGGAAGATTTGACAAGTGAGAAACCAGCCGAAAGAAATAAACTCTGATGTTTTCTGTATCCACAGGCGGCAGGAATTCAGCGCAGAATATTAATCCGGCAGAATCAGAATGTCGGGCAGTGCGATCTGGTGCTCTTTGACCATGATCTTTGCGGTCGGCCACTGTTCCATAGGCGTAATCAGGATTGTCTGATCCTCTTCAATGAGAATCGTATCACCGGTCATTGCCGGTCCCACGGAAGGATGCCAGAACGCGGCCATGCGGGGTGTGAATTTGAATTCACTGTTCAGCAGAATTGAAGTTTCCGCGGGAAGATAACCGATGATGTCTGCCTGATCGGCGTGCTGCCATTCATCGGGACAATTGTATTTTTCATAGATGCGTTTGACACGATTCCAGGTATCAAATAACGCCCAGCCCGGCTTGGAGAAATACATGCCCGTCGCCTGCATCAGCAAAGCCAGATGATGTGATTTGATAAAACTGGAAGGGGGCGTGCCCAGCGAAACGGTTCGCGTTGCCGCTGCGTGTAATCCATTTTGAGAACCAACGGCAGAAATCACACAATAGCGTTCTAGACGGTCTTCTCCAAAACCCCAGTGACGATAACGAATGCTTTGGCCGTCCACCATGACCTGCAGGCGTTTCGGACTGACACCATGTTTCAATAACCGATGCGACAGCGTCCCGGCAATTTCCTGTTCCGTAAGGCCGCGTTCCACTTTTCGAGCAGTGGCTTCCACCGCATGCGACACCAGCTTGCCCAGTTCCCGAATGCGTTCGCCTTCCAGTTCACTCAGAGGAATTCGCATCGCCTTGAATTCTTCGGAAACATTGCGGGTCTGTTCCACTCCGCTGTCGCTGGCGACTTTTCTCCCCTTGCAGAGATCTTTGATCAATTGCGACAGAGGCTCATACCAGGGGCGGGTTTTAATCTGGAAACCCAATCCGGGAATCGCCCGGTCAAAAATCTGATTGGCATCCACATTGCTGCAGGCAACCAGTCTGGCATCCTGGGTGATAAATACCGCGGCGATGCTTTCGCCCAATCCGGAACGGGTTAAATCTGCCCCGGCGGTAAACCAGGCAAGATTCTCAGGAGACTGCAGGAGCACCGCATCCAGATCATTCTGCTCCAGAAATGTAATGATCTGCTGCTGTTTCTGATCAACATCGATCGCGCGGCGTGGGTCGGTCGTGGAAATTTCTCCTGACGAGATTGGCGCATGAGCATTGACTGCCACGATAGTCATAAAAAACTCCCGAACCGAATGATTACAGACGACCTCTCAAAGACACGTAACAACCCCTTTTAAATACATATATTTGAATGTTGATTTAATTAAAGAGTCTTGTATCGAAATTGTTTAAAGTCAAGCATTTACTCAGTGATCTCAATCAAAATCCCTGTTTCGGCCCAAGATCGACCATCGCTGAAAACTTGAAAGCCCGCTTTTGTATGCCAGGCTGTCTGAATCGTGTAGATATGAATCAAAAATGATGATGAAAAGAAACAGTGGATACCGCTGGATCACTACAACATCAGTTTAACAATAGCATCCTGCATCTCACTCTGCTCCCTGCACTTTGAATTCTATCATAAATCGAGAGAAATCAAGGGGAATTTCTCCCTATCAGAGAGGTCAGCAGGGTCCGTACGCAATCAATTCACCGCTTTTCAGTGAATGCGCGTTCCGGTCAGCGGAGCAGTTTGCGAATGTCCAGAGGGCTGTTGGAGACTTTTTGAATGACAGCCTGCACCTTGGACTCCTCTTGTTCAAGCAGCGTGATCACTTCAGAATACTGGCTGTTCAGTTTCTGGACCAGTTGTTCCCGTTCCTGACTTGCCAACTGCTCAATCTGCTGCGTCAGCTTCTGCTTTTGACGAGAGAATTCTGCCTGAAATGCCAGATTCAAACCGCGGGCAATCTGTTCTCCCAGTTCCGATTCCATTCTCCATTCCGGTCGATCATAAGTACCGGAACAGTGCAATGTCGCGGAAATCGAATCGATGGAAGCCAGTGTTTGTGACAGAATACCCGCCATCGATGCATACTCAGGCTGAGTCGTAGAAAGCTGAAAACGGACCGGCGTCTGACTGAATTCGAGACGACACTCAAAATCCTGTTCTCTGAAGGAAATATGTGATTGACACTCCGTCTGGTCCGCAATCAGATCGAGGGAAAGCCGCTCGGAGTTTTCGAGCGTGATTGTTTTCTGATGAGGCAGCTTGAATAGCACGACAAAATCATGCGTTGGATTCGCTTCATAAAACTTCAGGTCACCCGCGAACTTGATCTCGGCTTCTGCTTCAACCTGCGCCTGCAGCACAATCGGATTGCGGTATGTCGCCGGAGAGGACGAGAGTTCTTTGATGATCCCCACGAAGGGATATTTCTGCTGATCCACGCGGGCGGTTCCCGCTAAGCGGATTTTTTTGAAGAGAATATCCGGTAAACCGGCATCGCGACGAAAATCGATCCATTCCCCCTGGATGCGTTCCGGTTCCTGCTCATCCCGCAGAGTTTTGACTGTTTGCAGGAGCGTGTTCGACCAGCCAAAAACCTGCTCCAGTTGCCGGGACAACTCTTCTCCGATGATCGCATGCAGAATTTTCTGAGGATCGGGAGAGACCGAATCGACCAGTTGATTGATGTTCGCTAAATCCTGATTTTTCGCCTGTTCGATACGCTGATAATCCTGTTGTGCAATTTGAGGGAGCGAGTTCAGTTCGTTACGAATCTGTTTTCCTTCTCTGGCAAGCCGATCAACGCGTTCTGCCGACTGGGCATACGTCTTGATTTTGTCGATCGTTTTCCCTTCTGCCGTCTTCACCGAACTTTGCACGGAATCCACTTCCTGCCTGACCTGCTGCAGACGCGTTTCGTATTGTGCAAACCGCTGCTTCCATTCCTGCTGAATCATTTTTGACACACGCACGGTTTCGAGACGATCCGGATCTAACTGTTCGGCTGCCGAACTTGTCAGCACGCTTAGCCAGGATTTCCCCAGTTCCTGTGATGTTTGACGAAACCGGCTGGCATCGAACTGGAAGCCGCTGTCCGGCTGGTCTGATCTGTTTTCGGAAACGTCACCTGTAATCGATCGGGGCGTATCAAATTCCATTCCGGAAACGGTCGCTTCTTCCACAATCAGATTACGATACATCAACGGTTTGCCCGAGAGCTTCATTTCGATTTGATCGAATGAAACCAGATTGCGTTTCTCATTGGAATGGCTGGCGATACTGACCGGCCCTGTTTTAATCGATGGCGGAAAGAACCCGGTCTGCAGACTGGCAACGGTCACTTCCGTTCCGATCAGAGATTGTCCCATTCCGACTAAACCCGTGCGGACAAGCGGATCGAAGGCACAGGCAAAAAAGACCCAGATGATGGCCGCAATGGTGAAGCGAGGCAGCAGGTAATTCCACTTCATGCGACTTCCCCTACGATCGAGCCGACTTCCGTTCCCCAGAGTAATTTCACGATGCGATATTTTTTCAGTTTCTCCGCCACGAGAGGCGTATATTTTTCAAACTGAGGTTTCGAGAGGCGATACGTGGGGTAGAATAATAACAGTCCCAGAATCAGGCTGCCCATTACAATTGTATTATTGAAGTCGGTCCAGGCTGCAAAAGGGAGTTCATAAACGGATTGCCAGAACCCCTGCAATGGAGACGCCAGCAGCACCCCCCGGCCCATCAGATGACTGAGCGGATCAATCAGTAATGAGAGCCAGGAAAAGAGCATCGTCGACAGCGAGGCCGAACAGAGATTGACCTTCGAGCCGGCCAGAATAAACAGCAGTATCACCGCCAGCAGATTCTCTTTGGGAACCAGGCCGATCACCATGCCCATGCTGAAACCGAGGGCCAGTTGACGGGGAGAAGCAGCACCGCTGAGGGCGCTGGCCAGAAAACGCAGAGATCGAAGCCAATAAGACATGTCGAGACGAACTCCGCAAGATTAATCGTGACAGGGATAAGAAAAAATAATTCTGCCCGCCTGAAAGGTCAGGCAGAATCCCCCCCGGTATGTTCTTGTTATCGGCTGATATTCGCGCGTGCCTTAATCGTTATAATCGGAAAATTTTAACATTTCCTGATTTGAATGGCCAAACGGCGCGTGGAAGGGAAAAACAGAGCCGGGAAGTGCGATCTCCCGCCTGCTTCAGATTGTTTTAACGCCAGTCAGGTCATTCTGATGGGGTAGCAGCGCCTACGCGCCGCTATGGCTCAACGAGACATCCCGGTTATCGACTGAGGTAATTCCCCTCAGATCTGCCTGCAGACGCGCGATTACTTTTCCAGCCAGAACATGACTGACGCCCAGCCCAGCCAGACAGCAAAGAAACCGACGATCAGGTTTCCGGAGACATTGAGCATGGCATGATGCAGTTCGGAATTTCGGAGCAGGCTGACCGTATCATGGCCGAAGGTGGAAAAGGTGGTAAGCGAGCCCAGGAAACCGGAGACTAAAAACAGGCTCGCGTGCTCGTGGACACGCAGCGAGGGACTGAGCTGTTTATGCGTGACGATAGCCATCAGAATGCCGATCAACAGACAACCGATGGCGTTGACCAGCAGGGTGCCCGCTGGAAAGCCCGGGTACTTGCGTGACATGAATTCCGTGATGCTGTAGCGCGCGATCGCGCCTACGAAACCTCCTAATCCGACAGCCAGCAATTGTGACACAAACGATTCCTTTTTCAGTCATGGTCGACGCGGTCTGACCGGGGGACTATTTGGATGAAATCTTCCAGAGATGTTCATCGCTACGGAGAAAGAGCGAATTGTCCGAAATGGCAGGTGTCGCCAGAATGGTTGCTTTCAGATCGATCTCTCCGGTCACTTCACCCTGCTCTTCTGCGAGCTGTACTACCTGCAACAGGCCTTTTTCATTCACCAGATACAGATGATTGGCGGCTGCAATGGGAGTCGCGCTGAAAGGTCCTTTCAAGCGTAAACGCCAGACGACTTCGCCGTCCTCCGGATTTGCACAGGTCAAAACTCCGGCACTGTTCACCGTAAAAACGCGTTTTTGATAAAACAGCGGGCTGGCGGTGCCGGGTGACAGTTTCTGTTCCTGCCAGAGCACTTTGGGGGGCTCGCTGCTGGAACCGGGGGCAAGTGCCGTCAGTCCATTCGAGGGAACGTACAGAACGTTATCCCCCACCGTTGTCGACGGAATCCGACCGGCGCCCTGCTCATACTGCCAGGCGGTTTCGCCGGTTTCCGGATAAACGGCGTCAACGCCTTCACTCGACTGCAGCAATACCAGCGCTTCCGCTTCAGGAGAAGATTTCAGCATCGCCGGCGAAGACCAGTTGGCAACACGCGGGCGTTTGATTTTCCAGCGGGCGATGCCCGTTTTAACATCCAGGCCGGTCGTGAAAGAATCATCATCGTTTTCGACAGGCACGATTAAGGTTTCACCCACGACAATCGGAGAGGAAGCCATCCCCAGACTGTTGCTGGCGTTAGGATAATCGTGCGATAACCCACGAATCCAGAGCAGATTTCCTTCGAGATCGAGACAGACGACATCATTACTCGAAAATGTGGCAAACACCCGTTTGCCGTCGCTGGCCGGGGTAGGCGTGGCAACACACATTTTATTGTGACACTGCGTACGACCTGTTGCCCAGAACTGGCGTTCCCAGAGACGTTTTCCCGTACTGGCATCAAAGCAGGACAGATGCAGCTGGTCCTGTTTGAACCCGGTCGTACTGGTGATAAACACCTTATCGCCGACCACAATCGGCCCGGATGCCCCGCGTCCTTCCAGTTCCGCAGTCCAGGCGATGTTTTCCGGACTGACTTTGGAGGGAGGGGTCTCTGATGTCGCGACATTATTGGTCAATGATCCCCGGAATTGAGGCCAGTCCGCGCCGCAGCATAAACCGACTGCAATCAGGGGGATCAGCAATTTGACATATTCGTTTTTCATCAGTTCATCCTTTTCAGGGAAGAAGCGTTTGAATCAACAGGAAAAATATCTTCAGCGCGTTTAAGGTGCGAGTTGTGTTGTTGCCTCTGGTTTTTGCGAACGGACGCCAGTTCCGGAAGGACGTGCTACTCGGACCTGAAACTGATAACGTTGCGCCCAGTTTTCGGTTTGTTCGTTCTGGCAGAGTTTGAGCAGAATGACATTCTTACCAGGTTGCATTGTGACCGGTACGATGTACTGATCCAGCACCATCCCGCGATGATATTCGTTGCGGGCAAACAGGAGTTTGCCATTCACCCAGATTTTCCAGGCATTGGGAGTCCCCAGGCGAATCTCCAGCGACTGTTCTTCCGGGCTGTAAAAGTCAGCGGCACAGTACATGACGGCCCCCTTGTAGGCAGAGATCGACTTGGCAATATCAAAGATGCCATAATCATCTTCCGTCTTAACGGGCTTCCATTCGACTTTACCCTCTTTGCCTTCCAGTGCGGAAGTGAAATCTATTTTTTCTTCCGGTGCATAAACAGCGTCGTAGCCTTTTTTATCCCCGTTATCGAAGGGTCCCACAATCATCCAGTCTGACAGGAAGCCGAAATGTTTCTGCAGGTCGATTTGCTCGCCGAGACCGCGCAAGGGTTTGACGATGGCTTTGACCTGATCGTCGTCGGTCGCACCGGAGAGTGCCTGCAGATAGACTTTTTTCGCTTGGCCTTTCTTATCGGCCTTTTCCAGATTCGCTGCTTCATCGATCAAACGTTGCACGGCGTCGCGGCGCAGTGTGACGCTGGTGTCATTGATCATGCCGGGAATCAACCGGTCTTCCGCTTTCGGATCGACTTTGATTAACGTTTCATACGCGAGACGCCGTGCCCGCGGATTTTGAGATTTATCCAGGATGAATTTTTCCAGTTGATCGACGGGAAGTTTTTTCTGCTCGATGGCATTCGCCGCGATGGTTTCAAACGCACCACGCAGCCAGTTGACGGCCAGCGGATTGGCTCCTTCAAAGCTGGACAGAATCGGGATCAGCGCTGAAGCGTCTGCCTGGGAAAGTTGCTGTACGGATTTGGATGCGGCGAGATTCCCCTGCCCTTCTTTTTGAACCTGTTTGATTTGCGCAATGTCTTGCGTTACGTCATACGCCTGAAGGATCGTCTGCGAACTGAAAAGAAACATGAGGCAGAATAGAAAACCGCTTCGCTTCATGAGAGTCTCCTGAGGGATTGATCGAGGTACTGGAAAGATCCTCTGCATGCGTGAGGACCATCTGGTAATTGAAGGAGTATCGCTGTATGAAATTGTACCAGTTTCATTTCGACAGGAACAAGTATGACAGGAAACGGAGCGCTGATTCAAGTCTGGAAAACGAGAATGACACCGTGTTTAAATAAAATTAACTTCCGGTATTTAACAGGTAAACGTTGGCTGAATGTTGACTGCAGTTTTGTTATAATTTCAGTTGATTGCCAGATAAACCGCTTATGAGGCTTGGGATTTACGCAGATGTCGACCGTTCTCAGTCAAACATTAGATCGATTACTCCAGGGGGAAAACCTGGAGAGTACAGTTACCTACGAGGTGATTTCTTCCATCATGCGGGGAGAATGCAGCGACATTCAAATCGCCGCGTTACTGACAGCGCTCCGCATGAAAGGGGAGACTCCCGATGAACTGGTGGGTGCGGCGCGGGCCATGCATGAACGGGCTCTGGCAATTCCCACACACAGTTCCGGCTTGCTGGATACGTGTGGAACGGGAGGAGATCAACTTCATACGTTTAACATCAGTACCGCCGTCGCGATCGTTGCGGCTGCAGCCGGAATTCCGGTCGCCAAGCATGGAAATCGAAGTGTTTCCAGTTCCAGCGGTTCCTCGGACGTACTCGAAGCACTGGGAGTCAGCCTGGAATTGACGCCTGAACAAATAAGTCACTGCCTGGAAACAACAGGGATTGGCTTCTGTTTTGCGCCCTTATTGCACACGGCGATGAAATATGTTGCCCCCGTGCGTCGGGAATTAGGGATTCGCACCATCTTCAATTACCTCGGGCCTTTAACGAATCCGGCGAGCGCTGAATACCAGTTATTAGGGGCAAACTCAGGACCGGCGGCTGAAAAAATTGCTCAAGCCTTATTAAAATTAGGTCGAAAACATGCATTGGTTGTCTGTGGGAACGGAGAACTGGATGAGGTGAGTCTCTGGGGAAAAACAGCCGTTTTTGAAATCACCGGCTCCGAATTGCGCTATTTTGAATGGACTGCTGCTGATTTCGGATTATCTGAATGTGATGTAAGTCAGTTGGTTGTCAAGTCCTCAGAGCAAAGTGCCCAAATCATTCTTGATATCTTTCGTGGTGAACAGGGACCTGCCCGAGACATTGTTATCGCGAACGCTGCTGCTGCTTTAATCGCAGCGGAAAAGGCGTCAAACCTGGAGTTAGCTGTTCAAAATGTCTCACAACTGATCGATGAAGGAAAAGTATTGGAAAAACTCAAACAACTCGTTGAGTTTACCAGTAGAGTAATAGGAGAATGAATTAATTGGATTTCTGACAGCGAATGAGAAAATACCGTTCTCATCAACGGTCTTGACTTGCCGAATCTGGACATCCTCTTATAATTCCTCAGAGCTATGACAATCGAGAAACAGTAGAAATCAAATCAGGTGACGCTGCCTCTTTTTTGATTTGACTACTGTCATTTAGAAATAAAGGTCTCATCATGAATGCAGAAGCACAACGAAAGCTGATTTTCACTCCTGAAGAGGCCAATCTTCGTTTACCACTCGTGCAGGCGATCGTCAAGGACATCGTAGCCCTGTATCAGAATCTGCATGATCGCCAGGAACGGATTACCGAAATCAAGCGGTTACCCGGCGCTTCCACCCGCGATGAAGATTCCGTATACAGCGAAGAACTTCTACAGGCCGAGTTGGATATCGAAAACGATATGGAACAACTCAAAGGTTATATCAACGAACTCATCGAACTGGGTGTCGAACTCGAAGACCCTGCTTTGGGTGTCGTCAACTTTCCTGCACTCCGGAAAGGTAAAGAAATTTATCTCTGCTGGAAATCAGGCGAAGAAGAAGTGGCACACTGGCATACTCTGGATGAAGGTTTTTCCGAACGGCAGGTGCTGTTTGAAGACTCGATGAATAACGAAAACACCACCGACGAGCCACTGATTTAATCGACGCTGTCGCTCAATTCCGGTTTGCGCTTTACTCGGCTGTCGTTTCGTGTTCCCAGGTTTCGTAAGCCTGTTTTAATTGCTCTGCGACTTCGGAATGTTGCGCCGCCAGATCTGTGGTTTCTCCCAGATCCTGCTCCAGGTCGAACAGCATGAATGGCTGGTCGGGTTTCGTGCGCAACAACTTATATTTGCCTTGCCGGACGGCAGCATATTTCTGATACTGAAAAAAGAAGGTGCGTGCTTCGGCAGTTTCCGGAGCTTCCAGAACGGGCAACATGTTCTGGCCATCCAACTTCCGGTCCTGGGGGAGTGTGCCGCCTGCGAGTGAGATCAGCGTGGGTAGAATATCCAGGCTGATGATTTGACTCTGGTTGACTGTGCCGGCTTTAATCCGGCCGGGATATCGCACGATCGCCGGAACACGAATGCCCCCTTCCCACAACGTCACGCCTCCGTCCCGCAGGGGTTTATTGCTGGCGACTTCCAGACCGCGGTCCTTCAGCATGAACGCACCGTTATCCGAATACCAGATCACTACTGTATTCTCACTGAGTCCACTCTCATCCAGTTGCTGCAGAACCCGACCGATGGCGGTATCGAGTGCGGTGACCACGGCACGATAACGTTTCCGGGGATCTTTGGTTTGAGGAGAATACCCATACGCCTCGAAAGCATTGTCCGGAGCCTGCCATTCATTCGCCTGTCCCGGCTGTTTATTCCGCTTACCGGGAAAATGGGGGGCATTAAAAGGGAGATAGATAAAAAACGGGGCTTGCTGATTTTCTGCGATAAAGCGACAGGCTTCGTCAGCGAATAAATCGGTCGAATAACCTTCCACTACCACTTCTTTCAAACCGCGCCACAAGTCGTGTCGCCCCGCGTAGAAGTGATGGTAATAGTCAATATTGCCGGCAGCGAAACCGAAAAACTCATCAAAGCCACGTTCTGTCGGACGACTGCCCGGCGAAAAACCGACGTTCCATTTTCCAAAACAGGCCGTGCGGTAGCCCTGTTGTTTGAGATACTGCGGAATCAGCAACTCACTCTTACGTAATCCATCCCCGTAATTTTCGACCGCCGTTAACTGATGATTCAAACCGATCCACTGCGGATAGCGGCCCGTCAACAGTGTCGCCCGGGATACGGTGCAGGTCGGGGAGGCGGTATAAAAGTCGGTCAGCCTGACCCCCTGCTGCGCCAGTCGATCCAGCTGAGGCGTTTTCATCACCGGATTGCCGTAGCAGGCCAGATCGCCATATCCCAGATTATCGGCGGTCATCAGCAGGATATTCGGTTGCGAACGTGTCTGTTTTTCTGCTGCTGAAACCCGGGAAAGGAACGCAGAACAGAATAAACCAATCACAAACAATAAAAAACAGAGTCGGCGATACATGAAATAAACCTCTTGCCATTTCAGACGGCGAATAAAGATCCCGGCGGAGTGAGCAGCGTTGAAGGTGCCATTGGTTGTCGCTCTGCATTTGAAGTATACCGGGGGCCCGTGTCAATCAAAGACAAAACAACAGGCATAATTCGCGATCTCACTTTTTCTGCTAAGCAAGCTGCTGCATTAAATACAGGTATTCCAGGGCACTCTGCATCGCTTCCTGTTTTTGATTCGCGGTTCCTTTGTGGCCCCCTTCGATGTTTTCATAATAATAAAAATCGTAGCCCATCTGAGCCATTCGGGCTGCCATCTTGCGGGCATGGCCTGGATGAACGCGGTCGTCCTTGGTTGAGGTGTAGAAATAGACTTTGGGGTAAACCTGCCCCGGTTTCAAATTCTGCAGGGGTGAATACTGCTGCAGGTAAGCCCATTGTTCGGGAAGATCGGGGTTGCCGTATTCGGCCATCCAGCTTGCACCGGCCAGCAGTTTATTGAAACGTTTCATATCGAGCAGAGGCACGCCACACACAATGGCATTGAACAGTTCCGGGCGTTGTGTGAACGCCACTCCCATCAGCAGGCCTCCGTTACTGCGGCCCATGGCTCCGTAATGTTCGGGTGAACTTAAGCCACTCCCCTGCACGGCTTCTGCGACTGCGAAAAAATCATCATACGCGCGTTGCCGGTTTTCCAGCAAAGCGGCATCGTGCCAGCGGGGACCATATTCGCCGCCGCCACGAATGTTGGCGACCACATAAGCCCCTCCCTTTTCCAGCCAGAGCTTTCCCAGCAGCGGACTGTAATGCGGCAAAATCGAAATTTCAAACCCGCCATAACCATACTGCAGGACGGGCGTGGAATGATCGAGTTTCGTATCGTGACGGGAAACCAGAAAATAAGGAACTTCTGTTCCATCCGCACTGATGGCAAAATGTTTCTCGACCTTCAATCCGCTGGTATCAAAACGTGCCGGCGTTGATTGAATCTTCTCTTCGATTCCCTCCCGGAAATTCACATAATACAGGCTGCTCGGTTGCAGAAATCCGTCGCGGGAGAGCAGCAGATCGTTACTGTTGCTGTCGGAAGAACTGATGGAGATCACATCGTTGTCTCCCCAGGGAATCAGCGTGTCTTTCCACGTGTTTTCCTGGAATGAAAATTCACGAATCTGGGTCGTTACATGTTCGATGCCCGTGATGTAAACGGCATCTTTCGTACATCGCACCTGCGAGATCGTTCCCGTTTGCCCCGGATCAAAAACGGTCAGCATGTCCTTGATCTTTCCCGTCTTTCGAAAATCCGTCAGTGAAAAGCTGACCAGCGCCCCGGCTGTGAAGCCCCGCCAGTCCTCTTTCAGTTCAACCAGCAGTTGATCCTGAAACAGTCCGGATAAGCCGCTTTTCTGAGGCAGCGGCAGCTGTTGCAGCGTTCCGGCTTCGGTGACGAGATAAAAACTGAAATGATAAAAGTCATGCCCGCGCATCACAAAACAGGTCTGACGCTGTCCATGCTCGAATTGAACGGGATGAATGAATGTTTCTTCAAGCCCGGTTTCCAGCAGCGTTTCTGCTGCCGAAAGCGGAGTCCCGCGCTTCCAGCGTTTGAGAATTCGGGCGTAACCGGAAGTGTTCATGCTCCCCGCGCCCCAGTCCGTAGCGATCAGCAGCTGATCCCGATTTTCCCAGCAGAGATTGGTTTTCGCCAGCGGAACTTCAAAACCATCTTTAACAAATGACTTCGTTGAAATATCATATTCACGGTAGACGGCGGTATCAGTGCCTCCCGGCGCCAGCTCTATAATGCAGCGCTGACCGTCGGGCTTCAGGCAGTCTACCCCCTTATAAATCCAGTTTTCGCTTTCTGCTTTAGCCAGTTGATCCACATCCAGCAGCACATCCCAGTCTCGCTGTTGCGATCGAAACTGCTTCAGGCTTGTACGTCGCCAGATGCCGCGTACATGTTCCTGATCCCGCCAGAAATTATAGACGAAATCGCCGCGCAGGTTGCCATAGGTAATCCGGTCTGAAGCGGTCAGAATCTGTAATGCTTCCTGCTCGTATGTTGCATAACGCGGATCGCTGGTGAGTGTTTTCAAAGTGGCGGCATTCTGCTGCCTGACCCAGTCTAATGCCTGCTCGCTTTCAATTTCTTCCAGCCAGAGCAGCGACTGTTCCGGATCATTTGCCGGTTGTATTTTTTCTTGATCGGGAACATCCGGGAAATTCATTGCATCAAACTCCGGTTAAGAAGGGAATCGCGTCGAGAACTCTTCTCATTGTAGAACAAAACTTGAACCTGTCTTATCTGATTCGATCAGATTTGTCATGTTTTTCCGATGAACAGAATCAGAAATCGGATATTCTTCGAAATTTGCAGATCAGGGAGTGCAATTAAACGGGGGCACTGATATAATTCCGGACGTTGAGTAGTCAAAATTGAGGCTATCTGAAGAGAAGGCCTGTTGAGATTTTTGACTGATTCTCCAGAATCTCTTAATAAAAGACAGCTGTTTGCTGATCTTTTCGTGTTGTTTTGGCTACTTTTTGCCGAATTCCCTGAACGGAGTTCCGCTGTCGACAGTAGCAGTTGGGTGATACGAAGCAGAGCTTCGAGGAGAGCTGTTTTCAGGGTGTAACCTGAAAATGAATTCCTGAGTCCGGAACGTCCCGACTCTCACCTGTTCTTTATTTTTGCACGGCCCAATTTCTTTTTTTCACACGACGTGTACGCATAGCCTCCGGGCTGACGGTTCGTCGAAAGGTTGATGTATGTTAACGGATGTCTCATTGCAGGCAAAATTTTCAGATTTAGCACTCTGCCAGCCAGTTTTGGATTCACTGGAAGAGCTTGGATATCAGAGTCCGACCCCGATTCAGGCTCAAACGATTCCCCTGTTACTCGAAGGCCGCGACCTGGTAGGGCAGGCCCAGACAGGAACGGGAAAAACGGCGGCATTTGCGCTGCCTTTACTCTCGCGGATTGATCTGGATTTGAAAGCCCCTCAGGTTCTGGTGCTGGCACCCACCAGAGAGCTGGCGATTCAGGTTTCAGAGTCCTTTAAACGTTACGGCTCCAAAATGAAGGGGCTGCAGGTATTACCCATCTACGGGGGAGCCGACTTCAGAAGCCAGCTGCAACCGTTGAAACAAGGCGTACACATCGTTGTGGGAACGCCGGGTCGCGTGATGGACCATATGCGTCGCGGCACTTTGAAACTGGATTCGCTGCGTTGCCTGATTCTTGATGAAGCCGACGAAATGCTGCGAATGGGCTTTATCGACGATGTCGAATGGATTCTCGAGCAAACACCGGAAACCCGTCAAACCACGCTGTTTTCCGCCACGATGCCTGAAGCGATTCGCCGGATTGCCGGCAATTATCTCAAATCGCCTGAACACATTACGATCAAAGACAAAGCCAGAACCGCCGACACTATCCGTCAACGGCACTGGCTGGCCAAAGGTCATCACAAGCTTGATGCGCTGACGCGAATTCTGGAAGCAGAAGAAATCGACGGCGTGCTCATTTTTGTGAGAACCAAGACGATCACTACAGAGCTTTCTGAAAAACTGGAAGCCCGCGGTTTTCTCGCGGCCCCTTTAAATGGTGATATTCCACAGAAACAACGCGAGCGAACCGTCGGACGGCTCAAAGCCGGCCACGTGAATATCGTGATTGCCACGGACGTCGCCGCCCGCGGACTGGACGTGGATCGTATCAGCCACGTCATCAACTATGACTTACCGGGTGATTCAGAAGCTTATGTGCATCGCATCGGTCGTACCGGTCGTGCCGGTAGAACCGGTGAAGCAATTACCTTTGTTTCTCCGCGTGAAACTCGTTCTCTGCAAAATATTGAACGGGCCATCAAACACAGAATCGAACGGATGGAATTGCCTTCCATCGATAAAATCAATGAATGCCGCAAAGAGCGTTTCAAAGAATCGATCACGAAAGCCATGAGTGGCCCGGACTTCGAACTGTTCCAGAAACTGTTGAAGGGATACCAGTCGGAAAGCAATCACACGGAAATTCAGATTGCAGCCGCTTTAGCCTGTATGGTACAGGGAAATCGTCCGCTGTTCCTGAAAGAGTCGTTTCACAAAGAAGCGCCTCAACGCGACCGGGATTCATCAAGTCGAGAGTTTTCGAAACGCGACCGAGATTCGTCGAGTCGAGAATTTCCGAGAAGAGAACGTGAGCCATCCGGAAAAAGTCAGCCCCCGTCAGAACGTCGATTCCAGAAAGAGACCGAACGTCCTCCCCGAAAACGTGCCACTGACGCAGCCCCTGAAGAAGGTATGGAGCGTTTTCGCATCCAGGTCGGCCACACTCACGGCGTGAAACCCGGCAATATTGTCGGAGCGATCGCCAATGAGGCGGAACTCGACAGCCAATATATTGGACGGATCAGTATCTTTGACAATTACAGTACGGTTGACCTGCCGGAAGGTATGCCCCGGGATATTTTCAATTCATTGAAAACGGTCTGGGTCTCCGGTCAGCAGTTACAGATTTCCCGTTTTGACCAGATCGATTCGTCTTCCCCCATTAAGCGGAAACGTTTCAAGGGGAAACCAAAACACAGACAACAGAAGGTTTGATCTCCGTCACTTTCTGCTGATTTGACTATCAAAAAAACCGCGATCGTGAATCACGACCGCGGTTTTTTGTTGTTGTCAATTCTGCTGATTACCTATTTGCCGCCGCCGCCAAATACTTTACTGGTCTGGCCGGAAGAAGTCTGCTGCTTGAGTCGAGTGTTTCGCGAGTAAGCCCCTGAAACGGTACCCGAAGAAACAGCACTCACGCCGGTCTTTTTAGCACCCGCCTGGATTTTGGAAGGGATCCCAGAACCGGGAACATGCAGTCGACGCTGTGGTTTATAACCGATATAGCTTAAAAAGTCGTTAATCCCGATGATGCGGACAGCTTTCAACCGGGCCTCATCGCTGATTTCTTTCATCTTGGTAATCAGTTCCTGCATCTTGTCACGTTGCTCGTCAGTTTTGGCATCATCGATATTGGGAGATTCGCCGATCACGAGGAATTTGGTGTGAACGGTTAACCCGTTTCCGATTCGCTCGCCATTTTCTGTGACTTCATTATCAATCCTTGCATTGGCATTTTCGATAATACGACGCAGCAGATCCATATCCGATTTACCGTCACCATCCAGGTCAATGATGCCGGAAATCGCAAATGTTTCCGGTCGACCGACGCCCCATAGCGGCGTATAAATGGGATCAGCCGGACTGATTGGCTGGTAAATATCATCTCCGACAATCCGGGCTTCCGAGAGGTGCGGACCAAGAATTTTGGTCACTTCAATGGCACCGATGATGTCTTCTTCTCCCCGGCCAATGCCCTGATGTGCTTTGCGATAGACGCTGAATGTCATCCCTTTGGGAAGACGATCTGCTTCTCCCAGATTGATCCAGACTACTCCGGTGCTGTTATCTACAGTTCTCACGACACCGTCTGGTACCTCAAAGCTGACTTTTTGTACCTCATCCAGACGACTGCGAAGCGTGTCAATCAGGCTGGCATAGGTGTTATTTTTGGTTTCGAGGTCTTTAATCTTTTTGGCGTCTGTTTCACGCAACTGGTCCAGTTCGATCAGGATCTCTTCGTTTTCTTTCTGAAGCGCCGAAATCTGCTGATCCTTGGCTCCAATTTCTTCTTCTTTGATTTTCTGAGTGTCCGCTAAATCTTTTTCGGAACCGTCACGCGCTTTTTTGTGCTCATCTACGACTTTGTCCAACTCGCCTTTTAACGCCAGAAACTGTGCTTCCAGGGCATTTTTGGCTGCCTGCTCTTGCGCCAGCTGGCTTTTCGTCTGATTCAACTGACCTGAAATTTTGATCAAAGTGTTTTTGATTGTAGGTTCTGCCAGTATTTCCGCGTGGGTTTTAATATCCAGTTCGGTCGCGCCGATCACCGTATTCGGAGTTTTATTATCCAGCCCCACGTCTTCATGCTCATTCCCGATCAGTTTTTTCAAAGCCTGCAGTTCTTCATCTAGCTTGCGAACTGCAGCGCCGTCTCGCTGGGAATCTTTCTGGGCCTGATCCAGTTTGACGTTCGCTTCTCCCAGATCTTTAAAATTCAAATAAGCCATGACCCCGCAAATCAGGGTCAGCATCACAAAAAAGATCAGTGAAAAATGAACAGCAGTTGGTTTACTGGCAGCCATGTTGTTAAACCTTAAAGATTCTAAAGTGACAATCAGGTGCCATTCAGCACCGTGACGTTAGTTCGTCTGATGTGTAAAACCATCGCAGTGAAGCTCGGTCATCACCCTGATGAACGACAGGAAAAAACAGATGAAGTGGCTCTGAATGTTCTGAAGAAACCGTTTCCTGCCTCATTCCATTTTAAATGCAGAAAAAGCAGTGTCAAGAAGCTTTCTCATTCTATCTAGTTAACTGACAACTGCTTTCCCCCATGACGGCAGGGTTGATTCCCACAGAAAAGTACACAAACTACCAGTATCCGGAATCCAACCGGAAGAACTGACAAAAGATTTCATCGAGTTTTGAGTTCGGCTTGCCTGTTGATGGCAGTGAAGCCCTGTCTCACCAATAATGAAACCTGAGTGCACACGATTCCGTATTATACATACGACACTCGTGTTATAACCGTGGTGTAAACCTCCACCTAGTACCAATTTCGGCTATCTCTTTTCAAAATTTCAGGTAAAGCTAAATCTTTATGAAAGAAACACTTTACATCATTGATACGTTTTCTCTGGTATTTCAGGTTTTTCATGCTGTACCGGCAATGACAGGGCCCGCAGGTCAGCCAACGAATGCGATATTTGGTATCACACGAGATATCCTCAATATCATTAAAACCCAGGCCCCTGATTATTTGATCTTTGCCATGGATTCGAGCGGACCGGGAACCAGAAATGAGCTCTACCCGAAATACAAGGCAAACCGGACCGAGATGCCCGAAGATCTCAAACCCCAGATCCCGAATATCATGGAAGTGGTCACGGGATTTCAGGTTCCCATTATCGACGCCCCCGGCTGGGAAGCCGACGACGTGTTCGCCACCGTTGCCCGTCTCGCCAGAGAACGGGGGATCGAAACGGTCATTGTGACCAATGATAAGGATGCCCGCCAGCTGATCAACGATGCCGTAAAGCTCTATAATATTCGCAAAAACGTGTTTATGGACGCAGCAGCGGTGCAGGCGGACTGGGGAGTGCGCCCCGATCAGGTGATCGATTTTCAATCGCTGGTGGGAGACAGCGTTGATAATATCCCCGGCGTGCCTCTGGTCGGCCCGAAAAAAGCTCAGATATTAATCGAACAGTTTGGATCTCTGGAAGAAGTACTGGCCAATGCGGACCAGGCCAAAGGTGCCAAACTGCAGCAAAACCTCAGGGAATTTGCCGATCAGGCACGCATGTCGCGTCAACTGGTGACGTTGAATGACAGCCTGGATCTGAAAGTGGACTGGGAAGCCTCACGCTTAACACACCCCGATCGAGGGCGCCTGCGCCAGTTATTCACCGACTTCGGCTTCCGTCGCTTTGCCGACGAAATGCAGGAGGATTTTACAAAACAGCCCGAACCGGAGAAAACGGAACGTATCTGGGAAACGATCGACACGCCGCCGGCGTTTGAAAAATTCATGAAGGCATTGAAGCAGCAGGGTGAGTTTTGTGTTGATCTCGAAACGACCGGCTTAAAACCTGCGGAAGCGGAAATCGTGGGTTGGGCGATCAGCTGGGAGGATAACCATGGTTATTACATTCCCGTAGAAGGTCCGGCCGGACAAAAGGCTCTGGATCCCCAACTCGTGTTAAATCAACTCAAGCCCATACTGGAAGATCCTGAAGTTCAGATTACGAATCAGAACATCAAATACGATATGGTTGTCTTAATGCGCGTGGGTGTGTTTCTGCAGGGAGTCAGCATTGATCCGATGGTTGCCAGTTATCTGCTCAGCGCAGGCGAACGTGGACACAGCCTGGACAAACTGGCCGAACGTTATCTGCAGCATACAATGATTCCGATATCCGACCTCATCGGATCCGGGAAACAGCAGAAAAAGATGTTTGAAATCGATGTGGTCAAAGTCGCCGAATATGCGGTTGAGGACGCCGAAATTGCGTGGAAATTATCCCGCATTCTCAAAGAAGAGCTCAAACAACACGGCTTATGGGACCTCTATTGGAATCTGGAACGTCCGTTGATTCCCATTCTGGCAGAGATGGAATTCACCGGAATCCGGGTCGATACCGATGAACTAAAACGACAGAGCCAGCTACTCTCTCTGCGTCTGACGGAATTGATTCAAGAGATTTACCAGATCGCCGGCCATGAATTCAACATCGCTTCCCCGCTGCAGCTCCGCACCGTTTTGTTTGAAGAATTAAACCTGCCGGTCTTCAAGAAAACCAAAACCGGGCCGAGCACCGACCAGAGTGTGCTGGAAAAACTGGCGTCCCTGCATGAATTACCGGCCAAAATCACCGAACACCGGCATCTCTCAAAACTGAAAAGCACGTATCTCGACGCCTTACCGGATCTTGTGAATCCTGAGACGGGACGCATTCATGCCAGTTTTAATCAGGTCGTGGCAGCGACAGGCCGCCTCAGTTCCAGCGACCCGAACCTGCAGAACATTCCCGTTCGGACCGAAGAAGGCCGCCAGATTCGCAAAGCCTTTATTCCGGAGAATGAAAACAGGCAGTTGCTCTGTGCCGACTATTCGCAAATTGAATTACGCGTGCTGGCGCATCTGAGTCAGGATGAGGCGATGAGCCAGGCGTTCCGCGAAGGCGCTGACATTCATACCGCGGTGGCGTCGGAAACCTTTCGCGTGCCTCTGGAGGAAGTCACCAGTGACATGCGACGGACCGCCAAAGCAGTCAACTTCGGCGTGATTTACGGGCAAAGCCCATTCGGATTGTCAGAAGCGATTGGCATCCCGCAAGCAGAGGCGGCGGGATTCATTGAAGAGTATTTTAATCGCTACCAGGGCGTCAGAGAATTCCTGGATCAGATTCTGGAAGCCTGTGCGAAGAATCATTTCGTAAGCACGATCTGCGGCAGGAAGCGGGAAATTCAAGGCGTCCGCACGGGCCTTCAGAAGCAACTGAATATGCCCGAGCGGACGGCCATTAATACGGTGATTCAAGGATCCGCCGCCGACCTGATCAAACAGGCCATGATCAATGTGAGTGCGCGACTCAAACAGGAACAACATCCGGGCAGAATGCTGATGCAGATTCACGATGAACTGGTCTTCGAAGTCCCAGCGGGGGAACTGCAGTCGCTCGGCCAGATCGTGCGCGAGGAAATGGAGTCCGCCATGCAACTGGATGTACCGCTGATTGTGGATATCTCGTCCGGAACGAACTGGCTGGAACAGACCCGTCTGGTGGTAACAGATTCCTGATTTATGACCATTTTATCAGTAAAGTAAACCCGCCCCCCACAGATCAGACTCCCCTGATCCTCAGACGAGAGAATCAGAGCCAAACCCATATATTTTAAGTGGAAAAGAGGGAAGTTTGTTTTTTTTTGTTGACAACTGGTATAGTATCGGTAACCATATTAGTACACGCCCGTGTGTCTCATCTGATGTTGCTAAGGGATTCAGCAATCATAAACCTCCTGTGTGGTAAGTTTCTGATTCGAAGGAATGTGTAAGAAAACCATTTTCCACCAATGCAAGTTGCTATAATCTTCTTGTGTCTTGTCATACATGCATTCCCATTATTGCCCTGATCGGAGGAATCGGATCAGGCAAAAGTGCGGTTGCCAATAAACTCAAAACGTTGCGATCTGTCAAAGTAATTGATGCCGATCAAATCGGACATGAGGTACTTGATTTTCCTGAAGTTCAACAGAAAATTCGAGAGCAGTTTGGAACTGCAGTGTTCAATGAACAAGGAACAATCATACGTTCCAAACTTGCCAGAATTGTTTTTGGAGAAGAGAAACAACATCAAGAATCGTTAGAGAAACTTGAAGCAATAGTCCACCCCGAGATCCACCAGAAGCTTGAACAGGAGATTTTGTCGGCCAAATCAACAGAAGAGGTTGATGCAATCCTGATTGATGCCGCGGTGATTTTAGAGGCAGACTGGAAAGATCTGTGCGACCAGATCGTATTTATTGAATGTCCTTTTGAGCAACGCCTGAAAAGAGTCATTCAGAACCGGGGCTGGTCGTCCGAAGAGTTACAAAAACGCGAGAATCATCAGTTGCCTCTCTCTAAAAAACGAACACTGGCCAACTGCATAATTCACAATGATCATGATCTGGAAACGGCCGCAAAAGCGTTATCCAGTTTCATCGAAACCTTACACATTCAACAAAAGACGAACAAATGACCGGCTTGGAAGTGTCTAACCCACATTCACGAGCAGGTAGGGTAATTTAATTCATTCTCATCCCTGACGATATCCTGAGCATCTCATGCTGCTATTCCTGTTTTAAAAAAGCCTTTCCAGAGGTTATTTGATCTTCGCGTTCAACACATCTGTTTTGACTCAACAACCCCACTTCATTTCATCTCATTATTTGTAATTCGGAAAGTTATCGACATGGCCAAATCCATAAAACTTCAGGCATCTGAAAATGACGGACTTGTGGCTTCAAAAGACATAGACGAACTCGACCCGAAGTCGAAACGCGAAAAGCCTCCGGCGACGCGACATCAACGTGAATCTGCCATCACCAGAGCGGCCGATGAACGCTATGAAAAAATCAAGCAGAGTGATATTCATATCGCCGACCTGCAACGGCTGACCATGAAGGATCTCATGCAGCTGGCCAAGGAAGAAAACCTGACAGAATACACGGGCCTGAAAAAACAGGACCTGATCTTTAAGATTCTGAAAGAACGCACCAAAGTTAATGGTTTGATGTTTGGTGAAGGCACACTGGAAATTCTGCCGGACGGATTCGGATTTTTACGCAGCCCTGATTACCACTACCTGCCCTGCCCCGATGATATTTATGTGTCTCCCAGCCAGATCCGCCGCTTTGGATTACGTACCGGAGCCATCGTTGCCGGTCAGATTCGGCCTCCCAAAGAAAACGAGCGTTATTTCGCGCTGCTCCGCGTCGAAGCCGTGAATGGCTGTGACCCTGAAATCCTGACGACAAAAGTCTTTTTTGACGATTTAACACCTTTACATCCGAAACAGCGTCTCAAACTCTCTTCGCCGGCAGGCAACTTAAGTACGAGAATCGTCGACCTCGTGGCGCCCGTAGGTATGGGGCAGCGTGGCCTGATTGTCTCGCCTCCCCGTGCCGGTAAAACAGTGATGCTTCAGGAAATGGCAAAATGCGTTCTTGGCAGCCATCCGGATGCCTATGTCTTTATCCTGTTGATTGACGAACGGCCGGAAGAAGTAACTGACATGGAGCGCCAGGTAGGCGGAGATCGTTGTGAAGTGGTCAGCAGTACGTTTGATGAACCGCCAAGCCGCCATATTCAGGTTTCGGAAATGGTCATTGAAAAAGCCAAACGCATGGTCGAGTATGGCGAAGATGTCGTCATTTTCCTGGACTCGATCACCCGTCTGGCCCGCGCCTGGAATACGGAAGTCCCGCATTCAGGTAAAATTCTTTCCGGGGGTGTGGATGCCAATGCCTTGCAGCATCCCAAACGATTTTTCGGTGCCGCCCGTAATGTGGAAGAAGGAGGCAGCCTGACCATCGTTGCCACGGCATTAGTCGATACGGGAAGCCGTATGGACGAAGTGATCTTCGAAGAATTCAAGGGAACCGGTAATACCGAACTGCACCTGGATCGCCGAATGGTGGAAAAACGAATCTGGCCAGCCATTGATGTCAATAAATCCGGAACACGACGCGAAGAGTTATTGATGGATGAAGAGGAACTCCGCAGAGTCTGGATTCTCAGACGGGTGCTCAACGATATGAATCCTGTGGACGCGATGGAACTGCTGGTCAATCGGATGCGTCGGACCAAAACCAACGAAGAATTTTTACTGAGCATGAATCTGGGCTGACACTCCCCCTGAGCCCGGTTGTGGCAGAACCAGTTACAGAATGCCGGTTCAAAACCGGCAAGAATTACAGTCCTCGTGATTCGCCAATCCTGAACGAATTAATGACAAACCACTGATCTGGTTTTTCCAGTTTCCTGTAGACTATTTATAAGTTACCACTTCGATGAACCATACACTGATTCAAGGCGATTTACTGGCTCGCGATGCAAAGATTGCCATCGTTGTTTCCCGCTGGAATGAGCTGATTACCCGCAAATTGCTGGAAGGGGCGCTGGAAACAGTCCGTCGTCATGGCGGATCTGAAGAGAATATCACTGTCGCGTGGGTGCCGGGCTCTTTCGAATTACCGCTGGCCGCCGATCGTCTGGCCAAAAGTGGACGCTATCAGGCTGTCTGCTGCCTGGGAGCCGTCATTCAGGGAAGTACCATGCATCATGATTATATCAATCATCAGGTAGCAGCTGGCATCATGCGCAGTAGCCAGGAAAGTGGCGTGCCTGTATTATTCGGTGTGCTGACCTGCGAAACGATGGAACAGGCGCTGGACCGTGCAGGCGGTAAAGTCGGAAACAAAGGGAGCGAAGCTGCTCTGGCCGCAATTGAAATGATAAATCTGTTACAGTCAATTGATCAGGCTCAAGCGTAAGTTTGTATTGTAGGCGACAACCAGAGTACATCGAGACTCTTGTTTTAATATATTCTCCATTTGTGTTAGTAATGCTCCCATGTCTCTTCGAAAACATGCCCGGCAACTGGTCATCCAGATGCTTTATCAAATCGATCTGAACCCTGATATCACCGGGCGTGAGGTACGTCTCATGATTGATGAGCACGGCCGCAATACAACGACCCGCAGCTTCGCCTGGCAGTTATTCACTGGTGTGATGGAGTTCAAGCCACAGATTGACGCAGAAATTGTGCGGGTTGCCGAAAACTGGAGCCTGAAGCGGATGGCTGTCACAGACCGTAATATTCTCAGGCTCGGCGCTTATGAACTGCTCCATACCGACACCCCTACGGCGGTCGTGATCGATGAAGCCATTGAACTGGCGCGTCAATTTGGCAGCGCGAACTCTTCCCAGTTCGTCAATGGCATTCTCGACAAACTGGTGCCGCGTGCGGAGAACCAGGCTTCCTCTACGGAAGCCAGTCCGGCGCTGCCCGCAAAAGAAGAACGGGTTGAGCCTGCAGCAGACCAGCCTCAGGAACAGAAGTCTCCCCAGGAAAAAATGCAGCCCAAGCCACCATCCAACACGCCCTATCGCAAACTGAATAACCCCTGGGCTACTTAACTCCAAAGCGATGCGGTGTTCGATCGTTCCAGCTGAAATTCATATCGATCGCCACTTGCGACAGTCGGGTCAATAATTCCCGGTCGATATGAGGACAGGGCAGATGCGGTGCCGCAGTCTGTGTATTGGTGCTGTCATAAACGGGATCATCACGCCAGTACGAATTGTAAACCCGGATATGATCATAAAAGAGCCGTTCCGCTTCGGTCGGATCCTTCAGTTCCACGCCACCACCAGCAAATTCTGACCCGTAAAAGTTACACGTCGCTTCCAGCACATCATGCACGAGCCGCGAAGGCACCGGATGCAGGGGTGTCAGATGATAGGTTTTCCCATGATGCTTGGGATGCGTCAGAATATACGACATCACCGCAGAAACCCAGTCGACGGGAATCAGATTCTTTGATTCGTCTCCGTCCAGAGTGAAACGGGACTTCGCATATAAGCGCCCGGTTTCATCGGGTGTCTGCATTTGAGTCAGCGTATATCCCAACTGCAAAGCAGCATAAAATCCGTGAAAGGTGTTGGTAAATCCGGTTTTGGAATCACCAATGATGATCGCGGGTCTGAAGACGGTTAATGAGTCAAAATGGTCTGCACTGCGAACCAGTAACTCAGCCTCAAGTTTGCTGCGTTCGTAATCGTTTCCGGATTCCTGGCCGACGTCGACATCGGATTCCATAATTCTTCCGGTACGCAGACCACAAACATAGGCCGTCGAAACATGGTTGAAGTGTCTGATGCCCGCAGTCTTGCAAAAATTGAGAACCTTTTTCACCCCGCCCACATTCGATCGCCAGGGTTCGCTTTCCTGACTGGTACTGTAAAATGTCAGGCTGGCTGCGGAGTGGATCATGTGATCCACATTTTTGGTCGCCCACTCAAGCTGCTCCGGACTCAACCCCATATTTTCTTCGTTGATATTTCCTTCCAGCACAACAGGCCGCGGCAATTCACGCGCCATATGATCGTCCCAGAAACCCATGATCATATCGATGCGCTGGTCAACCGTCATGCGTCGTGTGGGACGGACCAGAACGGCTAAAGGGACTCCCGCAGATGCTAAGTCCCGAATTAAGTATCGTCCCAGTAATCCTGTGGCACCTGTTATCAGATGATATCCCATGTTGACTTCCGCTGTATTTTCAAAAATGTAAATTGTGAATCCAGATCGTTGCCTGAAAAACGCGACTCAACCAGTTCGCTTCAAAACCTGCCACTGCTGCACCAACCTGTGATAGACGAGGTTTGCGGCAAAACAGAAGCGGTAACCGAATTGAACCGGGAAGGAGTCAATGATAATGAACTGGCATCATATATCAATCAAGGGGTGCTGAAAAGCGGGCACTTTCAAAGAGCAATTGCAGCTGATGCAGGAATTGATTCTATGCAACTGCTTTCTCAGATTGATCTTTTGTTCCCTGTCGATTCTGCTTGAGGAAATGCGGCGTATGAGGATGCTGCTTCTCAGGCAGACTACTGCTGTCATTGTGATCAGCATCATCATCCTCACCCGGTTTCTCAGGACGCAGTGCCAGCAGGCAGGGGAGTAAGATGAGATCCCCCACCAGAGCCGCCCCCAGTAAAGAGGTCATCATATAACCAAAACGCGCGGTGGGAACAAAGTTGCTCAGTGTCAGAGCCAGCATTCCCGCCCCCGTGATCACGGCCGCCGTGAAAATCGGCTCCCCTGTCATCAACAGAGAATCTCGAGATGACCTGGCTGAATTCCGGGTCACCCGGTACTGATCCTGATAGCGTACCAGGAAATGAAATGTTCCATCTACGGCGATGCCCAGTGCGATGCTGGCCGTCATCATGATTCCGATATCAATTGGAATCTGACACCAGCCCAAAATACCGAAGACGATACAGATCGGCGTCAGATTGGGCACCATCGCAATCAGACCGGCTTTGATGGAACGCAGTGAAACAATCATGATGACCGTGATGATCAGAAAAGCCATCGAAAAGCTTTCCCAGAATCCGATGAAAATCTGACTTTGCGCCCGTCTCAGCAAGGGAGCGACGCCTGTCAGGATGACGCTGGGATCGTTGATCATCGCCGTCAGCTGGTCGTACACCAGATCCTGTGGCATATCCGCATCACTGCGAATGCGCGCTGAAACTCTCCATAACCGATCGCCATCGGAAACAAAATCATTTTTTCCATGCGCGGACTGGGCGTGTGATAACAGCCGGGCTGTCTCATACGGACTTTCCGGAAAATGGGTCGGAAAAAAACTGGCCAGAGACATGGTGTGTCTTACCGCGGGATGCTGCCTGATGGTCGCTTCCAGCTTGCGAATCCGATCGATTTTCTGGAGGAAGGGAAGATCTTTTTCACCAAAATCAACAATCACTTCGACGGAATCCAGTTCGGTCAGGTTATTCTGCACCGAACGCACATCCTGAATGACTCTGCCGTCTGAGGGCAGAAAATCGAGGGGATCGATTTTCGTTTTGAGACTGAAGAGTCCGACACCGGTCACCGACACAAGGATGATGGTTGCAATCGAGACACGACCGGAATGATCGATGAGCCAGTTGGCACACCACCGAAAGTCCCAGCGCTGTTCTCCTGTATGTACGGTTTTCGGATCAATGGGCCAGAGTGTCAGCACAGCCGGAGTGAGTCCCAGTCCGGTGATCAAAGAGACAAAGGTTCCAATCGACGCCGCATAACCAAATTGAATGACAGGACCAATCTCGCTGACTGTCAGGGAAAACAGACCAATCGTCGTGGTCAGCGTTGCCAGCACACAGGGTTTCCAGGCAATTCGTAAAGCGGATGCCAGGGGATCCGGATCGTCAATACAACTGGCGACATAATGATGCACGTGAATGGAAATCGCCAGCGTGAAAACCAGGACCATCACCGAGAGTGCACCGAGGATGAAATTCATTTCACCTCCGCCCAGATAGATCAAAGCTGTCGTCAGATTGATTGCCCAGATGGTCAGACCCAGTGTGGCCAGCGTTTTTTTCCATTCCCGGAAAGAGTAGTACAACAATACCAGACTGATCAGTAAGGTGATGATAAAGAATTTTTTGTTGTTTTTCTGGCTGCCCAGCCGATCGAGTTCAGCGACCACAACGGGGGCACCCGCCAGTTGCACTTCCGTCCCTGTCAGCTGATTGTATTCGAGTTTCTCACGAATGCCTTCCACCGTACCGGCACGATTTTTGATACCGATATCAGAAAGCAGAACAAGAATGCCTGCCACATTCTTTTCCGAATTCATCAGAAGGCCGTTCAGCCGGTGATCGATATCTGCAGGTTCAACTTTGAGCTCGGTCAAGATCTTTTTGAGCCGTTGTGGAGTCCAGCACTGCCTGACCGTCGGCAATCTCTCAATTCGACTGGCGGTCGCTTCGATCAGCAAAGGCTGATTCAGACCTTCCTGCACCGCTACCAGGATCACCTCTTCTGCTCCAAATTCTGCCTTGAATCGATCGTACACGATTCGCACATCAGAGTCGTTGGGTAGCCAGGTTTCAATGTCGTTATTGGAAGGCAGCGATTCTGCCAGAATTGTCAGAATCGGAAGCGTGCAAAAGACGCCCCAGATAAGTTGCCTGCTGTATTTTTTATAAAAAGAAGAGATCATCATAATTTTGGTGAATCAATCTGCTTTCTCTTGCTTGAGTCAGTTCAAGCTCTCTCATTGAAGCAATCAATAAAGAGAATCCGCTTCCGGCTGAATACGGGACAGACCCGTCTGTGGAATTAATCTTGAACTATTTATTACTGAGATCCTCCCGGTTAATACTGAGATTACCCCAGACTCATATCGAACCGGCTCTCTGCAGCACGTCATGCGGATTTTATAAACAACAAACGTTATAGGGGAATCAGGAGGAGTCTTTGGAATGACTGATACAACACGCACCATCGAGGGACGAATAATCGTCACAACGCGTAGTAACACATCAGCTTCTGCTGCTTCGTCGGGCGTTATAACTGTTAACGTTTAACACCGGCGAATGCATTGTCTGCATCATTTTGCACACCCGTTCCCTGAGTCCTGAAGAATGGTGCACTCTCAGCAATCTGGGCGTAAAAGCAACACCTTGATTATTTTTATATCCTATATTTCAGTATCAGTTTCGTATGCATAACAAAGATCGTTTTGGAAATAACTTCAAAGAGCAGGAGTAAATTCGATGGAAGAGACCCCGTGGAGCCGTCCGTCAATGGATGACCTGAAACATGTGCTGGAGAGCTTTGGTAACAGCGATGCAGTGAACGTGAGAGATGTGGACCGTCTCGAGTTATCTGTTCCCGCCGAAGTCAAAACCTCGCGTGGCAATACCATTTCCGCAATGACACGGGAAATCAGCCGTCAGGGGCTCGGACTGCTTCACAAAGGCGTGTTGAATCCCGGTGATGTGACAGTGAAACTCGCCAGCGAAACGCGTGAATTTGAATACCGCGTGAAAATCATGTGGTGTACACCTTGTGAGAACGGCATGTTTATCAGCGGCGGAGAATTCCTCACCAAGCCGGAAAATTAATCCGACAGGTTCGTTCGGCGTACTTTGAAATAAATGCGGTCCGGGACAGACCATCCCAGACACGGTGCCGGGGAATCCCGACGCAGTCCGCTTCTTCGTCGACGACGGAATCAGGACGCAGGATTACCCCGCTTCAACAGGATGACGATAATCGTCAACAACAGCAGGATGATCGCTCCGCCGATGATTAGCAGCAGTGTGGACATTCCCCACCATGTACTTCCAGGTTGCGGACGTCTTTTTTCATCGAGATCCCATTCAATTTCGTCCAGCGTCAAAGTTGATGCGACACGCGGCCTGTTTCCATCCGCTCCCACAAGTTTTTGCCCCACGCCGGTGCCGGTTTCAGAATCGCTCTGACGGTTCTCCAGTATGTTAGACCGATATTTCACAGGCGACGTCGGCGTTCCCTGCCTCCACCCGGAATGATGCGGATCGGCCTGGGAGGTGAGATCTTTTGACTTCGAGGGAAGACTTGGCAGCATTAACTGTGGGCCCGGTGAAGCTGATTTTTCCACCTCATTGACCTGCCCCTGTTGCACGGGCTCAGGACCGCTTAAGCGGATTTTGGCCGGTGGTTCATTCGGAACCTCTTCAAGCTCCAGTTTCAGACCGCGCTGGGGAACAGTACTCGAATGCGCGGGGTGCTTTTTTTCGGGCACTGGAAATTCGGTTGGTGCTTCCGGCTGCTGCTCAAAGGAAGGAGTGTCCAGAGAAATTCCGGGGGCACGTTCCCTCTGTTGCGGGGCCTCATAATTCCTGCGCGGAATTGTCTGCTGTTCCATTCCCATATTACGGGGAACAATCGTCGGCAATTCTTCATTCGCGCCGGTAGATGGTCGGGGTTGAGGACGAATTTCTTTCGGTTTTTCCGCAGGTCGTCTTTTTAGCGGGTGAACGGTTGAAGGTGTGAACTGGAAGTTCTGGACACTCTGACCGCCAGTGGTTTGCACCTCAGGTTTCGTAGGCTCGACCGGTTTGAGATTGGAATCCTCAACGGGAGACATCACGCTTCTGATCTTCCGCAGCAACATCTGAGGAGATTCTTCATCCGGACTGAACGCAATATGTCCTCGATAGCTTGATTCCAGTGCCTGCTCTGCTAAAAAGGCGGCGTACTCATAGTTCTTTTGTTCTGCTTCCCGTTTGGCACGCGCCATGACGGAATTGATCTGCAAGCGTCGCATTTCCTGATTCATTTCGCCCAATGCAGGGGTTTCCTGTTTCAATTCCTGATACAGGCCGTTTCCCGAAGGCGCGGTCTGCATAGCGACATCCTGCTGCGCTGACCGATCAGAATCGCGGCTCACTTCAGCCGTCCGGAATTGATTGATCAGAGCAGATTTCGGCGTTTTATTTTCTGTTTGATACTCTTCTGAAGCAGTCGAAACGACCTGAGAGGTTTGATCTTTCCCACCAGAGTTATCCTGAGTTTTCGTACTGGATGCCTGTTGGATGTAGTCTGAATCTCGCGGCGAGGACTCTCTCATGTTCGAGGGATACTTCTTTGCCAATTCAACCAGAGATTTCGAGCGCCAGTTTTCAGCCCGTTGATCAACAATTTTTCTGGCTTTTTTTTGTATCTGCTCTGCTGAGTTCACAGGTCGGGAGACTAAATTTCCGACGATACTGATGCGTGCCGGTGGATCTTCCTCAAAACCAAGAGGATCGACCCTGGGGGAAGTTGCGTCGACTTTATGCTCTGCGACCGTCTGATCCGGAATCGATTTCTTTTTTGACTCAAAAAAGTTAAAGGTAGAGCTGTTGTTTGATGCGATCAGCGGGCTCTCAGCACTTTTGCCTGACTGTGAAATGACTTCACCGGGTTGCCGCAGGCAGCCGACCGTCAAACACGCGAGTATTACTGCCAACGAATAAACCGTTGACCGGTATTGCTTTAATAGACCGATCTTCACAACGACAAATCCTGTTCTCTTCCTGGATCACGGGAAGTAACCTCAATCGGGAGTTGAGGTTTTGAGCAGCACCGTCATCAGGCGCGCAACCGCACCCGACGAAATGCCTGTAGACATATATCGACGGGGCGAAATTGATAGCATGAGAGGCTATTAGGGATTTTAGCTGTCTTTGAGAAAATTGCTCAATTCCGGTAGAGCTTACGCAACGTATCCATATTAATCCGGTCCAGCGGAACCCCCTCCTCTTCTTCTTTCGGGGTTTCCAGGTACATCGGGCGGTCCTGAAATGTCGGATCGTTCAGTAAATGGCGAAACGGTTCCAGTCCCAGAAAACCCCGTCCGATCGTTTCGTGTCGGTCTTTGCGACTGCCGAACTCACATTTGCTGTCGTTCAGATGAAACGCACGAATCCGGTCAAAACCAATCACTTGATCCAGTTCGGCCATAGTTGCCTTATATTCCGACTCTTCAATCAAGGGATAACCGGCGGCGAAAATATGACAGGTATCAACGCAGATTCCCAGCCGCTGTCCTTCCTGGACTCGCTCCAGCAGATACGCTAACTGTTCAAAACGAAAGCCGAGATTCGAACCCTGACCGGCCGTCGTTTCCAGCCAGATCTGCGTCGTGAAGTCTTCGGTCTGCTCATGTATGCGATCAAGGGCCGCCACGATCCGATCCTGCCCTTCCTGTTCGCTGGAAGTCACAAAACTACCGGGATGCATCACCGCGCCTTCGAGCCCCAGCGCTTCGGCCCGCTGCAATTCCACCACAACGGCATCAATCGATTTGTTCCACAGCTCGTCTTTCGGACTCGCCAGATTGATCAGATAACTCATGTGAGAGCAAGGATGCGTGATCCCCGTCGCTTCCAGCCGCCCTTGAAACAGACTGACATCTTTGTCCGTCAGCGGCTTAGCCCGCCATTGATTATTATTTTTGGTAAAGATCTGCACGCATTCCATTTCGAATTCGGCCGCGGTATCAACGGCTTTATAGTATCCACCAGCGATCGACTGATGTGCTCCAAGCAATGGCATCAATTCACTCCGACAAAGGCTCAAAAACATTGATTATAACGAAACAGACAGCATTTGCCACGTTAGCGACATTCTGCAAGTCAAACAACCGAACGACTACGGAGCAGAACAACGCGCCAAGACAACCGACAGCGGGTAATCACAAGATTCCCTGCGGTCACTTGCGTAACGGGCTCTCCGCCCCCGGTCGGCTGTTCTGCCGGCAACCGCCTGTTCGAAAGTAACAGCAAACCGTCTATAACAGCGTCAGAAGTCGTGAGCGCATATTATTTCTCTCCTTGGCATGAATGCTGGAGAAGCGCTGTCTGGATTCGCGGCGCGGCAACGCAGTGGAATCCCACTACCGGATCAGATTTTTCGTCCCACGTACATGAGTTTGCCGTAGGCCACAATTTGCTGTTCTTTGTGGAAATAACGATTTAACAGCGTCAATATTTCCTCGGGCTGGCTCAACCACTGCTCGTAGGTGGTAATCTCCTGCTCCGTCATGATGGCAAATGCGTCTAACTTCGACCAGAGTTTTCGGAAGAGTTTGATTTCGCTGACCGTATGCACGAAACGCAGAAACGGTGTCCGCCAGGGTTCCACAATCACCACGTGTCCCCCCGGACGCAGCACCCGCTTCATTTCACTGAGCGTCTGGTCTAAATCCGCAGGTAAATCAGGCAAGTGATGCAGCCCCCCCTGTACGATTAACAGATCCCGGCTGTGGTCTTCAAACTTGAGATCCCGGCAATCCGCGACATACAATTGTGCCGAACCCTGATATTGTTCGAGCAGGTGCGGCGACAGGTCGACTCCTTCAATCGCATGAAATCCCATTTTTTCCAGAACATGCAGACCGGTGCCCTGCCCGCAAAACAACTCCACCACACTTTGATTCTGATCCCACTGGTCAACGCCGAGTTTCTGAAACCGTTTGAGAAATTTTTTCATTTCCTCGCCGGGCGTTTCGAAACGGCGATACGCGGCTTCCCAGATCTCATCACAGCATTCCATTCCCGGATGCCAATACCTGATCTGCGAGGACGTCTCTTTCAGTTGAGTATTCATACTTGACTCGAATCGAAATTGTTGTGAAAAGATTTCAAAGCGTCGGCCAGTGACCGTGTAAGAGTGAAGTCGTGAGTACATTTTCATTTCATGATATGTTTTGCAGATTCCACCGCCGGAGCCAGCTTTTGATAGTTCCGGTTGATTAATTCAGGCGATCCATTCCGAATCGATTCAGAGCCCTCTCGTTTCACGGTAACGTGTTCAAAACTCCAAATCGAAACCACTTTCATGAGCACGAAAAAAATCAGCATCTGAATGACAGTAAAAAGTGTAAACGCACCGGCAATCAATCGCGACCAGTGCAATGTAACACTGCCTTGCGTAATAAACTCCACAATACCAGGCCACAGAAATCCAATGCTCAACACAGTCAGGAAACCGGTGATCACAGCCAGTGGTTTACCGGTAAACAGACTGGCCACAACAGAGGACCAGAACCCTACCGATTCATCCCGCCGCGAACTGAGCAGAGCCATTCGGTTTGCCAGTGCCGACGCCAGCAGTAACGTAATGCCAACAGATGCGACAAACTGACAAACGACAAACCGATAGATCATCCATTCTTCCAGTCGATGGTTCTGGAAATAGAACTCCGTCGGATAGGCCGCCAGTACCAGTATGAATAACAGGCACAGGGAAAAGCCTGTGAGAAAAATCTTTTCCGGCCGATAGCACAATACACCTTCACCGATCGCTTTGAGGAAACGGAACCCGTCCCACAGCGCACTCAACTTGCTTTCCCCGATGCGTTCTTCATATTTCATCGGGATTTCAATGATACGCAAATGATTCATCAAGGCCCGCGCACTCATGGCGGGCGTGAAATGCAGTCCATCGGGGAGCGGATAAAGGTGCTTCAGCGCCGACCGACGTACGACACGCATTCCGCTCGCGGTGTCTGTGACTTTGCGGCCACATAATAACCCCAGCAGAAAAGCAAACATCCGGTTACCCGCTCTGCGAATTGCCGGCATTTGTGAATCCGCGCCCAGACGTGAGCCGAGCGTCACATCCGCATTTTCAGCAATCGCGGTCTGACACAGCTGGCAAAAGAAACGCGGATCGCAGGTTCCGTCAGCATCGAGAAATCCGACAAATTCACCCCGTCCCCGTCTCCAGCCTTCTTTGATAGCAGCCCCGTAACCCTGGTTTTCTATAAAAACGACCACCTGTACGTCTTCAAAGCTCTGGGCGATCTCTGCTGTCCGGTCCGTTGATCCATCACTGACGACAATGATTTCCACACCATCTAAACCTGAGGAATGTGCAATCTCCTCCCTGGCTTCCAGACAGCGCTCGATGGTGGAGCCGATCGCGTCCTCTTCATTTAATGCAGGAATGACGATTGTAAGCCATTTAGAATCCATAGTTTACAACTCATATCTTTTTACTTGGGAGCCCCGATCCGATAATTTGTTTCAGGAAATAAGGCTCGAGTGATGTTGAGAAGGTGCTTGCATTGAATATAGACAGTCTTGCATAATAGGGGCCCCTGGGATGAATGGTCAATAAAAAACTGGAGAATCCGAATCCGTAGTCACCTGACGAAAGGGTTAGTCAGTTTTTGGGGAATATCAGGAATGATCTGACCCGTTGCGATTCAGAAACGTCCCTCACCTGCCCGCTGCCTCAACTGATCTGGATTACTTTTAATGAATGTTTCTCTGGTTATTTTAACCGTGTTAATGCTTGGTGCATTGGTGGCGCTCACCAAACTGCTGCCGCATCAGCTGATACGATTCAAAGTCATCAATCAATTTCGGGGGATTTTTCATTCCCTGAGCACTCCTGTTCCATCTATTCTGACGGTTTTTTTTCTCAGCCTTGCACTCTCGGCTGGAATCTCCCACTACAATAAACCGCTCCCCTCAGTTCCCGACGAATTTAGTTACCTGCTGGCGTCAGATACTTTTTCCCAGGGCAGGTTAACAAACCCGACGCATCCATTCTGGAAACATTTTGAATCGTTCCACATTTTTCATCAGCCATCGTACGCCTCAAAATATCCCCCCGGCCAGGGATTGTTTTTGGCGGCTGGCCAGTTGGTTGTGGGGCGTCCCATTGCTGGAGTCTGGTTGAGTGTCGCGCTGGCTTGTGCAGCGGTTTGCTGGATGTTGCATGCGTGGGTCCCGCCGCGATGGGCCTTCGCGGGAGGCCTCATGGCTGTGTTTCATCCGTTATTAATTTTCTGGGGACAGAACTTCTGGGGAGGGGCTGTGGCGATTCTCGGCGGGGCATTGCTGTTTGGCGCCTTACGTCGACTCATGCTGCAACCTCGCGTCAGCAGCTCATTCCTACTGGCGGCTGGATTGTTATTCCTGTCAGTCAGCCGTCCCTTCGAAGGCTTCTTAACGGCGATCGCAGCAGCAGTTCTGCTGGTAATCTGGATGGTGCGACAGGCGCAGTTTCCCTCTGGTGTGATCATACGATCGATCATTTTACCGTTAGGCTTCGCGTCGTTATGCATCACGGGAATGCTTGCGTTCTACAACTACAGTCTGACGGGGGACGCTTCTCGATTACCTTATCAGGTACACGAAGACAGGTATTCGCCCACGCCACTTTTTCTCTGGAGTGCGCCACGCACAGGCCTGGACTCCTACAACCCCCACTTAAAGAAACTGCACTACAGCTGGTCTTTCGATATTTATCAGAGACAGCAAAACCTGCATGGCTATCTGAACGAGGTCTCAGAAAAGACGACCAGGATCATTGGCCAGATGATTGCTTTCCCGCTGGGCATGCTGTTACTCATGCTGCCCTGGGTTGTGAAAGAGCGATGGGGGCGACTGGCAGTGACACTCGTATTATTGATCAGCATCATTGAAATCTTCTGTGCGACATTTTTTCTCGCACATTATCTGGCACCGATTATACCGCTCATCTTTTTTATCCTGATTCAGTGCCTGCGCCACTGGAGAGCGGCCTGGTGGAAAAACCGAAGCCAGGGACCGGTATTTGTGCTGGTGTTCTGTCTGCTGTTTATGACCGTGACTCTTTCGAGAATCGGGCTTCAGATTGCGAATCCTGAAATCACCCCCAGATCGAATACCGCATTGCAGAGGTCGGAACTGATAAATAAACTGAAAACACTGCCTGGGAAAGACCTTGTTTTTGTCAAGTATTCACCTCAGCATGATCCCCATTTTGAATGGGTCTATAACCGCGCTGACATCGATAACGCGGAAGTTGTCTGGGCCCACTCATTAGGTAAAGCTGAAAATGACAAGCTTATCGAATACTTCGCCGACAGACAGATCTGGTGGATCAATGCCGACGCCAATCAGGTGAAACTGAAACCCGTTAACAGAAATGCCTCAGACACAAAATCTACCGGCAGTCCTGCTGCAGATTCGTGACTTTCTTGAAGAACTCAAACGTTTGCTGACGCATTCAGAAATGGTTATTGCGTCTTGAGACTTTGATTGCCCGGCGGGGAAATTTCGACCCCGGTCCCCACAAAGCTGATGCCCCGTGACCCGGACGTTCCCACCATTACGGATTCCAGAAGTGGTCTGTCGATTTCGCTTTCCGCCAGCCATTCGACGAGGAAATTGGCTCCCGAACCACCTGAACTGTCCTGTTCCCGTACCAGGAATTCGATTGTCTGCAGGGGAGCCAGTTTGATGGTCTGGTCGAGAAATGATTTTACCCGCTTCCCCTCGGTATCATAATACTCAATCGACTTCAGATACACGGACTGATCAAGATCGATATTGCGGATGCTCAGCGTCGTTTCCAGCAGAAAAGGGGCTCCGCCATGATAATAAATGTGCGAATAAGAGGGGACATAAACAAACTGTCGGATCGGCAGCTTGTCCAACGCAATGTTTCCCGCCGAATAGTTCTTGAGGTCCGGAGATACATAACTGCTGGGAGGCACAAAATCGAGCCGGTCTTCAATGGTCGCAATGCGTGAATCAAGATACACCGCACCTCCGGCAACGATGAGCGTAAAAACACCAAGAACCAGAAACAGACCCACCCAGTTCTCACATAGCCAGAGAAACCAGTCCGGATACTCAGCTTTCTGTTGCATACTGCACTCGCCTTCCCTTTTAAGCAACTTTCACAACGTTTCCCGTCTGCTGCCAGTATTTAAACAGCTGCTGAGCACTTTTAAAAGTATCGTGAATTAATTCAGTCATCAAGGCAGATAATTTTTTAATTCATCCAGTCGCACATTGCAGTTTTTCACCAGCGATTCCAATCGCGGATCAGACTGACCGGCGGCTTCAATCATAGAGTGATAATATTGTACAATCTCTGCCGGGCTGGCACCGAAGTGGCCCCAGAATTTCTGTCGGTTTTCCGTCTGCAGATCAAACAGCATCGCTTCCAGGTTATGCAGTTTATCAGCCAGTTCAATCGCACGGGCTCCCAGAGTCGCCTGTCGCATGATATCAATGTGAGCCTGTTTACGGTCCCGCCAGTTCCATTTTTTCCCTTCGCTCGTTTCTTTTTCCTCCGTCATTTCTTTGACGTATTGAATCACATCCGCCGAAAAGTGTTCCGTCAGTTGCTCGATCGTCAGGTCGGTATCTTCGACGACATCGTGCAGAACCGCGGCAGCGAGAATCGCTTCTTCGTGAAAACCGGCTTTCATCAAGATCAGGCAGACACTCATCGGGTGCGCGATATAGGGAATTCCGGATGATTTTCGCTTTTGAGATTTATGGGCCACTGCGGCCAGTCGAATCGCATGTTCGACTACAGGGGAGTGCAGAATTTCCATGAATGTTTCTTTAGCCTGTGTCCAGGTTGCCTGTAACGTCTCCAGGTCCATTCGGACCGTGTATTATAGAATGAGCGACACTATGGTTAATTGGGATGCACTCTGGCTCAACGATCGTTCGCCGGTTCCTGAGTGTGCCGAAACTGATTGAAACGCGTGTATTCCCAGTGCCGATACCGGGCTGATTTCTTTAACAGATTCGACTGGCTGTCAACAGAATCCACTTTTCCTTCGTGAATGAGGACAACCTGATCAACGCGACGCAGCGTCGTAATTCGTGAAGGAATGATCAGAATGGTGCGGTTCTGAAAGATCCGTGTGTAAGCATCTTCCAGCAGTGTTTTGGTATCTTCGTCGAGCGGCCCCTCCGGCTCTTCAATAATCATCAAAGCCGGCTTGCGTAACAGGGCCCGTGCCAGCCCCAGTCGAAACGATTCGCCTTTCGTCAACTCTTCACCATGTTGCCCCAGCGCGGTCTCGTAGCCTTGCGGCAAATTCTGGATGAATTGATGTGCGTGTGCTTCCTTGGAAGCGGCAATAATTTCCTGCAGGGAAAATCGTTCATCGCCACAGCGAATATTGTCTTTCACGGTTCCCGTCAGGCAGGGATCATTGCCACTGACAAAAATGGCCTCGGCTCTGAGTGACTCCAGAGTCACCCAGGCAGTGTCTTCACCATCCATCAGAACCCGGCCCGATTTCGGTTCGATAAAACGAGGAATCAGGAAAGTCACCGCACGCGGGGCTAGTTCTTCCAGAGAAACAAAAGCCGTGCTGGTGCCCGCAGGAATCTTCAAATCAAAACCATTGAGTATTTTAGTGCCCTGCCCGTGCAGACTGTAGCTGACATTCTCAAATTGCAGTGTTTGAGACAAAGGCTCCAGAAACTTGGCTCCCACAGCCTGACTGACTTCGGGAATCTGGTTGAGGTAACGATAGATGGAACTGGCTGAAATATTGGCCTCCGAGCGGAGCGGGATCAGTTCATAAAGCCCATTCACCGGCAGATAAAAGAAGGCAAAGATCCCCACAATTAAGATTGCAGCAGAAAGTGGCAGACTTTCGGGATTCACTAATACTTTGTAGCCCACCAGAAACAGCACGAGGCAGGAGCAGAAAATCGCCAGGCCACGGGCGATGCGATGCCCCCAGCCTTCAACACGTTTTAACTTGTCAATGTTTTCGGTATATTTTGCGAGGTGTTTCTGGAACAGATCATGCTCTGCCGTTTCCATACCATAACCGCGCACCAGCCGCGTGCTGCGCAGATTTTCAGCCAGCAAAGACAATTCGGATTCAATGGCAACCAGCGTTTTGGCATGCTGACTTTCATAAGTTTTGCGGTACTGCAGCAGAAAATACCAGGCCGCTGCCAGTGGAATCATGCACTGCAGCGTTAATCTCCAGTCGATGGAGATGGTAAAGAGCAACATGACCAGCAGTGTGACAGGATGCCGTGACAGACGGTAGACCCACTGAAAAACACCACTTTGCACGTTCCCAACATCTTTGATGAAGATGCCGAAGGTCTGGTCCGTTTCTTTGCCCGATAAATCGCCGGGGCCCAGTCGCAGTGCCTGACGATGAATCATGTTTCGCAGAGTCATGGAAACCTGATGAGAGATTTTCAAACTGCGCTGCCGGGAGATCCAGCGAATCAACACGCGGACGCTGGCCAGAATTAATGCCACGAGTATCAGCGTAAATAACGCAGACTGATTTTCCTGAAGTATCGGAAAACGCTGGTAGAGTTCTTTTAAGCCGCCCAGTTCATATTTCGTATGGACCCACCACACGGTTGGCAGTATGCCTGAATCAGTCAGGGTAAGCGTAAGGGGCACCACAGGAGCAGGCTGCTCCATTTCTGTGTTTTCTAACTTTGGCTCGGATGGTTTTGCTGCTGCCTCTGGCCTGGGTTTCTCGGGTGCCGAATTCTCAGAAGGCTTTTCTGACTTCGCCTGATCAGGCGGAACTACCAGAGACGGCATTTCCCTGAATTCCTGAATCAACAGGACGTGTTCCCCGCGGACATTGATCCGGCCGCGATGGTTGAGCAGGTCGAGGATCAGAAATAAATTGACCAGCAGCAAAGCAAGCAGCAGGCCATTTAACAGAGACCAGAACACAATTGATCTGGCAGACCCACGAAAGAATTCCCGCGCAGGGAACGCGCGGTGGAATGCGTTGGGCTGACGATTTGACACAGGACCCACCGAATCTGTTTTAAATTATTGATAAACGAAACCCGTTTCCTGCTGCTCAGGCAAGGTCACGGTCTTCAAAAAGGATAAAGGCAACCAGAATCGCGATCCCGGAATAGAGCAGACAGCTTAAAGCCGAATAACCGATATAAACTGGTGGAACCAGTGTTCCTGTTGCAACCGCGGGCGACATATTAAAGTTGTCAAGATTCGGCAAAATCGTGGCAATCAACTGGCCCGTGAATTTCACAAACTCCAGCCCCTCTGCTTTGGCCTGAACGAGATTGGGGGTCAGGTGACCAATGATGTAGATACCGAAGCAGATGATCATATTCACCATCATCGGCAGGCGGGTTGAAATGGCGACGCTGATTGCCGTCAGGATCGCAACTTCCATATAAATCAAAAGGATACCTGGCAGAATCAGCCAGACCGCAGCCATCTTTTCAGCGTGGCTGGGAGCTTCCTGGGAGGCTTCCCGGGCATCGTAGCCAACCTTGAAATAAACGAGTAACAGAAAGGTAATCACCAGAGGCATCATCAACCAGACAACGGCTCTCAGGATGCCCAGATATTTACCGACAATGAACTGACGGCGATTGATAGGTTTGGACAGCAAAGTCATTGCCGTTTTCCCTTCAATCTCATGTGCGATACTGGTACTGGCAGACCAGACCGCCAGCAGCAGACTGCAAATCAAAATCGTTGCCAGACCGCAGTCCATTAACATTTTGACATCGTCGCCCATCGAAAAGAACGGGAGAAAGGTATTCAATAACAGCAGGATCAGGCCTAATGCCATCAGCAGCAGAAAGACCGGCTGGCGAATCGCTTCTTTTGTCGTGGCTTTGGCGATCACCCCAGACTGCGTGAAGGAACTCGCACCAAACAGAATCACGAAGTAGAGCAGAACCCCAATGCCAGTGATCCACCATTGCATAGTCAGGTCAGCAGTTTCAGCAGAAAAAACCAGGAGGCTTTCCATTGTTATATTCACCGATCAAGTAGTTTTACGAATTGAAGAGAATAAGAGATAACATTACGAGTAAGCCATCACGGGCGCAGCCTCACGTGCCTCTTTTACGAAGCGGACAGACCCGGATGTTGGTTTTATTTTTGAACTTCTGAAAAACAGACATCTTTTTATAAGAATGAGTCTAAAGACTCCAGGCTGAAGCTACTTTACCGAGATCAGGTGGTCAATGTAAAGAATACGAAGCGGTTCGTCGCGCGTTTTCCCTAATCTGGCATGAACGTTCGCTATAATTTGCCAAATTGGACTCATACCAACCCGACCCTGCTCAATTGCATAGGTTCAGCGCTGGATCTCAAAATTCGGCCAGACAGGGTCCGGAGAGAATTCCTGAATTGATACATCCGTCACATTCGTGGCAAACGTGTGCATCATTTCATCAAAAAATTGATCCAGAACAGCTTTCTCACGGGCCTGGACCACCAGTTCAACTGTTCCGTCAGTCAAATTTTTGACAAAACCGCGAATGGAATGCCGCTTTGCGAGCCTTGAAGTGCGGTAACGAAAACCAACCCCCTGCACGTGCCCCTGGAATATCGCGCGCAGACAGATGACCGCTGCTGAGGAATCGGGTTGCCGAGAATCAGCACACATTGCACAAGCGCTTCTCTGATCGAAATTTCAGGGATTAATGAGGGAACGCGACTCTGATCGACCATGATGCGATCAAAAAAGACATGGACCTTGCGGCAGGAGACAGAAATCGAATTGCCTTTTAAGGCGAGGAAGTTTCCTCTTTAAATTGTTCGGTTTCCGGCAGCTCAGAAAAGTCGATACACAACTCTTCGCGAACAATGCTCATGCTTCGAGGGGCATCAATGCCTAACCTCACTGAATTGGGGCCGATGCGAACAATCGTCAAGGTTACGTCATCACCAATCCGAATTCGCTCACCGGGCTTACGTGATAATACAAGCATTTCTTTTCGAATCCTTCGTTATCTGTACCCTCATACTTCCCTGTAACCTTTCCAGAAAGGTTGAAGCCATGTTGCAGGATGAGGGTAAATCAAGAGTACTCATCTTGGCAGTCTGTTGAAAAACACCTGTGCTTCCTCCTAAAACTGCCATCACTACGATGTCGACATCGATATGATAACACTTTTTGTTTTCGCATGTCTAGCCCAGACTGAAAAATATAAACCCCTTTGCCGCAAGCACTAAAAACACCACCACCGCCACCTATTTGACCCATATTGATGCACAAAAAGCAGGCATATCGCCACCTGCCTAAATAATAAGCAGTAAAATTGCCAGTCGTGCGTCCTGATACATGAATTACTCGGGATTTCCTCCTGCGGAATGTTTCGCATCGGGCCAGAGATCCAGACTGTTATCCGATATGCTGGAAATCGAGCCCCGGTGCTGCTTACCATACTGAGGTCCGCCAGTTTGGCATTCCTCAAACGAAAACGCCGGAAAGGGCCGACCGTAACTGGAATTCAAAGAAGATAGAAAAAGAAGCGGGAAAACCTGTTGGCAACCGCTTGACGATTTCCACGAGGATCGTCAGTCTTTAAGCACAGTATTGATTAACCCTGTAAATCTGCCTCAACAGCGGGAAAATAGCATGATTCGAATCGGAATTATCGGCGTTGGCTTCATGGGAATGGCTCATTACGAAGGCGCGAAAAAACTCAAAGGAGCCAAAGTTACTGCAATTTCAACTCGTGATCCGAAAAAGCTGGCGGGCGACTGGAGCTCCATCGAAGGAAATTTTGGCCCCCGAGGGGGTCAGGTCGATTTATCCAAAGTCAAACAATACGCCGACTATCACGACCTGCTGGCAGATCCGGAGATTGATCTGGTTGATATCTGTCTGCCCACTCCGATGCATGAAAAGGTGGCCCTCGATTCCATCAAAGCCGGCAAGCATACACTCGTCGAAAAACCGATCGCCATCGACCCCAAAGCCGCAGAGAAAATGGTCAAAGCCGCTAAGAAAGCGGGCGTTCAGTTCATGGTGGCGCAGGTCCTCCCCTTCTTTCCCGAATTTCAATTCGCCGTGGACTGTGTACGGGGCAAACAATATGGAAAACTCCTGGCGGCTCATTTTCGGCGCGTGATGGCTCCTCCCAAATGGTCAGAAAATATTGAAGACTTTCAGAAACTGGGAGGCTGGGGCATCGATCTGCACATCCATGACAATCATTTGATCAGCCTGATGTGTGGCGTCCCCCGAAAAGTGACCTCGCGCGGGATTCAGAACAAAGGTTACGTGAACCATGTTCACACCGTCTACGATTACGACGATCCAAACCTGGCAATCAGTTGCGTGAGCGGCGGGATTGCGACGCGCGGTCTCGAATTTGCGCACGGTTATGAACTTTATTTTGAAGAGGCCACTGTCCTGTTCGGCGCGGGAACAATGGGAGTGGGCAAGAATAAAGCATGGGTGGTCAGCCAGCCTCTGACACTGATTACGAAAAACGGGCAGCTGAAACATCCCAAATTAAAAGGGGGAGACGCCTGGTGTGCGGCGTTTACGCTCGAATTACAGGCTGCTGTCGACGCGATTCAGTCCGGCGTCGAACCAGAGGCTTTATCCGGGGCGCTGGCCAGAGATGCCCTGAAAATCTGCTACGCGGAAGCGAAAAGCATCCAGACAGGCCGATCCATTCCGGTCAAATAAGTGTCCCGCTCTCTGAAATATCAGTTTCTCTACCAGCGCACCGCCGAATCTCGAACGGTTATTCGAAATACGGCGGTGTATTTATTGGTATGCCGGCAGGATTGAGTTAATCTGGCTTGCTTCAGAAACACAAGATTCCTCGAAAATCCGTCAGCGTTAGATCCATGCTCGAAAATTTACCTCTCCAATCCGTGAAATACAAAGCGCTCACCATCGAGGGGTATTCCCGCGCGGCTGTTCAGAGTTACTGGAGGATTCCTGAACTCAAACTGGGCTTCGACATGGGAGGCAGCCCCTGGTCGTTTATGGGAACTTCCGTGTTCTTCATTTCGCATGCACACCTGGATCATATGGCGGCGTTGCCCGCTTATGTCGCCCGTCGACGCATGATGAAAATGAGCCCCCCCACCATTTATCTTCCCGAAGAGGTGGTGGACCCGGTCTGGAATATGCTGAAAAGCTGGCAGAGCCTCGATCGCGGACGCATGGAATGTGAGCTGATCGGTATGAAGGATGGAGAGGAAATTCAACTTTCCCGCGAACACGCGGTAACCGCGTTTCGAACCAAACACACAGTCCCTTCGCTCGGTTTTCAGGTCTGGGACTGCCGCAAAAAACTGAAACCCGAATTTCTCGGCAGACCCGAAACCGAAATTCGTGACGCCCGCATGGCGGGTATCGAAGTCAGCGAAGAAATCCGGGTGCCTCTGGTTTGTTATACCGGGGATACAGCGCCCGCCGGCCTGGATCTGTTCGAAACCGCATATCAGTCTCAAGTTCTGATTACCGAAATGACCTTTTATCGCCCCGAACATCGGCGGGAAAAAATTCATAAATTCGGTCACATGCATCTGGACGACATTGTCGAACGGGCAGACCGGTTTCAAAATGAATTGATCGTCCTGGCGCACTTCAGCACCCGGTATCACGAAAATCAGGTGATGAACGCCGTCAAAAAGCATCTCCCGGCAGATTTATACGAACGCGTGCATCTCTGGATGTAAGCCGCACTGAACACGAATGCCCGAAAGGCTTCCGCGCTCGAAATACAGCCAATAAATAAAGCCTGAAGGAAACTGCTTCCTCCAGGCTGAGCGCTTTTCTTAATTGTACGAACGGGACTACGCGTTGATTTCGTAGCCTTTACGCTGTTCGCGGCTTTGCCACTGATTGGCATCGTCATCGCCGACAATTTGTTCTGCCTGGGGATCCCATTGCAGAGAACGGTTCAGACGAATCGCGATATTGGCCAGATGGCAGGTTGTAATTGACCGATGATGCGTCATGACATCGGAAATCGGCTGCTCCCGTGCATCCACACATTCAAAGAAGTTCAGCATGTGATCACCGGGTTTACGCCCTTTATAGAGCTTGGTGATGGTATCGCTGGCAAGCGGGTTCGTTTCCAGGTCTTCGACCGGTGTGCCGGTCAAATCGCCACGACTGACGAACATGCGCCCCTTTGTTCCCGTAAAAAGAATTCCATTGCGACCGTCACTTTTGATCGTCATCTTCACTTCATTCGGGAAGGTGCACAGCACTTCAAACTTGGAAGCCACGTTGTACGCATCATCTTTGGTCGGCATACCGTTTTTCAGTGGAACCGGGTGCTCTGCGGAAACCGGCACAATCTGAGTGGGGCCGGATTGATCCATGCCAATGGCCCACTGCGCGATATCCACATGATGTGCGCCCCAGTCGGTCATTTTGCCGCCTGAATATTCATACCACCAGCGGAATTCATAATGACCGCGTGTTTTGGGTCTGTCTTTCTCCCCTTCACCGGCTTTCCAGCGATAATCGGTCATGGGCGCCTGACCCAGCCACTTTTCCCAGTTCAAAGTTTTAGGAACTTCCGCAACAGGAACCGGACCACTGGGAGCGATACCGCCGATGACACATTCGACCTCGGTGATCTCACCCAGGCGGCCTTCCTTAATAATTCCCAGCGCATTCAGGAAACGCTGCCCCATTTCACTGCGCTGCTGTGTACCGACCTGGAAAACGCGTCCGGTTTCTTTCAGCGTTTTGATGATCTGCTTGCCTTCATCAATCGTTAACGTCAATGGTTTTTCGCAGTAAACGTCTTTGCCGGCTTTCATCGCTTCAATCGCGATTTTTGTGTGCCAGTGATCGGTCGTCACGATGGTTACGATATCGATCTCGGGATTTTCGAGAACTTTTTGATAGTCTTCAAAAACGGCAACTTCTTTCGTATTTCCTTTTTTACCCTGAATTTCTTTCACCCGGTTACGGGCACCATTGGCATGATCAGAATCCACATCGCAGACAGCGACAACGTCACCATATTTCATCGCGTTAGGCCCAACGGCGTTCCAGCGGCTTCCTGTGCCGATACAACCTACGACGGGTCGGTCATTGGCAGCTTTGAATTTATAAGCGCTGGCCGGATCAATATCGAACCAGAAAGGAACACTGCTGCCAGCGACGACGGCAGCCGATGTTTTCAAAAAGTCGCGACGATTCTGCTGTTGATTACCCACTGATGACTCCTTATCGACAAAATATTGTGCAGGAAGATTCGGGTGAAAGAACCTCGATACTGCAGGAAGATTAATCGTGAGCAGCCATTATAATGAACCGGGAAACAGCTTTGCAAAGATCAATCGGTCTTTATATCAGTTTTACGTTCTATTCTTTTCAGTACGTATCCGGCGAGTTCCCTGCTAAAATGAAATCCGGAAAACCAATTACAAACCTCAAAATTCAGGAATGGGAATTTGATTCAATCATCGTAAACCGGCGGGAAATGCAAAGCGACCACTTTATAAGCGAAGTTAACTAATCGCACTCCTTTTCGAATTAAACCATGCGCACGATCCTGCACGTTGATATGGACGCTTTTTACGCGTCGATTGAAGAACGGGACCACCCGGAACTGAAAGGACAGCCGATCATTGTCGGCGGTCGTTCAGACCACCGGGGTGTGGTTTCCGCTGCCAATTATAAAGCGCGCGAGTTTGGTGTGCACAGCGCGCTGCCCATGAAAACCGCGCGACAACGTTGCCCGCACGCGCATTATTTTCCCGTTCGCATGCAGGAGTACGCCGAAGTCTCACAGGTCATACAGAATATTTTTCGCAAGTACACGCCACTGGTGGAGCCGCTCTCGCTGGATGAGGCGTTTCTGGACGTCACCGGAAGTCAACTGCTGTTCGGCACCGGGCAGGAAATCGCTATTTCCATCAAACAGGAAATCAAAGAGACCTTGCATCTGATTGCTTCTGTCGGCGTGGCCCCCAATAAATTTCTGGCAAAAATCGCCAGCGACGCCGACAAACCCGATGGACTGGTGATTGTCACACCAGACCGCATTCACCATTTTCTCGATCCGCTCCCCATTTCACGCGTGTGGGGCATCGGTAAAGTGGCCACAAACCGCTTTACCAGACTGGGAATTCACACGATCGCCCAGCTCAGAGCCCTTGAGCCGCGATTATTGACAGAACTGTTTGGCGAACAGGGACCGCATTTATGGGAACTGTCGCAAGGCATTGATGAGCGCCCCGTCGTTCCCGAACGGCAGGCGAAATCGATTTCGCGCGAGACCACCTTTTCACAGGACGTGACCGATCTGGAGATTCTGAAAACGGTTATGATCGAACTGGCAGAAGACGTGGCCCGACGCCTGCGTAAAAACGAACTCCGCGGCAGAACGATCCAACTCAAAATACGCTATGATGATTTCTCCACTTTTACCCGTTCGATAACCGTTCCTCAGCCTACTGATATCACGCATGAAATCGAACAGGCGGCGCTGCTGTTGCTGGAACAGAGACTGCCCGCACGACCGTTATCCATTCGTCTGATCGGCGTGGGTGTTTCCGGCTTTGATGCCGGGCATTTACACCAGCGTTCTCTCTTCGAAGAAGACGATCAACAAAAGCATTCCCGCCTCGATCAGGTCCGGGATCAGATTGCCAACCGCTTCGGAGCCGATTCCATCAAACGCGCGAATCGAATTTCCACCGATGAGCCTGATGCTGAATCAACACCGTGATTGTTGAACTTCGTTTTATTATGGATCTGTCGCGGAAACCGGTTTTCGGCGTTGACTGAAGCGAATCAGAAGGAACCCGCCGATCACCATCAGCAGCGAACCTCCCAGCCAGAACAGAGGGAGATGTTTCTGGTTTTCAAGATTGATTTCCCATTGGCTCAATGAATCCTGATAACTGGCAATCGTAATCAGCAGCCCGTTATGAATCATGTGCAGTAGAATGCCGGGGATCACGCTGTGCGCGAGCACATTCACATACCCCAGACAAAGCCCCATGAAAAAGCTGGGAAAAAACCGCTCGATAAACAGTGAATCGCGTACGATGACATGAAATACCGCAAACAGAAACGAAGAGGCCAGAATCGCCCACAGACTGGAATAGCGATTGAGCAGCGCACTTAATAGATAACCCCGAAAAAACAGCTCTTCGCACACCGCGGGCAACACCGCCAGTGAAACCAGTTTGATCCACAACGGAACCGCTGCCAGTTCCAGTTTCAGCGATTCAAATAACTGGGAAAGCGATTCGATCCGCGCATCACTTAAGGCGAATATTTCAATTTCATAGGCGAACGGCCACAATGTAAATCCAAGCAGAATCGCCCCCAGACACGAGAAAATCCCGGGACGAAACCACCGAAACCCGGTTTTCAGTTTCACGCCTCCCAGTCGGGCAAACAGGAGCGGAATCAACAGAAACAGACAGAAGGTAAGCGATCCGGAAACCAGGAGCCGAAGCGAGATCGACATCTCCCTCAGGCGACTCACAAAAGCGGCAGACAGAATGAACACGGGGAACATCACCGCCAGGCAGAGCATGGCGTTATTCAAGGCAGGCGCCAGATGCGTTTTGCGAGATCGTTTGAAAAAATCAGACCAGGAGGTTTCCGTCTGGTATAAAATCGTATCCGTTCCGAAAATCCGGGCAGCCAGACTCAGTGCCACTATCCCGTAAAACAGGGTAGAAAACACCGAGACAAAAAACAGGAGGGGCTGCGCATCGTGCAGCAGAAAATCGCGACTGAGTAACACAATATTCGCGAGCGGGATCACCGCCCAGAGCGGCGTCATTTTTAAATCAGGCACCATGCCCAGAATGCCGGGTGCCATCGAGATCAGCATCAGGGGAATCAGATAGGCCTGCGCTTCTTTAAAGCTGCGGGCAAAACTGGTGATACAGAGCAGGACGGCGGAGAAAAACGCAGCAAAAATCACCAGTAACAGCAGAATTTCGAGCAACACGAACAGGGTCAGGCCTTCACCAAACAGTACGGTCTCCAGACCATTGGCATAAGCGGTTGCCAGCATGGCCGTCATGTTTACCATCGCCGTCATGATGGCAACAACCAGTACTGCGATGAATTTCGCACTTAAAATCCACATCCGAGGCAGCGGAGCTGCCATCAACGTTTCCAGCGTACCTCGCTCCCGCTCGCCGGCAGTCAGATCAATGGCCGGATAAACGGCGCCGGTCATGGTCATCAGAATCAGAATCAGAGGTACGATGGTCACCAGCGAAGTGGTCTGCTCCATTTCCGATTCCACAGTATACATCGATGTCTGAAAAGGAACCGTTTCACTCTCCCCCAGCTCTGTCAGCAGTCGATCCCGATAGTTCCAGCGGACTGCCTGCAGACGTTTTTCGACATATTCTGCCGCACGACGGCTGTGCCCTGAATCCGAACCGTAGATGAGCTGGAAGCGACCGCTGGGCTGTTTTTCCTGCGCGTGCTTTTGTGCGATCTCAATCGGCATATAGCGGATACCGACATCAACCACTCCCTCGCGCAGGAGAGTTAAGATACTTTGGTCCTCGCCGGTCTCGTCTGCAATCATGATTTTGACGACCGGTTTGATCTGTTTGAACGCTGCCAGTGTATCCTCGGCAGGCGTATCCTCGGCAGTTGAAGTCTCCGAATTTTTCTGCTCCGGTTTTTCCTGCGCGGAAAGCAGCTTCTCTCCCTGCGTGAACAGCGCCCGAAATAGTTGCCCCTCCGAATCATTCGCCAGCACGATTCGATATTCAATCTCGCTTAAATGAGTCACCTGGTTGAGAAAAAATTTCTGCAACATCAGACCTAACAGTGGATAAACCAGCAACGGCATTAAAATCAAGGTGATGACTGTGCGACGATCGCGCAGGATCTCACGCAGTTCTTTCCGCAGCAGTCCGGAAAATCGGAAGCTCTTGGTGGGTGTATAGATGCGGTGATCGGATTCCTGGTCAAACGGAGACGCCATCAAAATAATTCCTCTTGAGCGGTTGGCATCGTTTCCACAGACTCACGAGGCGCATCGAGCAGTTGCAGAAATATTTGCGTCAACGTCTGGCAGGAAGTGCACTGCTGCAGTTCCGCCAATGTCCCCTCGTAGCTTTTTTTCCCGAAGTGTAACAACCCGAATCGATCACACAGCTGTTCTGCCTCATCCAGTCGATGCGTAGAAACAATCACTGCTTTGCCTTCATCGCGCAAGAGATCGATGTAATCAAAAATGACTTTACTGCCCACCACGTCCAGACCGCGGGTCGGCTCGTCCATCAGCATTACGGGGGGATTGTGGATCAGCGAACGCGCCAGATTCACGCGCTGCTTCTGACCGGTACTCAAAGTCGCAGTCCGACGATCCAGAAACGAAGTGATGTTAAACAGACGCGACAGCATTTCAATCCGATCCTCGGCCTGCAGCGGATGTACGCCATACACGTCGGCAAAAAAAGACAGAATTTCGCGTGGCGTCAACCATTGATACAGGCCAGCACTCGTCGAGACCAGTCCCACCCGCCGCTTGATTTCATCGGGATGACTGGAAACCAGATAACCTTCCACTTCCGCATCGCCGCTGGTTGGTTTCAACAGACCCAGAATCATTCTGAGCGTGGTCGTCTTGCCCGCTCCGTTGGGACCCAGCAAGCCGTAAACTTCTCCCGGGTCGACTTCAAATGAGACATGGTCAACCGCCAGAACATCCTGATTTCCGGCTTCAAATATCCGCGTAAGATCTTTAACAAGAATCATCCTGGCCCGCCCCTCCTGCTCTCGTCTGATACTTCAGCGCACTCTCTGCGACTGATTTTTCAATCAAGATGATACTTTAAAATAGAGTGGTAAAGTAATCACGTTCACTTAGCTTTGAATGGAACTGCCTGCCTTAAATGCGTTGATATCACTGGATTGTGAAAGAAATGCTGGCGCATACTCAACGTATTCTTGAACAGAATCATTCTAACAAACTCCAGGTCAATCTGTCACGCACTAAATAGAAACCCCTAAAAGATTCAGAATTGTTTTTCTCTGGATGATTTGAACATTCTGATACCACGACACCATTTTTGCAGGAGTCAAAGAAGGCTCCTGAAACTCCTTGCAGAGACTCGACAGCGCGACCACAATAAAGAAACTCAATCTTGAGCCATTTTAACCTTGCAATGATTCCAGAATATAAAGTGTGTACGATGAACCTGCCGATCCCCTCCTGTTGCTTAAACGGCATTTTGATGTTCTGCCTGATCACCAATTTTGCCGTCGCGGAAAATGACTGGCGGGTCTGGCGGGGTCCCAACTCGAATAATGTCGCCGCCGCTGGTGAAAAACCGCCTGTAAAATGGAGTGAATCCGAAAACATTCGCTGGAAAGCACCTCTGCCCGGCCGGGGACACAGCTCACCGATTGTGGTGAATGACCGTGTTTTGATCTCCACCGCGGACGAAGAGAAACAGATTCAATCGGTTGTCTGTTTTGACCGGGCCACGGGAGAGCAGCTCTGGAAAACCGACGTCAATCAAGGCAAATTTGCCCCGAAGATTCACCAGAAGAATACACACGCTTCGCCGACACTGGCTTCGAATGGAGAAAGCATCTTTGCTGTGTTTCCACAGTTCGATCAGGTTCAGTTAACGGCCCTGGATCTGAATGGAAAGCAGCAGTGGCAGGTTACAGCCGGCGGTTATCTGCCACTCGCCTATCAGTTTGGCTACGCCCCTTCTCCACTGCTGTACGAGGGAACCGTGATCGTCACATCAGAATACGAAAAGGATGGTTTTATTGCCGCCTTTGATCAACAGACGGGCCGCGAAGTCTGGCGGATCAAACGGCCGGAGAAAATGAACTTCTCCACTCCGATCGTGACGAGGATCGCGGGCCGCGACCAGATGCTGCTCAGCGGTAACGCTAAAGTAGCCAGTTTTGATCCCAAAACCGGAGGCGACCTCTGGTCGGCCCCGGCGATGTGGATCGTCAGTTGCGGCACGATGGTCTGGGACAAGGATCTGGTCTTCACCAGTGGCGGATTCCCGTTGAAAGGGACAATGGCCGTCAAAGCCGACGGTTCGGGAAAAGTTGTCTGGACCAATCTGGTGAAATGTTATGAACAATCGCTGCTGTCTCATAACGGTTACCTGTACGCGGTCGACGATAACGGCATCGCATTTTGCTGGAACGCCCAGACGGGCAAAGAACAGTGGAAAAGCCGCCTGGGCGGGAAAGTTTCATCCTCGCCGGTACTGGCCAACGATTGCCTCTACCTGACCAACGAGCAGGGAAAAACCTTCGTATTTAAGGCCAACACGGAACAGTTCGAACTGCTGGCTGAAAACCAGCTCGGCGACGAAGGTTTCGCGACCCCGGCAATCTGCGGCAATCAGATCTTTCACCGCGCCGCCAGCAGCGCGTCGGGTAAACGTCAGGAATTTCTGTACTGCATCGGAGAAAAAAATGGGAACAGAAACTGACATCTTTTGAGCTTCTGATGAAACACGTTGAAATGAATTCAAACTAATTCAGACTTTAGGATTTCTTTCGCGCATAAAAAAAACTGCAGCCAGTGCAGGACCGGCTACGGTTTGCCAGTTCATCGACAACATATTTCACTTCAGGTTTGATTACTCTCTGTTCTCTCGCAGCAATCAATTTTTTGTCAACTTAAAGTCCGCCGTATTGTGACCCGAGAAAATACTTCAACCATGCCGACCTGGAAACAATTTGATTTTCTCATCGTAGGACAGGGACTGGCGGGAACGGCGTTGGCCTGGACGTTGCTGGGACGCGGTTATCGCGTGCTGGTGATGGATCGCTGTGAACAGATCACCTCGTCAAAAATCGCAGCGGGACTGATCACGCCGATTACAGGGCTGCGGCTGGTCGTTTCGTGGAGACTCGATGAATTCCTGCCATTCGCAACCCGCTTTTATCGCAGTGTGGAACAGGAGACAGATTCTCAATTTTTCGCGATGAAGCCGATGCTGCGTCTGTTCTCTTCGGAACAAGAGCAGGAACAATATCGTCAACGTTCTCAAACGCACTTTCCCGAACTGGTTTCTGTTCCCGAACCTCTGGCTGATGCAGATGACTTCGAGATTGCGCAAGGCGGTTTTGAGATGACCGGTGCGCAGCTTGATGTGCCGACCTATCTGGATGCATCGCGGCTTTATTTTGAAAATCAAAACGGTTTTCTGGAAGCAGATGTGGACCCGGTCAATGATCTTGAGTTCCTGCCAGAAAAAGTCAGACTGCCGCGCTGGAATCTCGAAGCGAAAAAAGTAATTTTCTGTGAAGGCCTCCGCAGCCAACAGAATCCCTGGTTCCAGACGGTGCCATTTGAAGGAGCCAAAGGGGAAATTCTGACCTTAAAAATACCAGGGTTGAATGAGCGGCGCGTAGTGCATCGGCGCATCTGGCTCGCGCACTGGAAGGACAATCTGTATCGTGCCGGCTCGACTTATGATCGCGAACATCTGGATTGTGAACCGACGAACGCTGGCCGCGAGGAAATCGTTTCGCGGCTGTCGGAATTTCTGAAACGGCCCGTTGAAGTCATCGAGCACCGTGCTGCGGTCAGACCGGTGATTCGCGGGCGGTTGCCGATTCTGGGTCTGCATCCAACCCAGCCTCAACTCGGATTCTTTAACGGGTTCGCCTCCAAGGGAAGTCTGCAGACGCCTTGGATGGCGGATCATTTTGTGAATGTTCTGGAAGGCAGCGTGCCTGTGGAAAAACAACTCGACCTCAGCCGAAAAATCGATCTTCGCTCATGACACGCTTAACCGATCAGGCCCATAATTTGATTACTGCTGTTTTACAACCGGGTGAAAGCGCCATCGATGCGACCGCAGGAAACGGACACGACACACTGTTTCTCTGCCAATCGGTGAGACCTGCGGGCCGTGTGTTTGCATGGGACATACAACAGACGGCGCTGGACCAGACGGCCGATCAGCTAGAGCGAGCCGGTTTTTCAAACTGCGAACTTGTCTGCTGCGATCACAGTCGGCTCGGTGAAATCATTCCTGCCGATTTTCACCAGCGCATCGGTGCAATCATGTTTAACCTGGGTTATCTTCCGGGCGGCGATCATTGTCAGATCACACAAACGGATTCGACACTGGCTGCCATCAACGCGTCTTTAAACCTGTTGCGTCCCGGCGGTATCCTGACAGTTCTGGCTTACCCCGGTCATCCCGGCGGGGCTGCGGAAGCAGAGGCTGTTTCCGATTTGCTGGCGGGGCTTGATCCAGCCACGTATCAGACGCAAGTAATTTTTGCGTCCTCTGAATCGGACCGCGCGCCGCGACTGTTTGTCGCGAAAAAACAGACGTCTTAAATGAAGATCACTCTTCTTCAGAATCGTCTGCTGAGTTATTTCCTGATTCGGACGACTCACGAATCTCTTCAATAATCTGGCGGGCGCGATCCACGTTGGAAGACATCACATCCACTTTGACTTCAAAGATTCCCGTGTATCCTGCTTGAAGCTCATTTTCGAGCATACAGCGAATTCCTTCTCCCTCCAGCGTCATTTTAATAAATTCTGCTTCCATCACATTCGTGGTAGAATACACTGTTTCCAGGCTTTCGCTCATTGTATTTTCCTTCAGACAAACCATCCCTGTCCCAAAATCTGATACAGGGAGCATTCAATAGTCAGTCACATATCAGTTTTGCATCTGTTCAAGCTAACCGGAAAGCCGCTTTACATCAATACAGTTTTCCGAAGTGGAAGCAGGACCTCCGATAAAGAGATGCAATCTCATTTCAGTCTTGTAAAACAGGCAACTCCCGGGATACTCTGAAGTTTAGCGTGTTGCGAAGAGTTTGTATCCTTCAGACAGTCAGCTGTTTGATCACTGCCGGAACAACGAACGTGATTCTGCTCTTCCAGATCTGCGATAACAGGTCAGGCGATGATCGACAATTGAAGTAAAACGATGTTCCCTCGATCCTCTACGAAAATGAATGAAGTTCCAATGAAACGCTATGAAGAAAAACAAAAATCATACCTGCCGGCAGTAGTGATGCGTTTAGTACACGACGGCCATCGCCTAAAAACAAGCGGTTTTGATCGTTCCGGAACCATCAGAAGAGATTCATTCACCGGTAACAATCTTGTTACACTCGTGCGCGCGACGCTAAGTGTGTAGATTAGGAAACGGGAAGGCGAAGTCAATCCGTAAAAAAACGCCCTGTTTCCAAGGCGTTTTTTGTAATTTTAAAATTCCCGAAGATGTCAACCACATTTCATTTTTGAAGAGGTGACTTGATTGCTGCTGTGTTCGCTTATGGTTTCGGTGCTACTAATTCCGGTTGCGACGCTGCAGGTGGAGCCGGCAGTTTTTGCTGCAGCTCCTGAATTTTCTGCTGCTCTTCCAGATCTTTGAGATAATCCTGCAGCAGTTGATACGTATTTTGAAATTCCTGACGATTGGTCACCATCTGGTATTTTGAATCAAGCTGCACCTGCTGATAATTCTTGATCACTGTCTTCAGTTCCGGGATAGAAGTCGCTGAAGAATTCGAAGAAATATTTTCGGGCAAAGCCAGATAATCTTTCCAGGTATCGTCCAGAATTTGATCGAGTTCCTGATGCGAACCCAGCAATTCATATTTCGCTTCGTCCTGATGCAGTTCCTGCTGCGCCAGTTGGGCGGTCTTCTCATCAATGCGCAACATATCCCAGATTTCAGAAACACCCGCACTGAAGTAAATAATGACCGTTGATTTATCTTTCGTCAGACTATCCAGGCCGGTTTCCATCGTGATGGGATCTTCCTCGCCGATTTTCCAGGCCACGCGCTGTTTTGCTTCATCAACGGCGCCCTGCAGCGGCAGCGTGATATTACCATCCTTTTTGAAATAGGTACCTGCAACCGCACCGTTTTTACCGACCGCCAGCTGGACCGTCACATCGACGTCTTTCGTTCCCTGTGGAACGATGGCGAAAACCCCCACCGACATCCACTCTGTCGCATCCTCGGGGGGAGCAACACTGTCTGCAATCTGATCTGCCTGCGTTTCATAGTCCGTAACGGGAGCGACTTGCGCACCATTGTTATAAATGTAGCCATCACTGACCGAGTAATTATAAACGACGGGGGCCAGACTGTTATAACCAATCCAGGCGCTCAAACCGCCGAACGTAGTCCAGACCCAGGGACGGTAGCCATATCTGCGATAATGATAATACGGATACCGACCATAACCATAACCGGACCGATAACCATAGCCCAATCCATAGCCTGATCGATAACCGGACCAGTATCCGGGTCGATAATGGTAAGATCGGTTGTTCGCGTAACCGGGCCGGTTGAATACGCCTGAACGATTTCCTCCAGGATACAAACCTGAACTTCGACCGACGTGGTGATGACCAGACCCATGTCGATTTCCTCCGGGACTCAAACCAGGACTTCGACCAGTATGGTGATGACCAGACCCGTTTCGGTTTCTTCCGGGACTCAGGCCAGGACTTCGACTGCTGTGGTTGTTAACAACTCCGTGCCGGCTTCCTCCCGAATTCAAGCCAGATCTTCCGCCGTTGTACTGATTTCCCACGCTGTTTCGATTGCCTCTCGGACTCAAGCCCGAACTCCCGCCACTTTGCCTGGAACCCGAATACCTGTTTGAGAAGTCTGCTCTGGAGCGGTTACTGCTTCCGGAACGTAATCGCGGGTTGCTGATGCTGTTTCCCGGACGTGCGGAAATCGAGTTTCTGGAAGAACCAGACTGACTGCCTCTGGCGGAATTGAATGAACTCCCCGGACGCATGGCGGATCTTGAAATTCGATTCGAAGACTGATTGATTGACCGTGAGGGGCTGAATGAACGTGAGGGGATACTGCGCTGCGAAGAAGATCTTCCTCCCGAGGACATGGAGCGAGATATCCCGCCGGAGTGCCCGCCCCCACGAGAGCTTCCGCTTCCGGACATACCACGGTGCCCTCCGCCGCCGGAAGATCTGCTATGGTGTCCACCACCACCGCGTCCGCCGCCACCTCGACTTGCTCCACCTCCCTGCCCGCCACGTTGTGCAAAACAGTCAAGTTCGCTGACAAACATCACAGCGAGCAATGCCAAAATCGTAATTGTAAACTGTCTCATGATTATCACCTGTACGATCATGAAGAGAGAAAATTCAAGATCGTCCTGTTTCGCGTTTATCCCAGGAAAAAAACACATTTTTCTCCCTGCTCGATATTCACTCCCTGTTTGTTGTCGACAATTCTGTTTCGTGTTTTTCGAAAGAAACTTGTCATGAATGATTACGGTATTGATGTCGCGTTGTGTGAGCGACTTCTGAAGAAGAATTTTTACACAATTTTTCTTCAGCGACTTACGCCTCGCAGTCTTAAATATTCAAAATGATACTGGTCTCTGCCTGCTAACTCCGCGGCAAAAGCTGTCGCCACAGACGATCGTTTGTGATGCCTGACTCAGTGTGTCCCTTTTGAGGCCGGTGTTTGCGGGAGCAGCATCCGCTTCCGACATCCCGTCCATCAACACCATATCGGCCTGGAGAAAGTGAAGCAAACTGGTATTACCCGTCGGCTGTTTCTGAGATTCGTCAGTAACACACTTGGCGGCGAGAGAAAATAAGACGAGCAGCACAAGGTACACACAACGTTCCCTCTCCTTGCCCCCGAGATACAGAATCCGTTTCTAACAGTGCCCGCATGAGAGTTGCACCAGTGAGGAGCGTCCTGCCAGGTTGTGTCGAACAATCATTGCCCGGCTCACTTATTCACGATATGCACTAAAATCGTGAAAGTCAAACTAAAGCAGGTCAGCCACTCCCTGCAGGAGTCGAATCCCGGATTCAATACTCAAATTTTCAACTCGGGTTATGGTAAAATGGCTCGATTCGAGCAGAGTATTGAATCTGCTCGAAAATAAATCTTTTCAGAAGACACCTGCGAAGTGGAATCTCTGTAAATCCCAGAGGCGCTGTATTTGAAGATTGAAAACCGGCCTGGCAACGGGATCCCCCTCCAAAGCGACGGCATTCAAATCGGAGTAAACACGTGTCGAAAAAGCCACTGTTTCTAAAGATGCGGCTGCTCGTATTTCATCACCGATTTTCTCTGCTGTCCCCCCGTCTGTCAGATATCAATAAAAATTGCCCTGAAGATCAGGGCAATTTTGTCTGCATTCGGCTTTTGTCAGTATCCGATCGAGAACCGGGCTTACCGGTTCTCTGATGGCTCAACTGGCTGCTGGAGGTGGCGGAGTCGGCAACTCCGGCTGCTGATCCAGATCTTTGAGATATTCCTGCAGCAATTGATACGTCTTTTGAAATTCCGCTCGTGAGGTCAGAACCTGATATTTGGAATCGGTCTGGATCTGCTGATAATGCTTGATCACCGTTTCCAGTTCCTCTTTCGTAGGAATTTCCGAATTGGAATAAAAGCTTTCCGGCAGAGCCAGATAGTCTTTCCAGGCATCGTCCAGATTTTTTTCCAGTTCCTGGTAAGATGCGGCTAACTCACTCTTCAGAGAATCATTATGGATTTCCTGCTCTGCGAGCTTGGCTGTCTCCTGATCAATCCGCTGCATATTCCAGGTTTCCGAAACGCCTCCACTGAAATAGATAATCACTTTTGATTGATCTTTCGTGAGACTGTCCAGGCCGGTCTCCATCGTGATGGGATCTTCATCGCCTACTTTCCAGGCGACGCGCTGGTTCTTTTCATCGACGGCCCCCTTGAGCGGCAGTGTGATATCACCCTCTTTTTTATAGTAGGTCCCTGCAACGGCACCATTTTTTCCGACCGCCAGTTGAACCGTCACATCAACGTCTTCCGTCCCCTCAGGCAGGATGGCAAAAACGCCGAGCGACATCCACTCGGAAGCATCATCGGGCGGAGGTACACTGTCCGCAATTTGCGTCGCCTGTGTTTCGTACTCCGCAACGGGAGCCACTTGTACGCCGTCGTTATAGACATAACCATCTGAGACAGAATAGTTGTAAACCACGGGTGTGGCTGCACTGTAACCAATCCAGGCAGCAACCCCGCCGTATGTGGCCCAGGCCCACGGACGGTAACCATATCTGTTGTAATGATAGTTCGGGTTATATCGATAGCCAGGTCGATAACCGTGCCAGTATCCTGGCCGGTAATAAGGTCGGTTGGCATAACCGGGGCGGTTTCCGGGGGGTCGGTTTCCAGCTCCGGGCCTGTTTACAGGACGGTCTCCGCCCGGTTTCAGCCCCGGTCTCCCCTCACCGGGTCGATTTCCATCGCCGGGACGTAAGCCGCTGCCAGGTCGGTTCCCGTCGCCAGGTCGATTTCCATTGCCGGGGCGTAATCCACTACCAGGACGATTTCCATCACCGGGTCGATTTCCGTTGCCGGGAGATAAGCCTGGTCTTCCTGTTCCAGGTTTTGAACCAGGAATTGTACCGGGACGGTTGCCCGGTGAACCAGGTTGGATTCCCGGTCGATTCCCGCTTCCGGGGCGTAAGCCCGGGTCACGCGAACCACTTCCCGGTCTTGAACCTGGAATCGCTGGTTTGGAAGTGCCAGGTTTTCGATTGGAAAAATCGAGTGTTTTTCCAGGCTTGCTCGCTGGTCTTGAAGGTTTACTGGAAGGCCGATTAAAAGATTGAGCAGGTCGATTTGATGATCTGGGACGGCTCATGGAAGGACTGCGTCCGGAAAAGGAGCTGCTTCCTCGTGAAGGGGAAGGTCTTGAGGGTGCAGGTCGTGAAGCACGGCTGCCTCCGCCTCGTGAAGCACCGCCGCCACCTCTTCCGCCGCCACCGCCTCGGCCTCCTCGCTGGGCAAAACAATCCAGTTCGCAAATAAAGATTACTGCGAGGAATGCCAAGGTCATTGTTGTAAACTGTTTCATCAATTCAACCTGTTTGATCTAAGATCTGATAAGAAGAGAAGGGTTTCATTAGTTGACCTGATTAGGATCAATCGCAGGAGGTAAACGAATGACTTTCACCTGCTCGATATCGGGCTCTGGTTCGCTACCGACAATTCGATTTTTGGATTCCCAGAGAAAACTGTCGTTATCATCGTTCATCGTATAAATGTTTGTGGCAGAAGCACGTGTTCCATCCTGAAGTACACTGACTTTCTGCACGATCCATTGATCACCATGGTGCGACCAGTAGCCTTCAGCGACACCGCCGTCCGTGTCGAAGGTCCAGCTTTTGATCTGTTGCCTGATGGGGTCCCAGCCGATGCGTTGTGTACCGGACAGCACATTTCGTTCATCCAAATGGACTTTGAATTTGCGAATGATGAAGTTTTTATTTTTGCTCCAGACGGCGGATGTATAAATACTGGACGATTCTTCCTGATCGACCCATTCACCAATCATCCACTCCAGAGGCTTCAGGTGCTCATAGTTTGACGGGACTTCAACGGCTGATTCGCGTACCGAAGTCAGTAACCACTTACCGTCCTGTTTGACTCGAATGACCGAGAAATGTCCGACGACCGGTTTACCCGCCGGGGCAGGATCGACTTCTGAAGTTCCGTCAATCAGAACAATATCCGGACGGAGAAAGCGAATTGAACTGGCGTGCAGAATAAGCTTACGGCCGTAGCTGGTATGAAAATACCGCTCAAATTCATTGTGAATTGCTTCCCGGCCTGCGTAACGAGTTCCGGTTTCATCGATATAATCGCCATCTTCGGTCCACATATCGGCAATGGCACTCGCATCACGGTGATCGAAGGCTTTCACAAATTCAAGGTTGGCAGCCTTAAGCTCAGCCAGACTGGAATCAGGGTTTGCACTGACAAGTTGATCTTCGGATTCATCGGAGAAGATATTAGCGGCGACTGAAAAAAAGAGAATCAGTGCTAAAGACACAGACAGCTTCATAATCTTGCTCCCGGCAACAGACACAGTGGTAATAGTGTCTGTATCGCAGGTGAATGACAGGGGGGAGCCTCCTTACAGAGTCCTCTCGAACACTCATTGTCCGGTCTACCTACTAAAGATATGTCTGTATTTTATATATGTCAACAAAAAGTAAGGTAGCCGGGAAGAATAGGAAGAGATACTCATATCTTGAGCATTTCCAATGACATTTCTCCAAACACATTCACATAAATTGATGGGATGACCTTAACAAACTGCTTGTTTCACAGGTTTTTAGAAAATTCAGAGATTCTCTGGAATAAACCACTGAGAAAACATCTCTTATAAGTGGTAGGGGGGCTTGCTCTTTCGAACAAGACCTGAAAATTAGGGTTTCCTTCAATCATCACTGAATCAAACCCGATTTGTAAGACTCTCATGCTTGCAAATCAGATATTCCATTGAGAAACGGAGAACTGAGATGAAATTACTGTCGACAATGTTTGCATTACTGGGACTTACAGTATTCCTGGCCGGTTGCACAAAACCAGCTGACAAACCAGCTGCACCTGCAGCTGACGCACCTGCTGATGCACCAGCAGATATGCCAACCGAAACACCAGAACCAGACGCTAATCCTGAAGGTGACGCTCCCAAGCCAGAAGGTGACAAACCTGCTGCTCCAGAAGAAGCAAAGCCAGCACCTGATGCGAAGCCAGCTCCAGAAGCGAAACCAGAACCTGCTAAACCAGAAGAACCTAAGAAGCCTTAATCGGCAGCTTTTGTCATCTCTGTATGGCATACGAAATCAAAAAAACTCTCTCGAAAATCGGGAGAGTTTTTTTATTTGTCGTGTGAATTCTGCTGGCGTGTTTCAACCGACCGATTCACCGATGATGCTGTACATCAATCAGCGTCGATACCGGAGAGAATTCGGGCTGCCGTCAAGGTATTTTTCAAGAGCATGGCAATCGTCATCGGCCCTACCCCGCCGGGGACAGGTGTGATCGCCGAGGCAACTTCTTTCACTCCCTCAAAGTCGACATCCCCAACCAGTTTGTCATCGACGCGATTGATGCCGACATCAATCACAATAGCGCCGGGTTTTACCATATCCGCTGTCACGAATTCCGGTTGACCGATGGCGGCGATAATAATATCCGCCGTGCGCACAATCTCTTTTAAACCCTGAGTTCTGCTATGGCAGATCGTGACCGTGGCATCAGCGCCCAGGCCGCGCTGCACCAGCAGCATGGCCATCGGTTTTCCCACAATCTCGCTGCGGCCTAAAATCACCGCATGTTTTCCTGCCGTCTCCATTTTGGTGGAGACAATCATCTGCTGAATTCCATAAGGAGTACAAGGCAGGTAGCGTGGACGTCCCTGGACGATCAAACCGACATTTTCAGGATGAAAGGCGTCAACATCTTTCAACGGATTGACCACATCCAGAATCGCCGTTTCCGTAATGTGTTTTGGCAGGGGAAGCTGAACCAGGATCCCGTGTACACTCTGATCGGCATTCAGCTCCTGCACCAGATCAATCAGTTCCGCCTGAGTCGTTTCTGCTGGTAACCGTTTCAGAGTGCTCTGGATCCCGGCTTTTTCACAGGCCCGCTGTTTATTTCGGACATATACGGCACTTGCCGGATCTTCCCCCACCAGAACAGCCGTCAAATGCGGAACGATTTGAGATTCTGCTTTCAACTGCGCCACCTCCTGAGCGAGTTGCTCACGAAATGTAGCGGCCAGCGTTTTACCATCGATGATTACTGCGGACACTCTGACAATTCCTTGCAAGATTTCTGAAATGTTTTAGGGCGATCACAACATAACGCATCAGCAGGAAATCTAAAACCACCCCAAAAGAATTAATGTGGCGTAAAGACAAATCGCCGCATAAATGGCAGCCACAAAGTCGTCCGCCATGATCCCCCAGCCTCCGTGAATTCGATCAAAATAACGAACCGGCCAGGGTTTCCAGATGTCAAACAGGCGAAACCAGAGAAAGGCCTGCACCGAGTACCAGAAGAATTGAGAATCAACGGGTCGATTAACTACCGGTAACATCACGACCGTAAACGCAGTGATTTCATCGAAGACAATACAACCGGGATCGTCCAGCCCCAGTATTTTCGCTCCTCGGTCACAAATATAGACGCCCGCCAAAAATAAGAGTGCAGAGATCAACAGATAGACGGGTAACGAGGAACCGCACCAGAACAGCCCGATAACCAGCGGGGGACCTAACATGCTGCCAAACGTTCCGGGGGCGCGCGGCAGATAACCAATGCCCAGCCCGGTGGCCAGCAGCAGAATCGATTGATTTTTAATGTTTCTCATTAATGGTAAATATCAGACCAGCAAATTCTCTGCTGTGAACGACATGAAAAAGTCACTATTCAAGATACGGGAAGTCGCTTATACTCTATATGGAAACGATTTCCGCGGGTACAAATGATCAAGTCGCTGTTAAATTATGACCTGTTCGTGTGGAGTGAAATCTCTACAATTCTGAGTGATCCAGTCTTTAACGTCATAAATAGTACCTGAACGACCCGAGATTGCCAATTGGATTCAAACTAAACCTACCCAGTCATTCAGAAACACTTCCTGTGAAGCCGAACTCTGAATGTCGTTTCGACCATACCAACCAGGATTGAAGACATGACATCCCAAGAAGGCCCTAAGCTTTCCAAAATGGAATTTCTCAAAGAAGGCAGCCATCAACTGCGTGGCACCATCGGTGAAGAATTGCAGAATGACAGCGATGAATTCTCCGGCGATGCTACACAACTGCTGAAACATCATGGAACCTATCAGCAGGACGACCGTGATCTGAGAAAGGCCAAGAATCCGGATGGGACTCCCAAAGGAAAAGCATACAGTTGTATGATCCGCACCCGGGTTCCCGGCGGTAAAGTGACCGCGGAACAATTCCTGGCGGAACTGGATCTGTGCGATCAGTATGGCGACGGCACCGTGCGTCTCACCACGCGTCAGGGATTTCAGTTACACGGCGTGCTGAAAGGCAATCTGAAAGCGGCCATCAAAGGAATCAATGACTCCAAGCTGACGACACTGGCCGCCTGCGGCGACGTCAACCGCAACGTGATGGCGTGCCCTGCCCCTTACAAAAACAATGCGATCTTCGATTCCATGCAGGACATGGCCTATGCGCTGGCAGAACACTTAAAGCCAAAAACCAGTTCCTACTTTGACTTATGGATTACGGACGAAGCAGGCAATAAAACGAACGAAGCAGAGTTCCAGCCGGTCGAAGAACCGATCTACGGCAAAACATATCTGCCTCGGAAATTCAAAATCGGCATTGCCCTGCCCGAAGACAATTGCGTCGACATCTACACACAGGATATCGGTCTGCTGGCAATTGTGGAGAACGAGAAAATCGTTGGTTACAACTTTTATGTCGGCGGCGGCATGGGTGTGACTCCCAGCAATAAAAAAACCTATCCCGCTCTGGGTAAGCCGCTGGGGTTTGTCGAAAACGATCAGGTTCTCGCCGTCGCTGAAGCGGTGGTCAAAGTCCAACGCGATTTTGGTAACCGTGAAGACCGCAAACAGGCACGTATGAAATATCTGGTCGACAATCTGGGTATTGAAGAGTTTCGGGCGAAAGTCGCAGAGTACTTCGGCGCACCGGTTCCAGCCCCCCGCGATGTCGAAGTCACGGGAATTGACGATCACATGGGATGGCACGATCAGGGAGATGGCAAACTGTTCCTCGGCGTGAATATCGAAAACGGCCGCATCAAAGATGAAGGCGACCTCAGAATCAAAACTGGTCTGCGAAAGATTCTGGAGACTTACAAATTTGATTCACGCATTACTGCCAAGCAAAGTGTGATTTTCTGTGACATTGAGCCTGCGGATCAGAAAGCGATCGAGAAAATCCTGGCAGATCATGGCATGAAACGCGCAGACGAACTGACTGTGATTCGTCGTTTATCAATGGCGTGTCCTGCCTTGCCGATGTGTGCTTTATCGATTACGGAATCCGAAAGAGTCCTGCCCGATCTGATTACAGAATTCGAAGAAGAATTGACGCGTCTGGGACTTCAGGACGAACAAATCTCCGTGAATATGACTGGCTGCCCGAACGGGTGTGCCCGGCCTTATGTTCCGGATATCGGCCTCGTTGGAAAAGCGGTCGGAAAGTATACGCTGTATCTCGGCGGCAATTCACTGGGGAACCGGCTCGCATTCATTTATGACGACCTGATTCCGATGAACGAAATCACCGGCAGACTTTCTCCGCTGCTGGAATATTTCAAAGAGGAGCGTGAGGCAGGCGAGACATTTGGAGACTTCTGCCATCGGATGGGGAAAGAGTCGCTTCAGGAGAAAGCAGGGCTGGCTGCGAAATAACGGCTCTGTTCGATATTTCATGTCATTTTAGCGAACCACTGTCGCACGAAGCTGTCTTACATTTTGACAAAATCAATCCGATCCGGATTGACCCTGAGTGAGTCGGCAGGTAAATTATTTTAGCAATGAGTCAGCTTATCTGCTGAAACAACTTAACTGGAAGTGATTAGAGTCTGATGCAAATCCACAATCTACTAAACCTGAACCTTCTATTAAACCTGCTATCCCAAGCCAGGTCTTAGGTTCTTTGTACGATTGTTAATCAAAAACAGCGAAACCCTGAGACCAGATCGGCCTCAGGGTTTTTTATTTCACCTGCTGGTATTATTCTGGTCTCTCATTAGCTCCCCTGACCGGGAGTGGAAATTGAATCCTGGAGAAAACCGATGTCCAATGACACAGTAAAGATTTTTGATACCACCTTGAGAGACGGTGAACAGTCGCCTGGCTGCAGCATGACCACCTCCGAAAAAATGAAAGTGGCCAGGGAGCTTGTTAATCTGGGCGTCGATATCATCGAGGCAGGTTTCCCCATTGCCTCACCGGGCGATTTCGATTCGGTTCGCAAAATTGCCAACGAATTCGGCAGCCAGACTACCATTTGTGCCCTGGCCCGCTGCCGCAATGATGACATCGATCGCGCCTGGGAAGCCTTAAAAGGAGCGGAAAAATCCCGGATTCACGTGTTCCTCGCCACCAGTTCAATTCACCGCGAACATAAATTGAAAATGAACAAGGAACAGATCGTGGCAACGGCCGTGGAAATGGTCAAGCGGGCCCGCGATTATTGCCCTGATATCGAATTTTCACCTGAAGACGCCGCCCGAACCGAGAAAGACTTCCTCTGTGAAGTCGTTGAAAAGGCGATTGAAGCTGGTGCGACGACGGTCAATATTCCCGACACCGTCGGTTATGCGACCCCTGCCCACTTTCACGACGTGATCAGAACGCTGAAAAATAATGTTCCCAACATCGATCAGGCTATTATCAGCACACACTGTCATAACGATCTCGGCTTGGCCGTCGCCAACAGTCTGGCGGCTGTCGAAGCAGGTGCACGACAGATTGAATGCACTATCAACGGCTTAGGCGAGCGTGCGGGAAACTGTGCGTTGGAAGAAGTCGTGATGGCGTTGAAAACGCGGTTTGATTATTACGGCGTGAATACGAATATTAATACGAAGCGGCTGTATCCGACCAGCCACCTCGTATCGACGGTCACAGGCATGACTGTCCAACGCAATAAGGCGATCGTGGGCAAGAATGCATTTGCACATGAGGCCGGCATACATCAGCATGGCATGCTTCAGGAACGTACGACTTATGAAATCATGCGTCCGGATGATGTCGGCTACGTCGGGACAAATCTCGTGCTCGGGAAACACAGCGGACGCCATGCCTTTCTCGATCGGATCAAATCTTTGGGACATACTCTGGATGATGAAACCTTCGAGCGGATCTTCAATGAGTTCATCACGTTAGCCGACAAGAAAAAGGAAATCTATGATTCGGACATTGTCGCCTTGATCGAGAATCAGGTCACCGACACGCCGGAAAAATGGAAAATTGCCCGGTTTCACACTTCTGCAGGAACCGGCACGATTGCCACCGCAACAATTGAGCTCGCGGATGAAAACGGGAAAATTCATTGCGATGCTGCTACCGGCGATGGCCCCGTTGATGCAGTGTTTCGAGCTGTCGAGCGGATTTCAGGAATCTCCGGAATACTCGAACAATATCATGTCGGCAGTGTTTCCAGCGGAAAGGACGCTCAGGGTGAAGTTCGAGTGGAAGTTCGCATTGAAGGGAAAATCTATACGGGCCGCAGTGTGAGCACAGACATTATTGAATCGAGCGCGAAAGCGTATCTGCAGGCCATCAACAAAGCTGCCGCCAAGCTGGAAAACTGAAAGTTTTACGTTTTGCAATTCTGAGTCATCCATGACCATTCACGATCCTGAATCACAGCCGAAATTATTCAAAGGCAGGACAATTGTCCTCAGCCTGCTGATCTTCGGTCTGCTGATGTCAGGATCGCTTTATGTATTCCAGGCCGTGAATACCTTCTCCTTTGCAGAGACACAAAATGCATTGGCCAGGGAATTCCCCCAATCCCGACCACGTGTGGAAGGGGGACGACTCAAAGGCAAACAGGAAAATCCGGTTACATTTCGCGTCACACTGGCAGTCCCTTTCAACCCGGATGAGAACGATGCTGCCATCCAGAAAATGGCAGATCGCATTCTGGAAATCGCAGCTGAAAATCTGGACCTGCATCAATACGAACAGGCAGAACTGCATTTTTATCAGGCGATTCCCGAACAAAAGATCATTCTGCGGGAAATCAAACGCGATTTAAAAACATCGCAGCAGCCTTAAACAGCTCCAGAACTCGCTCAGCATCCTTGGTGATCAGATTGCGACTCGATTTTACGCGTCTGATTAATCGACAAGCCTGTCGTTTAAACAGACGCAGACAGTGTTCCTGATCCTCCCGAGCCTGACGGATTTTCTATTGAACTCTCAAATTCACTTTGAATAAGCAGTATTCACGGGGATTTCAGATTCACTCTTTACTGGCACAGTCATTGCTCTCACATAGAGTCAGCCTGCCCGGGTACACCTGGTACCCAACGGTAAATTGAAGTAGGCTCCCCTCCAGCCAGAGTGATGACGCCCGTCTAAAAGCTGGCTGGAGGGATAGCCAACTTTCTCACTTCACTTCAAAACCGTGCGTCTTCAAAGGGTAACTTTGTCGAGTGTTCAAGGCCTGCTTCACGGAGCAGCTCAAAATACTGATCACGGGTATTAATATTCCGCAGTCCCCGTAACTGGGGATCAATCTCGCGCAACGCCTCGGCATCGAGAAAACAGGATTTGACGTTCTCTGCCAGATCGATGGGTCGTCGATAGTTTTTGTTTAACAGACGCTGAATCGGTTGGATCAGCGATGTGCGGTAAACGGCAGCCAGGGGATGGTACCATTTACCTTCCTGAACCATGACCATTTGATTGTCTTCCAAGGCGGAAATAATCGTTGAAATAAACTCAGCCTGTATCAGTGGTGTATCACAGGCAGATACAAATGCTGCATCACACTGGTCTTGCAGCGCAGCCAGCGATTGACCAATCGCCGAGAGAGGACCTCCTCCCGGCTCTTTATCATAAATCACGGATACCGACTCGGGTAGTTGTGGTAAATCCTGTCCCTGTGCGGCAACAACGATCACAGGTGAAACAACTGTTGAGACAATTCGCACGATCCGTTGTAGCATCAGCTCTTTTCCCATAGGCAACAACGCTTTGGGATAATTCATGCGGGAACTTTCACCGCCACAGAGAACGATTCCCCCCACCTTCAATACTTCGTTTGTGTTTGACATATTCGCACGAGTAACTTACAAAAAGAGAAGCAAAACTACAGTTTAACACAATACAGAGAAACGATCTGAAAAATGAGTGATCAGAATTCTGAACAAGCCCCCTGGTATCAGGATGGTTTACACTTTACCTGTACTCAATGCGGCAATTGTTGTACTGGTGCCCCCGGTGTCGTTTGGGTCGACGAATCAGAAATCGAGGCTATTGCAGAACTAACGGGAAAATCCAAAGGTGAAATCCTGTTAATGCATACGCGGCTTTATGCAGGTCGGCGTTCATTAACTGAATTTGCGAACGGTGATTGTACCTTCTTTGATCCTGAGAAGAGAGGCTGCACCATTTATGCAGCCCGTCCTGCACAGTGCCGAACATGGCCTTTCTGGAATTCTAATCTTGAAAGTAAAGCAAGTTGGGATTCGCTTTCTCCCAACTGCCCCGGCGCAGGAAAAGGGGCCTTTGTGAGTTTTGATGAGATTCAAAAACGTGCCTCACAAACCGACTTGTGATTACTGAAATGTTTGCGACCTTATTTTTTTTGATGCAGATAAGCGCCCCCGATTTGGTTTGCTGACTCATCAGGAATGCATCGCGATTCTAACACGGGTTACGTCTCTCCGAATGACTTTTACTGCTCTGAACATCCTGTCGAACTCAATTAATTTCCATTGATTAAGTTGCGTTGTGAAAAGGATTTGGAGCTCTCAATTACTGTGAAAGTCAGTCTCCAGCCCTCTTTTTACGAATTTCGTTCGAAGTTTGTAAAGAAAATCTGAATTCCCCATTTGACACTTTTTATGGACCTCTGTACGTTTTGACTCGCCATAACCGGGGAGAGTCATCACCGATATATCTACTTACATACAAATGACTTACAACCTCGTGTCACTATCTGAATTTGTAAGATTCTCAGAAATAACAGACTTGTAAGAATTACGTTCATGGCGAGAAAAAATGTCAGAGCGCCCTGTGTTTGTGGCATTCAGCCAAAGATCGGTCTTGACTTACTGTTCAATTGTGGGAAATAATCTACTATGACACTAAGTCGTGTAACCCATTACAGTTGAGACGGCTCTGGATTGCCTAGCGGAAGGGCATAGCTGTCCGACGGCTTCTCAGAATTGGGAGAACCCAGTCGTGACGAAAAAAGAGATTGTCAAAGTGATTTCGGAAGAGATTGGTCTGACACAACTCAAAACGAAAGAGATTGTGCAAAAAACGTTCGATGCGATTGTTGATACCCTTGTCACAGACAAGCGTATCGAACTCCGCAATTTTGGCGTCTTTGAAGTCAAAAAGCGGGCAGCGCGGAAGGCAAGGAATCCACGGACAGGTGAACGTGTTGACGTAGAAGAAAAATACGTCGTTACATTTAAGCCTGGTAAGGAAATGGAAAAACGTGTGCGCGATCTGGAAGAGGAAGCTGCCAGACTTAAGGCTGCTGCTTCACAACCTCCGGTGAGTTCTCCTGCGGCTGCAACACAACCGCATCAAACCCCACCAGCGGCTCCACAAAGTCCAGGTTCAGCAACAGGATCTCCGCAACTGGGAACCTATAACAACGGTTCCTACAATTCGGGCTCCCAGCATACGCCTTAAACCTGTTTCCTGAAGTGTTTAGTGTGGAAAAACTGGTATGAATTTTCTCATAGCCGGTCTGTTTTGATTGTACACAAACAGACCGGCTCTTTTATTTCATCGCCACTGCCAGCTCACTGTAATATGAACAAATAAACCGTAGCCACACCTGCTTTCTCTCCCTGATAACACCGGATAAACAGATTTACCACAATAATTAGAATAATCCGCATTTTTTACCAAAGTCTCCTGATCTGATTGTCGATAAATCGATATAGAGAAGATTAAATGTGGCTTTTATAATCCTGCCTCTCTAGCCTCCTCTATTCACATTTCAGCACTTTAAACCCCTTCGATATCGGTTTGATGCCTTCCATTCAATGGTTTGAATTAAGGGATCGATGCCTGGGATCAACACCAGCAAATATGGCACAACCATATCATGGAGAAAAAAATGCGTAAGTTATTATTGGCCAGCATGTTAATTGCAGTATCCCTTACTCAGGTCGGGTGCGTGGTTCCCATCTATTCATCCTCAAGAGATGATCGTGCTCGTCAATTAATTTTCCAATCAGAAAGTATGCGGCACATTCCCAAAATCTGGGAACGAATCTGGGGGCTGGATATGCCTGACGTTGCCACACCATACCGAACACACGGCGGAGTGATTTAAATACTCCATCTTGAAGCAGATGGCTATCGGTCATTCCATCAGGGCCGTTACCAGGCCATCGACTATCATCAAAATAATGCTGTTCCGCTGCCGAATTCTCCATTCAGGCAGCTTTTCTGCTTTTCAGGATTGTGTTTTCAGTAGCACACTTACTGGCTCTCGAACTCAGAGAACGCTAAGATAACTTCCTGTGGATCCTGAATGATCCCTGCCCTGAAGATTCCTGCACCCTGAAAATCCCTGCCTAGTGCAATGATTTGACAACGGACCTCATCGCAAGGCGTTTTCATGGCACTCCTCTTGTTATCAAAAATATTTTAAGAACGAGCATGCGGCCTCCTGGCTGCAACGGACTATTATCCGATGAACGCCCCTACTCAAACGGATCTCTTAGCAGTCACGCTAAACCGTCTGCATCTCAAAAACCCGATCCTGGTTGCCTCCGGTACATTTGGCTACGCTCGCGAAATGGCAGCATTTCTTGATTTTTCCAAGCTGGGCGGCATTATTCCGAAGACGATTACGACGGAACCTCGAATCGGAAATC
>CAXBFD010000019.1:0-76066 GCA_963974925.1 uncultured bacterium | reverse complement strand
CTTCCCCTTTGACCTGACAGGCAAAATTCCAGCGCACGCCATTCGAACCAATTTTCAGCATCGTCGCCCGGAACCCGTCTTTGTATTCCAGCAGAATGCCGTGCGGCTCCGCTGTGCCTTCCCCTTCAATCGGATCAAAGAGCCCCCGCTTTGTGTTGCCCCGTTCGGCCTGCATGGCGGCTTCCGCCAGCTTCATCGACCAGCGCCCCGCTTTGCCGGCTTTGATCAGGTCATCCCCTTTCAAAAACTGAACAGACGAAATGCCGGTCTCCCCCCCTTTGCGAAATTCGACCATCGACTGCAGCACTTCCAGACCATGAATGTCATAACGTTCAATGGGGCCGCCATGAATCGAGACGGCGTCTTCCAGTTCGGTTCCCTCCGGAATCTCCAGTGGAATCGTGCGTTGGGCTAAAGGGACCGAGCTGCCGACCATCATCGGGAACTCATACTTCCGCGAGGTGTCATACATTTCGCGCGCCCAGTCCCAGCGATAGGAAAAGTGTTTGTCGCTGAAGACCGGCACGAAGCGATTCGCCTGTTTCATGACGTCCACGATTTCATCAAAAAACCGTTTGCGGGGATACATGGTCTGCCCGAATTTCGTATCGGGATAATCGCCGTGCTCACCAATCGACAGGACGGCGTCGACCGCCAGTTCATCGCCGCCAACGCAGAGCGCTTCGCGAATCGTTTTATAAATCGGAATGTCAAACTGTTTCGCCACGCCCCGCGAAAGATCCTGATCGGTAAACTGATCGCCATAAAACGAGAGCACATCACATTGCGGCTGCTGAAGCTTGCCATTAAACAGATACGGCCCCAGGAAGGGATGCAGAATATGATACGCGTGCGAGCAGTAAAAACACTGCGTATAAATGGCAGCGACCTGCGGCCGCCTCGTCTCCGCAGCACCGAGATCAGAGCGCAACCAGTTCAAACCAGCAGACCCCGCCATCGCGGCGGCTCCCAGCTTCAAAACATCACGACGGGACAGAGAATCAGACAATCGGTGCGGATAGTTCGCATCTGACATAGGGACAGACTCCTGCGGCGGGAAAATTTAAGGCGAGACTCTGCACTCCATCGTATCAAATTATCTGCATGTATCCAGCCGTTTTCGGGGTGGGAATGGAATTTCCTGCAGAATTTTGAGCGGGAGGAAAAATGTGTCGCATCCGTTTATGTGAGACCACTAGAATTGTCGAAAGGAAATGACTTACATAAACTTGCCTCCAGGCAACAGGAGTATCTCGGCTCCCGCAAAATGAAACAGCCGTCTATTATCTCAAAGATTTAGGTCTGCTGATTAAGGAACAAGCACTTGCTGCAAAAGCAAGACAAAGTGCCTCCGAGGACGCATAGGATGCCGGATACAGAATGGCATAATACGAAATCGTAACATTGATGCAGTCGCAGGCGAATGCCTTTGGAATTCCACTCTCTGACATCAGCTTGTCAGACATTGAACCAGTGTGTAAAAGGTGTCAGGAACCTTATATTTAAGGTTCCTGACACCTTTTACACAAAGTGAGCGGCTCGGCGCGAGCCGCCGGTTGTGTGTTGGGTCGCTGGTTCAAAAACGGTGGATCGCGCCATTCCGCTCACAAAAACCAGTCTGCAGAAGTTGTTCTGTTGGTTCCAACGCCAAACGTAGGGGCGGTACCCATGTGTCCGCCCGCCTGGTGATATTCGATCCTATTTCAGTCTTAGAATGGAACCGGAAAAACACTTCGAACGGCATTACGCAAGCCACGTCGATACCGCGGGTAGACACATGGGTCCGCCCCTACATTTCTAAATCTGATCGGACGGGTGAGACAACGATGTCTCGTTTTTCTATCACGAAAATTTGTGAAACAGGTTTCTTTTTACGTAGTAGTAAAGAATATTACTCATTGAGCGAGGGAATAACCGATCAGCCGCATACACAAGTTGACAACAGGCTCGGTGTTGGCACCGGCCTTTTAACCAGCGTTTTATTTACCCGTTTCACTGGTGCCATGTTAGGGAGCACGTCTAGAGAACGGACTCAGCATTTCGCCTGTGTCCAGGTTTATGGTAGCGCAGGGCCATTCGGATGAGTGGCGCTATGGTTAAATGAGATGTGCTCCCGCGTGTAGATTTCCGTTACCGTGATTCCAGCCAGTCACAACTCGCATCCTCATGAGGTTCGCGCGTTTTTTTGAGTAGCTTAATCAGCTTTTTGCGTTCTGCGTCACTCAAATGTCCCAGTTGCCGCTGATGCATTTTAATAACGGCCTTCTCCATTTTATTGAGCAACGCCTGTCCCTGGTCAGTAATGGCGACTTCGACCACGCGGCGATTTTCAGGGAGCCGGCTCCGTTTGATCAACGCGCGTGCTTCCAGCCGATCCAGCATTCTTGTTGTATCCGGGCAGCGCGAAATCAGTCGGCGTCCCAGCTCCATGGTCTGCATGGTTTCCGGAGACACAATCTGCAACAGCCGCAGAACGTTGTACTGTTGTGGTGAGAGTTCGAATTGCACAAACAACGAATCCTCCAGCACCTTCAGGCAGTCATACGTTCGCCATAACTGCAGAAACGTTTCCTGTTCCAGTGAATCGAATTTCACGCGTTCTAATTCTGATTGATTGGCTGATTTTTTCATAAGTGAAATTATGATAGTCAAGACAATAGTTGTCAAGACAAATATTGTCTTGACAGTATTTCGGGCACGCATTAGGATCTCTGGTGAATCTTTCGCGGTGGAATTGAATTTTATGGTATGTGAGGCGAAGATGGACTCTACAAATTCCGGAAATGTCATTGTGATTGGAGGCGGACCGGCCGGCGCTGCGGCAGCGACGGTGCTCGCACAGCAGGGGGTTTCCGTAGCCTTAATGGAACGTGAATTGTCTCCACAATATCGAATCGGTGAATCATTGATCCCCGAAACGTATTGGCCTCTGAAACGACTCAAGATGCTGGAACAGTTAAAATCAAGTCGCTTTGTGAAAAAGCGGGGTGTTCAGTTTGTGAATTCTTCCGGGAAACTGTCTGCTCCCTTTTATTTTCACGAACATAAGCAGCATGAAAGTTCCCAGACCTGGCAAATTGGTCGAACCGAGTTCGATTCCATGATGTTGCAAAATGCCAGGGACCAGGGTGTCGAAGTCAACCAGGGAGTTCGTGTTCTGGATGTGCTCTTCAACGGTGACCGGGCGGTGGGAGTTCTGCTTAAAGATTCGGATGGGAAACGCAAAGAATTATTTGCAGATGTGATTGTTGATGCCAGCGGACAGAGTTCGATGATCATTAACAGGTTTCAACTTCGAGAATCGGACCCTACGCTCAACAAAGGAGCCATCTGGACCTATTACGAGGGCGCATTTCGAGATGAAGGAGAAAATGAAGGCGCGACCATTGTACTCAGTTTAGAAAATTCCAATGGCTGGTTTTGGTATATTCCATTACATGATAATAAAGTCAGCGTCGGAGTGGTTGCCGATTTCGACTATTTGTTCAAAGGCAGGCAGGACCATGTAACGACATTCCAGGAAGAATTAGAAAACTGTCCCGTCGTCAAAGAACGCATCGCGATGGGAAAACAGGTCGCGGTAATCAGAGCAACAAAAGATTTTACCTATCGGGCCAGACAGGCCACCGGTAACGGCTGGGTACTGGTTGGTGACGCTCTGGGCTTCCTTGATCCACTCTATTCTTCAGGAATTCTACTGGCTTTAAAGTCGGGAGAACTGGCTGCAGATGCGATTGTGGAGGGGCTGCAAAAAAATGACACTTCGCAGGAGCAACTTGGAAAATGGTCGCAGGACTATTTCAGGGGAATGGAGCGGATGCGTCGTTTAGTGGTGGAGTTTTATAATGGATTTAGCTTTGGCGATTTCATCAAACGTTTTCCTCACCATAAAGGAAATATCACTGATTTACTGATCGGTGATTTATTTAAAGACGAGCTGGATCTCGTATTTGTGGATATCGACCGGATGAAATCTGAACAGACACCGATGACGAAAGATCAATAGGGGTTAAATAGGTTCCTGACACCTTTTATCTCTGCACTTTAAAATGATGCGACGACGATGGACGTAGCCACGTTACAATATCTGCTGGGGATGGTGGGCACGGTTGCTTTTGCGGTGACGGGGGTGCTGGCGGTGACGCCGCGGGGGATCGATTTTTTCGGCGCATGCGTGCTGGGGCTGATCACCGCGATTGGCGGCGGCACAATTCGCGATCTGATCCTGGGGGTTCCCGTCTTCTGGGCGGCAGACCTGAACTACATCTGGGTCGCGCTGGGGGCCAGCCTGGCCGCGTTTCTCACTGAACGCTTCCTGACGCGGAAAGAGATTTATCGCACCATGCTGTATCTCGACGCGCTCGGTGTTTCCATGTTTGCGATTCAGGCCGCGCAAAAAGTCATGTGGCTCGACTTCGGCAGGCCGCTCGCGCCAATTCTAATGGGCGTGCTGACTGCAATCGGAGGCGGCCTGATGCGCGATGTCCTCGCCGGTCAACCGACGCTGCTGAAACGCCGCGAGCTCTACGCCATCCCGGTCACCTGTGGCTGTGTGCTGTATGTCGTCGGTTTGAGTTGGCTCCCCGCATATCCCGTCGAATTCGGAATCACCTGTTCGCTCTTCATTTTAGTCCTGCGCAGCGCCGCCATCTTCTGGGACCTGCACGTGCCTCTCTGGTTGACGACTCAGTCGAGGGAGAAGGACGGGAATAAGGAATAATAGTGACCGTGTGAGCGGTTCGACACTCGTTAGTGTTTATTTAATAGTTCTGAACGTGATTTTGAGGAATGCGATCTTAATCATCGCCAGGTAACTTTCCAGGTAATAAAAGGTGTCAGGAACCTTATATTTAAGGTTCCTGACACCTTTTATTACAAACTATTGTGTGAGCCGTCGCAACGGGGCATGTGTTGGGAAAGACCGCAGGTGCAGTCGTTCAATCCTTTGCCAGCGAGAATACGCGGGCTGCATTTTTCGATTCTTGACGCGCGCGTTTTGGATTGTTTGGCAGCGGAAAAATGCATGAGGTAGGCTCGCTGCCGACCCGGCGTCAAAGCTTCAAAGGCCGTCTGCAGGATTGGTAGTTCCTCGAATTTCTGTTGCAACTCTTCGGGGATCGGTTCGGACTCCTTTTTCGCAGGCACTTTCAAGCCAGCTGTTTCGACTTCAATCGCTTCTGCAATATAGGCCCTCAGGACCGGTTCCAGTTTTACAATTTCATCTACACTGGTAAACCGGATCAGCCGCCCTGCCTGCGTGTTCTCGCCCGGCTTTTTTAGAATTCCCCGGGCATCCTTGAGCAGGGCGCCTTTGAAAAAGCTGAATGCGCAGTATTCCTTCAAGCGACTGATTAAAACGATATTCTTTTTCTGAAACGTGTAGCAGGGCGCACGCCACTTCCATTCTTCGATCAACGGAGAATCCAGCAGGAGCGTTCGTAACTTTTTCAGTTCTGCCTGCCACTGTCTGGATTCGTTGATATATCCATCTACTTCCGGGTTCTTTTTATGCATGATTATTTCTCGACGTCTGTTTGATCTGTTACCGGTCCGTTTTGCGGGTCCATAACCATTTTCCATCGGGATGCCGCTTGTCGATGGGATGATTCACGATGTGCTGCTGACCGCTTTCAACAATTTCAATCTGAAACGTGTAAATCTCCTTGTTGAATGACCGCTGAATGGATTCCAGAGACTGGCTGAGACCGGTGAAGCTGAGTGAGCGTGGAAACTCGTAAGGCTGCCAGACTGTGACCGTCAATTCTCCTTCATCGATGTGCCAGAAGCCTGTATATTCTCTCGTGGATGTGGTGAATTTTCGATCCGGTTTATAAATTCGAGTGGGCACGCCGGGCTCCGAGCACCATTCACCTACCAGCTGCTTTTCCATCGCTGACAAGGGGCGCTGGTTCTCCCCGGTAAGATGATACGCACAGAACAGGAGTAATATGCCTGCCGTGCCTGCCAGCAGCACTCGCTTTCGTCTCTGATTGAAGTTGAACCATTTCATCGGTGTGCCTTGGATTTGTTTCGCTGCGAGGTGGACCTGCTCACTCTATCAGCTTACCAGTTTTCATCTCTCCGGGGCAGTGGCGATCTGGTAAAATCGTTGGTCGTTATGTTGCTGGTGAAAACGGCGGCTCGTGCCGTGCCGCTCAGGGTGGGGTTCATTCAGGAAGTTCTGAATGTTGTTCGGGGTCGGTGGCTGTTTTCTGCGGACGGACACCTGGGCGTGCGTCTGCGATCAATATTGTATCGTGCTGATTTTGTGTTTTGGCGTGGGGGAGTCAAGTGGGAACGATGAATTATTTTTGGGAACTTCCAGTGAATCGGAAACGAAGTTCTATGGACCTCCAGCGAAGTTTTATGAAACAAATTCGAAGCGCTGCGCGAAATGGTGCGCGTATGAGTCGTATTTTTGGAAATCGCGCTGAAACAGGGGGCTTTTATAGTGTGCTTTCGGCACTGCTGCAGAATGTTCCAGTGAATCAGTTGTTTGCATTCCTGCGGGCGGCGCTTATAACGCAACGGGGTTCTCACCGGCGCGACGACGTCATGTTCATTTTTTCAGAATGATCCGCCGCGTAAACGGAAATAAAAAAACGATGCAGAGCATGATGGCTGCTCTGCATCGTTGATATGAGGTCTCATGATGTCTCAGAATTTACTGCATTTTTTTGCAGATGGCTTCTGCCATTTCCTGAGTTCCGACGGCGGTCGGATCGTTGCGATCGTCTTTCAGATCGTAGGTCACGTCTTTGCCTTCGGCGATGACGTCGGCAACGGCCTGATCCAGCCTGGCGGCTGCGTCGTGTTCGCCGAGGTAGTCCAGCATCATTTTACCGGAGAGGATCAAGGCAACCGGATTCACTTTATTCTGTCCCTTGTACTTGGGAGCAGAACCGTGGGTCGCTTCGAAGATGGCCGACTCGGGTCCGATGTTCGAACCGGGAGCCACGCCGAGACCGCCGACCAGACCGGCACAGAGGTCGCTCAGAATATCGCCATACAGATTGGAGGTGACGAGCACGTCATACAGTTCCGGCTTCTGAACCAGTTGCATGCACATGTTGTCAATCAGCCGCTCATTGTATTCAATGTTCCCGCCACAATCGGTGGCGATGCCTTTCAGCTTCGCATCTGCGGCGACTCCTTCTGCGAGATCGGCCCATTCGAATTTCGCATTGTAGGCTTTGGCGACGGCACGGGTTTCGTCGTACCACAGGCCATCGGTGAACTTCATGATGTTGGCTTTGCAGATCGATGTCACCGATTTGCGTTTGTTATCAACGGCATACTTAAACGCGTAATTGCTGATATCACGGGTTCCCTGATACGACATCGGTTTGATGCTGATGCCGGTTTCTTCGAGGGGCGTGTTGATTTTTTTGCCCGTGGCAAACTCGTTGATCTTCTCGATCAATGCTGCGGTATTTTTCTGACCAGCCTGAAATTCCACACCCGCGTAGAGGTCTTCCGTATTTTCACGAATGACAACCAGATCGACATTCGATTCGGAAAAATAAGTTCGCACACCCTTGTAAGTTTTACAGGGACGAACGCAGGCATAAAGCCCCAGTTCCTGTCGCAGGAACACGTTTACACTACGGAACCCTTTTCCGATCGGTGTCGTGATGGGTGCCTTCAACGCGATTTTATTGGCGCGAATCGATTCCATCACCCGATCAGGGACTCCCCCTTCGGCTTCAATGACTTCAATTCCACATTCCTGAACATCCCAGTCGATTTTTACACCAGTGGCGTCAACACACTTTCTTGTAGCCTCGGCGATTTCCGGGCCAACTCCATCTCCTGGAATTAATGTGACTTTATACATCGTTTCCTCAAATACTTCTGACAAAAAGGGAATGCGACCAGGGTCTCAAGTGTATGAATGCAATGCTACAGGCTTGCTGACTCTTGAAACCAAAGGGCATACAGGTTGATACTGAATATACAGCTCACAGGCAAGCAGTGACCGTATCAAAACAGAATTCGCTTTTCAACTATACGCGGTAGCCGTCGCATACTTTTCAAGCCAAACAGGTAAACCAGGTGATACCACATTTTCTCAGAAACGATTTACTTCGCCATCGAATCAGATTCTGCAGCGGATCGGAGCTCCCCTGCTTTTGGAGGATTGATCGCATTTGGACTGACGGCAGAGCGGCAAATTGCGGAAATCGATCTGATTTCCAGCTGTGTGTTACCGTTTTGGGGATATTTCATTGAACAAAATGATCCTGACGAACTCATTCTGATCAAAAAAATGCTGGGGAAACCTTACACGAATTTCGAGCTGAACCCGCAAAATCGATTGAATTTTGACCAATCGTCAAAAAAGTCAAGTTGTAGCGATTAAATCGCCGATACCGAATGTAGTGATTTTACCAAGCGGGCAAATTGTCGTCATCAGCAGCGCGACTCACCAGTATGACTGTCTCCTGATTTTGGTGAATTCTCCCTGACAGCACTATCGATTATGAACCTTAAGTGGTTATGAACAAGCACTTTGTACTCATAATCGACGTTCATGTCTTTAAGGATAGATACATGAACCTTCGCCAGAAGTTACACGAATTTTTTTGTGGATGTTTAATCGCCAGCCAACTTGCAGGCTGTCACGGTCTGGGTACCGATACGGACCTGCATTATCTGGGTGATAAAGAACTTCAATATTATGAAGATGTCGCCACAAAAATTGAATATCCGGCTGTTTTTGAAGAGACCCCGGAAGAAATTACCTTCTCGGGCAAGCCGCGTACTTTGACAGACCGTTCTCAGGATCAGATCTGGGACTTACCTCTGATGGATGCCATTCATCTGGGACTGTCCAACAGTGAAGTCATCCGCGTAGCCGGCACACTCGGAACGAACGGCAACGGAGTCTTGAATAATCCGGACGGCACGCCGACGATTTTTGATCCTTCGATCCAGGAAACCAATGTTCTGCTGGGTGGATCACGGGGCGTCGAAGCGGCTCTTTCCGCATTTGATACTACATTTACCGCGAATATGCTCTGGGGTCGCTCGGAACAGGTTCAGAACAGTCCGTTTTTTGGTGGGATTCCCGGTGGTACTCTGGCCCAGGAAACCGGTCAATTTCAATCCGGTCTCTCGAAAACATTTGCGAACGGCGGACAGTTTGCCCTGTCGCATAACTGGAATTATACGGGCAGCAATGCAACCAGTCAGTTATTTCCTTCCAACTTCGCCGGCAACGCGGGGCTTTCTTATCGTCAACCATTCCTGGCAGGAGCCGGCGTGGATTATACACGCATCGCCGGTCCGATTGGTTCCGGCTTTACTGGCATCACCGGTGTCAGTCAGGGGGTCGTGATCGCCCGCATCAACAACGATCTGGTGCTGGCCGACTTCGAGAAAAATGTGCGTAACCTGGTCTCCGATATTGAAGAAACCTACTGGCAACTCTATCTGGCCTATCGTCTGTATGACACACAGGTCGTCGCCCGCAATTCTGCATTACGGAGCTGGCGCGAGGCTCATGCCAAACTGGAAGCCGGCGGTACAAGAAACTTCAAACCGGCAGATGAAGCACAGGCGAAAGACCGTCTGTTTGAAACACAATCATTAGTCCAGGCAACACGCAGCGATATTTACACAGCGGAAAGCCGTTTCCGTCGGCTCGTGGGACTGCCCGTCAACGACGGTAAAATTATCCGCCCGATCGACGACCCCGTCTCGGCAGAGTTCACTCCCGACTGGAGTATCTCTCTGACGGAAGGTCTGGTGCATCGGGTCGAACTGCGCAAACAAAAATGGAATATTAAGAGTCTCGAATTTCAACGTATGGCGGCAACCAGCCTGACCAAACCGCGACTGGACCTGGTTTCCAGTTATCAGGTTAACGGCTTCGGGGATCGTCTGCTCAGCCAGAAAAACACAGATGGGATCACTTCTCAAGGCTTACACAGTGCTTACGGAACGCTCCTGGATAATGATCAGGACAGCTGGACGATTGGCTGGGAATTCAGTATGCCGCTCGGTTTCCGGTCGGCTCATGCCCAGGTTGAAAACCTGGAGTTCCGTTTGTCGAAAGCCCGCGCTTTGTTGAAGGCACAGGAAATGGACGTCAGCCAGGAACTGGCGATTACCTTCCAGGATCTGACCAAAAACTACGCGACCGCACAATCCAATTTCAACCGCTGGCGTGCAGCCCGCAGACGGGTGGAACTGTTTGACGCAGAAGTACAGGCGGGAACCACCACGCTGGATACACTGCTGCGTGCCCAGTCCAGTCTGGCATCAGCCGAGACAGAATATTATCGCTCACTGGTGGCTTACAACGTGGCGATTAAAAACCTTCACAAGTGGAAAGGGACATTGCTGAAACACAACAATATCCACTTAATGGAAGGCGAATGGAATCCAGTCGCCTATCAACAGGCCATCAGACGTGCCTGGGCCAGAACGCACGGCGTCGATGCTCACAAGCTGCAGAGCAAGCCGGAACCGTTTGTTGCCGATGGTTATGTTGGTGAAGTGGGCCTGATGCCTGCGAACGAGGGGGCACTCTATGAAAACGAACAGGAACGTATGACACCAGACATTCTGCCGGTACCAGAGCCTGATATGTCTCCGAGTTATGCACCACCGGTTCCGTCAGCCAAGTATGAACCCGAGGCACGTCTCGAATCGAATCAACCTGAGAGCAGGAATCCTTTTGCTGCGACCAGTTCGGAACAGACCGTCAACGATCTACTCCGTAACGAAGCAGAGTCGCCTGCCTTTAATATCAGACGAGTGTCTGCGATGCAGGATGAACTGCCGCTCGCAGACACCGAACGAAACATGGATGTGGAACTACTACCCGCTACCAGTTTTGTGGAATAGCGTGTCTGCTGCATTGTCTGGGTTAGTCCGATAATGCAGCTTTCACAGGCTGGTGAACAGGGCGTTTAACTTTTTTTGAATTCCATTTTGATTTCCGTTACTTTCTGACGTAAATTCGTGCTAGATTGAAACGAAGTCTGCGATCGAAAAGCACGCTGCCGCTGATTTTCAGACGCGATGAATTCGTATCGATGCCCATCTCCATCGATTGTAGTTTTCAAATGTTGGTTTGTTTCTTTTGTCTCCGGAATTCCGATTTTGCGAGTCACGGGCAGACAATTCCACGTGAGTTTTCGGGTTTGAAAACCCGCCACTGTCCAGGCCAGTGGAAAGCATCCAAAAGATAATCAATGGTGGCTGGACGAATTCATCGTCTCCTGAAACTGATTGCGTTGTTACAGTCGGGGCGAGTATATAATTCTGCGCAACTGGCAAACGAATGTGATGTGAGCCGCAGGACCGTTTTTCGAGACCTGAGCACGCTGCAGGAGTCTGGAATCTATGTCCTGTATGACGAAGAAAAACAGGGATACACGCTCCCCTGGCGGACCATTCTGCCCTTCAAGGATTTAACCTCTGAAGAAGTACTCGCGCTGCTTGTCTTATGCCAGGACCTCGATAAATCGATCGTCGGACTGCCGATTCATCAATTTGCCAGGTCGGCATCGACCAAAGCTCTGAACAGTTTGCCCGATACATTACGTGAAAATGTCATCGACGCTGCGCAATCTATTTCCGTCTGGTTCCCACCTTTTAATCCGTCTCTGCGTAACGGACTGCTCTATAAAAACCTGTTCAAAGCGACGATTGGGAAAAAAAATGTCCGGATTCAATATACCTGTCTGAAAGAGCAGCAAACGATTACGACCATGCTGAGCCCGTACCATATTTTCTATTCGGATCGGGAATGGTATGTGGTCGGACGATCCTCCGTTGATCGAGGAATTAAAGTGCTGCCGATTCTGAAAATCATGAAACTGGAACTTCTGGACGAAACATTCCGGAAACCAACCCGCTTCAATCTGGACCGTTACATCGGCAGTTCCTGGGATCCCACGCGTCGTTCCCGCAAAACGTTTCCTGTGAAAATTCGCTTTGAGAAGAGTGCCGCTGAGCTGGTCTCCGGGATGAGCTGGGATCCCTCTCAGGAGATCCGGAAACTGAACGGGGGTGCGATTGAATTTCGCGCGAATGTCGGCTGTCTCGAACGCATCGCCGACTGGGCGCTCAGTTTTGGTGATCAGGCGGAAGCCCTCTCGCCCCGGTCATTTCGTAATCTGATGAAAGAACGAATCTCGGACATGTCACAGATATACAGGTCTAAATCCGCGAATCACGTTTAAATTCCGCGAACTTTCCGGTGCAGAAACCGTCTCTTCAGGCAGAAGATGACTACTGCCAGGCGGCCCCTCTTTCTTTCAAGATTGCGCATGTATACTGAACTGCTGTTAAAAGCCGATTATTCTGCGAAACCTCTTAAAATCCCCGCTGAAACAGCTGACCTGCCTCATCATTGGGTTTACTATTTTAAAGATGTAAAATCGTACCTTTGAGCAGGAAATTTCCCGATTTCCGCTTCGACAACGCTATAGATCATGTGCCTGACATCGTACTTTGCATATGATATATTCAGCCACGCTGTGTTGCCCGCAAGGATCGATGATCCATCTGATCCCTGGGGAGACACCCAGAACCCGGAAAATGAAAGTACATTCAACCAGACCCTCGTAGCAGACTATCCATGGTCAGGGCGGAATGGCCTTGAAAACACAATCATCAACCCGATCTCGGGCTCGTATTACGTGGAGGTTTTCTCCACAGTCAGATAACGATCGTAACGAAGTGAGGAAAGACAAACATGTCAGATGGAATTCAATTCGCTGAACGGGCTTCAGTCGAACAGGTGGAAGAAGGCAAGGAACTGGCCCCCAAATTTGACAAGGACGGATTGATCCCTGTCGTCACCACCGATTTTACTTCCGGCGAATTGCTGATGCACGCCTACATGAATGAAGATGCTTTGAAGAAAACCATCGAGCTGGGGGAAGCCGTTTATTGGAGCCGCAGCCGTCAGGTGCTGTGGCACAAAGGGGCTACCAGCGGACTCGTTCAGAAAGTGAAAGCGCTGCTGATCGACGATGACCAGGATACCATCTGGTTGCGCGTGGATGTTCAGGGGGGTGCCAGTTGCCACGTGGGTTATCGATCCTGCTTTTATCGTCGTGTTCCCGTGAGCCAGGAAATGCAGGACAAAGGTCTTGAGCTGCAATTTACTGAAACGGAAAAGGTTTTCGACCCCAAAGTCGTCTATGGAGACGCTCCCAACCCGACCAAACTGTAAACGTGTTCCCAGACTCACAGGTAACTTATGAATCATTTCAGTCGTCGAGATTTTATTGCTGCATCCCTGGGTGCCACAGGCAGTGCGTTTTCACTGGGGGAATGGGCGTTTGCGGATCAGTCGGAAACCAGTCGGAATCCGAATCTGCATATCGCGGCCTTTCGCTTTGACGTCTCGCCTCCGAAAGGTCACTCGCTGTGTGGAGGCTGGATTAAACCGGTGGTCGGCTACGATGATTCACTGGAAGCAATCGGATATGTTCTGCTGGGCGCAGGCAAGCCGATCGTTGTCTGCGCCGTTGACTGGACGGGGCTGTTAAACGACGCGCATATTGCCTGGCGGACCGCATTAGCAGAGGCAGCCGGCACCACTATTGACCGTGTCGCCGTGCAATGTGTGCATCAGCACAACGCACCATTCGCCTGCCTGAATGCTGAACAGCTCGTACTCGATCAAGGTGATCTGCCGCATATTGTCGAGCTGGATTTTTTCAGCGAATGTCTGGACAAAGCCCGCACAGCCGTCACGGCAGCGATTCCGAAGGCACAGCCGGTCACACACGTGGCTCACAGTCAGGGCAAAGTCGACAAAGTCGCCTCTAACCGCCGCATCGATCGAGACAAGAACGGCAGAATCGTCCGCATGCGGGGCAGCAGCTGCAAAGACGAATCACTGCGCAGCATGACCGAAGGCATCATTGATCCGTTCCTGAAAACCATCGCCTTTTATAACAAAGATCAGAAGCTCGTTTCCTGCCATTATTATTCGACACACCCCATGAGTTATTACGGCGACGGACGCGTCAGCAGCGACTTTACCGGCATCGCCCGCAAGCAGCGCCAACAGGAAGAACCGGGCTGCACCCACATTTATTTTACGGGTTGTGCCGGCAATATCTCTGCCGGAAAATATAATGACGGCTCGCATGAAATGCGTGGCATTCTTGCCCGGCGGATCTACGACGGCATCATCGCTTCCGAGAAACAGTTAAAGCCTGAACCGGTCGGACAGGTCACCTGGAAAACACACGACATTCTCCCCCCGGTCAACAGCACGTTAAACGAAGAGGAATTAAAGAAAACGATCTCCAATAAAGCCAACAGCGTGGTGAATCGAAATCGTCCTTCCTACATGCTCGCCTGGCTGCAGCGGGTGCAGAAAAAAATTCCGATCACCCTGAGTTCATTGCAGATGAACGACATCAAAACGCTGCATCTGCCGGCGGAGAGTTTTATCGAATATCAGCTCCGGGCCCAGAGTATTCAGCCCGATCAGTTCATTGCGACCGCCGCTTACGGCGATGGTGGCCCGTGGTATATTCCCGTCGCGGAAGAATATCCGACGGGCGGTTATGAAGTGAGTGTCGCGTTCTGCGATCCTCAGATAGACGCCATCATGACGCAGGGCATGAAATCTCTGCTGGACAGTTAGCAGTTTATAGAAGTATTCCAAGTCAATTTAGAGGTCGAGTGAGTATCATGGGTATGACAATCATGCGTCGGGTCAAGTTCAATGCAGGACACCGACTTTTCCGCCATGAAGGAAAGTGCCAGTTTTTTCACGGCCACAATTATGTCGCGGACTTTTATGTCACCGGCCCGGAAACGGACGCCGTCGGGCGGATTATTGACTTTGCCCAGTTGAAAGCACTGCTCAAAGGCTGGATCGATGAAAACTGGGACCACGGGTTCCTTCTCAACGTCGAAGACGAAAACGGTCTGAATGCGATCCGCATGGTTGAACCGACAAAATACTTCGTGCTGCCGTATAACCCGACGGCGGAAAATATGGCCCGGTACCTATTGGATGAAGTCTGCCCGAACGTACTCAACGAACTTGGCGTCCAGGCAGTCAAAGTCGTCATCTGGGAAACGGAAGAATCGTGTGCTGAAGCCACGCTCGACCAGGACGATAAACGAGAGCACAGCCTGTTCGATTCGTTTCAAACGGATTCCTTTCCCACCGGACTGCACTGGTAAAACGAACCGACCCAGATCACTTCGCTCCTGGGAAGACGCGCATTAAAAAAGGCTTTGGAGAGGAATCCAAAGCCTTTTCTATTTTGATCGAACGCGTGTCGCTTAGTCTTCTGCAATGAAAGACAGCAAGCCGATAAAACGGGCTCGCAAAACGGCACGGCGGACTGCTCGCTGGTACAATGCGGAAGTACCAGTACGACGGCGGGGTAAAATGCGTCCTTCACGATCCAGGAGAGAACGCAGGGTTCTCAGATCCTTGTAATCGACGTATACGGGACGTGGAATATTTCCATCCGGACAGAATCGACATTTGAGCTTCTTTTTCAGACGAGCTCGTTTTTTCCGTCGCTTGACGATCTCTTTTCTTGATAAACCGACTGACATTGTGTTTTTCCTGTTTCATGCGCCGTAACAAGGGACACCCAAAAAACTGGGGCGACGCTGATTTAATAATTGCTGGCTGGAATTGAAGACAACACGCTTCAATCTCGTAAAAACGATCAGCTTACCAGCTTGATTTTTTCATACCGGGGATCAGGCCATCTAAAGCCAAATCTCGCAATGCAATACGAGAAATCTGGAACTTGCGGTAATTACCACGAGGACGACCGGTCAACTGGCATAAACGACGAAGACGTGTTTTGCTGGAACTACGAGGCAGTTTAGCCAGACCTTCGTAATCACGTTTTGCAACCAGTTCTTCGCGTAATACTGCGTACTTTGCTACGAGCTTTGCGTTTCGTTTTTGTTTTTCAATCTTCGACTTGGAAGCCATCTATATACCTTCTCCGAAATTCCAAAAATGGGAACGACTGTTATACTGGGTTGCGCGCCACACCGTCAACTTGCCGGGCTGTTTTCAGAACAAAATCGGCTAAAAAAACATGAGACAGGACGCAAATGGAATCGAACACACACCAAAAGTGTTTTTTTGTATCCTATTTTTTATCTTTTTGAGGCTGCGGACGGAAATACTTCATCGACTCAACCACCACCGTCCGCCGGGTCGCAATACGAACCAGTAACGACAGAAAATAGTTGCCCCAGCCCGAAATGGAATACTGCCGCTTTTTCTCAAGGGACTTCAGCCCCGTTTTGACCACCTGATCCACGGTTTGAAACCGGTGTTTTTTCAGCCAGCCTTCCACGCCAGCCACGTCAAAAAATTCCGTCTGGGTCGTACCCGGACAAAGTGCGGTCACCGTCACCCCTTTGTCGCGTGCTTCTGCCCAGAGCCCTTCGCTGAAATGCAGAACATAACTTTTGCTGGCTGCATACGATGACATATAAGCCACGGGCTGGAACGCGGCTACCGAGGCAATGTTAATAATCGCGCCGTGTCCCCGTTCCATCATTTCCGGCAGATAAGAGTAAGTCAGCTCGGTCAAAGCGCCCATATTGAGCCGCGTCATCTGCATCACCCGTTCCCGATCGGTGGAGGCGATATCCGAGACCACGCTGAATCCGGCATTATTAATCAACAGTTCAACGACCACGCCGCGCCGTTTGACTTCATCGTATAGTTTCCGGGGCGATTCCTGCTCGGAAAGATCCAGCACTATGACTTCTGTTTTGGTGCCATGTCGGGTTAACAACTCTGAAGCCAGCTCTTCCAACTGCTGCTGGCGACGCGCCGTCAGTACCAGATGCATACCCCGTGCTGCCAGGCGGTGCGCAAATTCCAAGCCAATTCCGGATGAAGCACCCGTAACCAGAGCCCATCGATCAGAATATTCATCTATCACAGCTGACTCTCCAGAAGTATCCTGTTGGAGACTAACGTTTTTCCATTTAAAAAAGGGTCGGGAAGAAGTGCTGCCCGCATTACGTGAGATCGTAATTTAATTTGGCGCTGGTGAAAACCCCGTAACCACTGTTAATAAACTTACTTTGATCGATTTTTCACCGTTTTTGATTTGATCCGATACTTCTGATTCACCAAACGAGGAAAAAATGCCCCCTCCGGAACGACTGAGCCGCGAAGAAGTCCGCAGTGTGGACCAACGCACCATCGAAGAATTCGGACTGCCTGGAATTGCCTTAATGGAGAATGCCGGGCGGGGCGTCTTTGATTTACTGACTTCACTCGATGCGACCGGCCCGATCAAAATCTGCGCCGGCAAAGGGAATAACGGAGGGGACGGGTTTGTCATCGCCCGGCATCTGGATAACGCCGGCATTCCAGTGCAAATCTACCTCCTGGCCGATCCCGACCAACTCAAAGGAGATGCGGCGATTAATTATCACGTCGCTTTACGGATGGGCATTTCCATCCAGGCCGATCCCGATTTAAATCACCCGGAAGCGTTTCGCGCTTTTCTTCAAGACGCGAACTGGATGATCGACGCGCTGCTGGGAACCGGCGTTCAGGGAATCCTGCGCCCCCCTTTTACCAAGGCGATTCAAATCATGAACGAGACACAGGGAAACATGTTAGCCATCGACGTCCCTTCCGGCCTCGACTGTGATACGGGACTGCCGCTCGGGGAGTGCATCATCGCCACGCAGACGGCGACGTTTGTAGCGGAAAAAAAAGGTTTCGTGTTACCGGAATCAAAACAATTTACAGGAACCATACACGTGCTGGATATCGGTGCGCCCCGGCAAATCGTCAGGGATCTCCTGAAAAAACAGTCTTTTTGATGGTGTTTTCCTGCTTCAAAACCACTTTTCTGTAGATCACTCAGCGCAAAAATGGCCTGATTCCCGGAAACGGGGGTTCTCAAAAGGACTCCCTTCTCTGTATATTGTTATTTGATTCGTAACGATTCTTTTTCGGCTTCTGACCCCCGGCGGTTGATTCCTGCCAACCCCTGTTCTTTACTGAAACAGGGACAAGGTTCGTCTGTATGGACAAAAATTTCTGGTATCTAAAGAACTGTGATTTGTTTGAACGGCTGAGCCAGGATCAAATCGCGCAGGTCGAACGGAACTCTTCCGTACGTCAATTCGGTCGGGGGAATCTGGTGTACCTCCCGACGGAAAGCAGCGATTCCGTATTCCTGCTGCTCTCGGGAAGAATCAAGCTTTATCACATTACCGGCGAGGGGAAGCAGGCACTTCTGGCATTGATCGAACCCGGCGAACTCTTTGGAGAGTTGGCAATTTTAGGGGGCGGTGATCGTGAAGAATACGCCGAAGCGATGTTGAAATCGACCATTCTCCGCATCCCCGGCCCGATCATTCAGACACTGATGGAGCAACATGCGGCGGTCTCTCTGGGTGTGACCAAACTGATGGGCCTGAGGCGTCAACGCGTGGAACAAAGGCTGAAATCATTGCTGTTCCGCTCGAATCGGGACCGTTTGACCTATCTGTTACTTGATTTAGCAGAAAAATATGGTCGCCTGACTGCGCAGGGTGTTTTGATCAACATCAAACTTTCGCATCAGGAACTGGCCAGTATTATTGGCAGCACACGCGAGACAGTAACCGTGCTGCTCGGCGAAATGCAGGATGAACGCAGCATTGATATCCAGAAACGACAGATCATCTTGAGAAAAGCACAACATCTGGCACACACGATTGATTTCAAACTCACTCCGGTCTTACAGGCCAAACCCGATCAGTCCGGTGAGTACCTGCTGAGAGGAGCGGAAGCGTAACTGCTTTTTGGAAGACCATTCATATTTTTAAATGAGGATTGCGAACGATCTGTATGTTATTTCACAGATTAAATAAGTGGAGCAATCGATAATACAGGGCAGGGAACATTTCCCGACAGACAACAAGGTACAGTTCCTACACTTGAGTAGGAGGTTTTGACATGAACAAAAACAACATAACCGAACATCAGCAGGTTTCAGAAACCGAGTGGCACACCTGCGCACCCGGCGACTTGGGCCATTTTGTGTCTGTGATGAAAAAACGAAAACAAATCGGCCATCTGATCACAGGTGCGGAAATCGTAACTGTTTGTCTGGCTGTGGGTTTGGTTGGTTTTCTGGGCGTGAATCAGCTCTCGAGTTCTACCACATCACCTGCGGAAGGAGTCGCCAATAAAGCCTGCCCGGGGGGCCTGTATTGTTCCGAAGTTCTCAACCATGCCCAGGATTATGTCGCGCATAAACTGAACCAGGAAACGACCCATAAAGTCGAGGCCCATTTGGCAAACTGCCCGCATTGCCAAAAAAAGGTTGATCAATTGAAGGCAAACATGCACAATAACGCCGCCGTCCAGAAAGCCGCCTTACGGAAACAGGCCGACTGGGAATCTTATCTGCTGGCGTTAAATCAATAGCAGTGCGTCATCGTCAAGATCGAAGCGAGTCGAATTCAACACGCTTCGATCTCTGATTCCCTGAAAGGATTGAGGGAATGTCCCCGGAAGAAGAACCTGAAGTCAACGAGACTGTTTCCAACGAAGATGATTTTCTGGCCGCTTTCGCGTCCAGTGGCCCGGTCGATGAAAGTCTGGATGCCGACTTCGAACGGACCATCGAGGCTTTGGAAGCCGTCGAACGGGATCTGGAACTCCCTGAGCTCCCCGTCGACAGCGATGAGTTGTCGGGCATCTCGCAGGCAGCCACTCCCAAGCCGACAAGCTCGCATACAAAACGGGAAGCGCGCATTCCTCCCCGACAGATTATTGAAGCCGCCTTGTTTGTAGGCGGTTCCCCCTTAACAACCAAGAAACTGTGCTCTCTGCTGAATGACGAATACTCATCATCCTACGTTGACGACTTACTGGATGACTTGAACCGTCAATACAATGATGAAGCGCGACCTTACGAAATTCGCATGGAAGAAGGGGGCTACCGCCTCATTCTGCGCCACGATTTCGAACGCATCCGTAACCGCGTTTATGGCTTTGGCCCGAAAGAGATCAAACTCTCACAGGACGCTCTGGAAGTGCTGGCCCTCGTCGCCTACCACCAGCCGATCAGCAAAGACCGCATCGTCGAAGCCGGTAAAGACAAAGCCGCCGGCATCCTGCGTCAGCTCTTAAGACGCGAACTGATTGCCATCGAACGCGAAGCAGAGAAAAAAGCGGAAGTCAACTACATCACCACCGCCCGCTTCCTGCAGGTCTTCGGCCTGGGAAATGTCGAAGAACTCCCCTACAGCGAATCGTTGAGTCAGAAGTAAGACAAGCGGTAGCATCATCACTTGCTGAAAAACACGACGCAAGCAACGTACCGCCGTTCGACTCTTTTTTGTCAGTGTGAGACTTTGAGTTTGTATCCAGCCCAGACCGCAAGGCAGATCCAGGCAACGGACGCCGTTCCCAGATAGCGATACATCGTCAATCGCCCCAGATCTCCTCCCGGATTATTCGGCATGAAGATCTCTGCGGCGAGTACACCCGAAAAACCGAGCAGGGCACACAGGCTGAAAACCACCAGGAAAATCCAGTACTGCTTACGTTGTATTTGGTAATGATTCATCTTACCCTCGCTTCAAATTTAACGACGTGTTTACGTTCCTCTTTAATATCACAACCGATTATTCCTGCTCGATAATCTGTCGCACTTTAGTTGCCAGTTCATTTCTCGAAAATGGTTTCTGCAGAAAGAAAATTCCGTCATCGATCACGCCATGATCGGCAATGATATTCACTGTATAACCAGACATGAACAAGACTTTCAGGTTTGGTACGATTGCTTTCAGGCTCTTATATAAATCTTTTCCATTCATTTCCGGCATGACCACATCCGTTAACAGCAGATCAATGGTGCCCTGATATTCCTGTACGATTCGAATGGCTTCCCGCGGGCTGTTAGCTACCAGAACTTCGTAGCCGAGTGATTCGAGAATGTTTTTGCTGACTTTGGAAAGCATCGGTTCGTCATCGATCAGCAAGATCACTTCATTGATACCATGGGGCACCTGGGAAGTTTGTCTGGATGTTTTTGATTTCACACCGGTTTGCTGCCGCGGGATAAACAACTGGAACGCGGTGCCTTTGCCAGGTTCACTCTCCACATGGATAAATCCCTGATTCTGTTTAATGATACCATACACGGTCGCCAGCCCCAGGCCCGTTCCTTTGCCTGCTTTTTTTGTCGTAAAAAAGGGCTCAAAAATATTTGCTAAAGTCGCTTCATCCATTCCCGAACCGCTATCTCTCACTGCAAGCTTGATATATTTTCCAGGGAGATAACCTGGGTGCTCAGAGCAGTAGAGTTCATCAAAACCGACATTCTGAGTCTCAAGCGTGATTTTGCCGATCCCGGAAATGGCATCACTGGCGTTGACGCACAGATTTGCCAGAATTTGATCTACTTGTGAAGGGTCCATTTTCACGAGCCCGAGTGAAGTTCCCGGCAACCAGACAATTTCTATATCTTCGCCGATCAAGCGTCTCAACATCTTGATCATGTCTTCTATCGTTTCATTTAAGTCCAGTAATTTCGGTGCGATCACCTGGCGGCTGGCAAAGGCCAGCAATTGTTGAGTCAGATCGGCCGATCGCTCAGCGGCACTGCGAATTTCTGTCAAATGAGTATGGATGGGATTCGATGAATCGATATCCAGCAAAGTCAAACTGACGTGTCCTAAAATGACATTGAGCATATTATTGAAGTCATGCGCCACGCCACCGGCCAGCCTGCCGATGGATTCCATTTTCTGTGCTGCGGCAAACTGTTCTAACAGTCCTTTATTTTCCTCTTCGAGTTGTTTTCGCTCCGTAATATCTTCGGTAAGCATCACAATCCCACCGATGATATCGCGTGATTCATACCAGGGCTGGATCACCCATCTCAACCATTGCGCCGAACCGTCTTCGCGGAGAAATCGTTCCTCATCATGCAGAACGGCCCCCGCTTGCGCCTGACGATGTGCCTCTTTCCAGTGCTCGGGAATTTCAGGAAAAATGACATAATGAGATTCACCCAAAAGACCGTTGCTGCTCAGTTTGTAATCTTTTAACCATTGCCGACTCGTCGCCAGATATCGCATCTCTCGATCAAACAGCGCGATGGCAACGGGAGCGTTTTCAATAAAAAGCTGTAAATCCTGTTCACTGAGCCCCAGTCTGGATTGATTCGATTTCGCATAAATCACAAAAACGGCACCGATTACCTCGCCGTTGCGCTTCTGAATGGGAGTGATTTTTCCGGTAATGAGTCGTGCTGCTCCATCACGGACGATGATTGAAGTATGATTGGCAACGTCCACATTTTCGCCTGTTTGCAGCACACACTCCATGTGTTCTTTAATATCCGTCTGCGAATGTTGATTCGAAAATCGGAAGACCTGAAAAAAAGGTTTGCCGCATACATCGTCGTGCTTCCAGCCTGTCAGTTGTTCTGCCGCGGTGTTGACCAGAATCACTTGCCCTTGCGCGTCGACGGCAATGACCGCATCGGCCATATTCTGAAGCACCGCTTGATACCAGTCCTGGTTTGTGTGATTCATCTGAAGTTCCGTTTGATCGCAAACACCTTTGCAGACGGGCAGGCAACATTGCTGCTGGCCTCGCTCCGTATCACGGCGCAAGTTAGTTGATGATTCGTTACTTACTACTTTTTCTCCTGCCTTTGCGCCATAAAAGCATTTAAATCGTGTTCCGTGGACCAGACATGATGCCATATTCAACTGCCAGTCTGCAACATGTAAATGACCAAGACCGGTCAGTACGACAAAGATCTCTGATAAAAACCTGATCGAGGCGACTTCAGGGAGGGAAAGCCCGGTATTGGCTAGAGCGCATTTGAAAGCCTGTAGCACAGGATCCCATCCCCATTTTGTCCTTCTCGGTAACGAGATTATACGAGTGTGTTCCCCCACTCATGAAACAGAACTGAAGTTCGTCATCCCATATTCTGATTTATGAAACAAATTCTGTTTGCATCAGATTTAGAATCACTGTTTTCGCAGGGTGGATTGATCACAGCCCGAAAACATCTTCCAAAGCGGCGCGCATGACACGCGGATCGGGATCGACGCCGGTCCAGAGTTGGAAACCGATCACACCCTGGTTGACGAGCATGCCCAAGCCGTCCAGTGTCGGACAGCCAATTTTAGCAGCTTCGCGGAGCAGGTGGGTTAGCGGCGGATTGGGAATCACGTCGGAAACGATCATGTTCGATTTAAGCGAGGAAAAATCGAGCGGGAAGATCGCGTCCACATCGGGATACAGGCCGATGGAGGTCGCGTTGATCACGACATCCACATCATCAGCCAACGTGTAGTCGCCGTCCCATAATTCGAAGCGGGTGCGCACTTCCGTCTTTTCATTGAGCAGCTTGACCAGCGCTGCGCCGCGCTCGGCACTGCGATTGACGATCGTAATTTCCGCGGCTCCCGCGAGTGCAGTTTCCACACCGATTGCGCGAGCGGCACCGCCGGCGCCGAACATCACGATTTTTTTGCCCGCCGGATCCTTCAGTTCTTTCAACGATTGCACGAAACCTTTGCCGTCCGTATTCTCGCCCAGCAGATGATCGCCTTTACGCACGATGCAATTGACGGCGCCCATCATCGCAGCCGCATCACTGATGCCATCCAGGTATTGAATCACGGCGACTTTATGCGGGATCGTTAAATTCGCACCGCGAAATCCCATCGCCCGCAAGCCGCCGACCGCCTGTTCCAGATTCTCCGGCGCGACTTCAATTGTCAGATACCGCCATTCCAGGCCGCAGTCGTTGTAAGCTGCCTCCATCATGCATTGTGTCGGATTTTCTGCCACCGGCTGCCCGAAAACACCTGTCAGCTCCTGTTTGAAATTGAGCCGCTGATTCATGAAGTTCTCTCTTCCTGCTTCTGAGGCAGATTCGTTGTTACTTCTCGTGAAAACCGAGTGCATCAAAAATGCGCTTACAGGCTTGCGAGCGGTTCAATGCGTAAAAGTGAATGCCGGGCACGCCATCATCGATTAATTCCTGGCATTGCCGGATCGCGAATTCCACGCCGATTTCAAACTGGGCCTCCAGATCATCCTGAACCGCTTCCAGCTTGCTGGTTAATTCTGCAGGAAATTCCGATTTGCACATCGAAGTGATCCGTTGAATCCGCCTGAACTCGGTGATCGGCATGATGCCGGGGATAATCGGGCAGTGAATTCCGGCCTGGATGCAACGTTCGCGAAAATTGTGAAAATGAGCATTGTTAAAGAAGAGTTGTGTATAAACGGCATCGGCGCCGGCATCCACTTTTCGTTTCAGATTCACCAGGTCCGTTTCTGCATCCATCGATTCGGGATGTACCTCCGGATAGCCGGCAACGCCAATCCCCATGTCGGGAAAATGTTTTCGAATTAAAGACACCAGTTCATCAGCGTGTTTTAAGCCACCATCGGCGGGCGTAAAGGTTTCCTGTCCGGCAGGAGGATCACCGCGTAATGCCATGATATTGGTGATACCGGCTTCGGAAGCACTCCGCAACCACTCAATCAGCTCGTCCCGTGTGGAGGCGACACATGTGAAATGAGCCGTCGCCGTACTCTGCAGACGGTTTTGAATGATTTCACATAATTCAATCGTCCGTTTACTGGTGGAACCCCCTGCGCCATAAGTGCATGAGACAAACGCCGGCTGATAGCAGGTGAGTTCTTCCAGCGTCCGAAACAGCTCCTCATCCCCATTTTCCGTTCTGGGAGGAAACACTTCTACTGATAGGCCAAAAGTGCCTGCACCATATAATTCGCTGATTCGCATCTTATTTTCTTGTCTGAAGAGGGTTTAAAAAGTCTCGTTCTGATCTAAAATTTCACCGAGCAAGACTTGTATAGTGTATAAATTATGTTTTTTACAGGTCAACAAAGCTGGATTTTCTATTGCCAGTCCGGTTCGATTTGCCTATCTTGCAGTCATCAGAGACACTGTTTACCTGTCAAATTGGCAACTCGCTCAAATTGAAAAAACACAGGCCTGCATTTCGCGGGCTTGATCGTCTGTGTCTGACAAAGTCAGATTCAGCCATAAAGTGGTAATCCTCCTCACTTTGAGTAAACAGGTCTAGACCTGCTTTTCCCTAGTGAAAGACCTGCTGATGAATTCTTGTAAATCACTCTGTAAACATTCAGCGTTCCATTTTGTCTGCTAAAGTAAAGCAACTATAATGCGATCATTCAAGTCGGTTTCCACTTGAACCCAAATCTAAAACTCCCTTTTCCAATTGAACCCAAAAGGATTGAGAATGTCGACTGAAACCAACTCACTGCCGTATAAAGTGAAAGATTACAACGAACAGGAATTTCAGAAATTGGCTTCCTGGGGTCGCAAAGAAATTGAACTGGCAGAAACAGAAATGCCCGGTTTGATGGCTTTGCGGAAAAAATATGGCAAAGATCAGCCGCTCAAAGGGGCTCGTATCGCCGGTTGTCTGCACATGACGATTCAGACTGCTGTGCTGATCGAAACGTTAACTGCACTGGGAGCCGAAGTTCGCTGGTCAAGTTGTAATATCTTTTCCACACAGGATCATGCTGCCGCTGCGATCGCAGCGACCGGGGTGCCTGTCTTCGCCTGGAAAGGGATGACGGAAGAAGAGTTCGACTGGTGCATCGAGCAGACAATTTTCTGGCCCAACGGCGAACCTTTGAATATGATTCTCGACGACGGCGGTGACCTGACCGTCATGGTACATGAGAAATATCCCGAACTGCTCAAAACCATCAAAGGTCTCACAGAAGAAACGACCACTGGTGTGCACCGTCTGCACCAGATGCACGAAGCCGGCAAGCTCGGCGTGCCTGCCATCAACGTCAACGACTCTGTTACCAAGAGCAAATTTGATAATCTGTACGGCTGCCGGGAATCGCTGGCCGACGGCATCAAACGTGCGACTGACATCATGATTGCCGGAAAAGTGGTTGTGGTTTGCGGTTTCGGGGATGTCGGTAAAGGTTGTGCCGACGCCATGAAAGGACTGGGAGCCCGCGTTCTGGTAACAGAAATCGATCCCATCTGTGCATTGCAGGCTGCGATGGAAGGTTTTGAAGTTACCACAATGGAAGACGCCGCTTCCCGTGGCGATATCTTCGTCACTGCCACCGGTTGCTGTGATGTGATCTGTGGCGAACATCTGGAAAAGATGAAAAACGAAGCCATCGTCTGCAACATCGGTCACTTCGATTCGGAAATCCAGGTGGCTTACATGACAAACCGCAAAGACATCGAGAAAATCGAAATCAAACCTCAGGTCGACAAATTTGTGTTCCCTGACGGCAGATCAGTGATTGTACTGGCCGAAGGCCGTCTTGTGAATCTGGGTTGTGCGACGGGGCATCCCTCGTTTGTGATGTCCAACAGCTTTACAAACCAGGTCATCGGACAGCTCGAACTCTGGAACGAAAGCGACAAATATGAAATCGGCGTCTACATGCTTCCCAAGAAGCTGGACGAAGAAGTCGCTCGTCTGCACCTGGAAAAGCTGGGCGTGAAACTTTCGAAGCTGTCGGATCAGCAGGCGAAATACCTGGGGATTCCTGTCGAAGGACCTTACAAACCAGAATACTATCGCTATTAAGCGAAAATCGACTCTGAAATTTTCGCATCAAATATCCTCCGAATCATCTTCTCTGATGATTCGGAGGTTTTGTTTTTTACACTCTCCCGAGTTTGATTGTTTCCCGAAGAACGAGCTTTTATAATTGGGAAACCGTTCTTGCGATAAAAACCGATCCTGCAAACCATTACCTGACGTACAGAGAAAGAGCCCCGCATGACACACCATTTTTCACGCCGTGACTTCCTGAAACAGACTGCCGCACTCTCTGCCGGAATTGCGTTTCCCGGCTGGACAGGTTCCGTGTTTGCGGCTGCTTCGCTCAACAATCCGGTGTTTGAAATTTCCCTGGCTGAGTGGTCTCTGCACCGCGCGCTCAGAGGGGGCAAGCTGGACAACCTCGACTTTGCCAGAGTGACAAAAGAAGAGTTTGGGATTTCGGCTGTGGAATATGTGAATCAGTTCTTTAAAGACAAAGCAAAGGACGCGAAATATCTTGCAGAAATGAATCAGCGGGCCTCCGATGTCGGCGTCAAAAACCTGTTGATCATGATCGACGGAGAAGGAGCGCTCGGCGATCCCGATGCCAAAAAACGGACTGAGGCGATTGAAAATCATTATCAGTGGGTGGAAGCCGCCAAAACTCTGGGCTGCCATTCCATCCGTGTGAATGCCCGCAGCAACGGCAGTTATGAAGAACAGCAAAAACTGGCCGCCGACGGTTTACGCCGTCTGACTGAATTTGCCGCGAAGTCTGGGATCAATGTACTCGTCGAAAATCATGGCGGCTTGTCTTCGAACGGCGCCTGGCTGGCGGGAGTGATGAAAATGGTTAATCTGCCCGGCTGTGGCACGTTGCCCGATTTCGGAAATTTCGTCATCGACCGGAAAACGGGCGAAGAATATGACCGTTACAAAGGAGTGAAGGAACTCATGCCTTATGCCAAAGCCGTCAGTGCCAAAACTCATGACTTCGACAAGGACGGCAACGAGACCAAAACGGACTACGTAAAAATGATGAAAATCGTGCTCGACGCCGGTTATCACGGTTACGTGGGCATTGAATATGAAGGACAGAAGCTCGATGAATATGCGGGCGTCAAAGCCAGCAAGCAACTGCTGTTAAAGGTGCGCGAGGAACTGACTCCCGAGCCGGAAGCGGAAGTCTGCTGCCCTGTCGAGGAAAGAGGACGCCGCGTGGGTCGCTTTTTCCGCAATCGTCGCTTCAGAAGGTAAATCAAACAGAGATCATCGCTGTGTTTGATCAACAATAAAAAACGCCCCATTGCTTTTGAAGCGAATGGGGCGTTTTCTGTTTTCAGTGTCACTACGATGCTCGATGGGCTTTCGCCACATCGCGATCAGAGAGAATTTCTTTTGCAACATCGGTTACAAAGTTATCTGCAGCCAGCCATTTTTCTTTCTTCGGAGCAGGGGCTCCTGCATTCATACCCACTCCCGGATTCCAGAGTGCGGGCAGAGTATGCCTGACGGCGGCCATATAGGTTGTGAAGACCGGATATTTCGTTTCCGGATTATCCGTCTGATAACCGTCCATCTTCTCGACCAGCTTATTGTGAGCGATTTTAGGATGCCGATGATGGGGGCCATGCACGAAAATATCGAAATTGATGTAAGTGCAAACGCGAGTGATCAGACCGGTACCAATCACGGTTCTTGTTCCCAGGAGAGGATCGTAGCTTTTCATTCCCAGGTGTTCGGTAAATTTGCGAAATGTTTGAATGACACCGGCAACCCAGTGAGGAACAATCCAGGCGATGAAAAAGATTTTCCAGGCGGAGAACCAGGCGATGGTTCCAATCACTGCGGCCCAGAAGATTGCGATGACGGCATACTCAATCCGCATGGTTTTCATGACCGACGGATTTCTTACCGGTGTATTTTTGCCAAAGCACAAGCGTCCGTAAACAAAGGGGGAAGTGAAGACCCCCAGCGGAATTTCCAGCCAACAGAAAATCCGCCGAAATGTCAGAGAGGTTGTGGGATCGGAATAAGGCCACAATTCCCAGTCACCGGGCTTGTTCAGATAAGCATGATGTCGAATATGGGCTTCACGATAAGCAGTATAGGAAACGAATTGGATCGTACCCAGAACCCTTCCCAGCCAGATACTGACCCAGGGTTTTCCACAAACGCCCTGATGGGACGTTTCATGAAAACAGCTCGTCCAGCAGAACATGCTGTAAGAGGCAACTGCGATCAATCCAAGCTGGACATACCAGGCATTGGAAGGCCATTGGAAGGCCAAAGCGACAATGGCCATCGTCCCGAAGGGAGAATGTAAAAAACGGGGCGTCGTCGATTTTTCTTCGAGTTCGCAGATTTCTTTTGCGGTAAAGTGTGTCACCGACATGGCACGTACCTCCTGGTTGTGCGCAGACTTTCAAAACTGTTTATACATACGTATCGGAAAGACGTGCCTATGCTTCATCAAGGGAAATGCAACTTTTTCCCCGTTTCAGTATGAGTATTGGCAATACTGGAGTGCGACACTCAAACATCCCGACACCTTTAGAATAAGTCGGCAAAAGGATGATGCAAAAATGATTCATCGGGCAAAGCAGAGAATCTACAGAGCCAGCGGCGAGATTTCCGGCTGTGCCGATTTTAGCGATAATGCCGCCGTGCGGCCGGGCGTGATTCGTTCAGATACGAAGGATTAACCCCGCTGACAGGAATTACTTCGCGGCAGGCAGGTAGAGCGATGACTCGGGAAACAACTTCTGCGTCATCAGAACCGTCTTTGATTTGCCGCCGTGCCAGATGTCCCATTCAGGATCGGCATATTTCGCAAAGAACTGATCCATTCTCTGCTTGAGTTCACTGTGTGTCTTACTGAACTCCGGGGCATCAATCAGATTCTTTCTTTCCCCGGGATCTTGTGTCAGATGATAGAGCTCATTGGGAGTTTCCCGGAAACGTTCGATGTATTTCCAATCTCTGGTGCGGATGGCGCGCACATTTTCAAATTCATAAAATACCACTTCGGACCAGGGAATCTGTTTGCCTTTAAGCACCGGCGCGAAGTTGCGGCCGGGGGTCGCAGGCTGTATGGGAATTTTATCCTGCAGTCCCAGATAGTGGAGCAGGGTCGGATAGACATCATAATTGGCAACCAGCATCTCCTGCCGGGCCCCCGATACGATTTTTCCCGGCTGAGAAAAAATGAGCGGGATACTGATCGTCCAGTCGAATGCGGTCAAAGGCCGCGTATGATCGCCCATGCCCCAATAGCCGCTATGTCCGCCGGCTAATCCCTGATCAGCTGTGAAAATAACCAGCGTATTCTCGCGAAGGCCCAGGTCTTTTAATGTCTGCATGATCTGGCCTACGCCGTCATCCACGGCGGAAACTTCGGCCGCATATTTGCGGATGATTCCTAAATCGCCAATCCAGTCGCCGTAATTGAAATTCCACGGCTGTGCCTTTTCTCTGGGGAACGATGGAAACGTCATTGTTTCATAGTCTTCTTTAAACCGATTCTTAATCGGCTCCTTCATGGCTGATCCTAATCCGTAGGGACCATTGTAAGCCAGAAACAGAAAAAACGGTTTGTCCTGATTCTGTTTAATGAACTTGATCCCGTGCTGTGTCCAGAGGTCTGTGAGATAAGTCGGTTCATCGCGAATTTTCTCGTGCTCAATCACTTTCTGATTGTAAAAACCAGGGCTGGCGCCATGTGGTTTCGTAATCCAGTAAGTAAATCCTTCCTGCGGATACAGGTTGTCTCCCAGATGCCATTTTCCGGACAGCCCGCAAACATAACCCGCATCGTGGAGCACCTGCGGAATCGACTGAAATTCTTCGAGTGTATTAAACGAATCAGGGCCGGTTTGAATTCGCGGCCTGAGATAACAATGCACTCCATGCTGGCAGGGCATGAGTCCGGTGAGAAAGGAGGCACGAGTTGGAGAACAGACGGCGTTGTTGGCAAAGGCCCGCGTGAAGAGTGTTCCTTCTTTCGCCAGCTGATCGATGTGCGGCGTTTTAATATCCCGGTTTCCATAACAGCCCAGCGTCCATTCGCCATGATTGTCGGTCATGATAATGACAACGTTTGGCTGTTTCTGGTCCGCAGCCTGGAGTATGACTGCATTCAAAGAACAGAGCAGCAGGAAAAAGCAACAATTGAAAATCGAAACCATCACCTGACACATGATCAGAACTCCTTCCGGGAGTGAAACACGGTTTATTCATCACTGTTGATTCAATCATGCTGCATTGTGGAATTCTTTTCAAGCAGATCCCTGCTGAGATTCGTAGATTTAATGCTGAATCAATTGGGTTCCCAACTACCGTCAACCTGCCACGAAATCCGCGGCGTCTGCTGCCTGTTTTAAAAGCAACTTTGATTTGAACAGTAAAAGGACATCACGACATGGTTTAATAATGTGGCGGTTTTTCCTGAACAGGATCGTGGCCTTCGTCTTCCACTTCCAGGACGCCGAGACGTGAATCCAGCGATTTCATCGACTTACTCAAGGTATCTACCGTTGTATTCTGCTGAATAATGGCCTGATTTAACTGTTCGACTTCATGTTGAAGATGCATTAACACCTCTTCGACCTGATTTAAACGAGTCAATAGTTCTTCCAGCCTGGATGGATTATCATTCATTCGGGACAACGCCTTTCGCGGGAGCTGCTGTTCTTATACTGCTGAAGAGTTATGATGCAGTGCAAATTTTATTCACTCGCGTTCTACTTTGAAACAATCTGAAGTGAGATTCACTATGATTCCACAATTTCGATTTTGCCTGCTGATGGTTTTGTCAACGCTTGCTTTCTCGCTGCTCCTCTTCGCAGAATCACCGGCTGCGGAAAATACGTTTCAGGTTCAATTTACGGAATCCGTTTCTCAACGGCCCTTTACGGGGCGCGTGTATCTGATTTTCACACGGTCCGAACGTGAGCCGCGATTGGGGCCATCCTGGTTTCAACCGGAATCTTTTCTTTCACAGGACACAAAAAACTGGCCGCCGGGCGAGATTCTTGAATTCGCGCCCGATTCCAAGGGCCTGCTCTCGTTTCCCATTCCACTGTCTGAGATGAAACTGGCTGGTTATCATGCACAGGCAGTCGTTCGCTTCAACAACAATGATCCTGAAATCGGCACCGCGCCCGGAAACGGTTATAGCCAGGTCATCACCATTCCGGCGGGGACTGACCAGAAAATTCCGCCGCTGGTGATCAACAAACTGGTCTCAGAAAAACCGGCCGTCGATTCGCGCTGGAGCAAACTGTTCAAAGTTCGCTCTGCACTCTTGTCTGAATTTCACGGACAGGACACCTCTCTGGAAGCGACCGTCCTCTTGCCGCAAAGTTATTACCAGCAGCCCGAGAGAAAGTACCCCGTGATTTATTCGATTCCCGGCTTTGGCGGCGATCATTTGAGCGGACGCAGAGAAACTCCGATTGCCGAACACAACCAGGGAAACGTGGAATTTATCCGCGTTTTCTTGAATCCCCAATGTCGCTGGGGGCATCACGTGTTTGCCGACTCGGCTAATAACGGTCCGGTAGGTAAAGCCTTCACCACGGAGTTTCTGCCTGCACTGGAAAAAACGTATCGCGCCATTCCCAATCAACGAGCCCGTTTTTTAACAGGCCATTCATCGGGGGGCTGGTCTTCCCTCTGGTTACAGGTTACATATCCCGACACGTTTGGTGGCACCTGGAGTACAGCCCCTGATCCAGTCGATTTTCGGGACTTCCAGCAAATCGACCTCTATCACCAGACGAGCAACATGTATCGCGATGCCTCGAAACAACCCAGACCGATTGCCCGGATGGGGCAGGTTCCCGTTTTATGGTACGAGTCGTTTTCCAAAATGGAAGAGGTCCTCGGGCATGGCGGCCAACTGCGCAGTTTTGAAGCGGTCTTCAGTCCGCGCGGCAAAGATGGAACACCTTTGAAGTTGTATGACCGGAATACCGGGGCGATCAATCCAGAAGTCGCAAAATCATGGAAAGCGTACGACATCAGGCTGATCCTCGAAACAAACTGGGACAAACTCGCGCCGCAACTCGCAGGAAAAATTCACGTTTTCATGGGAGACCAGGACACATTTTATCTGGAAGGCGCCACCCTGTTGCTCAAACAGTCATTGGATCGCCTGAATGGAGACACTGCCGGGGATACTGTTGTTGAGATTTTTCCCGGCAAAAATCATTCGACGCTGATCTCAAAAGAATTGATGCTGCGAATTCGCAAGGAGATGGTGCAGTCATTTTTGGCGCATCAAGATGAAATCAACTTACGGGCTCAGCCACAGCAGTAGTGCAGCAGACGCTCCCTCGATCAACTGCCGATGTAGCGGGCATAGATCGTCTTGGCAACCGTGGGATCATCGGTGCCTTTGATGATGGCGCGCCCATCTCGAAACAGGCTGATTTCGAAATCGGGGTTTTTCAGATTCAGCCTGAGTAGATACGCGTTATAGTCGACGGTCCCCGAATTCTGGAGTTTTTTCGCCAGATCTTCAAATGAGAGGCGGCCCTTTTCAGCCGGCGAAACCTGAACCGCATTTCTGCCGCACAGACTTGTCGTGCGCGAGCCTTGTTCTCCTTTCAGCCAGATCCGTTCACCCTGGTGGCAGGCTTTGCAGCCGGATTTCTCTCTAAGGTCGGCCACACTCATCTGACGAAACGTTCCCTCCCAGACATCAATGACCGTCAGCACGGGTTTGATCAGATCTTCAAGGCCCGCAAGTATTTTCATCGCATTGATGGCTTCGAACGATGCGATCACATTCACCGTGGGCCCTAAAATTCCCGCAGTATCACAGGTTTCAGTGCTGCCCGGTTCGGGTGCGGAATCAATCAGACAACGCAGGCAGGCAGACTCGCCCGGCAGGATGGTCATTGTCTGTCCGGTGCTGCCGATACAACCGCAGTAAATCCAGGGAATGCCTCGTTCCAGTGAGACATCATTGATCAGATAACGGACTTCGAAATTATCCGTGCCATCCAGAATCAGATCGACGTCCTTCGCCAGCGCTAAAATATTGGTATGATCAATGTCTTCGACGATGGCTTCGATCTGGACTTCGCTGTTGATTTTTTTCAGTTTCTCGGCGGCTGCAATGGCTTTGGGAAGTCTGGCTGCCACATCCGTTTCGTCAAACAGGACCTGTCTCTGCAAATTACTCAATTCAACGAAATCCCGATCCACAATTTTCAACTGGCCGACTCCCGCCCTGACCAGAGTCTCTGCCAATACCGTTCCCAGTGCGCCACAGCCACACAATAATACGCGCCCCTGCATCAAGCGTGTTTGACCAGCCTCTCCCAGTTCTGAAAAGAGGACTTGCCGACTGTAACGTTCCAGTTCCGGTTTCATACTATTCATCGCCTGTGTCTGTCTGGTGAAAATCTTTTACCGTCTATTTTAGCAATCATGGACCGGGATAACAGAGACCAGCGCAGAGAACCAGCCAGATCTCCCAAACCGGAACGACGCCAGACTACCAGAACACCTTTGACCACAAAACAAAAATGGTCCCGCTATCGAAACAGCGGGACCATACTCTTTGTTTTTCTGTTTTCTCAGGCAAGATTATTTGACGCTGATTTCCTGTAAGACGGTGATAAACTCAGGTTTAATCAGTCGTTTAGTGGAATTTGTCCAGCCTTCTGAAGCCACTTTTAACGTGATCTTTGGTTCGATCCAGGTGGCGACCTGTTTATTTTTGACGAAGGCCTGTTTTTGTTTCAATGTCGGCAATCGCTCTTGCCATTCTGTCAGAATTTCTTCGGGAATCTCACTGGCATTGATGTAACCAGCGTAAACCAATCGCTTGTTATAAGAAGACGCTAACAGGACCGAGTCAATTCGACCGTTTGGCAGCGCTGTATAACCAAGCAGCAGACAATCAAACTCCTTCAGCAGGATGGTAGGTTCTTCATTTTTTTCTGCTTCTTTTTTCGCTTCTGCCACAGCGTCTGAAACAGCGCCTGCTCCACCGGATGTTAACGCCGCAGCGGTTGACTCCTCATTTCCGCCAGCAAAGTCATTTAACGCACCTTCCAGATCGTCGGCTCCGCCTTCGGCTTCCTTCGCCTGGTCAACGACCGAAGCTAAAAGATTCACGTCTGCTGTTTTCCGCACGCCCCAATCTTTAAATAAGGAATTAAATTCGAAACCACCAACGATCGCGAAGGCACCCACGACTAATGTCAGACCCCAGACCGCCAGATCCAGTTTCCAGGCACCTCTCGGAAAACGGCGAACCGTTGGTCCCCAGATTTTGACTGGCGTCAGAAAAATGCTCATCATGCCGAACTCAAATGACCTGGAAACGGCATTCAAATAAACGACCACATGTCCGATCAGAAACAGAATCACACCCACGGTCGCCTGCGTTAACGTCCACAGACATAATTCTCCTGGATCGTCGCAATAGAAACGCCCGCCCACACTCAAGCCGATTGCGACAATCGTACCGATCGCCAGAACCCAACCCCACGCGGGAATTAATTCCCAGATCGTCTGGGGCTGTGGATTGGCTGCGGCTTGCGCCTCGATATGTGTTTGCCCCACACATTTTCCCAGTTTCGGGTAGAAACCACATTGGGGACACCATGACGAAAGCCCCCAGGGCTCATACGTACCACATTCCGGACAGGTCGGTTTTGCCTGTGATTTGTTCATTTCCTGGAGAAGCAGTTCATTACGATGATTGATATCTGGCATGGCTCAGGTACTTTTTCGTAGTTGGCGGAGACTGTAATTCGACACAATTAATGTGACTCTCCGTGTACTTTAGCTTACAAAATGCAACATCAACGAACTTTGATTGGTAGAAAAACCATTCTCCGAAGGGAAACCCTCCTGACGCAACCGGCAAAATCCACACAAGCGGCGCAGGCCGTATCTTTTTTGAATCTGAAACAACGACAAATAAAAAAGCCGACGCTCTTATCGGGCGTCGGCCTGGAAACAGGTCGTTTACGGTAATTGATCCTGCGATCAATCAGTCTACCTTAAGTAACTCGATATCAAAGACGAGTACTTCGTTGGGACCGATATCTGGGCCGGAGCCTCTTTGGCCATAGGCGAGGTCGCTGGGGATATAGAGCTGCCACTTGTCGCCCTCTTTCATCAACTGCAGTGCTTCAGTCCACCCGCTGATCACACCGTCTACGGGAAACGTTGCTGGCTGCTTGCGTTTGTAGGAGCTGTCGAATTCTGTTCCATCAATCAGGGTTCCCCGATAATGAGTGGTCACGCTGTCTTTCAAACCGGGAGTTTTCCCGGTCCCTTGTTTGATCACCTTGTATTGCAGACCGCTCTTAGTGGTTTTTACGCCTTCCTTCTTGGCATTCGCCGCCAGAAACTGTTTGCCTTTCGCAATGTTTTCCTCTTGCGCTTTTTTCATCTTGGCTTCCTGCTGCGTACGTAATTCCTGTTGGAATGCGAGCAGAGTCGCGCGAATTTCTTCCTCAGTCATCTGGGGTTTCTGCTTGGTCATGGCGTCCATGATTCCTTTGATCAGCATCTGCGGATCAAGTTCCAATTGATCGCGCATCAGATTTTGACCCAGATTATAGCCAATGCCGTAACTGACCTTTTGTTTTTGATCTTTGAGCGCTGATTTATCAGAATCTGCTTTTTCCGTTTGCGCGTTTACCAATGGGGAAAATCCAAAAAACGCAATACACAAACAGGCAGAAAGATGCCATTTAGACATAGGAAAAACCTTTCGGACAACAATGAAAATTAGGTTAAACAGGGGGGACCATACGGAACGGCGAGACTCGGATGACAACTCGCGCCATCCGAATTAGCAGAGGGTGTATTGCATGGCGTCCTCTTTCGCAGAGGATCTTTGACAATCACAAAGTACTGATTATACGAGAGTCTCCCGGGGAGTGTCCATATAAAGCAGGGCCGATATAGCATGATTGCCCTTGAAATCAGGGGCCGCTTTCTGCTGACCGATGGATGCCCGCTGGCCGGATTAGCCGACGACTTTCTGGAACCGGGTGACTGCTTCGTTGATATTATCTCTGCTGTTGAAAGCACTTAGACGAAAATAACCTTCGCCAGCAGCGCCAAAACCGCTGCCCGGTGTGCCCACCAGATGAGCTTTGTGCAGCAATTCGTCAAAGAATTCCCAGCTTGTTGATTCGCCCGGAGTTTTGAGCCAGACATAGGGGGCATTGACCCCGCCATAGACGGAGATGCCCACCGATTCCAGGCCTTCCCGCAACAGGCGGGCATTTTCCAGATAAAACGCGATCAACGTCTGGATCTGCTGTTTGCCCTGTTCAGAATAAACGGCTTCTGCTCCTTTCTGGATAATATAAGATACGCCGTTGAACTTCGTGCAGTGGCGTCGATTCCAGAGTGGGTGGATGGCCGCCGATTCGCCAGATGCGGTTTTTCCCATCAATTGTTTGGGGACTACCGTAAAGGCACAGCGGGTTCCGGTGAAGCCGGCATTTTTACTGAAGCTGCGAAATTCAATCGCAACCTCTTTCGCCCCTTCAATTTCATAAATGGAGTGCGGAATTTCGGGGTCTGTAATAAAGGCTTCATAGGCGGCATCAAACAGAATGATCGATCCGTTTGCTCTGGCATAATCGACCCACTGCTTCAGAGTCTCTTTCGTCGCGACGGTTCCCGTCGGGTTGTTCGGATAACAGAGATAAATCAGATCGACGGGAGTCTCAGGCAGTGAAGCGACAAAATCGTTTTCCGCCGTTACCGGCAGGTAAGTTAAACCGGCATAGCGGCCGCTCGCATCGGCGGGGCCCGTGCGGCCGGTCATGACGTTGGTATCAACATAAACCGGATAAACCGGGTCTGTGACTGCCACTTTATTGTTCGCACCAAAAATATCAAGGATGTTTCCGGTATCGCATTTGGAACCATCGGAGACAAAAATTTCATCAGCGGCAATCTCAACGCCTCGCGACAGAAAATCGTGTTTGGCGATTGTTTCGCGAAGAAATGCGTATCCCTGTTCAGGACCATAACCGCGAAAAGTGCCATGGTCTCCCATTTCGTCGATGGCAGCATGCATGGCTTCCCTGATGGCAGCCGGCAATGGCTCGGTCACATCACCGATTCCCAGTTTAATCACGGCTGCGCTCGGGTTCTCATCACAAAACAAGTTCACACGACGCGCAATTTCCGGAAACAGGTAGCCCGCTTTGAGCTTCAGGTAGTGATCGTTAATGAAAGCCATCTCACGCCTCAAATCATAAAAAGAATGCAAAACTTGTGTTGAAATCGCACAGAGCAGGGTTTTTCAAAACCAGAAACGCCGTTGTATTTTGAATCCTGGAGAATTGCAACCGACGCACGCAAATGGGACTGTTTTTAACGGAAAAGGTTCGATTTTTCAGCACCGTCAAAGGGGCGCGGCTCCGCGTTCAACCAGAACCGGTTTGTCTGCCGTTCAATTTGTGTTAAACCTGTATATTCACTGATTTTGCGTTCGCCCGTCAGTCGCTGAGCTGCTCCTTCGAACAGGATTTTCATTTGCGGCTGTTGTTCTCTCGGTTCCGTTTCCTGTTCCAGAGATTTGCCGACGGCAATCGCCACACCTAATTGAAAACGGGCCTGCGGATAAATGGGAGCGCCCAGTTCGGCGAGCGACCAGCGTTCAACCCGCACCCGACACCAGCGACTCAAAGGTCGCGGCGAATCGACAAAAGGCTGCAGAGCAGGGGGGAGCTTCGATCTGGCCTCCTCGTCAATCAGCAGTATGACACGATCATGATGGCTCGCGTACAGGCCCCAGGCGGGCCAATGATCGAAATAACCCGTTGGTTCGAACAGGGGGGCCAGCAGCGCGAGCCAGACAATGATCAGCGCCGCACGTTCGGATCCTGAAACCATCTTGAGCGACAAGCTCTGGTCGTCGAGGTCGCCAGCTGCAACATTGCCCGACGGCTTTCCTCTCGAGAAAAATCCAAACAGAATCAGATCCTGAATAATGAAATAAACATTCCAGATGAGCACACCCTGATAGTGGTTCAAGCCACGTGGCCCAATCGCAAGCATCAGACAAACATGCATTCCGATCGCCGCGCAGAGAGCCACGCGCCGAGTCCGTTGAAAGAAAAATCCGAGACCGATTAAGAATTCCCCCACCGGAAAAGAAGCCGCAATCCACATCAAAGTCTGTTTAGACCAGAAGACCGTCGAGATTCCGATTGCCGAGAACAGCCCTTCCGCTAACTGTCGTCCCAGCGTCTGCACAAAACTGGCATCACATTTGGAGAGTGCGGAATAAAGATAAATGCTGATGACAAACAGACGAAACACATGAATCGCGCGCGGCGGTTTCAGGAACGTCAGAATCAGGTAACCCAAGGCAAACTGATACGCCCAGGGCTGAATACGATGTTGATCAAAGACGATCGAAAGCAGGAATGCTGAAAAAAACAGACCGCCACAAATCTGTTGAAACAGAGGACGGAGTTCGCGGTCGGCAATCCTCAAAAGGATTGGTAAGAATGCCAGCCCGAGCAGACAAACCGAGGCAACCACCATGGTGGCAAACGTGAACCAGTCTACCCCCGCAGGCAGTTGTGAGACCCAGTCGAATAAAGGGACTTGCGGAAAGAGTGTTTGGGGAGTCCAGAGTTTCCAGGTATTTCCCAGCAATACGAGTGAGAACAGCGCCACGCTGATCTTCAGCAATCGCAATTGTAAATGTAGCTTCCTGTTGATCATGAGCCGGGCCGCCGTTTTTACATCAAGTATAATGCCCGACAAAATTTTTCGCCGCTCACCAGCAAGAACTCACTGTAAAAATCAGTAAATCGGTCCTTTAATTCAGCGATGTGAACACGGTGCCGCTGGCACTCTGATCGTCGGAAACAATTTGAACCGTTGTGCCCGGCGCATTCGAACTTCGGCGAATCATCGCCATCGCGACGGCAGGATATTTCCCATATGAACGGGCAGAGGAGGTCACCGTGCCTACTTCTTGAGGCTTGTCTGGTTCGTCAGACATGATTTTGGTTCCCACGGGAGGGACCCACGACTGTTGCAGACCAATCGCCCGCAATTCGCGATTCACATGTCCCAGCGAATCTATTCGCGCGATCGGTTCCTGTCCCAGATAACAGCCTTTTTTGAACGAGATCGACTGTTCTGTTCGACTTGCCTCCTGCGCCAGATTTTCCTCTGAAAGATCCGCTCCGTAGAGGGGAAATAGCGATTCGATTCGCAAAGCATCGAATGTCTCCCGGCCTGCAGGAGTCGCACCGACTTCGATCAGTCTCGTCCAGAAATCTGCAATTTTTACGTACTGCAGACAGCAGAGGTATCCCGGTTGATGTAACCAGTCAACGCGCCGTACGGTGAGTTGCAAATCGGTGCCTGTCACGCGCAGTTGCTGGTTTACCGCAAGAGACTCGACTTCGATGCCGGCCTGATTCAACATTTCTGTTGACTTCGGTCCGGTCAGGTACAGATTGCCGAACTCTGGTGTGCGCATTTCAAAATGCGCATCTTCCAGAATGATATAGCGATCCAGGTGATTGATGATTGCTTCACTTGCCCCGGGCGCTGTGTCGATCCAGAGAGAATCTTCATGGTTGAACACAAAAATATGGCCCAGGATGCGGCTTTGGACATTGGTGAGAAACGCTTCGCAACCGCGATCGGGCTGTAAATTTTTGATCTCATTCGTACAAAAGTTGTGCAGGAATTTTGCCCGGTCTTTGCCACTTAATTGCAGTTGATCGCGCTGACTGAGATCAAACAGCGCGGCAGTCTGATGTGCGCATTTATATTCTTTCTCGGGAGATCCAAAATGAGAAGCGATAGGGGAAATTTGTTCTAAGTCCGAAAATACGGCACCGCGTGCCTGCTGGAGCGTCTGAAAGTAACGTAGTGACATTCTTTTCCTGTGTGCGTGGTAGGTAAATGATCCGAATTGAAATCATTTGTAATAAAATAATCGTGGCCATTAATAAATTGACGGGAGAGAATTCCGCATCTTAAGTCTCATTTGGTAATGTCATTTATACAAACAAGGACGGGAGACAAGAAATTCTATCTTCTTGTCTCATTTAGAGATCGGAACTTTAAAAGGGATGGGGTTGCACTCACATTCTAGGAGTCACACCATTTTTTTCAAGAAAAAACCGCTCCTTAAAGCAAGGATTTGCAGACTACTCGATTTTTTCCATTTTCAGGTCGTCTACTTTCAAAATACCGGTGCCGCCATTTAAACCCAACTGGATAATCGCTTCGCGCGTCTGTGGAGGAATGGCAATTTTTTTTGTATCCCGATGCCAGTCACGACTCCCCATCCAGGGACCCAGATAGGCCTGTCCGATATTGCGGCGAATCTGGTCATAAAAATGGATGATAAATCCGGGTTTTTGAAAGGTCTCTGTGCCCTGACCGGTATTCATGTAGCTGACCTGCAGGCTGATCTCAAGTGAATTCACTTTCGATCCATCAATGGCCATTCCCTGTAAAATTTGCGACATTCCCCCCGGTGACTCATTTTCGAACTCCAGATAGGAGGCGCCTTCTGGTGCGTCAGTGTTCACCCAGGTCACCTTGCGCTGATAGTGCCAGTTATCAACTTTTTTGTCTCCGTTGTCATCCACTTCAAAATTTCCATTCACAATTTCCGGCTTGAGTGGATCGGGTTTGATCTCGCGTTTCTCTTCCGAACGGCCGGTCATTGGGACGAATAATGTGGGAATGAGCCGCTTATGTTTCAGTTGTCCCTGTTCTTTCTGATAGAGGTGGAACACCTGTTGATAGCGTTCTCCCAGCGGGATGAGCAGCATGCCTCCTTCTTTCAATTGATCGATGAGTGGCTGAGGTACTTTTTCGGGCGAACAGGTCACAATGATTTTGTCGAATGGTGCTTCTTCCGGCCAGCCCAGATAACCATCGCCGATTCGCGTATGTACGTTATCGTATTTGAGCCGCCTCAAACGTGCCGCTGCCTGTTTCCCGAGCCCCTCCACGATTTCGATGGTATAAACGTCTTTCACCAGCGCGGAGAGTACCGCTGCCTGGAATCCGCTTCCGGTTCCGATTTCCAGGACTTTATCCCCAGGTTGCGGGTCGATGGTCTCTGTCATATACGCCACCACAAACGGAGGCGAGATGGTCTGTTTATATCCAATCGGTAATGCCAGATCCTGATAAGCCTGATTTTTCAAACTGGAACTGACAAATTCATGACGCGGGACCTGTCTCATGGAAGAGAGAACTTTGGGGTTTTTGATCCCCTCCCCCTCAATGTATCGGGTGACCATTTCATTTCGTAAACTACGAAAGTGAGCGCTGCTCTGTGAAAACGCCGGCTGCATTGATTGCGAAATTACGACGCCACTTATCATGGTCATTAAAGAGAATAAGACGATTCGCTTCATGAGAGCCCTCGCTGAAGAGATTGCTGTTTTACTGTTAGAATAACCTGTTTTGAAACGGGAATGGTCTCAAATTATAGCAGGACAGGGGGAGCTCCGTTAATGTTGATTTCCCATTAAGTAATACGAATCGTAAGATTGCTCCCCGGATTCTGAATTTCTCTCCACACAGAGCAGGAAATCCGCTATGATTCCGGCGTGACGCAACTATTTCAAAAGATTTTGAGTGAATGGATTCTCGTGGCATGAAAGGTTTTCAAGTAGCAACCATCGTTTGTGCTCTCTTTGCTATTCCCATATTTCAGGGCTGTGGATCTGCTGGCTCTGCAGACGGGAACCACACAGAGACTGCCGCTGGAAAGGGAAACGACCTTTCACCCGATGCCTCAACTCAAGTTGCCGAACCACCCTCTTTGGAAGTGACAGCCTCCCTGAGCGAGCCCGTTGATCCGCAAGTGGAAGTCAAAGCGATTTTCAATCAACTGCTTTCGATTCGCGCGGAACCCGATCCTGAAGAATGGTTGAAAGCAGACAAGCAATTAAGCGCGTTCGGAAAAATGGCGATACCGACATTAATCATAGAAATGTCCAATTCCGATCCGTCTGCGAGGGAACTGGCCAGTATGTATCTGGCTGGACTGGGCCCCGAAGCAAAGGACGCTGCCCCTGTTCTCGAAATCGCGCTGCAGGATGAATCTCCCTTTATTCAGGTGAATGCCGCATCCACACTCACACACTTTCCTGAATATCGAAACAAAGCCACCCCTGTTTTAATCGCCTTGACGAGCCACGAAGATCCCAACACCCGTCTGACTGCGATCTACTCCCTGGGAAACCTCGAGACGCATTCAGACGAGCAACTGAATGCCATCAAAGCAGCTTTGAATGATGCAGACGATGAGGTACAGCTGGCGGCAATCAAGGTCCTGGGGCAAATTGGTGTCCCCGCAAAAGCGACGTTAACCGAAATCCAAACCTTGATTAATGACGCCAATACAAGCGAAGTATTGCGCGAGGCCGCTTTAGCATCCAAATCACAGATTGAACAAGCGAAACAGTAATTCTTTCCCGTTTCAGTTCGCAATCCGACGTGCTTCCGCCATTCATTCGGCTCTGCCCGTACGACTCAGCCTTCAGTTGTAGCGATTTTACCAATTCTCCCGGCTCTGAAAGTGGGGGAATGTTCCGAAATATATCGGAGAAAATCGAATTTCTGATTATCTTGCCCAAATCCGTTTGACTAACGATAAACGTGACCTACTTTTATTGGCAGAGAGGGGCTGCTGAACCTCTCGTCGAACTAATCAAATTTATTTCCTCTGCTTCTAAACGAGGCGAGGATCTATAGCGCGGCAAGGAAAGCTGGGAGCTTTGAGGGGACCTTGCCGCGCTTTTTTGTCTTGAAACCATCTGCCTTGATGGTGCTTGATATTACAGAAAATGCGTTCTGTCTGGGAGAATGTGATCTCCGACGTAATGCAGGTCGGCACCCTCGAGCGGAATTGAACTGGAAAAGCTCATGGCAACCAGAAAATCGTGGTTGCAGCGACCCCGCCGCACCGGAATAACGCTGATCGAATCTCTGATTTCTGTGACAATCACAGCGATTGCAGGAACGGCTCTTTTCTCAGCCATCGGTGCCTCTCTGGGTGCCAGTTACTCTACTTTGAACAAAACCATCGGCACAGGCCTGGCAGATCAGATGCTGGATGAACTTGCTGCGGTACGTTTTCCCACAGCCAGTGACACCCGCCCCGCCTACAACAGTACGCGAGAGTATTTTGATGATCTGGATGATTACAAAAACTGGTCGGCTTCGCCGCCGGTTAATAAGAACGGTATCGCCTTGGGAAAAGAAACGGTAACGGTTCTGGAATACTACCCGATCTCACGCCCCAGCCTGATCGTACCGGATACGGAATTTTTAAACAGACTTACGAGGGAAGTGACCGTAGAACGCATCACTCCCGACAATAACACGGGCTGGATTGTCACCACCGGCAATACGAACTACCGCAGAGTGACCGTAAAAATCAAACTGGCGATGAATTCTAATTCTCCCAGTCATGAGATAACAGAAGCAACACGAATCTTTAGTTATGTACCACTTTCACACTGACAATTCGATTGCGGCATCGCAAGCGTATTCCAGAGGTCCTCTCTTGATTGAGCAGGACCGTGTGCATTGCTGCGCAGAACGAAATCAGCGAACCAGGCGTGGTTTAACACTGGTGGAATTGCTGATGTCGATGGCCATTTCTTCCATTCTGATCGTTGCGCTCGCTGGAATTGTCACCGCCACGCAAACTGCCTGGAAACATACACAGGGAATTGAAGATTCTCAAGCACAGGTTACAGCGGCATTTGATCGTATAAAAATGATGGTCTCGCAAGCAGGCATTTATCAGATCAGCGGTCAGACTCCCCGGGTAGGACTGGCTGTTGTCAGTCACCCCTGGAACAGCATTGATATCCCGAACACTCTGGTTGTCTGGACGGGAGGCCGCAATGGAGGCATCAGCGATCAAGGCACGTTGAAACGTCTGCCCAACATCAATGAATTATTAATCTATACCATCGATCCCAACGATCCGCACAATTTTGTGGAGATCGCGTTACCCGCCGTTGATGCTTCCATTGATTTCAACAGCAGTTCGTTCAGCAGCACGATCCGTTCCGCTATTAAATCAAGCTCTGCGGAATCGGCCTTGTTGAGCAATCGGGTGAAAAGCAGCCAGTATGTTCTGTCGGGAAACCCCTGGGGCCCCGCTGTCGGAAATATCCGTTTCGACCTCGTCAAAACTCCTTCTGATGCCAGCCTGAGCGGAGTCAGTCCCGGCACCAGTGCCTGGATGAATCTCCCCTGGCCACAAGGAACAGCGAGTGCCAGCAGTGGCTTACGACAGGCGACCGTCAATTATGAGATCCAGTTTGAAGTAACCGAGCGGACATCGCTGAACGACGTAAATTCGTCAACGGCACTCCCTTTTTTCGGATCCAGTTCGAGGTTATATGCGTATACACCTTAAACATGTAAACGAAAGAATCCCTCTGCCAGACCCTGTTCGTAAACACGGCCTGTCGCAGAGAGTGCGCGCTTCTCGTTCGGGGGTTTCTTTGATTCTGGTGATGTTTGCATTGAGCATGTCGCTGGTTTTGACATACTCCTTTATTCAAAACCAAAGCGTCCTCACACAGATTTCTGAAAATGGTTCGCGACGCGATCTGGCCATGAGCGCCGCCCGTGCGGGAATCGCCGACGCACTCAACCGGATCAATTCACTCGACTGGGCGGGAGTCAGCGATCAGTACCAACGTACTTTTCAAACCGACTCCGATGGCATCAGCACTTACACTGTTTCATTTAATGCCCCCGCTGATTCGATCAGTTCGGTGTTAGAGCTCGAAGTGCATTCTCTGGGAGTCTGGACGTCTGCTGAAAATAATAATATGCGATCCGAGTATCAGATCACGGCAAAAGTCCGTCTGGTACCTCGCCTGAATGGAAGAACCATTCTGACCGGCGACTCTGCAAGTGCCATTGATCAGGTTGCCAACCCGGGCAACTACGATCTCATCAGTCAATATGCTGTATTTGCCGAGGAGGGAACTGATTCACTCCTGTTCGATCCCTGTGACCGAATCGATGGAAACATCTGGTTAAATAGACGTTTGAAAATGTTTCAGGATCCAGGCTGGAGTTCTTCCGTTCGCAGAACGTACATGCAGGACCTGGGAAAACGGTTTGTGTCGTTTCCTGCCGGATCGACGAGTCTGGCTGACACCGCCGTTCATTATCCACATCCTATCGCAGGGAAAATTACATTTTACAACTCACCAGATTATTCAGTCCAGCAGGATCTTTCCGATTTGAAAGTAAACTGGGCCAATACAAATGTAAGGCTCTCTCTTCCCGGGTCGAACAATTCACACTTTTCGAGCTATCAGCTCTACGCTGGAGGCCCGGTATATCAGGCTGTCTCTCTCAATTCTTCATTATATAACGTGACACTGAAACCCACCCCGGCAAATCCACTCGGGATTTTCTACCGCAATGGCAGTCTCAGTGTTTACGATAACGTCGTCATTCAGGGAACACTGGTTACAAAATACAAAATCACTTTCCACGGGAAAGGGATTCACATCGCGGCCTTCAACTGGAAAGGCACCGGCGGCGAATCGCTTGTCACGGATGCCCATCTCTGGCCCCGTCTGCCCACACTGGTAGCCGACGATATTGAATTTGAGCGAGAAACACAAACAACCATTGAAGGCGCGATCGTCTGTCAAGGTGATGTCACAGGAGCCGGTGGTTCGGTCAGTTATCCGAATACAACCTCAATTCAATTGACGGGAACCGCAACCGCTGTTTCCATCGAACAACCCTACAGTACAGTCACCCTACAGGAATTCAGGTTTATCAACAGCCTGACGTCGGATGGAAAATATGCGATCTGGCTGAATACTGCGGGAACAGGTCATGTGGGATCAACGGGCACCTGGTATCCGATCGTCGGCGTCGACAGTCAGAATCAGCGGCTGACGATCCGAGGTGAAATCGACCATGCCACGCCGACCGGTTATCAAATCAAACAACATAAACAGGCACTAACGCAGATACGTGGCCCTGTATGCGCAGAAACTTTTGATTTCAATCGTCTGGATGAATGGGTGCTTAGTTCATCACTCTGGAACGATCGAAAAAATCGCTGGGAATATGATAACGGATTACGCGCATTTTTGAGACTCCCGTTACTGGGGTTGAGTGAGTGGCTTGAGAACCCGCTGAACTTCTTCGGCTGGAGTTCGTACTATCAAACAAACGGATTGAATCTGGAGCCCACGTTGCACATTCAGCATTTGAATAATCAGAAATACCGCTGGGAACCACCATTGTTTCAACCTTATAACGGCGGAGCAGCAAACGCAGAACATTCGGGATATCGCTGGTCATTGATTGACTGGAGAGAATCTCCCTAGATCATTATCGGAATCTGATGCAGAAATTGAATCACCATCATTGGCAGAGCAACCGGTTTTCTTTGAAACAAAGAACACCTGCGAGCATGCTGCGCGCCGCCATTCAAGCTCAGGCAGGCAGAAACGCATTTACTCTGATCGAAATGCTGATCGTGATCATGCTGATTTCGATTCTGGCTTCCGTCTCCCTGATTTCGACGGATACCAGCGGCTCCGTTTCACTGGATACCACAGCCCGCATGCTGGTCGCAGACTTACGGCTGGCCCGTAATTACGCCATCAAATTCAACACACAATACACGGTCAAATTTGACTCCAATGCACAATCTTACGAAATTCTGCATACCGGCGCGGGCAACTTGCCTGTCCCCCAAGATCTACTCGCAGGCAGTGGAACTGCTTCTGACAAATACATCAAACATCTTCAGATCCAATCGATGAATCTGCCTAATCAGATTTTTATCAGGCAGATCCAATTGAAAACCTCACAAACCAATGTCAGCGAGCTGGAATTTGGTCCGATGGGAGGCACCGGACCGGCCCGAAATGAAGATACCATTATCATGTTGTCGACCACGAAAAACGGAACGGCTTTTTACATTCCGATCACGGTCTCCTGGGTAACAGGTCAGGCGTGGGTGGAAGACATACAGAGATTAACAAATTAAATACGCAATACTATCACTCAGAAATGAAACCATGATTGCTTTAAACCGTTCACAATACAGTCCGATCGGCTTACAACTGGGACCAAGTTCTGCCACTCTGGTTCAGTTGACAGGTCCGCGCCAAAATCGCGTTGTCCATGCTATTGCCCAGGAACAGTTTGAACTCGACGAAAAATGTCCGATTGAAGAACGAGATGCGCAGGTTGCTGCCAAGCTCCGCCAAATCGTGTCTGATCACCATTTCAAAGGACGTCGGGTCATCAGTTGTCTCGGATCGCAGGAATTATTTATTCAGAACGTCAGGTTACCCCAATTGCCTGCGGAAGAAATTGCAAAAGTGGTCGCCTGGGAGGCAGCGGAAAGGCTGCCCTATCCGGTTGAGGATGCCGAAATTCGTCATTTACCCGCCGGACAGATTCGTCAGGAATCAAATACCAAGCAGGAAGTGATTCTGCTCGCCTGCCACAACGGAATTTTGCAACGGCATTTAAACCTGTTGGAACAAGCGGGGCTGACTGCCGTCGCCATCGATGTCGAACCCTCTGCAACGCTACGTTGTTTTCATAGTGCGACTCACGAAGTTCAGGCAAATTCGGCCAGCTGTTATCTTAATTTCGGAGATGCCGCCACGACAGTCATTTTCGCCGATCAGCAAAACGTGCTGTTCCTGAAATACATTATGCAGGGAAGCAATCATCTTGATCGCGCCGTTGCTGACAATCTGGATCTGCCAATGTCAGAAGCGATCCGCCTGCGAAAAATCGTGACCAATTCACCCACACTCGATGCCAGTGATGAACTTCATCGTTCGGTGATTGACTCCATTCGTTCCATTCTGGAATCGATCAGCACAGAAGTCGAGAACTGTCTGCGGTATTACAAGGTCACATTTCGCGGAAAAAAACTGGATCAGCTGATTGTCACGGGGAATGAATCCAGCCCGTGGCTGATTGATTTCCTCTCAGAACGCTTAAACACGGGCTGCAAAATGGGAAATCCATTTGAAAGTCTGAAACGCTGGCCGACTTCCACTTCCATTCTGGAACGTCCCGGAAGATGGACGACCGCGATGGGACTGGCCATGAAAGAAAAAACGAATTAACGACTGCAGGCGATGAATAAGGTCTATTTTTAAACGAAACTACTTTTATTACGACGCCGGACGAAGACTTAGTCAAATCCGGAATGACCCCCGCTAAGAGCGAAACCATGATACCTGAAATTGATTTTTTACCCGCGAGTTATCGTGAAGTCCGAAGACGGCACCGGAATCGAATCTGGCGGCGATCGATCGTCGTGATTTTCCTCACACTGGTGACGCTCGGCACGGTACGCCAGCGGGAAATTCAACACGAACTCCAGACACAAAAGAAAAAACTGGAAGAGCGGGTTCTATTAATGAACGGTCAACTTGAGAGCCCGGAGCAGCTGAATCAGAAAATTCAGCAGGCAGATGTTCGAGCCAGTCTGTTGGCGGCAATCCTGCTCGATGAATCGCCGGCACAGTTGTTGTCCATTGTCAGTAATGCTTTACCAGAATTTGTCTCTCTCAGTGAATTTCGATTCTCGTTTGAAAAAATCCCCGTGAAGGAAAAGTCGCAGGAGAAAAAGACGCGGCCCGGCAAGCAGGAAGAAGTTTTACCGGAATCTGTCGATCTGAAAAATCTGCAAGAACGATATCAGCGGGAGAATTTGGTCCTCAGCCTGCAGGGTATTTCCCCCGATCACCTTTCGATTTCCAACTACATGTCCCGTCTGGATCAGGTGGGACTGTTCAAGGAAATCGAACTGGTTCAGTCAAACGAAAGCATGTTTGAAGGTCAACTGATGCGAGTGTTTAGGCTCAGAATGGTTGTGAAAGCACCAGGTACCTATGCCCCTGAAGTAGACCTGCAATCGACCGCCAGTCTAACTCATGCTATCTCAGGAGGGTCCAGCAATGAATGAAAAGTTAAGACGCGACAGTTTAATCACCATCATCGGTTTATCAATTGTGGTTGCGCTGTTTACGTTTGTGGTATATCTCCCTGGTTTGAAAAACAAACAGCAGCTGAATCAGGAAATCGCTGAAATACAACAGTCGATCTGTGAAATACCCAAGAAGGTCGAGCAGCTGGAAAAACTGCATCAGGAACTTGATCAACGGCTGGCTTTCATCAAGCAGCACCAGCAGGAAATCCCGACCGTGAAAGATACGCATCAGGTATTGCAACGCGTCGCATTACTGGCAAAAACGTCCACCCTTACGGTTTCCGAATTGAATCCGGGTGAATTTGAGCTGCATGAAACCTATCTCAAACAGCCATTTTTGTTGAATATTTCCGGCCCTTATTCCGGCCTGATGCAGTTTTTGAATGGCCTGGATCATGAAGAGCGTTTGTTTACGGTTTCGAATCTTTCGCTCACGAAACAAGATGGGGGAACTGAGGGACTTGTTAAAGGAACACTCGAGCTGTCAGTTTACGCACTACACGGCAATCAGAGGGGTTTTTCTGATTTTACCGAAAATAGGGTTAGCAATACGATTCTTTCAGCCGATAAAAGATAAGGGCGCGCTCCCGTTCAAGTTTTACAAGCGAGGGGCAAACGGAATGGAATTTGTCCTGTTTTCAGTAAATGCAATGAACTTTGAAATCCATCAATTCGCATTTCATTAAATCGTAGTGTGGTCCAACCGTGAAATCTTTCAGTGAACAATTACTACATGATTTGAAAGTCAGCTGGCAGAAAACAGTGCTGTTGGGCCTCTTGTTTTTTGTCGGGTGTATCTTCTGGGTTCCACCCTTGTTTCGCATGGTACGGGGAACAGCGACTCCAGCGGTTGTTGCTGTCAAGGCAAGCCCGGCAGCCATTCCACAACGTCCACCGGTCAAAACAGAAATGAGTTTCGCACAAAATGAAACCGCGGAGGCGCCACACCACTCGTGGCAGCAGTTTGATTCTCTGATGCAGACTGACCCACTGGTTCAATCCGTTCAAATGGGAGCCGTTCAAAAAAATCCTTTCAGCGTCAATCGCGATCAGTTTTCGCCTCCTATCTTATTTGCCGAAGAGCCCGTTCAACCCAGACCGGAAGCTACAGACAAAACAGAAAAAGTGGTGCTTGCTCTGCCGGAAGATATCGTGCTGAAGACCACCATTGTCGGGAAGTACCGCAAGGCAGCCATTATCAATAATAAAATGTACTACGAAGGCAAAACATTCGAACACGAAAACGTATTGTATGTCCTCGAACAGGTCGCTGCCCGCAATGTGATTTTAAGACAAGGCGAGCAAAAATTTGAACTGAAAATTCAAAATGATCCTTCCGCATTTATCAAGTTTGCACAATAACAGTTCGCATCACTGGAATACTGAATACTGATTCGAACGATCATGGATGATGGTCGAAACATGAAAAGACAATTTTTTTTACCGGCATTCTGGGCAACACTGACAGGGCTGTCACTTCTGTTGATTGCCGCCATGACAGATGTCAAAACTCCTGAATCCCTGTTTATTTCACCTCACCATCAGGCAAAAGTGCAGCGTGCAGAATCAGGCACATCACCCAATCAAAGCTTACAGACCGTTGTAATCGCACAGCCAAATTTTCTTGAAACAGCCTCTCGAACACCACTCGCGGAACCTGTGATCCTGCCTGCTGATCCGGAAACTCAACAGGCATCGCTTCCTGAAAAATCCACCCGTTCAAGGCTCTTGATCGAACCGGGGATGGAAATCGCCTCGACACCTCAGAAAGTGGTAAAACGCTCGCGTTCGATACAATTGAATGTGTCCGAGGATGACGACGAACTGACTGCCAGTGCCTCAGCACCATCTAAAATGGAAACACGACTGGTTAGTCTGACCCGCCAGGTGGATCGCCTCACGAATCTGCAAATTCAGTCGCAGCAACAGTCCAACCTGGAATTAGCACAAAATACAGACCGACTCGAACAGGCAACAAAACTGCTGCAACAGATGCAGCAGACGAATCAGTTGCGTGATCTGGAGCAGAAGCTGAACGGTTTGCAGCAAAAAACTCCAGACTCTCCAGCGAAGCCAGAGGAAAAACCGGCAGCAGCGAGTACCGCAGTTCCAGAGACAGCTGAACCAGAAAATTCCGAAAAAAAACAGCCGCTGCTCAAAGTCAGCCCCAATAAGGATTCCAGCGAATCGTTTTCACTGCAAATTCAGGATGCGGAACTGATGCAGGTACTCGACATGCTGGGTGAACTTTCCGGCATGAATATTCTGGCAGGGCAGGGCATCACAGGTACGATTACCGCGAATTTAAAAAACGTGACCCCGACACAGGCGCTGGAAGCCATCTTGCGTTCGCGCGATCTTACTTCCGAAACGGAAGGATCGTTCATTTATGTAATGACACCGGCCCAGTTAGAACAAAAAAAGAAGTCCAGCCGCAAGGTGATTACGAAATTATATACCCCTTTTTATGTCAGTGCTAAAGAGTTGCAGAATCTGATCACTCCGATTTTGACCGAGAATATTGGCATCGTTTCCCTCACCACTCCCAGCGAAATCGGCATCACGCCAGATGATACGAATGCGGGTGGCGACTCATTTGCGCAGACCGATGCCATTCTGGTGAGAGATTACCCTGAAATTCAGGAAGAAGTGGACCGCCTGCTGGCAACAATGGACGTGCCCCCCTTGCAGGTCGTGATCGAAGCGATGATCATCAGCGTGGCGTTGAATGATGAAATGCGGTTCGGCGTGAATTTTGCCATCCTGGGCGGTAATAATAAAAATCTGGTTGTGGATGGAAATGGTCAGGTTTTGAATAATGCCAGTGGTTTTCCGGGATCGGGGGCCACCTCGATCGTTCCACCTACCGGACAGTTTCTGGCAGATGTGGCTGGTCTGAAATATGGATTTTTGCGTGGAGATATCAGTGGTTTCATTGAAGCACTGGAAGAAGTTACCGAAGCAAATCTGATTGCCTCGCCTCAATTACGGGCCTTAAACAAACAAAAAGCGGAACTGATTATCGGTGATCGAACCAGCTATTCTACCGTCACACAAAACGGAAACACCTCGATCCAGAATGTCAACTTTCTGGATTCAGGTATTGTTTTGAATCTGCGCCCCTTCATTACACCCGATGGACAGATCCGTATGGAAATTCATCCCGAGCGCAGTTCTGCCACCATTAATGAAAAAACCGGTCTGCCCGATTTACAGACTACCGAAGTCACAACAAATGTGATGGTTCACGATGGCCACACAGTCGTCATTGGCGGTTTGATCGAAGAACGGGTCTCTGACAATAAACAGCAGGTTCCGTTGCTGGGAGCCATTCCCCTCATCGGAAATGCCTTCCGAAGTAAAGTGGAACGGACGGAGCGTTCGGAACTCATCATTCTGATTACCCCACGCATTGTACAGGCTGAACAGGCTCGGGCCGAAGGTGAAACACTGGAATATGAAGAAGCAGAGCGCCTGGAAACATTCAAGAAAAACTTCCTGCCAATCAATCAGGTACGGATCGTCCAGTCACATATCAAGCAGGCCAAAAAGTACCTGAGAATCGGCAATTTGCCCAAAGCGAATCAGCAGATCAAGATTGCTGTCCGGCTGGATAAAAATAATATAGAAGCAATTCAGCTACAAAAATACATTGAAGAAGCTTTGAAAAATCGCAACCGAAGTCTCATCGGCTTGCCTCCCGTTTCGCCTGCAGCAGCTTATGTTCCCTCACTGGAGGGAGCCCCCTAAACATGGCCCGGCGCGACGGCTTTTCTGTAACATCATTAATCTTGGCGTTCTGCACTGCTTCCCTTTTGGGTTGCGGTTGCCAGTCGATGCCCCTGGCTAGTTTATCCGAAATATCGCCACCGTCAGCAGATACGAACACTGCAGATCAGAGGATCGAACAGCCTGAGGGAAAACAGAGAAACTCGCCTTACAGCGCGCAGGCAAATCAAATCATCCAGCAGGCACTCGAACATTACTCGAACGGTGATCTGAGCGAGGCAAAAATTCTGCTGGCATCGGCTCGAGAAATCGACCCCGGTCATATCGGCACATTCGAAATCGAAGCACAGCTTTCTTATGATATGGGAGATCAGAAGAATTATCTGCAGTCTTTGCGGGCCATTCGCGCAGCCAGCCCGCATGACTCGGAAAAGCAGAGTGCCATCGGTACCCTCTTTTTTCAGGCCGGGCAGACGCAGGAAGGCATCTCCTGCCTGAAACGCGCCATTGAATTAAAACCCTACGAAGAAGATTATGCCCTTAAACTGGCTGCTTTTTATGAGCAGACGGGAAGATCTGATGCAGCAAATCAGGTTCTCCTGCGTGCGCTGCATACCACGCCGGGCAGCCGCCGACTGCCGATTGCCCTGGGGCGGATTTGTGAAGCCAACGAACAATGGAGCCAGGCAAGCATCTATTATGCGATGGTTGTAAATCATTTCCCCAAAAACCATGTCTGGCGAAAATGTCACGCCCGGTGTCTCTACTATTCCGGAAATTATTCTGCCGCTTTTGAGCAGTTTTTGCTCTGTCAAAAAAATGATCCGGAATCACTCTCGGTTTCTGAACTGATCACCTTCGGCGATGCCGCACTGCGAATTGGTGACCTGGAGCAGGCGCAACTCCTGTTTGATGGAATCTCAGTATCACATCAACAGCAATTACTCCATGTAGAAATATTGCGCGGATTATGCGCAATAAACCGCGGGCAGAACATCAGCGCAAAAACGATAATCAATACAGCCCGCACAAAATGGCCCGACGACCCCACTCTCTTGCAGGTCGCTGCCCTGCTCCCTGCTGAATAGGAAAACCGCACGTTTCACACAAACAGTGTACGTGCTGTCACTTCGCGATTCTCTGAGTCCATTCTTGTTTACGAAATTGGACAAACGGCATTTCGTAACCTAGATTTGAGTGGTGAGATACCTCCCCTTCTCATTTGTAGAGGTCTGTGTTGTTATCTCTTAATCAGAAAGACGTTAAGTGTTCTTTGTTTTTCGGTAGTCTCATGTGACTACTGAGAAAGTAATCGGCTATGAAAAGTTATGGTAAATACTGGTTTCTGGTGTTGCTGCTTTTAGTAGTGAGCTGCGCAGATAACCTTCTTGTAACCAGTCAATTAGCAAGTCCGGCGATGGCATTTGCGATTTCGCTGATTGCTTCGTTAGCCGGGTGGGCCTGGCTGGTCAAAAACATCCAGAAAGACCGCGACCAGATCACAGCCTATTTAAGAAACCCGGAATTAAAACGCCCGGGTTATCAGCGAAAAAACTTTTTCGGCGGCGTTTTAGCAGAAGCTATTCAGAAGATCGATGAATCGGACACGGAGTTGGTGGCAACAAAACAGGTCAAGACCATGCTCAAGGCCCGGTTAAATACCCTGCTCAAAAAAGAGATGCTGAGAGAGTCAGCACTTGAGAGTCTGGAAACCGGGATTTTAGTGTTCGATGCACAGCATGTACTTGAATTTTCAAATACCGCAGCCAAGGCTTTCCTGATTCCCGAAACCAATCAACCCGAAAACTATTCCGACTCCAGCCTGTCGCTCAACAAAACATTAATCAACGAAGCAGTGATACCTGAACTTGCCAAATTGCTGGCCAAGACTATCGAACGCAAAGATGCCACACAGCGCAGACGGACCGAATTTGATTTCACGTTCAATGGCGTCACCAGCCATTACCGCGCGGTAGCAACCAATTTATGCGATGAAAACCAGGTGATTCTGGGTACGGTCGTGGTGGTCGAAAATATTGGTGAAGAGAACGTTGAAAAAACACGACATGCGGAATTTGTTTCTTCGGTAGCACATGAGTTGAAAACTCCAATGTCGGGGATCAAGGCCTACGTTGAAATGCTGAATGATGGGGAATGTGATTCAGATGAAGCTCACGAACTTTACGGATTTATCAATGACCAGATCGATCGACTCACACGACTTGTCAACAGTATGCTCAATCTCGCCCGGATTGAAAGTGGAGTGGTCGAAATTAAGCGGCACGATTACGAGCTGAATGATATTTTGAAAACTGCCGCCGATGTCATTTCACCGAATGCAACAGAAAAAGAAATTACATTTACCACGGAACTGAGCGATTTGTATCTGCCCGTGCATGTAGACAAAGACATGCTGGGACAGGCGATTATCAATCTGTTATCCAATGCGGTAAAATATACTCCTAACGGCCGTGAAGTACGTTTGCGCAGTCGAATGGAGGATACTTCCGCTGTGATTGAGGTCCGCGATACCGGGCTGGGAATTCCGGAAAATTCGCTCCCCCATATCTTTGATCGATTCTACAGAGTGCCCGAAAACAATCGTTCTGCAGCCGGAACCGGTCTGGGACTGTCGTTAGTTCATTTCATTGTCACCAATGTGCATAATGGTTCTATCGCGGTTCAATCCCAGGTCAACGAAGGAACCTGCTTCACGGTCACCATCCCACTGGGACACAATGAAAAGAAACGAAAACGACACGCAGAACCCTCGACGAGCGTCTGAAATGATTCGTGTCTCCTGCACCCGCTGATTGAAAATAAAAATTAACTGATAAGGAAAGATAATATGGCACCTCTGATTTATGTTTGTGATGATGATTCACACATTGTACGGGCCATTGGCATGAAGCTCCGGAAAGCCGGTTTTGAGGTAGAATGTTTTTCAGACGGGTTTGCCTGCTGGGAAAAATCACAGCAGCGCGCACCACACATGATCATTACCGATTTACAGATGCCTCTCATGAATGGATTGGAACTTTGTGAAAAAATTCGAAAGCTTCCCGCGACTCAGACCATTCCTGTTACGTTATTAACAGGCAAAGGTTTTGAATTTGATCACGACGAATATATTGAAACACTGAAATTAACAAACGTCATGGTGAAACCATTCAGCCCTAACAAGCTGTTAGTTCAGGTCCAGGAATGCCTGAATCTCACCAACGAAGTGACTGGTTAAACCCTTCAACTACGTATTTTTGCTGAAACTGTTTTATTATGCGAAATTATTATACTGCCATTCAGTTCTGGTCTTATTCGCTGCTGGTAGTCTGCCTGTGTCCGCTCGCCGTATTTCTGGGCTCGTACATGGGTTGGCCCCTAGGTGTAGCGCCATTGCTGTTACTGGCTCCGCCTACCGTTCTGGCAGCCATCTCTTCACCGCGTATCTGTTACTGGACCATCACGGCATTGGCCGTCGGTGCCTGTTTTGCAGAAATCTTTTTCAGAACCGATATCAATGACATCCAATCCACATATCCGCTGAGCATCATGAGCGCTGCTGTGCTGATCGGGATCACATTATTGATCGACCTCTACATTGGCAAATTGCGTGGGAAACTTTCACAGATTTCTACTCATAATGATGAGTTGGTTCGTCAGTTATATCAATCACAAAAAGAGTCTGCACCCGATTTTCACCAATCAGTATCACATCCGGAAACCAAAGAGACACAAGCGAACGAATCCAAAGATGGCCCGGCTGCAGAAGTCGGCGTCAATTATCCGTTGTTATTACTGACACTGCAGGATATCGGACGACGCATCTCGACCAATCAATCCAATGAATCATTGATCCCGACTGTCATCAGCACGGCCAAAGCTTCCCTGCAATGCGAAGACTGCCAGGTTTATCTCTGGGACAGTAAAGCACGTGCTCTGAAAAATGCTCTGCCTGCCCGCTCTCGCGATCAACTGAATTACCGACCGGTTCATAATAATGGCGTCGCTGCCTGGGTCATTGAAAATCGACAGATCGTGATGCGAAATGATGCAGAAAATGACTATCGACTGAAAAGGCTGATGGAAGATGATCCGCACATGCCGGATGCCATTGCACCCTTGACCGTGGGTTCGGAATTAATCGGTTTACTGATCATTGACAAGGTCGATATCGATTCACCAACGATTGGACGATTGATTTACATTCTCTCTAATATTTATGCACTGGGTATCAAGAACTCCCAGTTATTTAAACGGATTGAAGAAATGGCGAGCCGCGATGGTTTAACCGGATTGTTCAACCACGCAACATTACAGGAAAAACTGCACGAGCTCGTAAAGAATGCAGACGCACAATCAACAACACTCAGCCTGGTTATGAGCGACATCGATCATTTCAAATCGTTCAACGACACATATGGCCATCAGGCGGGAGACTATGTCCTGAAAGAAGTGTCCCGAATCTGGAAAACAGTCATGCCGGAAAATGCGATTCTTGCCCGATATGGCGGTGAGGAATTTATCGGCGTGCTGCTGGATCACGAATTTTCTCAAGCCATGCAGATTGCCGAAGATCTGCGCGAGACGCTGCAAAACTGCCCGATCCTGTTTGAAGGCCAACAGCTGCAGGTAACCGCCAGCTTTGGAGTCACCGAATACAGGCATCCCGCCACCACGACCAATGAACTGGTCCGAGTGGCTGATGAATATTTATATAAAGCCAAAGAAGGCGGCAGAAATCAGGTGATGGGGATGTCCCCCAGCTACGCCAGAAAACCCGGTACATAGGTCACATTCCCATGCAGATAACAACTGAAATATTTGGTGATGTGCTGGTTGCACACACACCGGATGAATTGACCGATGATACCTCCACCGAATTCGTGAGAGCGCTTTCGGAAGCAATTAATGAGCAGCACTTTCAGGTTGTTCTGCAAATGGATCGTAGCGAAGTCCTGGACAGTGCCGGCCTGACTGCATTACTTGATCTGCAGGATCTGACACGTGAACAAGGTGGAAATCTCAAAATCAGCGGCCTGGAAGATCCCGGAAAAAAAATACTGGAAATGACACGCCTTGACCAGCGGATCGATCTTTTCGATTCGGTCATCGAAGCCGTTTCCAGTTTCCAATAAAAACATTGTACCAATATGAATAGCAATTCCTTATTACAACCGAAAATGCGACTTGGTGATTTACTCATCTACAGAGGGTATATCACTCTGGAACAGTTAGAGTCTGCGCTGGAGGATCAGTCAAAAGGGGAAAGCAACCAGTTACTCGGCGAGTTGCTGGTGAACAATGAATATTGTACTGAGGAACAGGTTCTGGAATGCCTGGCGCTGGAATACCGTATTCCGTATGTGCAACTCGACAGCCGCATGTTCGACTCCAAAGTCTTTGACGTTCTTCCACGCGAATTCGTGGAAAAACATACCGTTCTACCACTGTTTAAAGTGCGGAATGTTCTGACTGTTGCTGTCGCCGAACCAACAAACGTGTTTCTGGTCGACCAGCTCAGTAACCTGACAAAATCTGAAATTCAGATTGTCGCAGCGAGTGCCCGTGAAATCAGGCGTATGGTGCAAACCTATATGCCGAATACGAATGTTTTCGTGATCGATGACATTATTGATGATGCGAATGGCACAAACGTAGAGCTGATTGAAGAATCGATCGATGATATCGGGTTTGATGCCGAGTATGCCGGACAAAGCCCGATTATCAAACTCGTAAATTACATCGTGTACAATGCCGTTCGTGATGGTGCCAGCGATATACATATCGAGCCGACTGAGACGCAATTGCGGATCCGCTATCGAGTAGACGGGGTCCTGCAACAGGCACTCGAGCCGCCGGTACACCTGGCGCCCGCTGTCTCTTCCCGCATCAAAATCATGGCCAGTCTTGATATCAGCGAACGTCGTCTGCCTCAGGATGGCAGAATTCATGTGCTGATGGAAGGTCGTCCGATCGACTTGCGTGTCAGTACGTTACCAATGCCGACCGGCGAAAAGGTCGTTATCCGTATTCTCGACAATCGCAGCGTGAACATTTCCATGGAACAATTGGGTTTCAGTTCGGAAGTGCTGGAAAGCTTCGACGAGCAGTTGAAGAAACCCAATGGAATTATTCTGGTAACTGGCCCCACAGGGAGCGGTAAAAGCACTACGTTATACGCCGCTTTGAATGCCGTCAGTTCGATCGAAAAAAATGTCTGTACGGTAGAAGATCCGATTGAATATCAGCTGCCGGTGATCAATCAGTTTCAGGTTAACGAAAAAATTGGCCTGTCATTCGCATCCATTTTGAGAAGTCTGCTGCGACAGGATCCCGATGTAATCATGGTGGGCGAAATCCGGGATCAGGAAACCGGAAAAATTGCGATTCAGGCTGCGCTCACAGGGCACCTGGTTTTCAGTACGTTGCATACCAACGACGCCATTTCTGCCATCACGCGTTTAATCAACATGGGCGTAGACGATTATCTGATCGGTGCTGCTGTGAATATGGCGCTCGCCCAACGACTTTGCAGAAAAATCTGTCCGAAATGTAAAACACCGTATGAACTGCCAAAGGTATTACAGCTTGCTGTCGAACGGGTGGGACTTGATGGAAATGAGTTTTACAAAGGCAAAGGTTGCAAACGCTGCCACAATACCGGATTTTCCGGGCGTATTGGCGTTCACGAAATATTGACGATCGACGATCGTTTGCGTGAAATCATCACGACCAATCCCACAGTCGCCTCCGTAAAAGAGTATGCACAAAATAATGGCATGATTCCTCTACGATACGATGCCATACGGAAGGCGAAAGAAGGGTTGACCACCATCGAAGAAGCGCTAAAAGTCAGCGACGAAGGGTGGATTCCTCGTAAATCGGCGATCCAGCAATAATCGACGTTGTTTAAAATAATCAATTGAGGTCTGGGAAAGCGACTCAACCATGGAAATGAATGACCTTTTACACGCAGCCGTTGACAGCGATGCTTCAGACATCCTGTTGGTAACTGACGCGCCTCCGGTGTTTCGCATAGACGGATTTCTGAAAACGACCGCTCTCGAACCACTTGACCCTGAAATCATACGAGATCTTTGCGATCAGGTGTTAAAAGACAAACAGAAAGAACTGCTTGAAAAGCACAAAGACGTGGATTTTGCGATCACCATTCCGCGACTGGGACGGTTCCGTTTTAACATTCACGTCCAGCGAGGTTCTTTAGCCGCCGCGATTCGCCGTTATTCGAACGATATCTGTACGCTGAGCAGCCTGGAATTACCGCCGATTGTTGAAGAACTAACGCACCTGAAAACCGGCTTGATTCTGGTGACTGGGCAGACAGGATCGGGTAAATCAACGACTCTGGCCGCCATGGTTGAAGCGATCAATCAGCGTGACCCAAAACATATTATCACTCTGGAAGATCCAATCGAGTATCAGTTCCAGCATGGAAAATCTCTGATTGAGCAGCGCGAAATCGGCGAAGATTGTCCTGGATTTGCTTCGGGGCTGAAACATGTTCTCAGACAGGATCCAGATGTGATTCTGATCGGAGAATTGCGGGATCTGGATACAATCCGTGTTGCTCTGCAGGCTGCAGAAACCGGGCACCTGGTGATGGCCTCTCTACATGCTTCTACCGCTGCCGGCGTCGTGGATCGTCTGGTGGAAGTCTTTCCGCCGGAAGAACAGTCACAGATTCGCAGCCATCTTGCCGAATCACTTCGTGCTGTGATTACTCAAAAATTACTGCCTGCTGCTTTTTCCAAAGGACGAGTCGCAGCCGTTGAAATTATGCTCATGAATCGCGCGATTCAGACCAGTATTCGCGAATCAACCTCCCATCTGATTCCCGGAGTGATTTCCACTAGCCGCCGCATGGGCATGCAAACCATGGAACAGGCATTGAAAGAACTGCTTTTGAACGGAAAAGCCGATCCGGAAATTATAGACGAATATCTGCAGGAATTGCGGGGTGAGGCACCTAAAGAACATTCCCAGGGCCTGCTCGCCTAGGTGATCTCCTCAAGAAAAGATTAAATCATGCAATTTACTTATACAGCTCGAAACACAAGTGGCCAGAACCAGACTGGTGATATGGTGGCTGACTCGCGCGATGAGGCGGTTGCCAAATTACGTCAGGACGGCCTCTATCTGCTGTCTCTGGAAGAAGCGGAAAGCAGTCCCAAAAATGGACGCTCAAATTCCCTTAAAAAACGTATTCCCCGCAAAGATATTATCTATTTCACCAACCAGCTGGCAATCATGGTCGATGCCGGGGTGCCTGTTGCAACAGCCCTGGAAGGGATTTCCAAACTGCTGGAAAACCCGGCGCTGGCTGAAATCCTGACTAATATTCAGAAAAATGTAGAGGCCGGTAGCGATCTTTCTGCCGCGCTGAGCGAATTCCCGCGCTGTTTTGATAAGACATATGTGAATCTGATCAAAGCCAGTGAAGCCAGTGGAACAATGCCTCAGATGTTGAACCGGATTGCCGCGCAGGCCGAAGAAGAACAGGAAACGATTCAACAGGTCAAAGGTGCATTAATCTATCCGGCCATCATGTTCGTGATGTGTGTCGGCGTATGTATTTTTCTGCTGACTTATGTTTTTCCAAAATTGATGCCGATGTTTGCAGCACGGGGAGCCGCTGTTCCGACACCTACAAAAATCATGATCTATGTTTCAACGGGAATTACTTCTTACTGGTATTTGATACTGTTGTTTCTGGCACTCCTGGCGGGCGCTTTCTGTTACATGCGCTCCCAAGTCTGGGGCAAATCCGCCATAGACTGGACGATTATCCGCCTGCCTGTATTCGGTTCAATGCTGAAAAAACTGGCGATCAGCCGCAGCATCCGCACCTTGGCCACGACGGTTAACGCCGGGGTTCCCATGCTCGAAGCCATACAGCTCAGCGCGGGAGTGACGGACAACGTGCATTTCAAGCAGAGTTGGGAAGAAATCAGTGAACTGGTTACAACCGGAAAACAGATTCATGAAGCTTTGGAAGGAATGGCCTTGTTTCCCCCTACTATGCAGCAGATGATCGCTTCGGGTGAATCCACGGGGCGGCTGGGAATGGTATTAAATAAATTAAGTGATTATTTTGACCGGGAAGTGAAAGTGGCGATCAAATCTGCGACGACGTTGATCGAACCCATCATGGTAGTCTGTATGGGATCGATGATCGGCTTTATTGCGCTTTCGATGCTTCTGCCGATTTTCACCTTGAGTACCAGTCATTAAGACGTTGTCGGGGGTTCTTTGCTGTGTTCTGTTTGAGACTCAGCAGGTTTTTTCTGAGAATCCGGCTTGATGTCAGACGGTTTATCCGGCGCGTTCGTTTGTTTCTCAGGCTGTGGCTCCGGCGCGGCACTGTGGTCATCAGGCAGGACGTTTAACAGATCCTGATTTTGAAATTTTTCCTGGGAGAACGCTTTCAATTCAGTATTGAATATCTGGACCAAAGCGTGAAGACAGGAAGCCACGATCGGCCCGATAAAGACACCCCAGAGCCCCATCATCTGCAGACCGCCGAGAACACTCACGAACGCCAGCAGCGGATGCAGTTTGGCGTCACTTTGCAGGACATAAGTCCGAATGATGTTGTCCATCGTTCCGACGACCAGCGTACCAACCAGCGTCAGGAACAGAGCAGAACCCCAGTCTCCCTGATATAATAACCAGCCGACACACGGACCCCAGACCAGCCAGGAACCCATTAAAGGGACCAGTGAAGTCACGGTGGCCAGAATCAGAAAAATAATAAAATGCTCAAAACCCACCAGATGCAATGCCACCGCCGTGGTTAAACCCTGTCCGATTGCTGCGAGAAATGTCGCTAGCACGACTGCCCGCACCACTTTCTGAAATTGATCTGTCAACCTCTTCTGATAATCGACGTGAACCGGAATCAAAGATTGAGTCGATTCGATCAATGAATAACCGTCGGCCAGAAAATAATACAAGGCTATGATAAACATCACCCAGGCCACCAATGCTGAAAAAACACTTCCCAACAGCCCGACCGTGGATGCCGCGATTCCCAGCGACCGCTTGGCGATCGGTACCAATGTGGCTTGCAGGTTCTTGCGGATCAATTCTTCAACCGTCTCCGAATTTTTCTTCGACTCTCCTTCGCTTCTAAAATCCACTTCTTGATCTAAGTACCGATTGGACCAGTCAATGAATTCCTGAAATTTATCATTACTGACCTCCACTTTTTCACGAACAGACTGAACCGTCTTGTTCCAGTTCGCCTGATCCAGCGTGTTGACTACGGTTGTGAAAAGCTGCAGTGATCCCAGGAAAATACCCAGGCATAATGGAACCAGAATCGCAGACACCAGAATGATCGTCGTAATCCCAGCGGCAATTCTGACGTGACCTTTCGTGCGTTTCACAAAATATTTCATCAATGGCTGACTGATCATTGCAACGACAGCCGCCAGAAATAAAGGCAAGATAAATGGCATGATCACTTTGAAGAAAGTGATCCCCAAAAAAAGAATCAGACAGAGTATGACGGAAAGAGAAACCAGTCGTACCATGAATCAGTTCCCATACCATGAAATTACAGCAGAAAGGCGGCATCCATCAGGTGATGGCACCCATTGATATTTAACAACTTACAGCAATAATCGCTCTAATGATAGCCAAACGAATGTCATTCATTTTAGATCAATTAATACTACATTTGTATATTTTTTGTTTACTTATCGCATTTCCAAAGCCTGTTTCGTTACAATACGATTTCCCGAAATCACGCGGAAAAATTTATGTCGGGATTAATGTCTGTGCTACAGAATCGGAGTCTGGTATGAATCGTTATATTATCTCTTTATTGTCCGCCAATCGTGTCGGAATCATGGCTGCAGTGACCACTGCCATGGACGAGTTGGGGGCAAATCTGCAAGAAGCCAGCATTGCCGTCATTCAGGATTTTTTCTCCATTGTAATCGCCGCCGATTTTCCCGAACAGCGTGATCCTACCCTGATTCAGGAGCATATCGAAGGGATTTGTAATGCCTTTAATGTCGATGTCTGCGTGAAAGATCCACTGGTCGAAGTTCCTTCGATTTTTTCACCGGGAGAATTTGATCGTTATCTGCTGACCATTGGCGGAAAAAATCGTGGCGGGATTTTAAGAAAGATCTCTTCCCAGTTAGGACAGGATGGCGTTGACATTCTGGATCTATCTGCCACCAGCTCGGAAGACGGTCAGAGCTTTGAAATGATGATTAAAATCGCTGTTCCGCGAACGCTGGATATCATGGACCTGCAAACGGTAATGGAAAACATTTGCAGTCAATTGAATATTTCCGTAGATTTTATCAGCGAGTCTGATTCTGCCATCATCAGCTCACAAAGCCAGACTCGGATGTTCAAGCTGTAATAAGCCGTGGAGTGAGTCTTTACAGACAAGAAATCTTTTGGATGATGTCAAAATCCGGAAAACAGCAGCAGAACGTGTCTATCAAACCGTTTAAGATATTAAATGAATATCAATACGCACAGACGGCTGTTTCAGAATTAATCCATGCGATCGATGTTCCCGATCCGCAATTAGTCTACGTTTATGGCCCTTCCGGCTGCGGAAAATCTGCTCTGATTTCCCATCTGTATTTAGAATTTGCAGAAATTCACCCCGAAGCGGCCTGCAAATTGATCACTGCCAGCGAATTTGCAGCGAAATTCGCGGCGGCCTCTGCCAGCGTTCGCATTCCCGAATTCCAGAGAAAACTGCGTTCGCTTGATCTGCTGGTCCTGGAAGACGTTCAGAGCCTCGAAAATCGCACACAGACACAGCGCGAACTGCTTTCCGTCCTGGATGAAATTCTGAAGCAGGGGGGCAGAATCATTCTGTCCTCCACAAAACCACCGGGAGAACTGTCGCACTTTCACAAAAAACTGGTAAACCGTTTTCATGGAGGGGTTTGTGCATTGATTCGCCCCCTGAAATACCAGAGCCGCCTTGAATTGCTGACGTTCTGGGCAAACTCCGAGCAGATCCCTCTGGAGACGACAGAACTCTCATTGATTGCCCACAAAAAAGAACTTTCTCCCCGCGAATTATATGCGCTGTTAATTCAACTGCGCACGGTCAGCCGCATCAATCAACAATCGTTGAATGCCTCTTTTGTGAAACAATATCTGGAAGGAAATATCGAACCCCCCAAAACCAGCATCGCAAAAATTACGAGAGCTGTCTGCCGGGAGTTCAAAACCGATCTGCAGGAGATCCGCTCTGCCAACCGCTCCCAGCAAGTTGTGCTTCCCCGACAATGTGCCATGTTTTTATCCAGAGAACTGACCGGCAAATCTTTAGCAGAAATTGCTCTTTATTTTAATCGGAAGAACCACAGCACGGTTATTCATGCCTATCGTCAAATTCAGCACGATCTCAAGAAATCACCCGGATTACGCCAACAGATTTCTCGCATTCAACAACAACTCGGTGTATATCTTTTTTAACGGCTGGCGAAACACCAGAAACGAAACCGGTCAGATAAGATTTTCATCTACGTTTTCTGCATCGCAGATTACTTCGTTTGGTGCATAACCTGTCCAATATTGGTTGGCAGATGTAAGCACTTTTCGCGTTTATCAACAGTGGCCGAACTCTGGTTTTGAAGTAGACTCAATACTCATCAGAGACTCCCTGATCCACTGGCATCAGACCAACACGTTATCAACGACCATTCGTGTTGAAACACGTCTCTCAAGTCTTTTCACTATATAGAGATACAGATTTCCTGATTCCGTTCTCCACATTCTGACCCCCTCTCTGATACTACTACTGCTAAATAAAACCTTTTAATATAAAAAATACCTTGGAAATCAACTCTGTTGTGAGGAATCAAAGCCCTCGCATGATTGTGAAAACCCGGCCAATCCAATAAAATAAGAACCACTCGAAGAATACGATTTCCATCTGCCAGAAAGCATTTTTCCGGTTCGTTGAAAGCCGTTTTGATTCTCACATGAAATCTTATAAAAGTTGATTCAAACATGAAGCTCAGTTGTTCGCGATCTACTCTGTTGTCCGGCTTCCAGATGATTGGAAGTGTCATCAGCTCTCGTACACCAAAAGAAATTCTGAAATGTGCCAAGCTTGAAGTAGGAGACGGAAAAGCGACTTTGAGCGGGACCGACCTGGAAGTCAGCGTTCGCTTCGATTTTGAAGAAGTCGAAGTCATGATCCCCGGCGAAATTTTATTATCGGTACACGAACTGGTTTCGATTCTCCGCGAGGCAACCACCGATACCATTGAAATCGAACTGAAAAAGGACGAGCAGACAGAACAGGACTTTATCCTCATCCAAGCAGGAAAGAGCGAATTTCGGCTCTCTGTTCATGATCCTTCCGAATTCCCGTCAGTGGAAACGTTTAACGAGACCAATTTCTTCGAAATCCCGACGCAGTCATTCCGTGAAATGATCCGACGGACGGTCTTTGCGACCGATCCGGAAAGTACCCGCTATGCTCTGGGGGGCGTTCTGTTTGACGTGGAAAACGATAAACTGACCCTGGCTGCCACAGACGGGCGGCGGCTGGCTATGGTGGAGTCAGCTTGTACCTATCAGGGCGAAGAACCTTATCAGAACAATCGTCCGGTGATTCCCGCCAAAGCCATGTCGCTCATTGAAAAGAGCCTGATCGGTGATGAAGGCAGTATCCAGATCGCGATTCGTGCCAACGATGTGATCGTGAAAAGTGGACGTTCGACGATCTTCGGCAGACTGGTCGAAGGGCGATTTCCAAAATATCGGGATGTGATTCCACCAGAGCCGATTCACAGTATCGATCTCGAAGTAGGAACCTTTTTCGGGGCGGTTCGTCAGGCTCAGATTGTAACAGATGTCGAAACACGGGGTGTCGATTTCGTTTTTGCCAGTGGTCTGCTGACTTTGAAAAGTGTGGCCGCTTCTGTCGGAGAATCGAAAGTCGAAATTCCGATTCCATTCGAAGGGGACGAAATCGTGATTACATTCGATGTGCGTTACCTGGCAGATTTCCTCAAAACACTGGACTCCGCAGCTCATATCAGACTGCAATTGATTGATTCAGACAGTGCAGCCGTTCTCAAATCAGACGACGGTTACACATATGTTATCATGCCTCTTTCGCAAGCACGGTAATAAATGGCACATCAGTACGATTTTAAATCCACTCGAGTGGTACCTTCAGCCACACCTATTTCGCAAGCCTTGTCAGAGCTGATTGCACTGAAGGGGTTGGGGCGCGTTCGAGGGGATCAGCGCCTTAAAAAGGCCTGGGAACAGGCTGCAGGAGAAAAAATTGCCGCCCAGACCACCGTTCAGGGAATTAAAAACCGCATCGTCCAGGTGGGCGTAGAAAATTCTGCTTTGTTGAATGAACTCAATTCCTTTCATAAGGGTTCATTGCTCCAGAAATTACAAAACGAGTATGGGAAACAGGATGTCCGCGACCTTCGCTTTCGTTTGAAATCGAAGAGAAACATGTAGTTCAAACAGTTCTATCAATGGAATGTGATCTCGCTGTTCGGGGCTGGTCAAAGAGAAGTCAATGTTTCTGAGAAGAGAAACGATTTATTAATTCACGGGAGTGATTAAGCGTGAGTGAACAAGAAGAGCAACAGGTTGAAAATAAAAAAACAGGCTATGATGAATCCAATATTCGTGCCCTGGAAGGCATCGAAGGGATTCGTACACGACCAGCCATGTATATTGGTGATACAACATTGCGTGGTTTGCATCACCTCGTTTATGAAGTCGTCGATAACTCGATCGATGAATGTGTCAACAAATACGCCACCACCGTGAACGTCAAAATCAACGCAGACGGCAGTGTCAGCTGCAGTGATGATGGCCGTGGTATTCCCGTCGGTGCCATGCCCGATATGAATAACCGTCCGGCTCTCGAAGTGGTGCTGACTGAGATTCACGCGGGGGGAAAATTCGACCGCGAAGGGGGATACAAGACAGGAACAGGCGGATTGCACGGCGTGGGAATTACGGCCGTCAACGCGCTCAGTGAATGGCTCGAAGCGGAAATCCGCCGCGAAGGCCATGTCTGGACTTTGGGATTTGCCCAGGGCGCAGTCAAAACTCCGCTCCAGAAGTTGGGAAAAACCGACAAAAGCGGAACCAAAATCACATTCAAACCGGACGGAACCATTTTTCCGGATACGAAATTTCTCTACGACACTCTGACAAAACGGCTTCAGGAACTCGCATTTTTGAATGCCGGCATTCGAATTCGGATCAACGACGAACGTTCGGGACAGTCTGATGAGTTTTATTACGAAGAAGGTTTGATCGAGTTTGTTCGGCATTTGAACCGGACAGAAAATGTGCTGTATGAAGAAATCATCCACATTGAAGGCGAGATGGAAGGGGCCCAGGTGGATATTGCTGTCCAGCATAATGATGGCTCTCATGAAAATGTGCGTTGCTTTGCAAACAATATTTACAACATTGAAGGCGGGACTCACTTTTCCGGCTTTCGTGGCGCTCTGACGCGAACCATTAATGCTTACGGTAAAAAAGCGAATCTGTTCAAAGATTTTACTCCCAGTGGCGACGATTTCCGCGAAGGCTTAACGGCTGTCATCACAGTCCGCGTCCCCGATCCTCAGTTTGAAGGTCAGACAAAAACAAAACTGGGAAACAGTGAAGTCGAAGGCATTGTGCAGACGGTCGTCAATGAAAAGCTGACAAAGTTTTTTGAAGAAAATCCGGGCGTCGCGAAAAAAATCTCCCTCAAAGGACTCCTGGCGGCGGAAGCACGAGAAGCAGCCAAAAAAGCACGTGAGATGGTCCGCCGCAAAGGTGCACTCACGACCGGAGGACTGCCCGAAAAACTTCGCGACTGTCGCAGTCGTGAACTCGACATTACCGAATTGTATCTGGTCGAAGGGGACTCCGCCGGCGGATCGGCGGATACAGGCCGCGATTCTAATATTCAAGCGATTTTGCCACTCCGTGGTAAGATTCTGAATGTCGAAAAAGCACAACTGGTGAAAATTCTGGATAACGCGGAAATTGCAAATATCTTCAAAGCCGTCGGAGTTCCTCCGGGAGCCGTGCTCGAAGATATTACCAAACGCCGTTACGGCAAAATTATTCTGATGACCGACGCCGATGTCGACGGCAGCCACATTCGCACATTATTGCTGACATTTTTCTTTCGCCATATGAGAGAACTGGTAAATCATGGTTGTGTGTATGTCGCACAGCCACCATTGTACCGGGTGACTCAAGGTAAAAAAGTGCGGTATGTTCAGACTCAGGAAGAGATGATGGGCCAACTCGTGGAACTGGCTCTGGGAGATTCCAGTCTGCAGCATGAAGATGGCACCATTTTCGAAGGAGAGATGCTGGAAAAACTCGTAGGACTGATTTCCGAACTCGAAGAACCGCTGGGAACTCTGGATCGCCGCGGGATTGACTTGAAGTTTCTTTCCCTGAACCATGCGACTGAAGATGGTCTGCTTCCACAGTATCGAATCTTTCTCGGGAAAGAACAGCACTGGTTTACTTCGCAGGAAGAAATGACTCAATTTCGCAAAGAAGAAGAAGAGAAACGAGGCGATGAACTGCAGATTGCCGATGACAATGGCCAGCCGGATCAGGCAGCACCTGCAGAAGAAGACGAAGACGAAGATTTCGAAAAAGCGGGTACTTTGCAGGTGACCGATCTCCATGAAATTCGCAACATCAACGAACTGTTGAAAAAATTACGAGGTTATGGAATTCACTTGAAAGACCTCTATTCTCCCGGGAACCGCAATGGTGAGCCGATTTATCCCTTTGTCATCAACAGTGGAAACAGTGTGATCCGTTTGACAAGTCTTAGAAAACTGCTCCCCTCGATGAGAGAAATCGGCGAAAAAGGCCTGAAGCTGACACGCTTCAAAGGGCTGGGTGAAATGAATTCGGAAGAACTCTGGGATACAAGTATGGATCCGGAGCAACGGGTGCTGTTGCAGGTCGGGATGCAGGACGCTGCCGCCGCCGATGAAATCTTTCGTGTTTTGATGGGCGATGTTGTTGAACCGCGTCGCCAGTTCATCGAGAAACACGCTCTGGATGTGAAAAATCTCGACGTCTGATCTGGAACCACAAAACCACGGATCTCAAACGAGATCCGTTGGTTCCAGAGAGGCAATGAAAGGCAGATGACGGTATTCGTTGTTAAAGTCCAGACCATAACCGACAACAAAATGGTTCGGAATTTTGAAACAGTGAAAGTCGGGTGTAAGCTCAACTTCAGACGCCTCTTCTTTCCAGAGCAGCACAGCCGACTTCAGAGACGATGGCTGAAGTGCGCTGATCTGTGCCAGCACGCCTTGCATGGTTTTACCGGTATCGAAAATGTCATCGACCAGCAAAACATCCCGGCCCGTAATATCAGGCAAGAAATCCAGATTGACGTGCAGTGAACCGGGAGTCGTTGTTTTCCCCCGATAACTGGAGGCCTGGATCAGCCCTACCTGATGCGGGACATCAATGGCGCGAATCAAATCCGCCAGTAAAACCAGGCTGCCTGCTAAAATACCGATGATGGTCAGCGGGCGGTGCTGATACTCATTCGCCAGCTCGCGTCCCAGTGTCATCACACGCGAACTGATCTGTTGCTGATCAATCAGAACTTTCACGAAAAAATCCTTTTCAAAGAGTGTCCCCGGGTGCCTGTACGGCTCTTTCGTCTTTCATAAATTCTCTTAACAACATCGTCGCATACACGCCCGAAGGCAGCGTGAACTGGAATAAAATCCCTGACTCGGTTTCTTCTATTTTAAGTTGCTCAGGCCAGATAAGAAATGGACGCCGGGCACCGGGAGTCAGTTTTTTAAATCGCGAAAAGTGAGACATCTCCAGCGAAAACTCGCCGAGAATCTTCTGTTCGTGTTCCAGCACCTGATCTGTCGGCGGCTTCATTTTTGGCCCGAAAATCGGACCGGTAATCACGGTTTCGCGTAAATCAAACCGCTCCTGTTCCCGAGGCACCTCTTCCACAACAAAAATCCCGCCCGACTCGCAAACCTGCATTACTTCACCCCGTTGAACCGTATGCAGACTCTTCTCACTCACACGGTCAGACAAAACCCGGTTAAACAGGCAGGACTGTGCCGCCGACAACGCCAGACGTTTTAACGATTTATTGCGAATGTACTTGGAAGAAACCCGATCGCCTTTTAACAGTTTCAGTCCCATCCGCAGTGTCTCATTATCGATGCCCATCCGTTGCGCACCGTAATAGTTGGGGAAACCCACCTGGTCGATTTTTTCCTGAATGGCTTTCGCTTTCGCAAATCCCTCTTCGCAGGTGTCTCTGAGCAGAATCGAAAACCGGTTTCCTTTCAGATGGCCGGTTTTCAATTTTCGTTCGTGCCGCGTCGATTCCAGAATGTTGATTCCGTCAAAGGCAAATTCCGCCAGCAACGGTTCACAATCCGCCGGCACCGAGACCATTTGTCGCGTCACCGCATGCCGGTCTTTCATCCCGGCGACGCCAATGTCTCCCGGACTGATCCGCAGTTGCTCTGCGAGAATCTTCACCAGAAACGGGGCAGAGACGCCTCGTTTTTCAACCCAAACAAAGAGATGATCCCCTTCACCCGATGGCGGATAAACGGGGATCTCTTCAACGATGAAATCTTCGGCGGTCTGTTTTAAAGAACCGCCGACTCCCGGTAAGTCTTCAGTCAGGTAAGGCAGTAAAGGACTCTCGGGATCAGACATAGGGTGTTTCGTGTTCTATTTTCGATTTACAATGGCCAATGAAATCAGCCGGATAAAGCCTTCGCCCAGTTCCAGGTTCAGGCTGGCTTGATTGGCTGTGATTTTAGGGTAAAGGGTCAGCAGATCGCCACCCGAGGCGAACGCGACTTTGGCAGATTCCATAAAATCCTGGTTCTTCGCAGTTTCATCAGCCAGGGAGATGAGCGAAGCCATTTTCAGGGATACTAGAAACGCGGAGCCGGTTTGATTTCGGCCGCTGTTACTCTTTCGCTTAGAAATCGCCTGTTTTAATAGATCCAGCGACTCTTCTTCTCCCATCGCCAGCCAGCATTCCTCAGGGCCGCAACCGACAAAAATGACCGGGTTTTCACCGAAAAACTCTTTGGTCTTTTTCTTCATCCCTTTGGGCACGATTTTGTGAATGGTAATGCCATCCACTTCAGCCACATTCGCTTCCATTCCCTGAGTCTCTTCCGCCTGCTTCATCAGTGCGAACAGATCCTGCAGCCCCTGTTGAAAGGCAGCCCCTTCGGTCAGTTTCAAGGAGGCGATCACAGCCGGCTTGCCTTGTGAGGTCTGCCGCAGTTGAATATGACTGTCCAGTTTCCCCGAACGAATGGTCGCTTTGGCGGATTCCAGCATTTTCGAAACCGGTCCCGGATTCGCTTCATCACCCAGCAAAATCGGGGGGATTTTGGATTGTGACTGTTCGATCAGATCGAGCATCGTTTTCTGCTCCACCTCTTTTCGCAGAGGAAGCAGACTGTATCCCAGAAAATCGGACGCATCGGCATTCAGGTAAGAATACTGGCTCGTCGATGTCGAAAACTGCTTTAATTCCTGGCCCAGTTGCGAATCCGGTCTGGCTTCGACCCCCAGATGCAGGCGAATCTGTTTGTTTTTTCTGGAAAGCGAATAACCAATTGTCAGGTTGTTGCCGTCCTGCGAAATCAGCTCAAACTGCTTGAGCAGAAACAGCGTCGTCTCCTTGCGACTGCGATAGCGAATATCATTTTCGACAGGTTTGCGGGGCATCTGTTCGTCCATTTTCGCACTGATCAGATCCACGGCCATCATCCGCATCGGCTCGGGTACATTGCTCAGCAGCAGCGAACCCGCAATGTCGTACTCCTTTGACAATGCACTGGTGTAGTTGTCCGGGTGATAAAAGTCCCGGTCCAAAGCCTCGCTTTTGATTTGCAGAAACGCATAACCATGGGCCATTTTGATGTGCAGTGAGAAGGTGGGCAGTGCCAGCGTATAACGGTTTTCTTTCCCCTCCACAGGCGCCAGCAGAAAACCAACTTCGCCGAGCGTTTTGGTTAATTCTTCCAGATTTTTGACAGGCACAAATCCGACCACGGTTGGCTGCGGAGAAATTCCCTCGGTCAGAAAAACGAAAGCGCCCAGCGGCTTGGTTTTATCCAGGCCTTCCAGGTTTCGATACTGAGCGAGAAAGCCTTTAATCATGGCCGGGTATTCGGGCTTCTGAACCGTCTCAAACAGATAATCGATGTCTTCCATCACACGGTCGATGCCGGCAATCGATGCCACTGCGATTGGCTTGTTCCAGTCCATTTTTTCCTTACGCGTTTCGCGGTCGGAATTGGCCTGGGCAAATACACAGGAACCCACAGCCAGAAAACAGACAGTGAACGTAAACCGTTTGAAATATGCAGTTGGAGAGACGCAATACACGGGAGAGCCCCTTGAATAGAGAGACGAAAACGACGGTTGTCAGAAAAAAAACAGAATGATCAACGGGAATCTCGAATCAGCGAGGGCCCCCGGCGAACACATAGTTTACCTGATCTGTCCCAGTCCGGTTGCAGATATTATCAATTTCAGCACAAAAAAAGCGACCCCTGTTTTGTATCCGCGATGAATAAACGTCTCTTGACAGCAACATGCCACTGGCGATGATCCCGATCCTTGGTTGTGCGTCGCGCGCGAGCGAAATGATTTATGCACTGGTCACCAGCGCCCCCTGTGAATCTGCTCCCCATGAAAGTCACTGGTTTCAGACCGATTTTTTTCCCCCAGCGTTTTCTGGTGCATGATGAGCACCTTTTATCGACACACATTCGCCGCACTTTGAATCCACATCCACACTCCCTCAACGCAGTAGGGTGATATTTCAACATCGTTTCCCAGCCGATCGACACAAATCCCTCTCGACATCCCCGCGCCCCTGACGAGAATTCGCTCATCAGGAACACAATACTTCGACAACCGGAAATCAAAAACCTCAACAAACCAGACAGCCAGTCCATGCCAAACCTCTCCTTGAGAAACAAAATCAACCAGCCCGCAATTGAACCGGTAAATGAGCGGATCAGTGCCAGCCGCCGTTGCAAACAGACACAACGTCCCAACGGATGCAGCCGAAAAAAACACGGCCAGGAAAAGTCTACCCGATGCAACCCGGCAAACCACAGATGAAAATCCGGCAGTGTTTCAGGAGAAAGCCCCACAATGTTCTGAGCGGAACGGCGGCCAGGTCGTGTTTATTTATTGGTTTTGAATGTGATTCTCAAGACCGCAACCTGACCCAGGTCCGTTTTAACCGCGGCGAACGCCGTGCGGCAGACCTTATTTTCAGGTACTTTGACAACCGGAATGACTGATTAGCCGAAGGGCGTCAGCCCCGGGTGGCGCGCAGAATTTCAGAGGGACACCCGTTCGCGATAGCGAAAAACAAAAACGCATCAGGGGCTTTAAAATACCTGATGCGCTTCTATTGTTTTTCATTACTGAAATGTGTTCCAGTCAGAGGTCCATCGCGCGCCGGCATTCAGGGCTTGTCGGTGAGTTCGAACGGGAAATGATTTTTTTGCCCGTCTTTGACATCCGCTGTCAGGCCTGAGGATTTCGGGTCGGCATATTTTTTCGGTAAGGCGTTTCGGTCGGCTTTGACGACGGGCGGGGCTTCGCCAATTTTCAACTGATTGGGATCATAGCCGGCTTCCTCCTTGAGGATGCCCACCTGTTGTGCCCCGGCGACCGCTCCGTCTCCCTGATTAAAGGTCGTGAGTGCAAATTCGCCACTGGCGTCTGTTACCCCGCGCGCCGTAACGCCATCACCGCCCACAAAAATGACCACGGCCTTCTCGACCGGTTGGCCTGCCAGAGTCACAATACCGGTCACCGGATAGACCTTCGGGCGGTTGGCTGTTTCGGGATCGACACCCGACGAACAGCTACTGAAACAGAGCGCCAGACTGGCGCAGATCAAAGTAAATAATCTCATCGCAGTTCCTTTTATTGTTACCAGATGAATCGCAGAATGAGACGGTGTTCCGTTTTACTGTCGCGTCTCCAGAGCCATTTGGACCGAGTATCATAGAATGAGAGACGCGATGTTTAAATGGGAAACGCGCTAGAATTCTCCGAGGACTTCTGCGCCTGCTTTCGTGCCTAACGCCCCCCAGATGCCATACGGACTGCGGCCCGATGTGACAACGCCAGAAGCCGCGCTGCCCGCATCGATATTCTCGCTGATGAATCGCACGGCACCATCAACCATCAGGGCATGCACGCCGCCGACGTGTCGGCTGCCGGCGGAAAAAACGCCCTGTCCTTGATGGGACCCGCAACTGGGCGAATTCGGGGGGAGGATGGTATTAAATCCGGTCAGATAGGTGGAACCATCGGCCCAGATCGAACCACGCCGCAAATTCGTTCGAACGGTGACCGAATAGGACTGCGTGGCGATGTTGTAAATCCCCGCACAAGCGGCGGGATTCGTGTTATAGGTGGGCTCGGAAACCTGCCCCGCATCGTTGTCACTGATGGGGACTCTGAGCTCAGACATGGCGATGGTATTACTGGTCCCATCAGTCACGTGTGCCATACGGACCGAGGTCTGATAACCAAATACGCCACGCGGATCACGAAAGTTCGCCTGGTCGCCAGCGCTGGAATGCCCGCATCGATAGCTGTCGCCATTACAAAAAGCGTAGTTCGCCTTACCCCCATCTCGAGAGGTATCAGGGGGACTTGAAGGACACAGTAACATCGGAACCT
>CAXBFD010000018.1:0-78265 GCA_963974925.1 uncultured bacterium | reverse complement strand
TCACATTGCTGTTATTCGCCGGGATATTTGTCCCAGCGGTAGGCGGCCCGAATTTTCTGCAGGGTAACATTGGCACGGATCGATTGTCATGGCGGGACCGACAGATTGTACAGGAGGAGTTTTTATTTTGTTAATTCTTAAATATCAAGAGGATGTACAGAGATGAATCGGCGAGTATGTACAGAGTTGAATCAGCGACAACTATTAAAAGATTCTCAGCGGCAATCGGTTCTTATCAATTTTAAATGGTCGTTGCCAGTTGTTATGATGGAAGTGTTCTCCGTTGATCACTCCTCAATGTAACACAGTCATTTCAGATTCCATGCCAAGTTGTTTTATGTGTTGAAATGTGAATCTGGCCTGTGTCTGCTGCACTCATGAAAACACCCCAGGATTATCTATAATGAAGCGAATCTGTTTTCTTTTTCTGACAATGTTTTTTTCTGCGCAATTCTTTGCAGACAACTCAGTGCTGCTGGCTGAAACCGCAGCACAAAACTGGCAGGCGGAGTATTCTGGAAAAGATTCAAACGGGCCGACTGTCATTGGACACTGGCGGTTCGAAAAAGGGGCCGAAACGATTGATTCCGGTCGACTGGGGCTTACCGGAAAGCTGGATGGCGCAGTGCCTGTGGCAGCAGGGAAGTTTGGTGGGGGTATCGAGTCATTTCCCGGCTGGCCGCTAGAAGATAAACACCATGCTTTCATGGTTACCAATCATCCGGAACTGAGTCCGACTGGCGCCTTCACTGTCGAAATGTGGATTCAACCTAAAGCGGAGCTGCGCGACGCGAGCCTGGCTTATCTGGTGGATAAGAAATATGCCTCAAAAAATGACTATCAATGGTTTTTGAGTGCCCCGGACCCGGCCGGGCGGCGGCGGATGAATGTTGTGCTGGGGTTTGGAGAAGATACAGAAAACTTTTCAACAGATTTGCTGACATTTGAAGAGGGAGTCTGGCAGCATGTGGCATTCAGTTATGATGCGGCCGGAACGATCCGTTTTTACCGGAATGGTTCATCCATCGGTACAGTAACCAGGCCCGGCCGATACGGAATTGCAGCCGGCAAACTTCCCTTGAGTATCGGGGATCGTATCGGCAGTAATTACGGCGGTTTTCCAGGATACATTGATGACGTTCGGGTGAGTTCCGGCGCGCTTGACTTCAGTCCGCTGATAATTTCGTTGACTGTCGATCGGACTGTCTGGCGGCGTTCTGAACCGGCACCAGAAATTGAAGTTACCATCCAGAACCAGCAGCAAAAACCGCTGAAAGGCGCGAAACTGCGACTGTTCTGCTCGGGCTGGATCGACCGCAACATTGATTTGCCGGAATTACCTGCAGAGGGAAAATATACAGAGAAAATCTCCTTTGATACCTCGCTGCGGCCCGATGAGTACGTTCTGCAGGGGCAGGTAAGTCTGGAAGGTGATTACCCGATGTCGCGGGAAGAGACCCTGTTACTCAAGCTGATGCCGCGACGGTTGCCAGGGCGCATGCCGGTGTTGATGTGGGGAATTGGCAGTCCCGAAGAATTTGCTCAAGAACTGCCCCGATTACAGGATCTGGGTTTTAATCATTGTCTGGGTTTTTCGTCTGCACCACATAAAGTCTGGGAGGCAGGCAAGCCGGTGCCGATCGATGGGCCAGCCAGGATCAAATCCGTCAGGGATATGCTCGATACGGCTCTGGCGAACGATTTTGATATCGCCGCTTCATTATATGCGGGCCATTTTTTGAAACAGGAAAAAGAATTGAGTCGGGTCGACCGAAACGGTCAGCCTTATCAACGCGCGGATTGCAACGCAGCGCTGCCTGGACTGAAAGAGTTTTCAGAAAATTATGGGCGGAGTGTGGGGGAGATGTATGGTGATCATCCCGCATTAACGGCAGCCCTCATTAACAGTGAAGTACGCGATGATACACACGTGAGTTTTTCAAAGAGTGACTTTGAACGTTACCGTCAATTCTCCGGCGAGGATATTCCGGCACTGGTGACTGATAAAATCGGGCCGACATGGAATACCATCCCGGGTTTTCCCAAAAATCGAGTGTTGCCTGATGATGACTCGCTGCTGAAGTTTTATCGCTGGTTCTGGACGGTAGGTGATGGCTGGAATCCGTTACACACGGCCCTGCATCAGGGGCTGAAGGCCGACGGGCGGGATCGGATCTGGACGTTTTATGATCCTGCGATTCGTGTTCCCGGCATCGGCGGCTCAGGGGGAGACGTGGATATACTCAGTCAGTGGACTTATACCGAACCGTCGCCATTACGGGTGGGCTATTTTTGTGATGAAGTTTTTGCAATGGCAGCAGCCTCAAACAGACCTCAGGATGTCATGAAAATGACTCAGTTGTTCTGGTATCGTACCACCAGTGCTCCGAAGAAGGCCGGTAAAGAATTTATTGCATCGCCGTTTGATGATCATGATCCGGATGCGGGTTATATTTCCATCGCCCCCACACATTTACGCGGTGCATTCTGGAGCAAAATTGCACGACCGGTGAAAGGTCTGATGTATCACGGGTGGGGCTCTCTGGTGCCAACTGATGGAACACACGCCTACAAATACACGCAACCCGACTTACAGACCGAGTTCAAACGGCTGCATCGAGAAATTCTTGAGCCGCTGGGGCCGATGCTGTTAGAGGTTCCCGACCGGCAGTCTGATGTTGCGTACCTGGACAGCTTCACGTCGCAGATGTTTGCGCGGCGTGGAAGTTACGGGTATTACCATGATGAAGCGTATCTGACGCTTTTGCATGCACAGTTGCAGCCTGAAGTCATCTTTGAGCAGACGTTACTGGAAAAAGGCCTGGATCAGTATAAACTGCTGGTCCTGGCAGATTGTGATGTTCTGACGAAATCCGTTGTCGAAAAAATTCTTGCATTTCAGAAACGGGGAGGGCTGGTGATTGGCGATCCGAATCTGTCGCCGGCGATCAAAGCGGACATTCAGCTGCCGAAATTCGTGCGGTCAAAAAAAACGCAGGAAGACCAGGCTAATATCCTGCGGCATGCAGCGCAGTTAAAAGCCGATTTAGCGGGACGATATGAATGGTACTCGCAATGTTCGACTCCGGAAATTGTGACCAGAACACGATCGGCTGGGAAGAGTGATTACGTGTTTGTCATCAATGATCGACGGGAGTTTGGAACGTACGTCGGCCAGCATGGTCTGGTGATGGAAGATGGCTTGCCGTCAGAAGGGGGACTCAGCATTTCACGGGACGGCGGTCATGTTTATGATCTGCTGACAAGTCGTGAAGTACCGACTGCGAAAAAAGGAAGTCAGTTAACCTGGCCGGTACAGCTGGGGCCCTGCGAGGGGAATCTGTTTCTGGTGACACCTGCTCCGATTTCTTCTGTGCAGGTCACCGGTAATGAAAACGCACAAACGGGAAGCTCAGCCAAGTTGATGGTGTCTGTGCTGGATGCGCAGTCGCAGCCTGTTCCCGCTGTGATCCCACTGGAAGTTAAGATTACGGATCCAGCCGGAAGAGTTGCCGAATTCAGCGGTTATTATGGAGCGGTGCAGGGTCAGCTTCCGTTGCAGCTCGACATTGCCAGCAATGATCGGCCCGGGATGTGGGAAATTCGTGTCCGGGAACTGGCCTCCGGGAAGACCGGCGCTTTCTATTTTCGCGTTCAATCAAAATGAGTGATGAGAATCAGTAGTATAAAATGTACGAGGGCGCCGTGCAGCGCGAGCATTGCCTGTGATGCCTTGCCTTTCCAGAGGTCAAAAATTAACTGATGGCACACTGTGGTCGGTATGAAAATTCAAGGAAAACAGGCTGCTTAGACAATGAAGTCAGCAGCCTGTTTCTTGATTAAATGCTTCTTTTTCGCAGGTTTAGTCCTGGAAGAAAGGGTGCTTTGCATCGCCGGCGCTGATCAGATAGGCAATCAGGTCGAGGATTTCGTCTTTGGTCATGCGGGCAAACAGATCGGCGGGCATGGGGGAGATTTTGGAAACTACGAGTTCGTCGATCATCTTTCGGTCAATGTCAACGCGCTTGTTGGGGTCGGTCAGATCGGTATTCAAAGTCATGTGATCACCGCTCAGGTTTACGACGACGCCGGTATGCACCTTGCCGTCTTCTGTCACAACGGAGATCGCGGAGAACTGTTCATTGATGACTTTGCTGGGGTTGATCACCTGATCCAGCAGATCGTGGGGAGAGTATCTGCGTCCAGCCGAGGTCAGGTCGGGGCCGGTCATGCCGCCTTGATTACCGAAACGATGGCAGGCATAACAGCCCGTGGCAGCGAACATTTTCTGTCCGTTGACGAAGTCCCGTTTCTGCATCTGTTTGCTGGCGGCTGCGGAGAGTTCTTCGAGCGTCCATTTGGTTGTGGGACGTCCGGCGAAAACTTCACCCAGATTTTCGAGAGCGGATTTCTTTTCGGGTTTTTTAGCGAGCACTTCTGCCAGCTCGGTTTTTTCTGTTTCGCTGAGTGCAGCGATGGCGTCGTTGCGTACGAACTCGATGAATTTATCGAAGCTGGCGCCCCCCTTGTAGTTGGCTGCCTTCAGGAACCATTCGAAGTAGGCGGTATGAAGTTCAGGAGTCCAGCCAGTCTGCAGCATGCGAATGGAGCGTGCGTACTGCATCTGCTCTTCCTGAGTCGGTGCAGACTGAATCAGTGCGATCGTTTTTTCTGCTACCGTGGGAGACTGCAGCCACGCGAGTGTTTCGCATAACAGCCAGTTTAATTCGGGGGATTCAGCAGGGAACTGCGAATCGAATTTTTCGATCAGTTTTGCCAGAGTGGCGTCATCGGGGCGACCGAAACGATTTAAAATAATCTGTAAGGTTCGGTGCAGTATCAGCTGCTGCGTCAGATCGAGTCGGGCATCATCAATGTTAATGATAGCGGATAACAGGTTGGTCTGCATGGCGGTGTCGACTGCCGGAGTCTGCTCGTTACGGTGTTGTGGACAGACGCCGGTGACACGGGCCAATGCCAATAATGCTTCGACCTGCTTCGCAGGATCGGTTTCGGTTAATGCTTTTTCTGCCCAGGTATCAGCGGGTTGATGCTCAACGGCAGTGCGCGCGGCGAATCGGATGAAGCGGTCTTTGTCGGCGAGGTATGGCCAGGCGACTTCAATGGCTTTGGGATCCTGCTTGCCGTGAAAGGCTTCGAGGGCATGCCGCGTTTGACGTGCTTTAGTTTCGGCTGGTTCTGCCTGTACTGGTTCGGTCGATTCGTCTCCGACATACGTGACCCGGTAAAGACCGGATTGCACACGGCGCCCGCCAATAGTGAAATACATGGCGCCATCCTGCGGATGTATGATGGCATCGGTGATGGGGAGTGGAGCGCCTGTCACGAATTCTTCTTTGGTTGCGGAATAGGAAGAACCTTCCGGTTTCAGGTGAATGGCGTAGAGTTTGCCCCAGCTCCAGTCGAGCGCGTACAGTGCGTTCTGGTATTTTGCAGGAAACTTCGCGCCGTAGCCGAAGGTCATGCCTGTCGGAGAACCGGGGCCGATATCCAGGATGCCCGGCAGGTTGTCAGCATAAAAAGGAGGGCGTTTTCCGGCCCCGTTCCGCCAGCCGAATTCTGCACCGCTGGTGACGTGACAGATTCGGGTGGGGCGATACCAGGGGGTGTTGAAATCGTATTCCATATCGGCGTCGAAGGTAAACAGCTCACCGTCTCGGCTGACGGCGGCGTCAAAAATATTTCGGAATCCCGAAGCATAGGCTTCAAATTTCTGCCCATCAGCAGAGACGCGGTAAATAATACCGCCGGGGGCCAGCACGCCTCGATTGTGGCCTCGGCCATCCGGCATGCTGGGCAGCAGATGATCTTCTCCCCAGACCTGTCGAACGGGAGAGCTGTCGGCCAGTACGGGGGGAATCGTATTATTGCCGGTCACCAGATAAAAGGCTTCACCATCCGGAGCAGGCATCAGTGCGTGTACGCCATGATCGCTGTGCGATTCGACTTCATGCAGTAATTCGACCTGATCCAGCTGATCGTCGCCGTTGCTATCGGAAATACGGTAGAGGCCTGAGGCGATTTTTTGTTCGTAGTCGTTGACTCCAACATAGAGTGCCCCCTTCGACCAGAGCATCCCGTTGACGCCACGAATTTCGGCGGGCACTTTCTCTACGGCTTCAGGCTTTACCAGTTCTCCGGCGGGAGGGACAGTGATGCGATACAGTCCGCCGTACTGATCACTGACGAGGAGGCGACCTTTATCGTCAGTGCAGAGGTTAACCCACGATCCCTGGTCCTGACCGGGGACAGAGTAGAGCAGTTCAACCTTGAATCCTTTCGCGGCTGAAATGCGGTCGATGGGAGTGGCTTTGTTGCCACCAACGGCAGCTCCTGCTTCTTTTGCAGGAGCTGGTTTTTCAGGTTTTACTTTTTTTTTTCGGGTTTCAGTTCTTTGATTTTAACGTTACGCCAGCTGACCTGTTTGCCGACTTTTTCAGGATCGTTTCCTACACCGTGCACCTGCAGAGCGATGAACCCTTCGGCTGTCAGATCGTCTTTGAGGTCTGCAGCCGGGACGCCATTGATCCAGGTTTTGATCGAGTCACCACGGCAGACAATGCGGTAATGATTCCACTCGTTCTGCTTGAATGCTTTCTGGGCAGCTTTGTTGTCAACGAGGTTGTTCAACCAGCCACGCCGGCTCTCATCATAAATGCCGCCCGACCAGGCGCGATCGGAAGGATCGATTTCGACCTGGTATCCGTGAACGCGACCGGCGGGGATTTTGATTTTCTTTTCCTTGCCGTCCGCGTCTCTGGTTTCGAGGGTTTTGTCTTCATCAAACACGTTGCTGCGGATCTGAATGCCCGAATTCAACAATGGGTCGACTTTGAAGTCCACCTGCAGTTCGAAGTCGCAGTACCTCTTTTCGGTGCAGAGAAAACTGTTCGGAGTTTTAGGGACCGAGGTACCCACGATGGTGTCTTCAACAATATCATATTTGGCTTTACCGCCATGCTGAACCCAGCCATCAAGAGTTTTACCATCGAACAGAGGTGTGAAGCCTTTGTCGTCGGCGTATGTGGTCATCGAAAACAGCAGGGCGAGGCAGATCGCAGAGAGTGTTGAGTATCGTTTCATAACGTATCCATCGGGTTATCAGGAATAAAGGTGGCTGGCAACTTACATCTTTGACCTGCCAGTCGGTGCAGGAATCAAGAACTTCAGTGGGGTAGACCATCGCTGTTCTTTTCAGGCATTGGAGCTTGAGGCCAGGGACATCATTTCTGATGGGAAACCATGTCGCGGTAACAGAAAATTCGATAGTCAGAATCCATTATGACCACCTCAAGAGGATGATACCAGTCAAAACAGAACGTTTTTGGCGGGTTTCAGACTGTTCCGGAGCTTACGGAAATGAGTCTCTCATTAGGAGTTGTGTGCGTTCTGTGACAGATTTTGGAAAAGACTGAATCGTGTTCTGTCATGATGCTCTGGCGTTTATTCGATCCGGTTGAGAATCAGCAGTCGGAAGTCCATAACCTGACTTGCGGGGACCTCCAGGGCACGCAGGGTTAATAAACCTGTCCCTTTCGGTAAGGTGATCTTGCCGAGGACCATCGGTTTGAAATCTTTGACGAAGGACTCTGATCGTTTGGCGCGGTCTTGCGCTGCGCCCTCCAGTGGGGGATCGTGAGCCTGGGAAATCTGTCCCTGCAGTTTGCTGCCTTGGAAGCTCAGTTCCACGGTAGAGCCGATATCTGCCTGCGGGCATGTATAATACAAAACCACTTCGTATACGCCGGCTTCGACGACGTCCGCATTCCAGGTAATGCTGTCCCGCGTGTTGGTCCAGTGATAAAAGTAGGAGCAGTTGGGATGCCTGGAAGAGCGTTTGATGTCACCATGCGAGATGGCATCGCGGACCGGTAATTGTGTGGATCGTGCGCCATCATAACCGATTAAAAACGGGCGCGAACTTTCGGGGTAGCCTTGTGGCCAGACCGACTGTTTCCAGTCGGCAACAGCCTGATTCAGTTTTTCAGCGATCTGCGGTTTCTGTTTCGCGATATCTTTTCGCTGACCGGGATCTGCGTGTATATCGTACAACTGGCCTTCGTGAGACAGTCGATATTGATCGGTGCGAACGCTGACTCGTTGCCGCAGACTGGAGAAAATCATTCTCTCAGGCCAGTCTACTGCGGAGTTCATCATCAATGGTTTGAGGCTGACCCCGTCAATTGGTTTGGGTTCGGGACGTTTGATGCCTGCCAGATCGGTCAGTGTGGGGAACAGGTCAATTGCGCCGGCGATCTGATTGACCTGATGACCGGCGGGCAGATGACCGGGCCAGCGTATGAGGAAGGGAGAACGGACACCACCTTCATCGAGCGATCCTTTCTTGCCTTTCATATCACCATTCCAGCGTATTCCGTTCGGGCCGTTATCAGAGAAATAGATTACGATCGTATCATCGGTAATTCCCAGGCTGTTGAGTTTTTCCAGCACGCGGCCCACATTCCAGTCGACATTCTCACACATGGCGAGCGCTGCACGAAGGTGATCCGGCTGTTCTTTCTCAGGCTCACGATGATGCAGTTTGAGTTGTTTGTCTTTGAATCGATTCCAGTATTGATCTGGTACCTGCATGGGCGAGTGCGGGGTGCAGTAGGGGATGTAGGCGAAAAAAGGTTTCTCATTGTGAACCTGCTGTTCGATAAAGGCCATGGCTTTGTCGGTCAGGTCGTCGGTGATGTAGCCATTCCCTTTCACAAAAGAACCATTGTGGTCGAGCAGGGGACTGAAGTAGTGTCCCCAGTGACCGGATGTGAAGCCGTAATATTCATCAAAGCCTTGCGCATTCGGATGATTGGGGTACTGTGTGCCGTTGTGCCATTTCCCAAAGGCGCCTGTGGCATAACCGGCGGCTTTAAAGGCTCGCGCGATCGTATATTCGTCGGAACGGAAGCGTTCCTGTCCTTTGGAGACCCCGGTGGTCCCGGTGCGGGCGTGGTAACGACCTGTCAGGAACGCGGCGCGGGTCGGTGCACAGACGGCACCGACGTAGAAGCGATTGAACCTTACGCCCTGTTTTGCCAGTGAATCGATGTGGGGTGTGTGCAGATTTGCATTTCCGTTATAGCTCAGGTCCCCCCAACCCTGATCGTCGGCGAGAAAGATCAGGATGTTGGGATGAGTGATGGTCTCTGTTGCCGGTCTGGATTGCGATTTTTTAGCGGGGGCGTTTATGTTGTCTGCTGCTGACAGGTTGCCGGTCAGCATGCAGGCCAGCAGTCCCAGGGCGAAAATCTGTTTCATAGTGATATGCTTTGTTGAACAGAGGTTGCGGTGGTCGGATTGTAAACGGATAAAAATCAGTGTCACTGAAATCAATCTCTCAATCGGCAGTACTTATGATACCTGATGCAGGCGAGCGGATCACGTTTCAGTCTGGAGAAATCAGGAAATCGCTGATTTTGGACCTGCCCCGGTCCTTAGCAGAGTTTAGAGATTCAGGGGGTCAAAGCGGTCAGAAACCAGGGCTTGTTATTGGTGCAAAACCGGTTTGAAAAATCGGTGAAAAAACAGTCTGTTCAAGTCTCACAGGCTGGGATATACTACTATGATAGAGTCTGTTGAAAGACTCGCTGTATCATACAAAAGACCGACAAGGAACGGTTGTGTTCACGATACTTCAGACAATTGTGTGTCTGCTTGGCAGCACATTAGGGGTAACAGCGAGCCAGTCCCCGACGTTTTGTGTTTCACAAACTGCTCAGAATGCAAGCGGTGTCGTAGCTCAGGCAACGACGGTCTGCTCAGAATTCTCTCTTGTTTGTGCGCAGCCCGATCGGCCTGCACAAAACTCAATTCGACAGGATAGCAGCGGATCGACTGGGTCCAGCCTTCGCAATTCCGGCTTTGCTTATTCTTTCAGAACGCAGAATGCTGCAGCATTCCATCGGAATTCAGGCCGCTATGCGACACGCAACTTCCATTGGTCCGCGCTGTCGGGCATTTCTTTACAGGTCCTCTTCTGTACGTGGCTGACATGATTTAACGAGACTCGGCATCTCCCTGTCGGGTTCCCATTCCGCTTTGATCGGATCTCAAGTCCTGATCGTCCACTTCTGCTATTGATGCATTTCGTGATTCTGTCATGCGTTTGACAGTCAGTTTATATCCGCAATGCATGCGCAAAATCGAATTGCTGGATTTTGTTAATACAGTGGCAGTTTCATCAGAAGTATTCCCATTGAATCATAAGGACCATAAATCATGCACCAGAAAAATCACGCCACCCAAAGACATCAAACTCAATCTCATCAGGAACAGAATGAAAGACCTGATCGTGCTTTGAGAGTACCGGAGCACGACGATCTGCACAAAAACGTTGCTCTGCTTCTTCAGGCTGGCTCTCCCGAACAAGCCCTGCAACTCATTTCGAAGTCGAAAATAAAATCAGCCTGGGTGAAAAATGCCACAGGTGTCTGTCAGCTTCGGCTTGGGAATGCGCAGGTGGCAATCGATATTTATCGCAGTTTCCTCATCGATGGAGGAATTTTTCTGCGAGCCGAGGCTCCGGTCGTCTACAAGATCAATTTTGCCGTTGCACTGTTATTAAATGAGAACTTGCCGGGATTTTACAGTGTGTTGTCAGAACTGAGGGCAGAAGAACATCCGACTGTTCAGAAGCTGAGGGCGGCAGTCAACACCTGGAAGAAAAAGCTCTCGCTCTGGCAGAAGTTAAAACTGGTGTGTGGCAATGATCCCAACGTTCCAATCCAACTCGGCTTTTCTCCGGGGGAACTGGAATAGTTTTGACCTTGTCTTTCGATGCCTGTTCTACGCCGAATATGCGAATAATGTATTCTAGTATTCGGCGTGGATGGATCGGGGAGTCAGCAACAAAAACGTGATACGGAATTCAGAGAACCCATTGTCTGATCAGGAAAAAGTGTTGCGCAGACTGGACTCTTTAAGAAGCACTCTGCATATGTCCAAGGCTGTTTTGTTTTTCCGTTATAACACCGGAATCAAACCTGCTTTCGCCGGAGGCGATCTTCATTGAAAGTTCATTCAATTAAAACTGGCTGGCACCAATTCCCGTTGAGGACATCCTTCGTCAGAAAAAAACTCAGACATCCGTTCCGCAGGAATTCCGTTACTGGTGATCATTCTGATTGCCAACTCAATATGAACATTCGAAATTAAAATAAGAAAAAAGAACTGTAACTGTCGGTACCAATAGATAGAGGTTCATTACATTATTCCAGACTGCGTACATGATTAACCTCCGCCTGGATTGATAAATAAATATCAGAGTGAGGGGTTAGCCTGAAACAGCGTTATCTAAAAGAAAAATGCTTGTCACTTCGACATATGTGTCAATAATCAATTAGAAACTTTTCAGCAGTACCTTGAACGAGTTGGATCGTCAAAAATATTAGCAAGCAGTTTCTGGTGTTATGATTGCACAATTAAAAAATGCAATCAGGAAGAGGATATATTTCATTTAAAATTCGACGGTTCACATCACTTCAATACTTCGTCAAATTTTAAATCTGAATCATTTAAGAAAATTTCATCTCACATCTTTTCAGATCTGTCTCAATCATAAGTTATCTCCAGGACCCCTGATTCATTTCCGGGGGATGTGGAACAAGAGTGTGTTTTCACAATTCTTTTTCTAATTCATTTCTTTCTTCTTTCTCATTCAGGAGAGCCCCTATGAAACAGAGTCAAATCCAAAAACGCGGCTTTACGTTGATTGAACTGTTGGTGGTGATTGCCATCATTGCCATCTTAATCGCTTTGTTGTTGCCTGCCGTCCAGCAGGCACGCGAAGCTGCGCGGCGCTCGCAGTGCAAAAACAATCTGAAACAGGTTGGACTGGCTCTGCACAATTATCATGACACACACAAAATATTTCCTTACGGTTATACCACCAAAGATTATGGTGTCGCTGTTGCTCCGGCCACAGACGCAAACAATTCTGATCTGAGGCTGGGATGGTCAATGTTTCTGCTTCCCTATGTGGATCAGACGAACCTGTATAATTTCCTCGGTTCGAACGGAGCCTTTGACGCGCCGCGCTGGTATCTGCAACCCGCACTGCTGAGCGACCCGGGTGCGAAATCAATCGTGCCGGTCTTCATCTGCCCGTCAGACCGGATGGAAGGTCTCAATTCCGATTTAGGGAACTACGGAAAATCGAATTACAAAGGCGTAGGCTATCACGATACGACTGCTTACATCTTCGGGCAGGAATCGAACCGAACTCGAATGCGGGATATCGCCGACGGAACAAGTAATACTTTTATTGTAGGGGAAGCCACGACCAACGGTTTCCGCCTCGGTGCTCTCTGGATTGGAACCTATTCCACCGGTGATACCGCCATCGTGATGAGGACTACGGCAGATGATCCGGCCTTATTGATTAACGGAACGAGTTCTTCCGCGTTCAGCAGCGCGCACGAAGGGGGGGCTCACTTCCTGTTTGCCGACGGCAAAGTGCAATTTATTTCCGAAAATATCGATGGCTCACTCTACACCTGGTTAGGCCAAAAAGAAGACGAACAAGTGCTGGGTGAATGGTAATACCCGGGCCGTCCCTGTTTCATTTATTTGTATATTTTTAATTTCCAGAGTGGGCTCGCGCTCCGGATGTTTATCCCATCTTTTTTCTATTTCTCATTTCCTATTTCATTTCAGGAGACAAAAAATGAACTTCTTACTCAAGAAAAAGCGAGGCGGTTTTACGCTCATTGAACTGCTGGTGGTGATCGCTATTATTGCGATCCTGATTGCGCTGTTATTACCTGCGGTGCAGCAGGCTCGTGAAGCTGCCCGGCGTTCACAGTGCAAAAACAATATGAAGCAGCTTGGTCTGGCTCTGCACAACTATCACGACACTCACAGAATATTTCCATTTGGCTATAACACTCGCGATCTGGGCATCATATTGCCGCCCGCGATGGATGAAAATTCTTCCGATACATTTGTCGGTTGGGGGACTTTCATTTTGCCGTATATTGATCAGTCAAGCCTGTATAATTATATCTCTTCGCATGGTGGTTTTGACGGGCCACGCTGGTATTACAAATCAGCACTTAAGTCGGACCCGGGGGCCAAGACCATTTTGCCGGCGTTTATCTGTCCCTCTGACCGCATGGAAGGCTTAAACACCAACCGTAGCGACAGCCCGGGTAAATCAAATTATAAAGGTGTCGGCGAGGCGTCTGCTACATCACGTTATGTCTTTGGTCATCAGGATCACCGTACCCGGATTCGTGACATCGGCGACGGAACCAGTAACACTGCCATGCTGGGCGAGTCGACCACCAATGGCTTCCGCATCGGCGGCATCTGGTATGGTATTCGAAGTAACTGGGAAGAGTGCATGGTCGAAATGGATACATCGGTTGAAAATGCTATCAACGGAACTGATGCGTACGCCTTCAGCAGTCCCCATGAAGGTGGTGCCCACTTTCTGTTGGCAGACGGATCTGTACGGTTCATTTCGGAGAACATTGACTCGACGCTCTATTATTATATTGGACAAATAGACGATGAGAATGTAATTGGAGAATTCTAATTCTGGTTGACATGAAACCGATAGATGATTGATTGTCGGATACCAGTTGAATTTTGTACGAAACTCATCTCTTCCATCCGATGAGTTTCGTTTCTTTACATTGCGAAATGATCGACATTTCTGTTGAAAATAAATTTTGAGTGGAAACCTATGAAACGAAATAAATTTGAATCAATGTTAGCAATAGCAGCTCTCTTCCTGTTCGCGACAGGCTGTGGAGGAGAGGCAACTGACGATCAGCCTGATCTGGGTCAGGTGAAGGGAACCATTACCATGAATGGAAGCCCGCTGGCTGATGCCCAGGTGACGTTTCGTCCTGCGAAAGGGCGCGCTGCTTCGGGAAAAACTGACAGCAGCGGTAACTATGAACTGATCTATGTCGGCGAAACGAAGGGGGCCAAAATCGGCTCCAATAAAGTCAGCGTTACCACTCCCCAGCCGGAAGCTTCTGAAGAAGGAGAGGAAACAAAAAAAACGGAAGAAAAGATTCCGTCTGAATACAACACCAAAACCATGCTGACAGCCGATGTCAAAGCCGGTGAGAATGTTTTCGATTTTGATTTGAAGAGCAAATAACAAAACTCACTCCAGGCAATAACCAAAGGGGCAAGGGATCAGCCGCACGCTGTCCGCCTTCCACCTTGTTACTGAAAGATCAATTGAGTGTTCAGACCAGCGATGGTTTGAGCACACAATACAGGAAACTCCGATCATCGATATCCGTTGTTGATCTTCCGCCAGTCCCAAAGTGATGGCCAGGCATCGCTGGGGCAAAAGTTGTGACCTGCTCTGTGATCATCCAGCGTCAAATGCCATGTGCGAATGGTTTAAAACTGTTCAGGCAGGAGGCTTGACACGGCGGTCATAGTATCAGGACTGACTTCCTGCATTCTCCATGGGGCTCTGTTTCAGCAGAGAGTTTGTTTCCCGCGAACAAACCGATTTTCGGCAGCAGCCAGAACTTCCCGAGTCTACTGGCTGTTGGCCAGAATGAGGAAGGATTTCCTGAAGCAATCGGCGATCACGTCCTGCTTCTGTGCCCAACATGACCCCCTGATTCGAAGCAGGGGATGATTTATGCAAAGGCCTTTTTCTTCTCATCGGCACCATTCCCCAGGCGTCCAGTTCTTTCCCAGCCAGAATATTCGAAAAGGTTTCTGCAGCTTTGATTTGCCCATTTACTCAATGTTTAAAACAGATGTCAATTAGAATAAATGCGTATAAATATTATTAAATAACTATGTTAATAGGTATAATTGTGTGGTAAGAACTGTGATTATTATTATAATTTATTAACTTAGTAAACCAATTGCCCAGCATTTTTAAGTGTTATTTAATAAAGTGTTAGTAACATTATTTATTTACCTATTAATTATATGAGGAAACACATGAAGCTAAATCGACGTGGATTTACTCTGATCGAATTGTTAGTCGTGATTGCCATCATCGCAATTCTGATAGCCCTGTTACTCCCCGCTGTGCAACAGGCCCGTGAAGCAGCACGGCGAAGCACCTGTAAAAATAACATGAAGCAACTGGGACTCGGGTTGCACAATTACCACGATATCTTTAATTCGTTTCCCATTGGTACACAGAGTATTTACACGAAACCAAACTGGCGAATCGCCATCTTACCTCAAATTGATCAAGCTCCGGCTTACAACCAGTTAAACTGGAGCGGAGACTTCTATAATATATTCACTAATAATACCGTGCTGACGACGCTGCGTGTTCCCATCTATAATTGTCCTTCCAGTGCACTGCCTCCCACCACTCTTGTGCGTAATCCCGATGGTTCACGCGGACCTGGTCAGGTGATGGATTATGTCGGAATTGCCGGTGCGTCAACCGACCCTGCAGGTCGCACGACGGTCTGCTCACCACAGATGAGCCGTGGAGACATCTGGTGTCAAAATGGAATGCTGACCGCGAATATGAATTTCAAGATGCGAGATTGTACCGACGGGACTTCCAATACGGTGATCGTTTCTGAACAATCGGGAAAAATCGGAAACTCAGACTCGCGCAGCGCATGGTACGGTGGCTGGCAGGGGGTCCTCAAAACAGGTACGCCGGCTTCCTGGACCGCCAGTGATGTCTGGGGCGCAGGGGTTACTACAATCCGCGATGGTCACGGGATCAATCCCAAGACTGCCTATGCAAGTGGCGGCGATACTCTAGAAGGCAATACGCATTTAACTTCGTTTCATGTCGGCGGGATCCATGTCTTATTGACCGATGGGGCAGTTCGTTTTGTCTCAGAAAATATCGACTTTGTGACTCTGAAGCAGATCGCAACCCGGGATGACGGCCAGGTGATTGGCGAATTCTGATTTCATTAAAGTATCAAGCGACAATTCCAGGGTGATGGCAGCGAGAAAGCCATCACCCTGCTTTAATTTGCAATTGTCGCGCCAGGTCCTGATGTGAAATTGATTATGAATTCACTCTGCAGTTCACAGCCATGGATTTTGTCTTTAGTCACACTCATCATCTTATAGAATAAGTGATTTCATGAACAATCATTACGGATATCAGCACAGTTTTATCAGAGTTTTTACGTTGCCTGCCTTTTTGATTGTTTTTTGTGTTTTCACTGGTTGTGGCCCCTCAGAACCTGAGAAAGTAATTGGTACGGTTGCCATCAGTGTGACCCATGATGGCAAGCCGGTCACAGAAGGTTCCGTGAGTATGATCGAAATTGGCTCATCAAAATCGGCGTATGGAACACTGAACGAAACAGGAAACATCATAATCGAGAACGTTGAAGTCGGGAATTATAACGTTTCAATTCTCCCTCCACCTTTGCCGCCGGCAGACCCTTCACAGCCGTCTGTCCCGCTCAAAAAATATCTCAATATTCCAGACAAGTTTCGATCTGAAACTACGAGTCCTTTAACTGCAGAGGTGAAAGAGGGCGCGAACGAATTTCAGTTTGAATTGAAATGACGTCGTCAGCTTGCTGAGCGATACAACACAGATGCATTCTGATTCCCCAGGCAGCGGGGAAGATGTTTGCACCGACGTGCAGTTTGGGGCCGGACTCAACCCTCATTTTGACTGCCAGAGCACTTTCCTCACACGCTCCCGCCGCTTCATCCAACGAGGGTCTGAAGAGCGACTGGCAGAAATTTCCATGTCTTTCGCTACATTGCGCATTGCATTCGCATGGATGTGTGTTTATGTTTTATGCTCTCTCTGAATTCGTGAGGTAATATAAACCGCGTATTATTAATCAACGGAAAGGCTTTTTCGATGAACAAACCATCGCGATTTTTTCTGTGTCTGCTTTTCTCGGTCGTCAGTTTCATCTGCCTGCAGAATACTTCGGTGGGGGCGGACAAACAGGCTAAACAGACAGACGCAGATCGTCTGGAAGCCTGGCAGAAAAAAGGCGTTGATTATGCACGGATTATGTCGCAGGTGAAATGGACGCCTGTGGCGGAGGGAATGCCGCGCAGAAAAGGACATTTCGAAGCAGGTACCGAGTATACCGGAGTCCCTTATTCGAGCGTCAAACATGTCGGTCGTTATATCGGATTTGATATCTTCCTGAAGACCTTTCTGGCAGCCGTCGAAAATCCACACAGTGTGTTATACACAGAAAATCTGTATGGCAAGGTGTCCAATGCAGAATGCTACTACGGTAAAGTCTGCTCCTCTTACACCAGTTATGCATTACAGTGTGGCGTCTGGTATGTCAGCCGCCTGCATAATCCTCCCTATCGCGAAGGGGTTATCATGGTCGAGCCCCAAACAGCGCAAGCAGCCCGGGTCGGCGACATCATCTATACGCCACCTGCGCCTGGTTCTCATGTGGAAATCGTTACGAGAATCACCAGAAATGATGAAGGAAAAGTAACGCATGTCCGTGTGGAAGAAAGTCGGCCTCTCACGACGAAAACCAGCAATCGCAGCGTTTCCAGCTTTAACTCGCATCTGGCAGCCCGTGGTCGAAAGCTCATTCGGATTACCGATCTGGATGCCTGGCGTGGCAAGAATAAAGCAGAGTCTTTCCTGTTCCCGAACTATGCGGAAGATGCTAAAACCCCTGTGATCAACCGCGTATTGCTGCTTGATCGGGGCGACTGGGTTCCCTATTTTAAAGACCAGAAAGTAAAAATCAATATCATGGACAGGGACGCGCAAGGCGTGAAATCTCTGGTCGTCAAGCGGGGGGATCAAGTGGTCGAAGAAATCGACCAGCCCGGTAAAGGTGTCGTGGAGCTCTCATTTTCTGTTTGCGGCGACTATACCGCACACTGCGTGATGAACGATAACTCTTTGAGTCAGGCCTGCGAGTTCTCCGTGTGTGACCTCGACTTCAGCATGCCCGGAAAAACAGCCTCGAAAAGCGAACCGTGGGAACTGAAGATTCAATCTGACAACATGCAGGTGATCATGGCACTTCTCATAAGCGATACAGACAGTTATGACCACCAGGACGTGTTTGTGACGGAACAGGACCGGCGGAAGGGAACCGTAGTGATTCCTGCCAATCTGATTCAGAGTAAAGGCAATGTGCAGGTCTGGTTGGTCGGTGAAAATAAATATGGCAGGCTCAAGAAACGCCGCGATATTCTGATACAGGATTAAAGCATCGCAGGTTTGCATATCACTGACGCTTACGGTTCGAAGTACATTGAAATCTTGAAGAGTTGCAACGTGTACCGGCGCGCAATCCCGGTCGTGAACTTTGATTCGATGTGATCAAAACCACCATACGAACGTCTGGGACTGTTCGTGACCACTCATTTGCCGTGATCGGATCATGAATTTAAACTGTTCAGTGCGTTTCCGGCTGATGAAGTGCACTGATTTGTTTAAATAGATTGTTGTAAAACTGTTTCAACCTCAGACTTCACAAGAAGTTATTTCTTGTGGTTTGCTGGTCTTGTGGTATAAAATACCTATTCTTTCGCTGGTCTTGTGGTGTGAAGTACCTATCCTTTGGCAACAATCAATCATATCCGGCTTGACGACAATTCTCTTCGTATTTATTTATTCTACCTGCCTTGCGGTATGAAAATTGGACCAAAACAATAATGGGAACCCGAAAACTTCAACGCGATCTTAAGAAGCGAAATCCATTCGAGTCGGTTCAGCAGGAAGTTGTGATCAGCATCCAGCGTACCAGTGATCAGCTGCAATATCGCTTCTCACAGTTATTCAAAGAATACGGACTGACCCGTCCGCAATATAATATTTTGCGAATTCTCAAGGGAGAAGGAAAACCGCTCCCTTCACTTGAAATCAGGCGTCGTATGGTAACCAAGGTTCCTGCGAGTACCAGTTTAATTGATAAACTGATTGAGCGGGATCTGGTCAAACGCAGTCAATCTGCCACCGATCGTCGGATCTGGTATGTCGAACTCACCGCTAAGGGACGTGATCTGGTTACCAAGGTCGGGGCTCCCAACCTGAAATTACATTCGGAACTGGTCGGCCATCTCAGTGACGACGAGTGTGAACAGTTACTGAATCTGCTGGAAAAAACCAGAGCAGGAATCTCCTCTCACGAAACCGCGCTGTCAAAAAACTCTGTCTGAGTGTTTCTGGCAGCTTAAAAAGGCTTGCACGCATCATCGGTCAGCGATAAATCATTCGTGATTGCTGCAGGCAGTGTCTCTTGAGACATTGTCCGGATCAGAATGGTGACGAGACTCATCGCGTCCTTCTCCCGGGCTAAAATGAATACTCGCTCAGCAGATAACAGAAACTGTGAACCCGGTATCGATCTTAAGCTGCAGCAACCGGCGCACGGCAATTTGAGCTGAATTCCAGCAATAGCTCCACATCGTTGAAGTGATAACGGTATTGCCTGCTTATCAGTCTGATCTTTCCTGGTGCTCGTGGCGGAGAGAAATTATTCGATACTCTTCAAAAATCAAGACAATGTACTTGAATTTAAAAATAGTTCATGCCTAAACTATTTAGTGGTTTTCTAATTGTGACGTTTTCAGGAATGTAAAGGGAATGATATATGCTTCGCCGAAGTTATTTACTCATTGGGTTTCTGGTCCTGTTACTGTTCTTTAAAGTGGATTCACGCTGCCTGGCGGCTCAACTTTATGTGGGTGGTGCGACGGTAGATATCACACCTGAGCTTCCGGTTTCTCTAACCGGACAGATGCATACCCGAATTGCCAATAAAGTAGAAAGTAACGTGACAGCGACTGCGCTTGTGCTGGAATCGCGCGAGGGGGACAGACAGATTGATTATGCAGTCTTTGTTTCGTGTGACCTGATTGCGATTCGGGAAAGCCTTGATGAAGCCGTGCGAAAGAAGCTTGATGGACGAATCAAACAGATTGATGTGGCTAAGGTCATTCTCAACGGCACGCATACTCATACCGCTCCGACGATGATCGAGGGGAAATACAAGTTGCCGGATCAGCCAGGGATTGTGCAACCGGCTGAATTTGTTGATTTTGCTGCGGATCAAATTGCAGATGCGGTTGTGAAGGCGTGGGACGCAAGACAGCCCGGCAGCGCAGGCTGGGGGCTCGGGCATGCTGTTGTTGCTCACAACCGTCGCGCCTTGTATTCCAACGGAACAGCCCAGATGTACGGAAAAACGTCACCATCGAATTTTCGTGGTATCGAAGGCTATGAAGATCATGGACTTGAAGTTCTGTTTTTCTGGAACGATAAAAAAGAACTGATCGCAACGGCGATTAATATCGGATGTCCCGCTCAGGCTGTGGGGAGCCGCAGTACCGTCAACGCTGACTTCTGGCATCCCGTTCGTGAGGCGTTACGCAAAAAGTACGGCAAAGACCTGCTCGTTCTGGGCTGGATTGGCGCGGCAGGAGACCATTCTCCGCGTCCGATGTACCGCAATAAAGCGGAAGTACGCATGATGAAGCTGCGCGGGTTAACTCAACTCGAAGAGATCGCGCGGCGGATCGTAAACGGCTGGGAGGAAGCCTATGCCGGCGCCAGGCAGGAAATGCACTCTGATCCGGTTCTGATTCATAAAGTTAAAACAATTGATCTTCCTCTGCATCCCATTACCGAAGCCGACTGTGAACGAGTCAAAAAAGAAATCGAAGTGCTTTCCAAAAATCCGGACAATTTTCGACGAATCAAATGGAAACAGATCATTCTGGATCGTTATGAGCAGCAGCAATCGGGCGAAGCGAAACCCTATCAGATGCAACTGCACACAGTCAGACTGGGTGATATCGCAATTGCGACGAATAATTTTGAATTATTCAATTCCTATGGGACGCAGATGAAAGCACGCAGCCCTGCTTTGCAGACTTTTGTGATCCAGCTTTGTGGCCGAGGGACTTATGTTCCCACTGAGCGTGCTATCGCAGGAGGAGGCTACAGCGCAACGATTGAAAGTAATACTGTCGGTCCGAAAGGGGGACAGGTACTTACCGATGTGACCGTCGAGTCCATTAAAGACTTGTTTGACAAATCCCAAACAGATTAAACGGCTGTCTCAACATTCTGCGTGCTGTCACGTGAATGATCTGAACCAGGTTAGATGCAATTTTTTAAACCAACTGAAATTAAATAGACAAGGTTATGCAGTGATTGAACATACTGTTACGTTTCGTTTGAAGCAGGCTACTGATGTTTCGACAGAACAGAAGTTTCTGGAGGCGGCCGGGGAACTGGCGAATATAGAAGGTGTACATGATTTTGCGATTCGTCGGCAGTCCAGCCCGAAAAATTCGCACCCGTATGGCATCACAATGAGATTTAACAGTCAGAAAGCGTACGACTTTTACAGCGCTCATCCGATGCATGAAGAATTTATTGAAAAGTTCTGGTTGAACCATGTAGAAGATTTTCAGGAATCAGATTTTGAACCGCTGACGGTCTGCTCAGAATCGGCCTGACGATCGTGAAAACAGTGAGATTCACCTCTTAAACAGATAATACGACATCGTTATAAATTGAATATAAACCTGGAGAAAAAATGAAGTTTCAACTGACACGAATCCTGTTGATCAGTTTTACGATATTCCTGCTCGCTGCGGGAAGTGAGTCTCGAACGGACGCTTCTGATTTATATGTAGGCGCTGCGACTACCAGCATCACTCCCAAACTGCCGGTTTCATTGACCGGGCAAATGCGAACCCGAATTGCCAAAACCGTAGAACGGGAAGTCAGTGCGACAGTACTGGCAGTGGAATCACAAGAGGCAGGAAAAACAGTCGATTATGCAATTATGGTTTCATGTGATCTGGTCTGTATTCGAGGGGGAATTCTCGAAGCGGTACGGGAGAAAGTGGCGCCACGGCTGAAAGAGCTCGACGTCAAGAAGATTTTTCTGAATGCCACGCACACCCACACCGCACCGACTCTGATTGAAGGACGTTACACATTACCGGAAACGGGAATCACGCGGCCGAAGGAATATGTCGATTTTGCATCAACACAGATTGCCAACGCTGTCGTCGACGCCTGGAATTCGCGTGTCAAAGGAAGTGCAGCATGGGGGCTGGGACATGCCGTGGTGGCGCAGAACCGCCGGGCTTTGTATTCCAATGGAACGGCCCGAATGTATGGGGATACTTCGCTCGATAGTTTTCGCGGCATTGAAGGTTATGAAGATCACGGCCTGGAAGCCCTGTTTTTCTGGAATGATAAAAATGAACTGCTGGCAACTGCGATCAATGTGGCCTGCCCGGCACAGGCCGTTGAGGGACGTTCAGCGGTGAATGCCGATTACTGGCATCCAGTACGCGAGCAGTTGCGGAAAAAATATGGTGAGAACCTGCATGTCCTCGGGTGGGCCGGCGCCGCCGGTGATCAGGTGCCGCGTGTGATGTACCGCAAACAAGCGGAAGCACGAATGCGAAGTCTGGCAGGATTAAGCTTACTGGAATCGATTGCACAACGTATCGTGGCGGGCTGGGAAGAAGCTTATGAAGGGGCGAAACAGGAACAGCATGCGACTCCGATTTTCGTGCATCAGGTGAAAACCATCGCACTGCCGAAGGAACAGGTGAGCAAACCGGATTACGACCGCATCAAACGGGAAGTGGAAGGTTATGCAAAAGATCCTTCCAAAATCTGGATCAAAAACTGGAAACAGTCTGTGCTGGATCGATACGAAGAACAGCAGGCGGGAACCGAAGAACCATACCAGATGGAACTGCATACGATTCGTCTGGGTGATATCGCGATAGCAACCAATGACTTTGAACTGTTCAATGATTTTGGAACACAGATGAAATCGCGGAGTCCGGCTTTACAGACCTTTGTAATCCAGCTGTGTGGTCCGGGCAGTTATGTTCCCACAATCCGTGCGATTCAGGGGGGGAGTTATAGCGCGATCATTGAAAGCAACCTTGTGGGACCGGACGGGGGGCAGGAACTGACCGAACAGACCATTAAGTCCATCAATGGACTGTTTTCAAAACAAGAACAGACTGCTAAACCGAAACCGGAAGCTGACAGGAAAATTGCGGCAGTCTCGAAAAACACAAAAGCAAAACAGACGACCGATACAGGAGGTTGGCGTCCATTGTTTAACGGCAAGAATCTGGACGACGTTGATACAATTTTAGCCACAGCGACACCCACCAAAGATCCTGATCGGTTCGTGCAGGTGAAAGACGGTGTGTTTCATATCTATCGTGACACCCCGGAAGGTCAGAAGTCCCCCTTTGGGTATTTTGCGACCAAAGACGATTATTCTCACTTTCATCTGCGACTCGAATACAAGTGGGGAACGAAGAAGTTTGCCCCACGAACTAATGTCGTCCGCGATGCCGGGATTCTGTATCACATCTTCGATCAGCATAAAGTCTGGCCGAGCAGTATCGAATGTCAGATTCAGGAAAAGGATACCGGCGACCTGTTTCTGGTGTATGGTACCGGCGCTACGATCAACGTGAGTCAGAAAGGGAAATCTCCACAATACCTCGATCCGGCTGCAGGCGGCAGTTCCATCTTCCTGGGAAAAGAGTCTGGCGTTTCGCGAGTGATCAAAAGTGAAATGGTCGAGAAAGAGGGGTGGAATACCGTTGAGGTCATCGTTCGCGGTTCCGAAAGTGCCGAGCATATTGTGAATGGAAAACTGGTGAACCGGTATACCGATTTGAAGAAATTCAATTCAGAAACAAAAAAATGGGAGCCGGTGAGCCGGGGTAAGCTGGCGTTTCAGGTGGAAGGTGCAGAAATTCTGTATCGGAATATTGAGATCAAGATTCTGGATCCTGCAGACAAAGCAAAGCCCGCCGCCAAAGTCAGTGCTGCCGAAGCGCCGACACCGGATGCGCGTCCAATGTCACCGGAGGAATCCCTTGCCGCAACGCATGTTCGTCCAGGTTATGAGCTGCAACTGGTCGCAGCGGAGCCACTCGTAAAAGATCCTGTGGCGATTGCCTGGGGAGCCGATGGCCGGCTCTGGGTTGCGGAAATGGCAGACTATCCTTACGGCATGGACGGGAAAGGAAAACCGGGGGGGCGGATTCGCTGTTTACGGGATACAAATGGAGATGGAAAGTACGATCAGTCAACACTGTTTCTGGAAAATATCTCGTTCCCAAACGGTGTCATGCCCTGGCGTGATGGAATTCTGGTGACGGCAGCGCCTGAAATCTTCTACGCGGAAGACACCAACGGAGACGGGGTGGCAGATAAACGTGACGTCATGTTTTCCGGGTTCCTGGAAGGGAATCAGCAGTTGCGCGTAAATGGGCTGCGTTGGGGGTTAGACAACTGGATCTATTGCGCCAGCGGCGCGCATCATGGGGGCTACGGCGCAGGCCGCAAAATTAAATCCGGGAAAACAGGCAAACTGTTAGATATCGGATCGCGCGATTTCCGGTTTCATCCCGAAACGGGTCAACTGGATCCCCAGTCAGGACCTTCGCAGTTTGGCCGTAATCGAGATGACTGGGGAAACTGGTTTGGAGAACAGAACAGCCATCCCCTCTGGCACTTTGTGCTGGACGACCGTTATCTCAGGCGGAATCCCCATATCGCTTCACCTGATCCACGCCAGCAGCTGGTGGTGCCTCGTAATCCGAAGGTTTATCCCGCGACCGATCCTCAGAAACGGTTCCACAGCTTTGAACATTCCGGTCGTTATACGTCGGCCTGTTCCGCAATGATTTATCGAGATGAATTACTTTTTCCACGCGGTGAGCAGCAACATGCTTTTACCTGCGAGCCGTTTCATAATCTCGTGCAGCACAATATTCTGGAAGAGCAGGGGGTAAGTTTTGTTTCACACCGGGATCCGGCGGAGAAGCCGTACGACTTTTTTGCTTCGGAAGATCGCTGGACGCGTCCTGTCATGGCGCGGACCGGACCGGATGGCGCGCTGTGGGTCGTGGATATGTACCGGTATATGATCGAGCATCCCGACTGGCTCACACCGGAAGGACGTGAAGAGTTAAAACCTTTCTATCGGCACGGTGATGATCGCGGCCGGATTTATCGTGTGGTAAAAAAAGGAACGCCGGTGCGTCAGGTTCCCGATTTTACTCAGATGAGCACGCCTGAACTGGTTGCGGCGCTGAACAGTCCGAATGGGATCCAGCGCGATCTGGCCTCTCAGGCACTTCAATGGCGAAACGATCCTGCTGCCGTGAGTCCGCTGCAACAACTGGTCAAACAGGGAAAATCACCATTGGCCCGTCTGCAGGCACTCTGCACTCTGGATGGATTTTCCCAGTTATCTCCAGAACTATTGCAGGCGGGGCTGACGGATCAAAATCCCGGCGTTCGGAGACAGGCAATCCGGCTCAGTGAGACTGTCGCTAAAAAACATCCAGAATTAATCACTGAGGCAATAAAACTGTCCAATGATGCCGATGCCAAAACGCGGCTGCAACTGGCATATTCACTGGGAGAGTGGGATTCAGCGTCCAGTGCGCGCACGATCGCGCAAATGCTGATGGAAAATTCGAACGATGCCTACCTTTCGGCCGCCGTGTTAAGTTCTTTGAATCAACAGAATATCGCCGGGGTCATGGATGCGGCTCTGGCTCAGAACGAGAGCCCTGCTGCTCGGAAAATTATCGGGAAACTACTCACTTTATCTGTGGCAATGAGACAGAATTCAACGACACAAAACGGGTTGGAGAAAATTGTCGAACTGAACTCCCGCGAACATTTTGCCTGGCAGTGTCAGAACATTGCCAGTGTACTCGATGCATTAAAAACACAGAAATCTTCACTCACTGAGCTCGTGGACCAGAAGACAGAGCAGGGACAAAAACTGCTCAGCCAGATTGCCTCTCTGAAGCAGCAGGCGCACGAAGTCGCCTTCGATTCTGGAGCGAACCAGACAGATCGGGTCGCGGCGATTGCTTTACTGGGACGAGATGCCCAGACCAGAGAGCGGGAGATTGGGGAACTGGGGACTCTTGTCTCTCCTCAGGTCATGTTTCCTGTTCAATCGGCTGTGGTGAAGCATCTTGGTACTTTTTCAGATGATGCTGTGAGCGAAGTGCTGCTCAGAGGCTGGGACAGTCATGGTCCGCAGTTACGATTAGAAATCTTAGGGTTGTTAATTTCGCGTCCCAACTGGACTTCACGATTACTGGATACGATTGAGTCTGGCCAGATGGGGGCAGGGGACATCAACGCCAGTGTGCGACAGACGCTGGCTGGTTCGCGGGATGCGAAGATCAAAGACCGTGTGAAGCAACTGCTGGCCAACTCGGGCAGTGCCGATCGTCGGGCTGTCCTCAAGGCGCATCAGAATGTGCTTGCTTTGGAAGGGGCTTCGGGGCGAGGTGTTCCACTATTTAAAAAGCATTGTGCCACCTGTCATAAGCTGGATAACGTGGGTGTTGATATCGGACCGAATCTGCGTTCCATCACAGACCGTAAACCAGCGAGCCTGCTCACAGCGATCCTCGATCCGAGCGCCTCCGTGGATGGAAAATATGTGACCTATATTGCGGTCACAGAAGACGGATTGACGTTTACAGGCATGATGGGTTCCGAAACGGGCAACAGCATTACCCTGGTTGCCCAGGGGGATAAGAAAAAGACAATTCTACGCGGACAGCTGGAAGAAATCCGGAGTACCGGCAAATCGTTAATGCCCGATGGTCTGGAAAAAGAACTGACTGCTCAAGATCTGGCTGATCTGATTGCGTATCTTAGCAAACCGTAACATCATTTAATAAATATTGTAGCTTATTTTGAGTTTAGCTTGATTAGTGTGTTATTGGAGACAAATGTGCCGTATCTTTGGTAGGTGGTTGTTTATGTGTATTTTCTAATTTTTATTTTTAAAGGGACATTGCCATGCGTATGGATTCAAGTCGTCGATCATCGGGCTTTACGCTGATTGAATTACTCGTCGTGATTGCCATCATTGCGATTCTCATCGCGCTGCTTTTACCAGCCGTCCAGCAGGCACGCGAAGCGGCTCGTCGCTCTTCCTGTAAGAATAACCTGAAGCAGATTGGTCTTGCCATTCACAACTACCATGATGTCCATCGTGTATTTCCACCCGGTCATATTCTGAACAATGTGCTCAGTGACATGGTCACCCTGCAAGGAATGCTCTGGCCTTATCTGGAGCAGGCGGCACTCGCGAATAAAATTCTTCCCTCTTCGAACTGGGGTGGCTGCGGAGATACAACTCAATCCGGATTGCTGGGAACCAAACTCCCTGTTTTTGAATGCCCCTCTGATCCAGGAACTGCTGATTTTGGGCATACCTGCCGCAGCCGGAGCAGTTACGTTTCCAATGCGGGAATCGGAGTATTAAAGAAAGAAGCCTTGCCCTCCCATACGCCGGGAGTTTTCTATCAGAATAGTAAGGTCGCCTTTGCGAATCTGACTGACGGTGCATCCAACACAATGGGAATGTCAGAAATTATTCGCGTGGATGTGAGTATGGCTGGTGCGTATCGCGGGGTCTGGAGTTATCCCGAGGGAAGCCACTACCAGCACGATCGCACACCAAATACGCCGATTGCCGATGATCTTCGAACTTCCATGTGCAGCGTCAGCGATCCGCAGGACCCGCTGGCCCCCTGTATCGGAACTTATGCAGATCATGCCAGTCGTAAAATTTTAATGTCTGCCCGGAGCCGTCATATCGGAGGTGTACACAGCTTGCTCATGGATGGCAGTGTGCGGTTTGTGAGTTCCAATATCGATCTGACCACCTGGCGTGCGTTAGGGACCAGGAATCGTAATGAAGTCATTGGCGAATATTAAACTCGGCTTGAAACAGGACCTGCCGGTGATGGCAGTTGCTTTTCTGCCATCACCGGGGAGAATCAGAGAGAAGGTATTGATGAATTACGCACTAAGATTTTGTTATAGAGACTGCGGAGAATTTATCCTGCTTTTGTTCTGCCTGTCAGTTGTGTCAGGCTGTGGCGGATCGGAGGGGCTGGATCGTTTGCACGTAAAAGGAACGGTCAAAGTAAATGGCGCTCCCCTGAAAAGCGGGAGAATTTCCTTTCTGCCGACAGAAGGGACTCCCGGACCGGCTACCGGAACCGTGATCGAAAATGGTCAGTTCGAAATTCTGCTTGCACAAGGCCCAGTGCAGGGCAAGCATCGGGTTGAGATCATGGCGGTCCGGCCGACTGGTAAAAAAATTCCTGAGGGTTCCGGAAGTGAAAATCCGGATGCGCTGGTAGAAGAAGTCGAGCAGTTTCTCCCTCCAAAATATAATCAGAAAAGCGAATTGACCGCAGATTTGAACGAAGCCAATGCACAGAGCGTTGAATTTGATCTGAAACTGCCCGAATAAAAGTGTTTGCGGATTCCGGGAACGGAGGGGACGCAGTTTTCTGGCCGTTGTTTCCGGTCTATGCGAACAGTTCTTTAACAGGCATGCCGCCGTCTGTAATGGGAATCGGTCGGTCTTGATCATAAAGATTTTTCGTATAGTCGATCCCCAATGAGGCGAGAATCGTGGCAAAGAAATCCGGGAGTCCCACCGGGTTTTCGACGATTTTCTTTGAAAGCTCGTCGGTCACTCCCCACGCGCCTCGGTGTCTCAGACCGCCGCCGGCGAGAACACAGCTGAACGCGGTTCCCTGATGTCCGCGCCCACCGCCGCTGTCGAATTCCGGCGGACGACCAAATTCCGTCGTGATGACGATCAGAGTCTTGTCCAGAAGTTTTTTCTGCTCCAGATCGGAAATCAAAGTGGCGACCGCGGTATCCATTTCCTGGATCAGTTTGTGCTGCAGCAAAATCCCCTCGTAATGCACATCCCAGCCGGCCCCGTTAAGAAAATTCAGGTTGTGTGAGACTTCAATGAATCGAACGCCCCGCTCCACAAGCCGGCGGCTCAATAGACAGCGCTGACCGAATTCTCCACCGTATCTTGTCCGCAGGTCTGCCGGCTCCTTATCCAGTTGAAAGGCCTGATTGAATTCCGGTCCACTCAGTTTCAAACTTTGTTGAATGGCGGCTTCATAATCGCGTACCTTCTGTTCGCTGGCTGTTTTTCCTTGTTTCTGCAAAACAGCCAGAAATGATTCTCGTCGGGCCTGTCTGTCAGAGGTAATATGGTCCGGTCGAGACAATCCAGCCGGCCCTTCATTTGTGTTAGTCAGATAAAGATAACCATGTTTGGCCCCCAGAAAACCAGGCCCGCGCGTCACATTCGGATAGCCGATTAAGACATAAGGGGGCGCTCCATCAGATGCCGCGCTGCGTTCATGGGTTACCAGTGAACCGAGAGAGGGATACGAGACCGTACCACTGATCGGGCGACCGGTGTGCATGCGATTTGTCGCAGCCGCGTGTTCGTCAATCGATTCATGATTGACCGTTCGCACAGCCGTGACACGATCCATCAAGGGAGCCAGCGTCTTGAGATGTTCACAAAGCTGCACCCCCGGCACGGCAGTATCGATCGAGTCATAATAGGCTCCCGCCTTTCTGGTTTTCGGATCTCCTTTTCGTTTGGGATCAAAGGTATCAATCTGTCCCATACCTCCGCCGAGCCAGATCGAAATCACATGCTCTGCTTTACCGCGAATCAGTTTTGATGAGGTATCACCCAGGCAGAATTTCGAAGTCGCCAGGCCGCCCGCCAATGCCACACCCGCGGTCAGGCACTCACGTCGATTGAAAGTGGAAACCGTACTTTGATTTTTCATGATTGCATCTCGTAATGCTGTATTAGAGGTCAGTTAAATCAAGAATTAATAATCAGAAACATCTCACTGGTCGAGAAAATAGAACAGAGACCGCTAAGGAACCCAGACGAATTCCCGATGATTCATCAGACTCCAGATAATGTCTTCATATACTTTTCGCCATTCGGGACGTAAGCGGGGATCAGCCGGTGGTCCCTTGCGGACACGTCGCTCCACGTTCTGCTGGATGGTATTGGCTTCCGGTTGCAGGTGATTAAACCAGGTCACCTGCGGTAAGGGAGCTGGTTCCAGAACAGGAACGATTTCGTCTGCCGGCAGCAGACGGGAATCAAACCCTCGTTCCAATGCGTTTTTGAACGTATGCAGTTCTTCCTGGTTCGGAAGGCGACACAGAAAACGAAGATATAACGCTTCAATGATTTCCTCAGGCTCCCTGCTGTCGACCGCCAGCTGCGCCAGTTCACTTTGATCTGACACGCGAATGAGGTTCATGGAAAGCGTGCCGTTCGCTAATACTCCCGGTTGCAGTACATTCGGCTCCGTCTCGCGATGCATAATCGGCTTCTGACGAGATCCCGTCCAGCCAAAGGCCTCCAGAACATCGGTCACGGTACGGGCATAAGGCAGAGAAAGACTCGGCCTGTCCCGTTCATTCTTTAAATCTGCAAACATCCAGGCACGGCTGGGACGTCCCAGTGTCAATCGATTGCTGACGGACCGTTGCCCGTCGTGCACAAAGGTAAGTTCTTCAACGTCCAGCTGTTTACCTGTCGCGGTATGCATGGCATCAACTATTTGTTCCGCAGTCAGTCGGCGTTTCTCAGGAGCAGTGAAGAACCGCAGCGTTTCAGATTTATTCCCGTTATTCCCGGTCGCTTCCCGCTGGTAAACCTGGGAAGTAACAATCAGGCGAATGATGTGGTTCAGATCATAGTCATGAGTGACAAACTGGTGTGACAGCCAGTCCAGCATCTCCGGATGACTTGGTTTGCGGCCTTCCCAGTCATGGACCGGCTCTACCAGACCTGTCCCGATTAACTGTTTCCACAAACGATTGACGATCACATTGGCAAAACGCTCATTTTCCGGAGCTGTGATCAATGCGGCTAACCGTTCCCGTGTATCCTTCGGGTTGTGCATGAGTGCGTCAATTTTCGGACCATCAACGGCTCCGGTAACACCTGCAAATGGCCAGTCAGCCTGAATCGTTTCGTCCGGCTTCAGCGTGACCCGAATCAGAGACTCTCTGGCTTTCTTTTCAAAGAAGGCATCTGGCACGCGGCTTGTCGAGGGAACCGTTAAAGATTTACGGTTCATCATCGCAGCCAGCGAGAATAAGTCGCGCTGAGTCGTGCTGTGGTAAGGGGAGTCGTGGCACCGTGCGCACTGGAGTTCGATTCCCAGAAACGCGGACGCGACGATATGCCCTTTGGCGGCAAAAGGGGAATCATTTTCTGCGGCGATTGCAAAACCGGCGCTGCCACCTTCATGTGGACTGCCACGCATCAGTAACAGTTCGGTCACGATTCTGTCAAAGGACTTGTTATCGCGTAGCGCATCATATAGAAACCAGCGAAAGGGACCTGTGCTGTTCAGTGAGGCATTCAGTAAGGTCGGGTTTTCCGCCAGTAAGTCCATCCAATAACTGACCCAATGGTCAGAAAAGCGGTCGTCTTCCAGCAGCCGGTCAACCAGTTGATTGCGTTTGTCAGGACGGGAATCATCCAGAAACTGTCGGACTTCAGCCAGTGTCGGCGGGACTCCCACGGTATCGAGATAAATCCGCCGCAGGAATGCTTCGTCGTTGATAACCGGTGCCAGCGCCACTTCGGAAGCCTCCACTGGAACGGCAGGCCAGATCGCCCCTTGTTGAATCCACTTTTCCAGTTCTGCGATCTGTTGCTTGCTCAGGCCTTTTCCGGTCGGAGGCATACGAATGCTTTCGTCTTCCGCTCGAATGCGCTCCACCAGTTCACTGGCAGAAATATCACCGGGAACAATCGCCGGGATTTCGGAATCGCCTGCCTTCAATGCATTTTCTCTGGTGTTCAGTTTCAATCCGCCTTTGTTTTTATCTCCATGGCAGCGAAAACAATTCTCTTGCAGGAGTGGCAGAATTGTTTTGTGAAAGTGTTTTGCCTGGCTGCGATCCGTGGCCGAAGATTCTAAGAGGGCTTTATCGATCTTGCTGGCCAGGAAGCGATCAATCGGGTGGTTGATCGCAGAATCCTTAACGGTGGGAATTTCCGGAGCAGGGTGCTGTGACGCCCATGTTCGGGCGGCAGCACGTCGTTTCTGCCAGAAGGCATCCTGGCTTGCAGCCGCCTTCAGTCGGGTCTCGTCTTCCAGTCGAGAGATCGCAGCCTCTATTTGTGCCAGCACGGGATTAACGGCGGCATCTGTCAGGGGAAGCGGGGCCTGTTGTTGAGGACGTATGACCGTATAAGATGGTCCGTCGTTTGTCTGGATTGCCACACAGACTTCACCTGTTTCCGTTCGCAGGCTCTTTCCACCGGTTACGAGTTCCAGCACAACCCGACAGCGTTGGGGGCTGCCATTATCATGATCGGGGACTGTGATCTCACTAATAACTTCCTGCATCCGATAGCCCTTCACACGGGCACCAGGCAGGGGGGGCTCTGCCAGTGGCGTAATCGGTTCTTCACCATTGGGAGGACGATAAGTGAGCGCTTTCGTGCGTGCCACAACCTTGCCGTCAATCCACAACCGTCCCAAGGCGCGCGCGCGGAGCAAAAGCCGATGTGTGCCCGGTTCCAGTTCCACATCCGCCGCCATGCGCACCAGCAGCGGCGCTTTCCAGCTGGCGCGAATGCCCCAGTCGTCGTAACGCAATGGAATCCGCGGGAGCAGAAATTCATTCCCCAGCCAGTGGGACGTCTCCTGTGGTTCTTTCTCTCCTTCATTCAACCAGCGATCAGAGGCAGGCATGCTTTCGGAAAATGTAACCAGAACTTTCCCGGGAGGCACATCAGAAATCTCGGGCATTATTTCAGGCGCAGGTCCCACAGTACGCGGTCCGCCGAGTCGATGGAAATGAGATGCGATGACCTGATTGCTTAATCTGGTTCGATAGACGGCAATCATGTCCAGCCAGCCGTTAAAGCTGTTACTGGTATTGCCGCCCATGGATGATCCGATCCAGATCTGATCGTTATCCACTACGGGAGCCGCTTTGGTTGTCCCCTGCAGATCCCATACGCCGTCAGTCGGCCGACCGTCAATCCAGCCTTGAATGGAATCGGGTTGACCAAATTGATATGTCACCGCGATATGATGCCAGCCGGTTACTACGGCAAATCCTGATTTTGATGTCCAGCGATGCCAGTGGGGGCCTTTGGAACCGGGGGGAGTGGGTGTTGCGAATAAAAAACTGAGTTTCGCAGCATCGCCGGCACCAATCACCCGCAGTGCCCAGTTCTGGTTGTCAGGCGTGACATGCGGAGAGTGAGTCCGTCCTTTCCCGATGACATACATCGGCTGTCCATTACGAATCTGCGCGACTTTCACCCAGGCTTCGACCGTCATGGTATCACCATTGGTGAAGTCGAAAATGCTCTTGTCTCCGGGGTCTTTGACAGCAATGTAGGCCCCCTTGCCATCAAGGCGAACCGCTGTATTATCTTTTGCAAAATCCGGAAACTCAGGCGGAACCGGACCAGGCTGATCGCGGGTCACATTGCCATGCACGGACAAAGGCGCCAATTCTTCTGTCGAGAAATCCCATCTGGCGACCGGTGTTGCCTCATCGGCATGCAGGGGGCACGCATAAAGGGAAGTCAAAATTAAAATCAGTGAAAGCCGCGTCCAGTACATACCTGATAATTTCCTCAATATCTTGTCGTGATCACAGCGGCACATATTTGAGCCAGTGAAATGATTTCATTCCGGGCTTTGAAGTGCCGTAAGAAAGTGCCCGTACACGCAGCAATTCTCCCTTTGATTTAAGGTAGACCTCCCACAAAAACCGGGTCCACAATATTTTGATCATCTTGTGCATCCTGGATAAATATCTCTTCTACTTCTTCACCGGGAAGATATCCCAGCGCACTTAAATCAATGCCGACTGCCAGTGCCAGGAATTTCAATCGTATCGGCTTGTTTGCGCATTCGGTGATTTGCAGGTCGTTTAAAGAAGCAATATTTTTATCGAAGGAATAGAGATGGAACTGAGTCAGTTCCAGGCATTCGGGCGAAGAAATACTCAGATCGTAGGTTTGTATCGTGTGGGATTTACGTCCGGGAGAAAACTTCAGGGGACTGATATGGAATCGATCTCCCTCAGGTGGATTCGAGAATGTCTGCAACTCAAACAGGACGATATCAGGACCAGGGCCATTCTTAACCGGGGTCTGGAACTTCAAGGCAAGACCGGGCGTTGATGCTTCCGGTTCCCCTGCCAGAGTCTGCAAAACCGGATCTGAAACCAGAGGCGTCAGACTGCCTCCAGGATTAATCACCCCCGTATTTAAGGCTCTATCGGAAAGGAGATTGATACGGGAATTGCTTAACGTTGGTCCGCCGGCAAAATGTCCATTGTTGTCGATTCCCGGTGCGGCTTTGAAGTAGGTCACTTCGACGGGAATTATTTTCTCAACAGGATACCGAAGTATTTTTCCGCCCCGTTGGACCGTTACGTCAGTGAGGAATTCAGCCTTCCCGTCTGCGTTTTTTGTCGCAGAATAAGAGACCACTCGGTCCGGCAGTTTACTGCGATAAATCAATGGATTAAATGTGGCAGGCTCGGCTACAAATTTCGTATCCTCGTTCAGACGATATGCTTCCTGATCGCGCAGTCGCAATTCAAAAGTCTCGTCTTCGGAAACTTCTGTTAACGGACGTTTATTTTTGTCGGCGGATGATTTCTGCAACTGCTCGTCAGCATGACGGTAGATATCCGCGATGCCTTCCACAACGTGGACTTCGGTCTCACTTGTTTCTGAAACGTTCACCACAAACCGGGTTCCACGGTCCACAACGCGTGTAACGGGAGTATCGATGCGGAAACCCTCTGCCCCGTCTGGCGCATGAACGGAACACTGTCCTACATCCAGCGCCAGGCATTCATCAGTGAGAACCCGGAAAATAGCCGGCCCCTCAATAATGGCAGAGGCACCTTTGGGAAAGGCCAGTTCTACAAGACCGGATAACAGCACATATTCCCGTTTCTGGGTCAGCAACGATTCTGAACGCGGAGAAAGTTCACCAAAAAACTGTGCCTGGGAGAGGTTCTTGAATCGAACATCCCCCGCAGGCTTTTGAGCGCCTGCACCAACCGACAGATTTTCCTGCTGATTCGCGTTAAACCAGATAAACGGAAGTATCAGGATCAGGAGCGCGGCTACAATCCAGCCGCTTCCCCCGACCAGTTTCCGAAGCGTCCGACTTTGACTTGTTTCCTGACTGATATCACGATAGGAAAGGGGTAAGCGGGAATCCAGATTTTCCAGCACTTTCCGGGTAAAAGTTTCACTGTCTTCAGGCAGCCGCGCCATTGTGTCCTGCACAAACTGACTGTTTCCCGAAGGATCTTCAATCGCGATAAACCCCAGGAGTCGATGAGTTCGAAAGAGATCAATTGCCTGTTTCTGCAAACTTTCGTGAGCAGACAGCATCTTTCGCAGTTCATCCCTGCCTGAGTCTTCGAGATCACCCTCGAGGTAATCTGTCCAAAGCTCTGTGAATCGTTTTTCGAGATCTGGGGGTAAGTTTGTCACGAGATTGTTCTCTGTTTTTTCGAAATTCGTTGTTCGACACACTGCTGTAACTTTTGACGGATTTGCCAAAGCTGTTTTTTCACAGCAGTCACCGATCGATTACTACGACGCGCCATTTCTTCCAGTGGGATTTCTTCTCGATAACGCCAGTTTACATATTGCCGAAGTGAATCTCCAAGAGATTCAAGGCACTTCTGAAGTGACTCAACACGCACCAGCCACATCTCCGGGGGTTCGTCTGCATGTCGGTCAAACTCTCTCTGAAACAGTTCGGGGGCATAGCGACTATGGTAATCGGCAATCCGCCTCAGCCGAGTTGTTTCCGTCATTAACTGATACCGCGCGATTGTGAACATCCAGGCCGCAAAATTCGTTCCCGGTTTGTATTCTTCAAGACGGGTGTAAGCTGCAATAAAAGTCTGTTGAGCAATCTCATCCACATCGATACCTGGCGGGGACTGGACTGCCAGCCACGCACGCAACGGGCGTTCAAACTGGCGGACGACGACTTCAAATGCCTCTTTCTCGCCTTGCAATACACGTCGCAAACTGTTTTCCAGCGAAATCTCAGAGTCATTGATATTTTGTGTGCTATCAGGCATGGCAGAAAGTCCTCTCAGGTTACCCGCCTGATACGGATTCATTACAATTTTTGACAAACCGGGTCTGTAGAAGCATAAAACTCTGATGTCGTTGTAATCTGGTTTACTGTCGAAGTACATGCAGACTGTAGATTATCGATGTGCTCTTTACTTCAGAATGAAAACCGTGGCGGCTGTCTGGCTGCCTTGATGCTAACAATGGCTGATCTCGAGAGGTCAGCTCACCAGGCTGTTTCTCGTACCGGAATCAGGTGTCACTTTTTTCGCGATTTCTGAGTAGAAGGGACTTCGATATCAAAGATCGTATCTTCTTTCGGAAAAATATGCTTCTGTTCATAGCCGGAGAATAAAGTTTTTCCCTGATCAGGTTCCGTGATTTCAGCACCCCCATTGCCTTCGGAGCCGGTTAGCATCAGCAGGTAAGCACCACCTGAAATTCCCTGCCCGGGGGCTGTTTCATACTTACCGTTTTTGATGACCGCATAGCTTCCTTCGCCGGTATTTCCTGCAGCGGCATCCGGGGTGATGACGATTTCGCCTGTCGGGACCGGCTTGCCGTCAAAGGTTACCGTACCTGAAATCTGATATCGCTGTGCAGTGTCTCCGGCTCCTCCACAACCCGCCGATGTCAACAGAATGGTCAACACCAGCAGGCATTTCCAATCATTCCCAATTCGCTCCAACATTGATACAGCCTTTTAAGTCTGAGAAAAAAGATGTTCTGAAAGTGAATTCAGCAAACAGGAAGGAAGGGCAAGGGGCAGAACTTCTCGCCCCTCGCCATTCAAGAAAACATCAGCCAGGCGCTTTAGCCTAGTATTCTCCAATAACCTGACCGTCATTGCGGATGGCCAGGTACTGGAGTGTTTTGTTATCAATGTTTTCGCTGATGAAATGCACCGAGCCATCTACAAACGCAAAATGACAGCCTCCGGTATGAAAGCTGCCGAATGCTCGCCCTTGCAGGTTGTTCGTCGCGCTCACGGTTGAACCGCCTGAATTGATGGTCCCTTGCGCTCCGGGAACGCTGGAGCCTGCTCCGAAAGCAGTGTCCCCGCTGTGTCCGTATCCTTTCCAGCAGTTGATTGAGGCATCCGTTGCAGCCGCCAGTGTACCGGGAACATTGGCGCCCCCCCGCATGGTGGAAGCCCACCCGAATCGCAGGGTTGGCCAGGAGGTACTCGCGTCGAGGCCTAACTGATATTTCGTTTCGCCGACAATGAATGTATTGCTGGATCCGTCTGTGATATCTCGCATTTTGGTTTTTGAGTTCATATACAAAACGCCGTTGTCCCACATCGCCCGTCCATTGGACAGTGACCAGGAAGGAGTTTGCGGGTTACCCCCCATTACACCAAAGTAGTTGGAATGCAATCCGTCTTCATCGGGATAGCTGGGGCATCGAAAGGAACTGATTATGGTAGCCGAGGCATCAGCGTTTGCTGTTGCGCTGGGGGCACTCGAGTAAATCGATTCGAACTGGGCCGTAAAATCAAACTTGTTATACAGAGCCGTCTGTTCCAGAAATGGCAGAACGAGAACCGTCCAGGGGGCACGGCGTCCGTCTTCGTTTCCTCCTGCATCCATCCCCACAAAACCGGCTCCGATTGGAAAAGCTGAATGGGTCTCATGATAATTCTGCAGCGCCAGTCCCAGCTGCTTTAACTGGTTTTTGCAGGCACTTCGGCGAGCCGCTTCACGCGCCTGTTGAACCGCCGGTAATAACAGGGCAATCAGAATGGCAATGATTGCAATTACCACTAACAGTTCAATTAAAGTGAAACCCCGCTTACGTTGATACCTCATTGAGCGACTCCTCTGTCAAATTGTAGGTAAATGAATTAATGGCAGTTGTAATGCATATTTCTCAAATAAAGATGTGCCCTGTTTTCTCAGGGATGAAACAAAATCAATTAAATCCAGTGCAAACGAATACTTTGTGGGGATTCGGTTCTATTACCGTGTACAGTAAATCTGTACGCGCTATTTCTGTATGGCAGTCAACTGGCTCAAGTTACCCTGAAAATATCCAGAATTTCCATTTTGATGAAATTGCGCTCATTTGGAGTGTCGTTTGCCCAGAAATGCTCCCGGGTGGATGTTGGGGGGCAGGTGTTTGGTGGGGGTATGTGCATTAAGTGGGGTGTCCTCAAATGCTTATGGTGATTCTTGCTGAAGCAGTATCTTCTCAACTGATTATCAGATTGTGTTTGTTGATTGCTATTTTGTGTGTAAGTCAGAAAAAATCTCATTTATTCTTGATATTCAGCCGTAAATAGTTGTATGCTGATTCAATCCTGTCTCTGGTATCTGATAATCAGTTTTAAATAGAGCGTGGTGACATGAATCAATCTGTACTCATAGATCAACAGCATAGCCAGGGGGTCGTTCGCCGTCTGGTTGAGCACATTAAGTCGGAATCATTGGCCGTTGGCGATCGATTACCTTCCATCAGGCAGCTTGCCACCAAAATGAGCCTCAGTACGAATGTCGTGCGTGATGCGATGGTTCAAGCTCAGACAATGGGGCTGGTTGAACTGCGTCCTCGATCGGGGGCATATATCCGCTCGTTGGATTACGCGCCGCTCGTCGATGTTCTGTCTGATACGCTGGTCACTTCTTTGATGCAGGCTGACCACAGCCTGTTTTATCTGCTTGAATCTCGTGAGCTGATGGAGATCGAGCTGGTAACTCAGGCAGCAAGAAGGCGTCGCCTGGAAGATCTGCTTCCCGTTCGTGAAACGCTGAATCTGATGGCCAAAGCGATCAATCAGGTTGATCAGCCTGAAATGTTTGTGGATGCTGATGTTGCCTTTCATCTTGAAATTGCCCGGATCGCTGGAAATCCCGTGCTGCTGACGTTTCTCAAAGCCGTACTGGAATTGTTGCGACCTCATCTGGTGAGTTTTCATCAGTCTTTCAATCTGGAACTGCGCGAATGGACGAACGATTCACATACCGCGATCTATCAGGCTCTTGTGGAGGGAGACATCGAGATGGCTCGACAGGAGATTCACAAACATGTTGGGATGGCTGCCCGTAATCTGGTAGAAAAAAATAACAATTAGCTGCGCTCCAGTTTCGGTTTGGAGTTAGTGGCGTCTGTGGCATAAAAATAATTGTATACGATAAAAGAAAGCGACCCATTATTTATTGAGAATCCAACTCGACTGTTCATAGTTTTTTATTCAAGGAGTTCCAGTAATGCTCAGGGAAAAAGCCAGGCGCGGTTTTACGTTGATCGAATTACTAGTTGTGATTGCGATTATTGCGATTTTGATTGCACTCTTGTTGCCAGCGGTGCAACAGGCGCGGGAGGCAGCCCGACGATCTCAGTGCCGGAACAACCTGAAGCAGGTGGGGCTTGGTTTACACAATTATCACGACGTCCATAAAACGCTGCCTCCAGGTACAGTCTGGAATGGTGGTGTTCGATATACCGGTCCCAGGACCGGTGGTTACATTATTCATATTTTACCTTTTATCGATCAGGCTGTTATCTACAACGGGATTCAGTTCAATTTACCTAATATTGTCTGGTATTATGGTAATAACAAAGCGATGACATCGGCTTCCGTTCCCATGTTGCTCTGTCCGAGTGATGGTCGAGGCGGAACTCACACTGAAGATACAACACAAGGGCCGATCATGAAGTCAAACTATCTGGGTTTCTTCAGTGGTTTTCAGCAAGGTGATATCGCTTCAACTGCTTCTGATAAGCTGGCAGTTTTTGGAGCCAATCGTGGTGCCAAGTTTCGTGATTTTACCGATGGAACCAGTACTACAATGCTCGTAGGCGAGTATTTAACAGGCGTATCTCGCTCTGAGTTTCGCGGCTCTGCTTACAGCGATCAGGCGAATGGAACTCAGCTTTACTCGGAACTGGGGCCCAACAGTGTGCTTCCGGATCGCTGTTATCCTGCAACGAGTTGGTGTCAAAATGATCCCGCCAATAATCTCCCCTCCGTATACGGGAACGGTACGACGACGGACACGGCCGGTGCCCGGAGTCGTCATGTAGGAGGTGTCCACATTCTCATGGGCGATGGTGCAGTTCGTTTCGTCAGCGAAAATATCGATCTCGGCACCTGGCGAGGTTTGGCCACGATCAGTGGGAATGAAATTCTTGGTGAGTTCTAATTGATTTTGTCATCATCGTTAGAACGGTCTGATTCGCGAGCAGGTTTTTACGGGGAGACGTATTATGCTGAGGCAGGAAAGTTGGTTCAAGTTGCTTCTTGTAGTGCTCGTGCCAACGCTGACCCTGGGATGCCAGGGTCAGCAGGAGGGACCAGCAAGAGGTGCTTTAACCGGCCAGGTTTCGTGGGAAGGGGAATCTGTTCAGGACGGCAGGATTTCATTAATTCCAACCGAGGGAACGAGTGGTCCGGCGAGCGGCGGAGCTATTTCTGAAGGAAGGTACTCGATTCCAGCAAGCAAAGGCCCTGTGGTTGGCAAACACAGGGTTGAAATTACGGCGAGCAGGAAAACGGGAAAGCAGCAAAAAGCGATGCCGCCTGCTACCGGGACTGTGGACGAAATCGAACAGTACATTCCACCCAAATACAATATGAACAGCGTTTTAACTACGGATGTTGAAGAGGGAGATAATACCGCGGATTTCAACCTGAAACAGTAGCCATCATCTGCATGATGCCGGTTATGGCTGGCGTTTACAGCACGGCCCCAAGATAGATCGAAGATCCCTCCCTCACGAACAAGATAAAAACTGTTGCGATAGAATTGTTCCAATCCTACCGCTGAAACGTAGCCCTGCTTTCAGCAAAGTTGCTGCGAGGAAAATAATGAATTATCGGCCCTGCAAAATCAGAAATCAATTTTTTAAAATCTTGATTTTATTCATCGGGATGAATGCAGGCCCTGCGTTTTGTGCTGATACTGAAAAAGCCGGTGCAGATGATCTTCATCAACGACAGTATCAAACGGACATCATCCCGCTTCTCAACAAATACTGCTACAGTTGCCACGACAATGATACGGAAGAGAGTGGCCTGAAACTGTCTGGCCTGGATGGGAAGATGGATCATGTCAACCAGGTTGCGCTCTGGAAAAAAATTCAGAAGATGGTCGTGTCGCAGAAAATGCCTCCGCAGGACGTCGAGCGACTGCCTCAGCCAGATCTCGCCAGACTCTCGGCATGGATCGAACAGGGATTTGGTATCGAGAAAAAGCGCTTGCAGGCGATAGGTAATCGGCACAAGATCAGGAGATTAACAAATCGCGAGTTTAATCGTTCGCTGTTGAAATTAGTAGGGGCGGAATCTTCTCTGCGGGATTTTCCCCAGGAGGAAAATATCCCTCAGGACGCGGTATCAAAAGATGGATTTTCCAATGATGCAGAAGCCAACCCTTTAACAAAAACGCATTTGAAAACGTTCAAGAAGGCGACCATTCTGGCATTGCAGACTTTTGCGCCTTATATAGAGCAGCCCGTTGATCCTCTGCATTATTTTTACGACGGAGAATTTTGTTATACGTCCCGGGCAACTCAAGATCATGTAATGGACTTTGTGAAAAATGTGGCGCACCCGATGACGGATGTCGAATTTCGCAGTCGCAGAGAAATCATGGAGCTGAAAGGCAATTCTTTTCTTGGCAGGCCTTTGAATAAGGCGGTCTGGGGGCCTGCGTTATTTCCTTTTAAACCAGGTTCTCTGATTAAGCATGATAACAATTTGCTGTTAGCGAATGCCGTTGCATTTCCTGCAAGTCAGATGCATTCCCGAGGCCAGTTTCAATTTCGGATTCGTGTGCGAGGCAAACCGGATGCGGAGGGGAACTTTCCGGAAATGCGAATCAGGGCCGGTTATTTTGATGTGTTTGCGAATAATTTTAAAACCTTAGACACCGTGCAACTCACAGCTGCAGAAACGGTGTTTGAGTTTGAGGGAAACATTAAAGATTTTCCCTACCTGGATAGTGTGCCAGCGGAAACAACCTATCGGGATGGCAATGTACCTAAGTTAACCTCTTTTGTCACAAACGATTGGTATAATTGTTTAGGCGCGTTTTTCATTGTGCTGGTTGAGAATGCAAGCCGTCATGAAAAAGGTCTCCCGCTCGGACCCGGACATAACAGGCAAAGCCTGGGGAACATTTTTGTCGGCTCGTACAGCGAAATCATGGAACGCGCCCGAACGAAAACACTGGCAAACTACTATATGCAGGATTACAAACTTGTCGAAGTGTTTGCAAAGAACCAAAAGGAGATGGCCGGGCAGGTTCCTGCGATCGAGATTGACTGGGCAGAACTCGGTTTGATGGATGTGCCTATGCATAACGCGGTGTTCTTTGAATCGAAAGAGCGCGGGGCCAATGAAACGTATGCAAAACAGGTCATTGAGCGTTTTCTGCAAAGAGCATTTCGCGGTTTTTCCAGTCCGGAAGATCTTCAGAAATTCCTTCAGCTTTATAAAGATTTGCGCACCAAGCAGCTCAGCTTCGAAGAGAGTATTCATGAAGTGCTGGCTTCCATTCTTGTATCTCCGAAGCACCTGTTTATCGGAGACTATCAGCTGCCACACGACAAAAAATCGCATTCCCTGCTGCTCGCCTCCAAACTTTCGTTTTGGTTGTGGGGAGAGCCGCCAGATGACGCATTGATGGCTGCCTGTGAGACCGGAGCGTTACTGAATGATGCGGCGATGAATGCCGCAGTTGAGCGAATGTTTAAAGATGATCGCACGAAAAAATTCGTTGAGCATCTGGTATCAGAAATGTGGCATCTGGATCGTTTCGATCAGATCCCCGTCAATGCACAGCGATTTCCGCTCTACGACCCTGAACTGGAGAGAGATATCAAGGAGCAGTTCCAGAGGTCCATTCATGATGCGTTCGGACTTAATGGAAAGGCCAGCATTTTATCTTTGATTCAGAACGATCATCTCTGGCTGAATCGGAGACTGGCGAATCACTATGGCGTTGAGTCTTATAAGGGGAACGGGGGATTTGTTAAGGTGAAACTACCTCCAACCAGCCCGCATGGTGGTGTGCTGACTCAAGCCAGAATCATGAAAATGAATTCTGACGGTTCGGATTCACACCCCATCCGACGCGGTACGTGGGTGATGGATCGAATTCTGTTTGACCCGCCGCCGCCTCCTCCCAAGCTGTCTACTTTGAAAGAAGAAGGTTTGATCAAAGCGAAGACGCTCAGAGAGCGCATCGCCCAGCACGCGAAAACAAATTCAGCCTGTATGAACTGCCATCGAAGAATTGACCCTTTAGGGTTATCTTTTGAAAACTTTGATGCGGTAGGAAGCTGGCGTGACAGCATCATGATCGAAGATAAACCGACCAGTGTTGATATTAAATTCACGCTCGAAGATGGCAATAATATTAATAGCCTGAATGATCTGAAAAATTATATTCTGAAACATCGCATCGACGACTTTTCACGAGGATTTGTTGAAAACGTGATGAAATATGCATTGGGACGAAACCTGGATCTGCTGGATCATGATTCTGTCGAAAAGGCTCATCAGGTATTTGTTCAGTCAGATTATGATTTTCAAAGTTTACTGAAAGCCATTGCAACATCCGCATCATTTAAAGGCGACCAGAAATAACCCTGTTGGAGTTTGGCATGAAAGTGATCAGCCGTAAGGCATTTTTAGTTGGTTCAGGCGCGACATTAGCGCTCCCGTTCTTTGCATCTCTGGAAAAGCTCTATGGAGCTAAAGAAAAATCACCTCAAAAACCAAAACGTTTTTGTTCCATCTTCTTTCCGTTTGGTGTATCTCTGCCTCCAAAGAGTAAAGACCCCGAGAATAAAGATTATGAAAACTACCATTGGTTTCCTGACGGCGATGGGGGGAATCAATATCAACTGAGCAAAACCCTCGCCCCATTGGAAAGCTTCAAAAAAGAGATCACTGTCCTGTCAGGGCTGTCGCATCCCTTTTATCGGGTCATTGGAAGCGGCCATCGAAATGGAGGACTGGTTTTAAACGGGGCGAATATCGTGAAAGGCGCTCCCAATTCGATCAGTTTAGATCAATTAATTGCTGGTAAAGTGGAACAGGCAACACGATTTCCTTCACTCACGCTCTCCTCAGGTGGTGGAGTCGGTGTTCCCCTGGTTGCGCAAACAATCTCTGTAGACCGGTACGGGAAATTCATTCCCGCGCTTTCGGAACCGAGGCAGATTTTCAATCATCTTTTTGCGGTTGAAAAGGGGGGGCGTGGCGCACTTGAACAAAAAAGAAGTATCCTGGATCTCACGCTGGATAGTTCACGAACACTGATACAAAAACTGAATCCCGAAGATCAGCGGTCGTTTGACGATTATCGCCAGTCGATCAGAGACCTGGAACACGATCTTGATCGAGCTGAAGAATGGGCGGGGATTCCAAGACCGGGCGTCAATCCCGCTGATCTCAATCTGGAAGGATTCAAGAAACAGGGCGCACAGAGCTACCTGGATTCCATGTTTGAATTGATATATCTCGCTCTCAAAACAGATTCCACACGGGTTATTACTTATCAGATCGCCTGTGAAGGAACGTGTATCGGCGATTCGTTTCCCAGTATGCTCGGCCTGCCTACGCACCACAATCTGAGTCATGGGACAAGAGCAGAAGGGGGCTATGAAAGATGGGCCAAATATGATCATTTTCTTGTCCAGCAATTCCAGAAGTTTCTGGTGAAGCTGAAAAACACGCCTGATGCAGACGGCTCTTTATTAGATAATACGATCAACCTGTTTGGGTCGGGGACCAGCGATACCCATATCCACAAGAATTATCCTTTAATTCTTGCAGGTGGTAAAAACTTAGGTCTCAAGCATGGGAAATATCTTAAATATAAAGAAGAGCTGCCGATGAACAATTTACTTTTAAGCCTGGCTCACTGTTATGGTATTGAACGTGAATCGTTTGGAGACAGCAGTGGAGAACTCTCAGATATCACAAAAGCGTGATTTTAAAGAGATGATTCGAGTCAAAAAAACCAGAACTCATACTGACTGAGACTACCGACCATGACACGCACTGTTGCTTATTCACTGATCGCCTTATGTTTCACGGCGCCAGAATTGGTGAGTGCGAGTGACGATATTGAATTTTTCGAACAGAAAATTCGGCCAGTGCTGGTACAGCACTGTTACGAGTGCCATTCGGCGGCGGCAGATAAACCGAAAGGTGGTTTACGCCTTGATTGGCGAGGAGCGACACGCACAGGGGGGGAATCAGGTCCAGCTGTTGTCTCTGGTAAACCCGAAAAAAGTCTGCTGATGGAAGCAATACGATATGAGTCGTTTGAAATGCCTCCTTCCCATAAATTACCGCAAACTGTGATTGCCGACTTCGAAAAATGGATTCAGACGGGAGCCGTCGATCCCAGAGACACAGCGCCGTCCGTCACAGAAGCGGCTGCGTCTACCTGGAAAGCCCAGCTCGCCGAACGCAGCCAGTGGTGGAGTTTGCAGCCTCTGAATGTCGTGTCGCCGCCTGTCGTGAAAGACCCTGCCTGGTCAAAGGAACCCGTGGATCGGTTTGTCTGTTCTGCTTTAGAACAGGTCAATTTGACTCCCGCAAAATCAGCAGATCCAGAAATTTTATTGCGGCGTCTTTCTTTTGTCTTGACCGGGTTACCGCCTGCTCCGCAGCAACTCACAAAGTTTCGCAAAGCGATGGAAGTTAATCCGGATTCAGCGCTGGCAGAGCTGGTCGATGAACTGCTCGAGTCGCCTCATTTTGGTGAGCGTTTTGCCCGGCACTGGATGGACGTTGTGCGTTATACGGATACCTACGGTTACGAATGGGACAATCCCGCCAAAGGTTCCTGGGAGTATCGCGACTACCTGATACGTGCATTCAATGCTGACATCGGATTCGACCAGTTAATTCGAGAACAAATCGCGGGTGACTTACTTCCCGAGCAGCGCATTAATCAACAGGCGAATTTAAACGAGAGCCTGATTGGGCCGATGTTTTATCACCTGGGGGAACACCGCCACGGCAACAGCATGCAATTTAATGGCATTCACCAGGACATGATCAATAACAAGATTGATGCCTTTTCGAAGTCTTTTCTGGCAATGACAGTCGCCTGTGCCCGGTGTCATGATCATAAACTCGATGCGATTTCACAAGCCGACTATTATGCTCTGGCCGGCATCTTCATGACGCCGCGCTGGACCGCCCGTTCAATCGATGCACCGGGAAAAAATGATGCTGCGATTGCGGAGCTGAAACGGCTGCGTGGAGAAATTCAAAAACAAATGGGAACGTTATGGAGTACCAGAACGGGTCCTCTGGCGAGCGGAGCGGCCTTGCGGGAATGGGCGTATGAAAATCGATCGTCGCTGCAAAATGCAAAACTGGGGGAGATTGCCTGGCCGATGGCACAACTGCTCAAGGAGACCGTTTGGCACGATGTAAAAAACCTGACTGCGGAATCCGCTGCGAACGCCACTGAACTGGTCGTCGGAGTGGATAATACGATTCTGGCTCAAGGCGAATTGGCGAATACCGACACCTATACGGTGAAGTTCACCACCGATCCGGGTGATGTCAGCTTGCTTCGCCTTGAAGCGTTAACGCATGACAGCCTGGGGAATCGTGGTCCCGGAAGAACACCGCACGGCAATTTCGTACTCTCACATTTGCGAGTCGAGGTCAAACCTTTTTCTGCACCAGATTCACCGGCAAGTGATGTGCGCAAGATTAATCTTGTCGCAGCACGCGCCGACTATTCTCAGCCGAATTATCCCGTTGGAGACGTCCTTGATCCTGCTGCAAATAAAGGCTGGGGCGTTGCCTTGGGGGGAAACGTCGATCGAACAGCCTGGTTTACTTTTAATGAGCCGGTTGCACTGCCGCATGGGGGAGAATGGACTGTATTCCTGGAGCAGAACTATGGAAGCCAGCACCTTCTGGGAAGATTTCGTCTCGTGCCGGGACTTGAGGCAGTCTCAACCCGTTCCGATCAGAGTATCAACGAAACCTGGGTTCGACTCATAACGGAATGGAGTTCCACGCGCGATGCCCGGCAAAAAATAAACACGGAAAATTTCACCTTGTTAAACGATTTCGACAAGCCCGGTTTTCCTGAAGGCTGGAGTGTTGAAGGGGAGGGAATTAAGCACGGTTATGTATCAAATGGCGCACCCCTGGTAAGTCTGACTGGTGATACACTGATTGATCAGTTATTACCGCGCGGATATCACACGCACGCATTATCATCAAAACTGGCGGGCGCCGTCCGATTGCCGGCCCAGGATGCAATCCCCGAACGAATTTTGAGTCTGAAAGTCCGTGGGGGAGAATGGGCCGGGGATCTCGTTGTTCCGCAAAATGCGTTTCAGAATGAACCGTTAAATTTTTACGATTCCAATTCGCCCCCTGCGTGGAAGTCATTCGCTGATCAGGGATTGAGTAACGGAGTCACGCGAATCTTTTTGGAACTGGTAACCTCGTCACTGCACCCCAATTTCCCACCGCGGACCGGATTAGCACGCGCCGGAAAAATGGTACTGTCATCGCAAGACGATGGATTCGACAAACGGAGTTGGTTCAGTCTGACCGGAATTGCCTTTCATAAAGCAGGTGGTACTCCCGCAGACACACTTGAAGCCTATAAAACTTTGCTGACTGGTGCGCCTGCCACGACTTCACAAGCTGCCTGGCAACGCATTTCAGATTGGTGCACAGGAGCAGTTGACCGTTGGGCGTCAAACCAGTCTGCGCCTGAAGACATAAAAATGATCAACTGGTTGCTGAAACAGAATCTATTACCAAATCAGGCAAACGAGGCTTCCGGGATTGCCGCGTTGGTGAAACAGTATCGAGAAGTGGAAGCAGGCATAACATTCCCCCGCAGCGTGATCAGTATGGACGAACGAGGCGTACCACCGCTGGATTATCGGCTCAACATCCGTGGTAATGTCGATGAAGATGGGCCGTCGATTCCTCGTGATTTTCTGGAAGTATTCGCGGGAAAACACAACGTGACCGAGGATCAGGGGAGTGGCCGCCTTGAACTCGCCAGGTATCTCAGTAGTCGTGAGAATCCGCAGACGGCGCGCGTTTATGTTAATCGTGTCTGGCAATCCGTATTCGGTCAGGGAATCGTAGCTACAGCGAATGATTTTGGAAAACTGGGTGACCGTGCGTCACATCCGGAACTACTAGACTGGCTTGCGGCACAATTTATGGAAGAAGGCTGGTCGACAAAACAACTGATCCGTCGATTAGTCTTAAGCCAGACATTTCGTCAATCGGGAACCGTGACACAGGCAGCACTGAACCAGGATCCGGGCAATCGATTGCTGCATCATTACCCGACACGCAGACTGGAAGCAGAGGCGATTCGCGACAACGTGCTTGCTGTCTCGGATCGACTCGACCGACAATTATATGGCCCGCCCATCAATCCGCCGCGTTCGGTCGAGGATGCTGCAAAACGTCTTTATTCCGGACCACTTGACGGCCACGGACGACGTTCGATTTATATGAAAATGTCGATCATGGACCCGCCGAAGTTTCTGGTCTGTTTTAATTTGCCAGATCTTAAATTACCAACGGGGCGTCGCGATGTCACGAATGGTCCGACGCAGGCATTGGCCTTGCTGAACGATCCCTTCATTGTTCAGACAGGCGAATATTGGGCGGAACAAGTGATAAAGGATCAGAGCCAACAGCCGGAAGAACGCGTGCAAGCCATGTTTGTTCGAGCATTTGGCAGAACACCCTCCACCGGCGAGTTAACACGTTGGACAGAAGCGGTCTCCAGCTTTTCGCAGTCGGACGAACTGATGAGAGATAAAGCCGCCTGGGCTGAACTGGCCCATCTGTTTTTTAACACAAAAGAGTTCATTTATTTCAGGTAAATCATGCATAAACGATCAGATTCCTGCTCATGTCCCGGTCGGATCGATGGAGATCTGTCACGGCGCGGATTCTTAAAGAATTCGTCGGCCGGCTTTGGTTGGCTGGCATTGAGCGGACTTCTTGCCGACCGCGCCTATTCCAATGAAATACAGACTCCGCGTACGCATTTTTCTGCACGCGCAAAAAATGTGATTTTCTGTTTTATGGATGGCGGACCGAGTCATGTTGATACATTCGACCCGAAACCCATGCTAAAACAGCACGAAGGAAAAGCGATTGGTGCGGAAGCCGTTTCCAAGCGTTCGCAATCGTCTGCGAACCGCGTCTGGCTGGGGAGTCCCTGGGAGTTCAAACAACGCGGCGAGAGCGGATTGTGGGTCAGCGATCTTTTCCCGCGTCTTGCAAGTGTGGCCGATGAACTGTGCGTCGTCAGATCAATGGTTGGCGAGTTACCACTTCACGGACAGCAGAACCTGTTACTGCATACGGGACGGATTCTTGGGCAGGCTCCCAGTCTCGGTGCGTGGGTCTCTTATGGTCTCGGCAGTGAAAACAGGAACCTGCCCGGTTATGTACTGCTCAATAATGACTGGGTGCCCAATGGCGGACTGGAAAATTTTGGCAGCTCGTTTTTACCCGCTTCCCATGCAGCGACGGCGCTGCGTCCCCAAGGCATCCCGGTAGACAACATCAAGCCGTCGGATACGCCTGAATTGCAACGACGCAAACTGGCATTGCTGGCCGAACAGGATCGGGAATTCGCAGTGCAGTCGGCAGATCCACAGGCCATTGAAGGTGCGATTGCCAACTATGAAACCGCCTTTCGCATGCAGAGTGCGATTCCCGAAATCGCTGATATTACACATGAGCCCGAGCATATTCAAAAACTGTATGGAGTTGACTCAAAAGACGCTCATCAGCAACTTTATGCAAGCCAGGCACTCCGGGCACGACGGCTGATTGAAGCAGGGGTGCGATTTGTTGAGATTACCTGTCCCAGTTTCGACGGTAACAACTCGCCCTGGGATCAACACGGACTCATCAAGCAGAATCATGAAAAGAATGCACGCGTGACGGAACAGTCGGTGGCGGCTTTGATTATCGATCTCAAGCAGCGAGGATTACTTGACGAAACGATTGTGATCTGGGCAGGAGAAATGGGACGAACTCCTCATACTCCCCAGGTGACTGCGACCTGCGGGCGCGATCATCACGTCAATGGTTACTCGGTCTTCATGGCTGGTGGCGGTTTCAAGGGAGGAGTCGCCTATGGTAACACGGATGAATTTGGAAATGGCGTTGTTGAGAACAAGGTCGACATCCACGACATCCACGCTACGGTGCTGCATCAGCTTGGTGTGAATCACGAACGATTAACATTCCGCTATGGTGGTCGCGATCAAAGACTGACCGACGTACATGGACGAATCATTAAGGAGTTGCTTCAGTGAAGTCGAATGCGATTAAAAAATTTCGAGCGAAACTCGCCGCCGATATTCCCGTGTTTGGCATCTGGGTGACGCTGGAATCGCCGGCCATTACAGAGATGGCAGTCGCCATGGGGCTGGACTGGGTGGTCATCGATGCTGAGCACAGCCACCTGGATTGGAAAGAAATCGTCGCACACATTCGTGCAGCCGTCCGCAGTGATACGGTGGTGATTGTACGTGTTGTCGAACGAGATACCGGCCTGGTCAAGCGCGCCCTGGATGTCGGCGCGGACGGCGTGGCTGCCCCCTGGATTAATACTGCGGAGGATCTTCAGGCGTTGATCCATGACAGTCGATATCCACCTGAAGGAAGACGTGGCGTCGGTGGCGACCGGGCGACAGTCTGGGGACAATGCTTCGTTGAACATACGCAGGAAGCGAACGAGCACGTGCTGGTATTACCGAATATTGAACACGTGGACGTGGTTGATGAAATGCACCAGATGTGCCAGCTTGATGGAGCCGAGTTATTCTTTTTTGGTCCCGCAGATTTCTCAGCGACTGCCGGTCATGTAGGACAATGGGAAGGTCCTGGTGTGGCTGAAAAAATATTGACGCTCAAAGACACAATGCGTCAGACCGGCAAGCATGCCGGCGTCATTGCCACCAGCATCGAAGATCTGCATCTAAGGTTGGAACAGGGCTTCCGCATGATTGCGCTGGGGACTGATATGGGGATGATGATGGGATCACTGCATCGGGTTCTTGCCGCGGTGGGCCTCGATCGGAAACCGGCACCAAGTTTCGATCCGGAAGAGGGGCAGGCCATCGTGGAAGCCTTGAGTTTTCCCCCCGACAACATGCAACCGGATCGAGAAGAGGCGATCACAGCCGTTGGTGATAATGATCAGATTGAAATTCAGAGAGGCGTGATATTCAATCCATTGGTTGGCGGTTTTAACTCAGCCCGGAATTTGACGACCGGAATGGTCACATTTCAGCCGGAAGCCAGCCTCGACTATCATACTCATCCGTGTAGTGAGTCGATCACTGTGCTGGAAGGTGCGATTGAGGTTTTAGTAGAAGGTCGTGCTTACCGGCTTGGTGTACTGGATAATATTGTCATTCCTCGCTGGCTCCCTCATGCAGTGCGTAATCGTAGCACGTCGGCAATCGCGAAACTGCATATAACACTGCCGACCAGTGTCGTGGAACGGGATCTTGTCTTGAGACAGTTTTCGTATCAGTCCATGGCCGACGATACGACCGGGACGATGGGAGCAGAACGCGTCAATCGACATCGAACCGCTCGCCGTTATTCAGCCGGTCCCGGTACGAAATTCATTGACTTTTTTAACGCAAAATTGATGCCGGGAATTGAAATGAGCGGCGGCTGGGGGCAATTTCGCTCGCAAGGTCGATTGCCCGCGCATGTGCACGATTTTGATGAATCGATTTGCATTATTGACGGAACTGCGACCTGCCGAGTGGGAGGTCAGGAATACAGTATGAGCGATTGCGCAACGGCGATGGTTCCACGCGGACAGGTCCATTATTTTATTAACGAAAATACAGAATTGATGTCCATGATTTGGGTTTACGCCGGACCGATGCCGATACGAATTGTGGTGGACGAACAATGTATGACAGGAATGGTTAAATTATGAATCTAAAAGATAAGTTTCGGGTGGCTTTCACAGCGGATTTCTTTGAAGACGATGGTCAACCAAAGTTTGAAGACTATGGACTGAACGTACTCGAAGAATTCCCGATGATTAAAGTCTCCCGTTTCGATTCGCATCTCCCGGAGATTACTCCGGAACAGATCGGCGAGGCGCAAGGGGTGATCGTGCTGACGCCACGTGCTACCACACACACTTTATCGCAAAGTCAAAACCTGCTGGCAATCAGTCGGTTTGGGGTGGGATATGACAATGTAGACGTGGAAGCCTGCACCCAGGCAGATGTTCTGGCGACGATTACCCGCGGCGCAGTAGATCGCCCTGTCGCTGAAGCGACGGTAGGCTGGATGATTGCTCTGACGCACCACATCCTGGCGAAAGACAGACTGCTCAGGGAAGGGCGTTGGAATGATCGAACCCAGTATATGGGTACGGAATTACGAGACCGCACCCTGGGGGTGATTGGATTCGGCGGGATTGGTAGTGCCACCGTCAAACTACTTTCCGGATTTGGCATGAATCAGCCACTGGTCTTCGATCCCTATCTGGATGACGACGTTGCGTCTGCCTGTAATGTGCAAAAAGTGAACCTGGAAACGCTGTTAGCTGAAGCAGATTTTGTCTCGATTAATTGTCCATTAAATAATGAAACGCAGAATTTGATCGGTAGCCGCGAGTTGAAACTGATGAAACCGACGGCGTATCTCATCAATACGGCCCGTGGTGGGATCGTCAACGAACAGGCATTGTTTTCCGCTTTATCCGAGCAGCGCATCAGAGGGGCAGCACTCGACTGTTTCGATGGTGAACCGATCACCTCGCCACACCCTTTTGGCACACTTGATAATGTGCTGTTGGCGCCACACAGCATCGCATGGACTCATGAACTCTTTCGCGATATCGGCCAGATTGCCTGTCAGACCATGGTCGATTTGGCTCAAGGGCGCAGACCCCACGGTGTGATCAATCCCGAAGTATTTGATCGACCGCTGTTTCAGGAAAAATGGGAGCGATTGAAAATTTCAGCAAAACCCAGTCTGCAGAGTGTAAAAGTATCGGACTAATCTAACAGAATTCCCGCGCTTCATAAAAAGGAACCAAACGACGATGTCGACACATTACCTCGATGCAGACCAGATCCAGCAATATCGGACAGAAGGTTACGTTGTCGTGGATTCGATCTTCAATCAAGCTGATCTGGCTGCTGCAGGATCTGCGATCAATGAGCTGACGGAACGGGCACTGTCCGGCGATGATGACGGATCGATTCTCGAACTGGAGCCGGAACCGGTGCAGGGGAAACCCGTGCCGCGCCGGATTTATAACCCCTTTGATCAACATGAGGCATTTCGCGGGATGGCCACCGATGCCCGGGTTCTGGATCGTATTGAATCATTGATTGGTGCGGATTTTAATTTGCAACACAGCAAACTGAACATGAAACCGGCTGGCGTGGGTTCGCCTGTCGAATGGCATCAGGATTTGGCATACTTTCCCCATACAAATGATGATCTGGTCACAACTCTGGTTTACCTTGACGAAGCCACTGAGGAAAACGGCTGTCTTCAGGTACTGCCACGTCATCACCATCATTTTTTTGATCACACGGCTTCTGACGGTACGTTTGCGGGCATGATTACCGAAAATTTGAGTGACGGTCGTTATGGGAAACCGGTTTCGCTTGCCGCTCCTGCCGGCAGTGTGATATTCATGCACTGTATGCTTCCCCATTCATCATTACCCAACAGATCAAAGCATCCCCGCCGCACCCTGATCTTTGAGTACCGCGCTGCGGACGCTCTGCCGCTGTACTTCGGTCCCATGACAGACGCAACCGAGAAAATGACGCGACCCATCCGGGGAAAGCAGGCCCGGTTCGCGCGTTTTGGTAAGATTGCTCCATTCATTCCGCATGTCGGGAACGAGTATACCTCGCTTTATGATTTGCAGCAAAATACCAAAAACACACAGCGGTCTCCTGATTCTAAGGTCATGACATGATTTCCATTGAAACGCGAACACACAGGTCGCGCAAGTTGATCATGCTGCTCATGGCTCTGTTTACCGTATCCTCTCTCTATGCGGAACAACCGGGGCAACCCGCTTTCGTTCTTCCACACCGCATGTTACTGGTCGCCAGCGAGGGGCTGTATGTGATGGAACGAGACGGCAATTGCTCCTGGTCATATAATGTTCCGCCCATGAACGGGATTGGCGCCGGTGTTTTCGATGACCTGGTATATGATGGACGCGCCTTATCTGATGGTCACTTTCTGTTTGCGACGCATCGTTATCTGAGAGAGATCGACCGGCAGGGAAAAACGGTCTGGGAGTACCGGGTAAAGGGAACCAGCAAGGTGAAATCTTTTGTCCTGCGTCCAGAGAGAAGTGTGGCGGTTCTCAACAGTGGTGAGCAGGCGATTCTCGAACTGGAACGCGGAACAGGTCGTCTCCTGAAAAAAATCCCGTTACCTGCCAAAGGTTCGGATCATACCCGCTACAATCTGCTGCGACTGACACCGGCAGATACTTATCTTGTCGCGTTACGGGCGGAAAATCGATTCGTGGAAATCGACCGGGATGGCGACATTCTAAAGTCTTATTCCGTTCCCAGCTTACCGGTCGAGGCACAACGGCTTCTCGATGGCAGTACGCTCTGCAGTGGTCAATTTGGAATCATGCGTTTTGACGCCGCGGGAAAGATAACGTGGAGTCTGAATGCCAAAGATGTATTGCACGACTTTCCGATGCTTCTGCCTTGTGGCTTTGTTCCGCTGGACAAAGGGAGTATTCTGGTTGTGAACTCCGACTGGCATGTTAAGGAACCCGGCTCAAACCGGGTTCCCTTGTTTATTGTCGATGAAGCGAAACACATCGAGTGGACTTTGGATGTAAAAATATTTGAACCGTGGAAAAAAAGTGAGATCGATCCTCATTCGATGTTGAAAGAGCATCGCTGCATGGTCGTCCAGAGTTTGCCAGAGTTGAATCAATCAGAAAATAAGGAATAGACAATGGTGACAGCATCTTCCTTTCGTGGATCAATGATCCGTTTGCTCCTGATCATACTTGCCGGCGTTTACCAGATGCGCGTTGATGCCGCTGAACCCAATGGCGATCAATCTGTCATTGTACCACCCGATGCCAAACTGGAAACAGTGTTTGATGGTGGTTCAGTCCTGACGGAAGGTTGTGCCAGCGCACCGGACGGTACGATTTATTTCAGCGATATTACGTTTACGTTTCGAGCAACAGACGAAAACGGAGTCATGGAAGCAGGCAATATCTGGCGTTACGACCCGCAGAACGGAAAGGCTTCGATTTTTCGTTCTCCCAGCGGCATGTCAAACGGGATTAAATTCGACGCGCAAGGCAATATGATTATTGCCGAAGGGGCCGACTTTGGCGGTCGACGGGTGATACGAACTGATATGAAAACCGGCAAGAGTTATATTATTGCAGGCCTTTTTGAAGGCAGACCGTTTAACTCACCGAATGACATCACCATTGATGAAACAGGTCGGATCTACTTCAGTGATCCGCGTTATCTGGGACACGAGCCGCTTGAACAGCCGGTGATGGGCGTATATCGGATTGATCTCGACGGTTCGATTCATCGGATCATTACCAATGCCGGCATGCCTAACGGCGTCTGTGTCTCGCCGGATCAGAAAACCCTGTATGTTGTCAGCAACGACAACGGTGCCACAGGTTTCGACCGCTTGCCCGAGAACGCCACAACATTCAAAGGCCGTATGGCTTTGCTGGCTTACGATCTTGCCGCGGATGGCACGGCGACGTTTCGAAAGGTATTGGTCGATTATGCTCCCCAGGACGGTCCCGATGGTCTGATCGTTGATATAGAAGGCAATCTTTATGTGGCTGTTCGAGACCAGACGCGACCCGGAATTTGTGTCTATTCTCCCGCCGGAAAGGAACTGGCATATATCAAAACCGAGATACCCACCAATGTCTGCTTTGGACGCGGGGCCGAAAGCAAAACTTTGTATATCACAGCCGGCAAAAGTCTGTATCGGATTCCACTGAATAAAAAAGGTTATCAACTCCCTTGATTTCAAATTGATTCTGGAGCGACTTTGATGAATTCTAAACGGGTATTGCAGGCAGGCGTTGGTCGTGTGGTGATGACGCCGCCGCTTGGAATCCGCATGCTTGGTTATACCGTTCAAGAGTGCGTTTCAGAATCGATAGAGCGAGAATTGCTGGCAACGGCACTTGTGCTGGATGATGGTTTAACGAAGGTCGCACTGCTTGCCTGCGATATTGCCATGATCCAGAGTCCGCACGTCGATCGAATGCGCAAGCAAATTGGTGAAACGCTCGGGATACCCCCGGCTCACATTCTGATCAACGCCAGTCATACCCATCTGGGACCAACGTTGCCGGGCTGGTCAGCAGAGAGTTCTTCCGTGCAGGCAGAACTTCAGGAGTCTTATCTGATCACACTGGCAGAGTCATTGGTGGAAGCGGCCCGAATCGCCAATGATCGACTTCAGCCGGCGCGGATTGGTGCAGGGAAGGGGGCCGCGCCAATCGGGATCAACCGTCGTGAACGATTACCCGATGGTCGGATTGTAATCGGCGAAAATCCGAGTGGCGCAGTCGATCATGAGGTCGGAGTAATTCGGCTTGATGATCTTTCCGGCAGTCCCCTTGCGACCGTGATGATTGCCGCTGCACACACGGTGGTACTGGGTCCGAAAACCTCGCAATTGTCACCGGATTACGTCGGACCAGCCAGAGAAATCGTCGAATCTGCTACCGGTGCACCGGCATTGTTTTTACAGGGAGCCGCAGGCAATGTAAATCCGCGGTGTGGAATCGGTGCTGGCGGAGCAGAACAATATGATGACCTGCACCGTCTTGGCGCGATGCTCGGCGGTGAAGTGCTCAAGACATGGTCACAAATTCGAATGCACAACCAGCACGGACCCCGGCGAATTGTGCAGTCAGTGGCAACCGTCTCAGTCTGGGACTATGAACCCATGCCTGAAGCTTGTGTTGAACGCTTTGAAGTGGCAGAGCAATGCACGACACTGTCCATGGCACCGCTTCCGGATCGGCAGACAGCGGAAGAAAAGCTTGCTGAATGTCAGCAACAGCTAAACGAAGCCCGGCACAGTGGAACCGTCGGTGCTGTGAATGTAGCCGAACGTCTGGTTCAATGGGCGAAACTGGTCCTGCGCACCATTGATTCAGGGGAATCACCCAGACAGGACCTGATATGCTGGGCCTTGCAAATTAACGATATTGGAATTGTGGCGGTGAACGGCGAACCGTTTGCCGAACTGGCTTTAGAAGTCAAACAGCGGTCCCCCGTGGCACAGACATTTTTCCTGGGTTACAGCAATGGTTGTCTGGGTTACTTGCCGACTCCCCAGGCGTTTGACGAAGGGGGAATGGAAGTTAATGAATCGTTTCAGAATTATATGCTGCCTACAGGGTTCACACGTGAATGGGGACCTGCGGTGATTGATACATCACTGGCACTCTTACAAAGATTGGATACCTGAAAAATGATCATCGCCCAGGATTGCCTCATTCATGGGAAACAGATTCCAGCCGACCTTTTGGGAGAATTACGGGAAACAAACTATAGCCAGAGCACCGGCTCCCAGTTGCGAGAACGACTGCAACAGGATGGCTATTTATTTTTGCGAGGTCTTTTAAACTCCAGCGATGTGCAGGCAGCGCGTCAGGGAATCTTTGGTCGACTCGCGGAAGTGGGGGAAATTGAATTACCGGTCGATGAAGGCATTTCCACAGGTACCAGTCGCCGGAGCGAACTGGTTGAGGATCTGGGACAATTCTGGCAGTCTGTCAGCGAAGGGCCTGCGTTGCGGCGTGTGAGTCATGGCCCGCAGACCTCTGCATTGATGGGGGCGATTTTTGATGAGGCCGCCCAGCCACACGATTACATCTTTCTGCGCACGGGTGTGGTTGGTCGCGCGACGAATTTTCACTATGACCATCCCTTTTTCGCACGCGGATCAAAAAAAATTCATACCGTCTGGACGGCATTGCGAGAGATACCCGTGTGTGATGGGCCACTGGTGATTGTTGAAGGATCTCATCGATTTACAGATCTGATCGAACAGACCCTGAAAATAGACTGTGGATCCGATGATGCGCCTGTCGTTTCCATATCAGGGGGGATTGAGCTCGCGCAACAAAGGCAAACACGTTTACTGACTGCTGATTTTCAAGCAGGAGATATTGTCGTTTTTGGCATGACACTTCTGCATGGTTCGCTTGATAATCATTCTTCCCGCGGTCACACACGTTTGTCTTGCGACGTTCGCTGGCAACCTGAGGCAGACCCCGTTGATCCTCGTTATGCGGGACCCAACCCTACGGGAACAACCGGAGCCGGATATCGAGAGTTGAATGGGGCAAAACCACTGAGCGAGCCCTGGCATGTTCGGTAGATATTTCGCTGGATAAATATTCGCTGGATAAATAAATGTAACCGTACTTGCAAGTTGGGATGTTATTAATCAATCATGAGTGGCCACATGAACGACTCCAATCCGATCGAAATTCCACCGCTGACAGGCATTTATGCGGAACCCTTTTCGTTCAGTAAACTATTCAGAATGATGAGTTTTTTTGGACCTGCGGCGATCGTTGCGTCCATTTCGCTGGGGGCCGGAGAGACGATCATGGTGACCGGTTTGGGGGCCTGGTCTGAATACGGTCTGTTATGGCTGCTCTTACTGAGTGTTGTTGTTAAAGGGATTTTTGTAACTTACCTGACGGGCCGCTACACCGCGGTGACAGGCCAGCGGATTGGACATCGTCTTGTGATGCTGCCTGGTCCGCGAGGCTGGCTGCTGCTGGGAGTGGTCATTGCCGAGGTGGGACTGGTGAGCATGGGGCTGACTGCGGTTGCTAAACCATGTGGAAACCTGATCACATTTTTGCTTTACGATTCTTTGCCGGGTCAGTTAAATTTTGGTGTCTGGGAAAATCTCTGGACTTGTATTATTCTCACAACGGCTTTGTTAATTGGTTTATTAAGTTCATTTCATTCGCTGGAACGGCAGCAGGTTGTCATTTGCGGTGTGTTGGTGACAGGCACGATTGCAGCAACGATCATTGTTCAACCGGATGTTTGGGGATTGCTGACCGGTGCAGTAAGCTTCGGATCCATGCCTGCTGCTCCCGAGTGGGCTCCGTCAGCCGCGCGTCGCACGTATGGTTTGAATCTGGTAACGATCTTTGGTTACGTGGGAGGAGGTTTGAGCGGTTACCTCGCCTATTCTAGCTGGATCAGTATGGAGGGCTGGGGAATCAACTCGCATGCGGAAATCAAAAAAATTCGCCAACGGGCAGATAGCGGGACAAGAATCAAGTATCTGCCAGACGATCCGGAACAGGCCCGTCGCATGCGTGCCCTCCTGATGCCTTTGCGCTGGGACGTTGGTATGGGGGCCCTGGTTCTATTTATCGTGACGGCTACGTTTCTGGCCGCTGGTGCCACGGTACTATTTCCGAGACAGGAAGCTGTGGGCGGGAATGCGTGGGAGCTGTTGACAAAGCAAGCCTATATTTGGCGTCAAGTCAGTCAGAGTCTTGTTCCCGTTTACTATGTAATGGTTCTGGTGGCACTCTGGGGAACACTTGCCAGTATTCCCGAAGCGATTACGCGTGTGACCCACGAATTCCTGAGTGCCATTTGGCCCCGATTTGAGAGTTTTCCGATTCGACGATTACAGACGATCATCGTGGGCTGGTTTATCCTGACGTCGACTGCCTGGACCTGGTCGGGAACGTCATTTGACATCGTGACCCAGTTCAGTGCATTCCTCACATTGAACCTGGGACTCTTTCTTGTATTCAGTTGTGTACTGTATTTCAATTTCAATTTGCCGGCACTCTATCGTCCCAGCTGGTGGATGCTGGCAGGTGGCATCGTCGCTGCACTGGTTCTGCTGTTATGTGCAATCGTGGGTTTGATGGGGCTGACAAGCAAACTGGCGGCTGCATTTTGATGGGGAGTGCCTGGTACTGTTGCTTCACAGACTGTATGTGTGCCAGTGATTTGTCCTGGGGAATGCCTGAATTCGTTGCAGAGATAAATTGAGAACAGTATTATCAGGAGTTATGAAAAATAAACTGATAGTCAGAATGGTGATCCTGGTTGTGGGATTCGCGGTCAACTCGCAAAGCATGTATTGCGCCGAGCCCATATTTTTAGAAGCAGAAGCATTTACGGTTTCTTCCGATGGCTGGAAAGTCAATGATCCAGCGCGCGGCGCTTCAGGTGTCAAAACGCTGAATGGCTCAAGTGGAGAGACGCGCGGAACGGCGACAGCGAAGTTCACTGTTCCCGAAGCGGGAGACTATCGGATCTGGGTGCGTCACAATTACAGCAGTACGCGCCGCGGACCATTTGAAGTCGCGATTTCTGCGAATGAAAAAAAGACCGCACAGAAAATATTTGATCTCGAAACAAGACCAGACGTGAAAGAATGGGCCTATGTCTGGGATCAGCTTGATACCGCGCTCGCAGCCGGTGAGCACACTCTGATTTTGAGCAAACATGAATCGAAAAACTGTTCGGGTTATGTGCGGAATGTGGATTGTTTTCTGATCACAGCGGATAAAGCAGCGAAACCCGATCATTCTCCTTTTGGACCACAAACCTGGTTGCGGGTGACACTGGCGGACATTTATGCAAAGCCCCTCCAGATTCATATTTTTGCGGATCACTATCGATCTCCGTGGTACGGACACTGGCATCTTTCACGGGCGGGAGCGAATCAGGGTTTGCGGCCAGACAAAGATCAGTTACTGGCAAGTGGTGAAACAACCCCATGGTGCAATATTACGCCGATGTTGTATCAGGACAGCGGCGCGATTCTCAACATTACTGCCCGTTATACCTACGCGGATCGGGCAGATCGCCTGCAGGCAAAATTCGAATTTGCGACTGCACCAGAGGATGCGGCGATTGTCAGAACGATGGAGGTCGACAGTCAGCCGAATGGCCTGGTGGTGGTGATGCCACCAAATCTGCTGACGGCTGAGAATCTGTCTCGAATGAAACGAGACAAACAGTTTGCGGAGGCGACAGGGAAAATGGCGGACGCGTATGACTGGCCTCAAACAGGAAAAAAACCAGACAAAATTCCTTTTTTTGTCAGTGCGACAGTCGGCGGTTACGGCACTGATGTCGATCAATCGATCATCGATCGCGAGTGGAAAACGCTCGATTACTTTGGTTTTTCCAATCGGGACAGGCATTATCTGCACGGTGGAATCTGGTTAAACAAAAATAAATCGTTCTGCCAACCCGATCTGGAAGGCATGCGCGCCAGAGCAGCAGTCCAAGCGCAGGAGTTTTTCGAATCGGGAAAGAAAATAGAAGACATTGTGTTCTGTATGCTGACCGATGAACCAACGGGGCAGCATTCGAGTTTTATGGTAGCAGACCCGGCCTATCATCGGGAGTTCCGCGTCTGGCTGAAGAAACTCGGGAAAACTCCCGCTGATTTACTGGTTAAGAACTGGGACGATGTGAAACCGGTTTTGGAAAGCGACCGTGACCGGTTTCCTGCCCTGCATTATTTCACACAGCGATTTCGCACCCGGGCTCTGGGGGACTTCATGGCTGTCCAACGCGAGATTTTAGAAAAATCTTACGGAAGAGAATTACCAACGCTGGTAAACTTCAGTGACGGTGCCACCTACGCAGCGAACTTCTACTCGCAGGGAGTCGATTACTTTGAACTTCTGGATGTCGATAATCAGAATGCGATCTGGAGCGAGGACTGGGCGAATGGTGCATCGAGCTATCAATGCGGTGCTTACAATGTGGACCTGATGCGTGCCGCGGCACGCGAGCATGGGCAGACTCTGGGGCATTATCTGGTCGCGCATGCGGGACGAAAACCCTGGGATATAAAAACAAAAGCGGCGAGCGAGACGGCACGCGGCATCCGAATCTGGAAGAATTTTTCTTATGGTGTCAGTTGGGGCAGCCATGAAGGCGGACCTGCGTGGAAGAGCCATACCTGGTACAATCATCCCGAAACCTGGCGGGCGAATGCAGAGGTGACGCATGAGATCGGCGGAGCGGAAGACCTGCTTGTCGATGCGACAGCCGATCCGGCGGAAGTTGCCATTCTGTATTCATCGTCGTCTGATGCCTGGACTGTCAAACGCAACCATGCCTATGGTTTCAACCGTATGCACACGTGGATGGCACTGGCTCACGAACAGGTTCCCGTGGATTTTATCGGTGAAGCACAGCTTGAGCGAGGATTGCTTTCAGATTACAAAGTCTGCTATGTCTCCGGGCCAAACCTCACACGGGCAGCGGCGGAAAAATTGTCAGAGTGGGTGAAGGGGGGAGGAGTCCTGGTGCTGACAGCGGGGGCGGCAATGCGGGATGAATTTAATCGTCCCCTCGCAGTTTTCAACGACCAACTGCCTGTCACGCGGGAGCGGGTAAAGGAACATCAGGCTTTTCTGAATTCTGGATCTTATGTGCATATTTTGCGTCCCGCAGCCATCGTCAAAGCAGGTCAAGCGGAGATGGAAGTCCTTTCCGTTTCTCAAAAACAAACGCCCCGGCCAGATCATAAGGTTGAAAGTGATGCTGGCGTTCTGATCGGAGCAGTGGGTAAAGGCAAGGTTTATTCGATGGGATTTCTGCCAGGTCTGTCTTATATCAAACAGGCCGTCGCTGCCCGCCGGGCATTACAGCAGAGCAAAGTGGCCACGCCCGGGGAGCAGGACGAAAATCCGACCCCGGCGTTGGATTTGTCCGGGAAAGTGGTCGCGCCCAGTGTGATCACATCAAGGCTGGAACGGTCCTATAATCCCTGGGAATTTTCCGCGGAAGTCAGGGCATTCATTCTCCAGCCAGTGCGGGAAGCCGGACTCAAAAAACCGCTCACATGCAGTGTGCCGCTGGTGGATGCCGTCGTTTTAAAATCGGAGAAAGGCATTGTGATTCCGCTTGCGAATTATACGCTGGATTCACTCAACCATGTGGAATTCACAGTTCAGGTAGATCGACCAGTCGCGCGAATCGAAACCGTGCAGCAGGGAAAAATTGACTTTCAATCTGAACCGAACGGGGGGATCAAGTTTTCCATTCCATTGGAAGCCTCTGATTATTTGAAAATCCTGTATCAATAATCATCAAATCTGATCCCAGGCTTCCATGCCCAGTTGTCAGTTCAAGTGAAAGCAATTGTTCGTGAAAAATCGTGTTCCAGACTGCCTATTTCTTACGGGCGGTTTTCGCCGGAACATCGAAATCGAGCGTTGTTAGTGCCTGCTGGGGATCAATGTCTGCCGTCTCTTTGTGATCTACAAACAACGGCGGCTGAATTTCACCTGTTTCCGATAGCGCCAAATTATCACCGGTAATCAAAATCTGAATCGCCCCCGAGATCGTTCCCTTTCCGCCGGGAGCCCTGGTATCGTACTTGCCTGCTTCAACCATGGCATAACCTACGGGCCCTTGGTTTCCTTTTTCGGAATCAGGTACAAAAGTAATGCGACCACTTTCCAGAGGGGCTCCTTTATAGGTAATGGAACCTGTGACATCATAGCGCTCAGGACCATCGTCACTACTCCCGCAGCCTGAAAATACGGACAGACTGAGAAACAGTGTCGCAAACAGTGTCAACAATTGGCGAATCATCCAGACATCTCCACTTCGAACTACAAAAAAAATAAGCACAAACCTGCACTGGCGATGAGACCGTTGCCCAGACATCAATTTTAATACTCACCTAAACTGGTTCCGTCTGCACGATCTCCCAGATGACCGTAGATGGAGATACTGACATTTTCGCCGATAAAACGGACGCTGCCATCACAGAGAGTAAAATGTGCACCTCCTGTGTGCATGCTTCCGAAACCATCACTGCTGGAATACGGAGGGGTGTCATCGGGTGAGCTGAGATTAATCGGCCGCGTTGAATTCGTATTGCGGGATACCATTGTGTAGCGTTTGTGTATTCCAAATCCGCCCCAGGCACCGCCCGTTTCCAACACCGCGTTGCTGTCCACTTCGCTGTATTGATTGTTGCTCACTTCGCCCAATGCGATGGTGTTACTCGTGCCATCAGTGATATCACGAAAACGCGTGGCTGAGTTTGTATAAAATACCCCGGGCATCGGTGCCATGGAAGTGGCTTGACCGTAATTGTTGATGTTGCCTCTGCAGCTCACATAACTGGATCGCCCATAACCGTTGATGGTGGTCCCTTTATTAAACTGGGTATCAGACGGGCAGGAGAATATGGCAAACGTATCAGCCAGTTTGTTCGTGCTGTTAGGCGCCTGTAACAGACCATGACCTGAGACGAAGGATCCCCCGTGCCCATAAGTCTGATAATCACTGCTGTTAAAACTCTGCAGATTATACAGTGTAGCCAGGTCCAGAAATGGAAGCAGATAGATTCCCCAGGCAGGATTATGGCCGACATAACGATGATCATTACTGGCAACCGGAGTCCCCCCCGAAGACATAAACTGCGGGACAATCCACCCGGGAGGAAACACCGAATGTGTTTCGTGGTAGTTATGCAAAGCAATTCCCAGCTGCTTCAGATTATTTTTACAACTGGAGCGACGGGCCGCTTCTCGAGCCTGCTGTACAGCCGGTAAAAGCAAAGCAATTAAAATAGCAATAATTGCGATCACAACCAGCAATTCAATGAGTGTAAATCCTTTTCGATGGTTTGTTAACTTTGATTGCAGCATGGTTAGTTACCCTGTAAATAATGGAAGTAATTGAGCAACAAATTAGAAAAGATCCTTAAATTATCCAGATCTTCCTAAAATATCACAAGATAATTGTTTAGAAATAAAGAATCTTTAGTAAAAAATATCCATATAACTTGATTTGTTGACTGCCGAATTGCGACAAGAGGAGCATCAAATCAGTGAAAAAGGCCATGATTGACCTGCCCTTGAACCCTGTTTGGAGCGTCGGGTCAGGCTTGTCGCGGACCGGAACAATCTCGCTACACGTAGCGGAGGCAACCAGTGGTCTCCTCAGATGAAGCCCGGCTGAACGGGGAGAGTGATTGATCTGACGAGTCGGTATAGGCGTCTAGCCGAAAGTCTGTTGGCATTCCGGAATCTATTAAAAAACAGGAGCCATCCAATTGGGGATGGCTCCTGTTTTTTATTTAATTCGGCACAAGACAGCAGGGACCGGTTGGAGACTCCTGAGTTCAGCATAAAGAAAAGACGCACGGGGGGTTGAAATTCGCCTTCGAATGGGGACCGGGAAAAAGTGGTTGTCTATGCCCGCAACTACAGGCATTTGTCTCTCTTTGAATCATTTACGCCACTTCGAGCGCGTGTTCGAATTTAGTTTCTGCTTCTGTTTTTCAATTTCAAAGTCAAACTGATTGTTATTCTCTGAAGTCACCGTCACTTCCACCTTTGAACGTTCATTGTATTCGACCGGAATCATTTCTGGCGTATCAGGAATCCCTTCCTTGGGATCCCCTCTTTTGAATGTGGAGATCGAGACATGGTATTTTCCAGGTACAATTCCTAATGCCCCATCGACAAGCTTCAAGTTGAATATCCCGTTGGCATCCGTCATCCCCATTGCTGAATATCCGTTTTTTTCCAGAGATTCAAACAGGACTTCTGCATTCGAGACCGGTTTCGAATCCAATATGACTTTGCCCGTTGCTGCCACGGTATCTGGTTGAGAATTACAACCAACGCTCGTGAGCAGGTTGAATATCACTAATAGGAAAGGGTACGAACAACGCAAGGTATTTGGAAAAATATCCACCTGAATTACTCCTCAGGGTAAACAAAATCAGTCAGTTACAGAAACAAATGACGAATCAGGCCGTTCATCAGAGCTTTAAAATTCGCCGATCGGATCACCGTCAGCTCTGTCCAGCAGTCTTTCATACGTGCTGTCAATTGCTGAAGTCGATTTTAAATGATCGATGTTCTCGCTGATGAATCGCACGGAACCATCGCAGAGTGCGAAATGTGCTCCTCCGGTGTGAGAACTTGAGAAGCTGTTGCGTGGATATCCTGGTCCATTGATACGAGATTCACCAACTCCTAAAACATCAGCCATACCATAATAAGTATTGGAAGCAGCGGTGGCGGTGCCATAAATATGAGCCGCATGAGGATGGGTACTGCCTTTAAAACTGAGTGGGGTTCCCAGTTTTGTTAACTCCCAGGTTCTTTCACCGACCATAATGGTATTTGTTGTTCCGTCAGTGATATCTCGAAAACGCACATTGCTGTTGGACCAGAACACACCATTCACACAACCCTCATTTCGACTGACCGCAGCAGCAGCAGCCTTGCTTTTATATAACCGCCAGCTTCCGCCATTTCCTGCGTACGTGCTAATCGTCAAAAATACGTCCGGGCCTCCACTGAGGGAGTTGATGTCACGGTCGGTTTCTTCCGGCACTGGGGTTGAGGGGCATTGAAATGCTGCAAGCGGCTGTTTCATAATAGAGACCATCGTTGGATTATCCAGCGCTTCAGCCAAGGAGATATCAGAGATCTCGAGGTTGTTGTAGATAGTACTCTGTTCCATGTTGGGCAAGATATAAGCGGCCCACCCCCAGTTTCCCCGATCAGCACTATCATAGAATTCTACAATTCCGGGAGGCAGTCGGGAAAATGTGTCGTGATAATTGTGTAAAGCGATGCCTATTTGTTTCAAATTATTTTTGCAGGAGGAACGTCGCGCTGCCTCCCGTGCCTGTTGCACTGCCGGCAACAGCAATGCAATTAGAATCGCGATGATTGCGATGACCACTAATAATTCAATTAACGTAAAACCAGACGCTTTGCGAATACCTGCTGTACGCTTCATGTCGGACTCCTGAGTAAAAACTAGTTTGCTGTGCCAGACTGTTAATTCCCAAAGCTCGAGTTCGGGCGAGCTCTCAGATGGTCGTAATGATGCATTACCCCGGAGTCGTTCACAATGACGTTTTGCGTCATCTTGCCCAACACAATTTCCACGAGGTTCATGCCTTCTTTATATTGGATTAACGCGAAATTCACTCAGCGAACATAAGCAGAAAATTCCTATCCCGGCTTTGATTGCATCACTCGAATTTCGGCAGATTGAGCAGTCAATTCCGATCAGGATTTTTTCTGAAATTTTGTATTGTTTCTGAATCGTATTTGAATCAATTTGAACATTGAACAGAACCTTGGCTCACAGGATTCTGGAACGCATCACATTTTACCATAGCGTCTGTCGATCTATGATACTCGGTCCGAATGGCCTTGGAGACGCTACACCAAAACTGGACACAGTCTAATTGGTCGCAAAGCAGTATATGGTTCCCAGGTCGGTGCTGACGAACAGTCGCGCATTGGCGACCGTTAATCCAAGCGCTTTTCCTTCGATGTTTGCGTTCCATCGTGTTTGACCATTGGCTGTATCAATCGCGACAACCGTGTTGTCGCCACCAGCCAGGAGTATGTCGCCTGCCAGAACAAAGGAATGTACTTCAGTAAAGGGAACGCGCCAGCGCACGGATTTCTTGATCAACGGTGCGATCTGTTGGATGCGATTTTGTGTGTCCTGGATCTTGCTTTGTAATATTTCTATTTCCCTTTTTGTGTTCGATGTCATCTCTGCCTTCATCTTCTTCGCCAGTTCCGTTTTGAGTACGCCTGACTGCGCATTCAAAGCAGTAGAGCGGCGATGCAAGGCGAAGAACTGGGGATGTGCCACTGCGGAGATTTCATCATCAGAATGCAGAAAGGCAACTTGATCGGCAACGAGCACGCGATCGGCGCCTTCAAAGATCACCAGTTGTTCGTCTGCTGTCCTGTTGTGTAAAACGAGTGCACCGCGCAGGCTTCCCAGACCGGAAAAAAAATCAGCCTCCTCCGTCAAATAGCCATAGATACCTCCTCCCTGACGACCGGAACCGCTCACGCGCTGAAAGCTTCCCTCTGTGATCTCAAATAACCCAGGGAAGCTGCGTCCCTGCATGACATAAAGATCAGTTGCTGATGCCAGCATCGGGGCTTCCAATGTCATTTTCGTAACAGATTGTTTGAAGGTGCCGCTACCTGCAATCTTGCCGGTTTCCGCGTTGACAGCACATAACCAGGATTCCTGCCACGGCAGTAACGATGCCCCAAAATAAGCCTTGTCCGCTTGTACCAGAACACCCGTGCGACAAGGCCACGACGAAATCAGTTTGCCATTGTTGGGAATGAGCCGGTCATTCTCCGCTGGCTGGTATTTCCAGATGAGATTTCCGGTATCTGCCTGCACACAGTAGGCAAAACCATCATCAGAACCAAAATAGATCTTATCCCCAGACCACGTCGGCGCGACACGGACTGCACCTTCTGTGAAGAAAACCCAGCGTTCATGTCCTGTATTGGCATCAATGCAATGTACTGCGTCATCGACTGAGGAACCAAACCAGATGGCATCACCCACCGCGATTGTGTAAAACGCGTGGTCATAGTTCCGCATCGCTTTTAAACCTTTGACTTCCGCATACGCATCCCACTTTGCCGGGCGCGCCCATGCGGGGCGGGGCGGGGCATCTGAAGGACGCTCCCAGATTTTCTGTAACGGCAATGTCAATTGATCCGGCGTGACGCCGCTGCGCCGATTATCATGCTGATAGGTGGGCCAGTCTGCAGCGTGACTCAGTGACGTGCAAATGCTGGAAATCCAAAGGATACAACAGGCCTGCAGCATCAGCTTGAATGGAACGCCTGTCAGAGTTCCACAATGAAATTCCCTTTGCGCGTTGTGATTGTCTTGTTGATCGCTCATCGTCGATAATACTTTCGGGTTAATCTTTGTTCGGTTGGGGGAAAGTGTAACGTGGCGCGAATCCGAATGAGGTCTCCATCCAGGCGCCACACGAGCAGCCTCCCCCTCCTTCCGGCGAAAGCAGCATCCCGGCGGCCGGAATGGTACTTAACCAGCAACTGGAGCGGAGCCGATACCAGTCGCTCACTTGCTCATTTTTCATATCCCACATCGATAACAGGTTGTTTCCGCGATAGATTAAAGACCCTTCCGTGGCAACATAACTGCCACATCGGAGTGTCACCTTTCCTCCCATCATGTTGTTGCTCAACAGAGAACCCGATTCTAAATCGTAAACGTGGGGCACCTGATATACCTTGCCTGCAACAACGGCCGGGTGTTGTGCATGCGCACCATGATTGTTACTCGACCAGTTTGCAATGGAGTGCCACAGTTCATTTCCTGTTTCCGCTTCAAACGCATAAACATGGTATTCCCCCCGTGCGGAAGAGGAGATGACGATTTTGTTTTCTGCATATACCAGATAAAAAGTGACCAGGCCATCCTTGGTATCAATCGGGCGTTCCCATAGCTTTTTGCCAGTGCCAGCATCCAGTGCGACCAGATATTGATCGACCCAGAGCATTTCTTTGGCAACACCATTGGTTTTGCCTCGCCGTCGATCTTTGGCTGAGAGAAAACGGGCATCACCATAAACCAGTTTTTTTACTTTGTCATGCCGCGATTCCACGAAGTAAACCCGCCCGTTTCCGACGGCAATGGAGGAATTCAGTATCACACCATTCTGATATTCCCAGCGTTTCTGTCCGGTCTGTTTGTCGTAGGCGAAAAGATCGTCGCTGCATACTTTGTCTGTGCCATCACCGGCAGAACCGGTGCCGTCGAACCAGCGTTCGCGTCCCCAGTAATCAGTGTAAATGCTGCCCCGTTTTACACTGCTGCCGAACAGCAATTCACCCTCATTTGCAATATAACCCCAGTCATGGCTCTGCTGTCTGGCGGAAGCGGCTAAGGGAAGCACGCGGATGCGTTCGCCCGTGTATGCATTCAGAACCCAGCATTCACCGTTGACCGCCACATAAAGTCGATGCGCATCGGCGCACCAGTTCGCTGCATCACGGGGAATATTGGTACGCCGTAAATCGGCAATTTCCAGCAACCAGAGAAACGCACCGTTATAGGAATCCAGAGCGATGATTCGATTCATTCCCTGGTGAAAGAGCCTTCCATTCACAGCCAGTGGCGCCGAGAGTCGAACCTGTCGATCGATGCCGAAATCGGCTCCGGGAAGACCAATCCATTGCACGTCCAGATCGGTTGAACGTGAGATACCGCCCAGCTTCTCCCCTCCAAATGCAGCGTTGCCGGGACTGCCGTATTGATGTGTCCATGTGCCAGCGCCAGCCACCGCAGCACGTGTTCCCCGTCCCCACAGACCTGTTTTGTCGTCCGACACTGAAAAAGTTAAGCCGGTTTTCTGATACCATTCTTCGAGTGCCAGTTGACTGATGGCAGGCACTACACCCGCAGGCTGTCCCAGGAAAAGCGTTCCCCCTTCGGGACGCAACAGGCGGAAGGCCTCCTTTGCTGATCCAACCGGTTTCCCGTGTGTCATCAGATCATCGGAAACAATCAGGTTGGCGAAGTCATGTGTAAATGGAAGACGATCAAGAGTATCGACGTGCTGAACAGTGATTCTCGTACCATATACGTGAGCTGCGTACAGTTTTTTTCGTGCAGAGGCCACTTTGGTCGCGTCGGTCTCAACGCCGACGATGATCAATTCACTTTGCTTCGCCAGTTCGTAAGCCAGCTGCCCCTCGCCAAAACCATACACGAGACAATAGCCTTTCGTGATTCCTGTCTCGGATAAAATATGTTTTGCCGCGTCGGCATAGCGTATCGCCAACGCATCAACGGCATAAGGCGAGGTATCATCGAGGACAGGCTGCGGTCGGTGGTTGAATGTCGTATCAAAAAGATGTTTATGGCAGTTCAGTTCCTGTCCGTCTTTGCGTATGGAAATTTGATATTCGTAGATCTGATTCGGTTTCAAACTGGTCAGAGTGGCACGATGTGTGTGCCGGGGAATTGTCTGTTCAAACAGTTGATCCAGCTCTCCCGGTTCACCGTATCTGATGATGGATGGCGACTCCAATTCCGTTTCCCAGCAGAGTGTGACATCCCCATTCGGTTCATACCATGCATAGGGGCTTTGAGCCAGTCGATGTATATTCGGCTCAGGAATTTTTGCCGGCAGTTTGCCAAGTTTGGCTTGATAGCGCGTTTCAATCTGTTTTGGAGTCAGAATTTCGGAGGAAACCATTACCTCATGCAGCATACCCGATAAACGGTAATACTCGTTGGAATCGTGAAAGGCACCCATTTCGTAAAAGGTATCGGTGAGAGGATAAAAGATGTCGCCTGAACGTGAAGAATCGGTGGCAGCCAGCTTTCCGTTCACGAATAACTGATGCACGTTTCCATCATAAACGCCGACAACATGATACCATTTTTCGAGTTCAAACGCAGATTTCGCGGTGAGATAGGTCAGCTGCCGCTTATCCTGTGTGGCGAGCCCAAAGTAAAAATGTTGCTTTTGATATCCAAGAATCCAGCCCGATTCGTCCTTCCCGTTATCGCTTACGGCACCAATGATGCCGCCCCATTCCAGATCCTGACTGATATATACCCAGGCTTCTGCGGTGATCGTTTTTTTCGGCAAGTTGACTTGGGTACTCTTTTCTGAAATCATAATCGAGTTCGACTCGCCATCCAGCACAATGGCACCCGGCTGATCGTGCGGCGTCAGAAAAACCTCTCCCCGTATTTCAGCGTCTGGTCCGTTCAATCCTTTGATTGTCCCGCGTTTCAAATATTCTTTTGAAAAGACCCAGTGATGCTTTGAGAAGACCGTTTCCGCACAGGCGTCTTGTACAGGGCAGGCAGCAGTCAGCATCATGAACAGGATCGAAAGCAACTGACAGAAACGGTTCAAATTCATTGTTTCCCTTGTTTGCTTCGGCATGGAGAGGACTCGTTGATCAACAGTGAAATTTCTTCGGGATTTCGGTAGCTGGTTTTCGGTAAGTTCCGGCTTACCTGGGACGGGCAGGGGGCTCAATGAGAACTGAAAGGCACAGTAGATTTCCACTCTGACCTCTTTAGATACCTGATTCATGGTTTAGCTCACAGGTTGCTGCCGAATTCCAGTTTTGCATGACGGACTCTGCGACAGCCAGCGCCAGTGTCATACCGTTTCCACCAAATCCATTGACAATCAGGACATCGGGCTGAATTTCCCGGACGAAAAACATGCTTGCCGGATGTCTGGAATACAGACCATGCCACGTTCTGGAAATCGAGAAATTCGGAATGTGAATTACCTTTCGAATCTCGCGGATAATCAGGTGGTTAATCTCACTTTTGTCAAACGGCTCAATGTCATCGTTATACTCATGAGAATCACCGAGAATCAGTTCGCCGTTCTCGTTTTGAGAAGCCATGACATGAATTCCAAAACGATCAATCTCCGGCATCTTATTTGCAATACGAGTTCGAAGTTCCGGCAGGGAGGGGCAATTCTCGAATGCGGGGTAATGTCGTAATGAGGCACCACTGGCCATATGCGGGCCCAGTTTCCAGTCGACAGGTTGAGGAACCGTTAACAGCATCTGCAGTTTACAAATCTGCAGGCGTTCTTCACTGTAAGCCGCCGGAAACAGACTGTTGTAGTAGGCACCACTGGCGATGACAATTTTTCTCGCGCGCCAGGTCTCATTTGCAGTTGTTAAGATGGCCCCCGACGCGACCTTCACAACTGTGCTGTTGAAAAAGAATTCCACATTGAGAGAATCGGCGAGGTAAGCCGTGGCCATACTGATTGCTGTCTGCGGAGTGATGCGAAGTTCACTCGGGCTGAACATCGCTCCCTGCAGACCATTCGTATTCACTGCAGGCATGATTTGCTGAACGGCACGTGGCGTGCACAAATCTGCATTCAGTCCCTCGGAAGCTTCAGTGTCAAGAAACTCTTTCAGAACTGCCCATTCATCGGCATGATGCGCCAGAAAAAGCGATCCACATTCGTGTACCGCAAAGCCGGCGGCTTGGCCGAGTTTCAGCCATAACTCTCGATTCCGTAGAGCGAGCTTACGAAAATTTCCTACCGGTTGACCGACGGGCCAGACCATCCCGAAATTCCGAATGCTGGCTCCCTCGGCGCGGGAATTTGTCTCAAACACTGCCACCTTCAGACCTTGCGAAGCGGCAGCCCAGGCATGTCCCAGTCCAACAATGCCGCTGCCGATTACGATTAAGTCATATTTCATCTCAATTCCTTTAGAGACATAGAATTATCTGGAGATGCAGATTATTTCCAGATATAAGGTAAATTAAGAGATTCATAATTCACTATAAAATCAGTCAACTTGCGAAAAATTAACATGGATTTCATCAGTATTGCCGTGCTGTAAACTTAAACTAAGAGATGCGCTGATTCTGAATTGAATGTCAGTGCTTTGCCATGACTTTATGCGAAGAAATGCCCGACACTTTTACCTCACCCGCACGTTTCAAATGAACAACCATGAATAGTTTCCATACCCGTATCGCATTGCTGGTTCAGACTTCCAGCGAATGGAGCCGACAAGTTCTGGAAGGTGTGGGGGAATATGCGTCTTCAATCGGCGGCTGGGAATTTCATATTGAGCCGCGTGGCTTTTATGAGAAACTCAGTTTGCCTCTGAACTGGGAAGGGGACGGGGTGATCTGCCGGTTGACAGACCCGGAGTTGATCGAAGAACTGCATTCACGAAATATTCCGGCTGTGAATGTCAGCTGGAAAGAATTGAAATCCAGCCACATCCCCAATGTCATATCGGATGAGGTGGCTTGTGGTGAGATGGCTGCCGGGTATTTTATGCAAAATGGTTGGACGAATTTTGGTTTTGTGGGTCCCCCTCCTGATCTGAAATATTCGAACCTGACCGAAAAAACGTATCTGCAATCGCTGGCCGTTCACGGATATTCCGCACATCGGTTTGAACATACACCCGGTTACGACAAGCTCTCACTGGAGGAACAGCGTTCGGGAATGGAAAAATGGCTGCGTTCGCTCCCCAAACCGGTCGCTTTATTCGTATGGACGACGACGATGGGGCAGGAAATCATGCTCTTTTGTCGGCGTCTCGGTTTATCAGTTCCTAATGACGTGGCGATTTTAGCGGTGGAACTTGATCCGCTGGTCTCGTCACTGTCGCCAGTCCCGATTGCCTATATCGATCAGTCCCCTCATCGAGTGGGAATTGAAGCAGCCAAACTGCTGCAAAAAATGATCCGAGGCGAACCGGCTCCTGCGAAATCCATCTTAATTCCCCCCTGTGGAATTGTCACGCGACGATCCGTCGATACGCTGTTTTTTGAAGATGAACAGGTGCGTAACGCAATGGATTATATCAGACAGAATATTGCCGTACCTGTGCGCGTTGAGGAAGTTGCCACTGCAGCCTCACTCTCCCGTCGTTCGCTGGAAAATCGTTTTCAGAAGACGCTCGGAAAAAGTCCCGCTCAAATCATTCGTCAATCAAAATTGTCACACGCGATGCATTTATTAGTGGAGACGGAACTGACGATCCAGGAAGTCGCCGATCGCACCGGTTTCTTTCACGTCGAAACGTTCGCTCGCTTTTTTAAACGCGAAACCGGCAGTCCCCCCTCTCTGTATCGCGTGAAATCATTCAATGACGGATCTAAAATTTAGCACCCCGGTTTACTGCAGCGTTTCCAGGGCATTCGGATCATTGAGGATCGAACCGGGTTTTGGTGCAACGCTGACAGAATGACTGAAGCACGTATAAGCGAACTTCGTAATCAACACAAATTTCAGAGAGACGTTGCACGTCGATCAAAACCTCTGCATCCGCCATCCCGGGCTTATTGTGTTTGCGTGAGATCGTCAATCCAGATCTCTGCATCAGTGTCTCCCTGACTGATGAAGCCGATCCGGTCGAGCATATTCCATTCGGGATGTCTGCCCGGCCGATTCTCGAAATGCGGTGGCTTCTGTCCCGGAAGTGTGACGGTCAGATTCCACTTGCCCGCTGTCTCGCCGAGAGGTGCGGCGAACTTCAGGAAGCACCAGAGGCAGGCATGATCTGACACGGGCCATCATTCACTCCCCCCTTTAAGGGGGACAGTAAAGTGACCGTTCTCCGGATTCGCATGAAGAGGCACTACACGGCGATGATGATTTCTCAACAAAATGATTTCGTAATCAAAACACGCTTACCCGTTTGTTGAGGAAATCGGAATCGGGAGAATAAAAGAAAGTATTGCGCCAGTTACTCTTTCAAATCAAACATGAATTCGCCGGGTTCTGCTTTGACTTCCAGTGTGAGCGGTGAAGTCGTCGTGCTGGAATATTTAGACGGGACAAGCGGATTAGGCTTGATGTCCGGCATGACTCCCTCTGCATTCATCAGACTGGGGTCGTCTGGAGGAAAAGGAGAGACGATCACTGAATATTCTCCCAGAACGACATCTTCAAGAACCACGATCCCCTGATCATCAAGCACGCCACTACTGCCTTCTCCAGTCGTACTGCTTTGTAAACTCACTTGTACGCCAGTCACCGGTTCAGCCCCATTCTTGACGGTAATGGTCACAGAGCCTCTCTCTTTGTCTGAACCGGGTGTTGTTGAACAGCCACTCATTAATAGCATTGTCAACAGGCTCAGATACAGAGTGCTGAATGTACGAACTTTTTTCATGCTGTGTTATCCTTAAGTAATATGACAATACCGTTCTGCATGGTATAAAGGAAAACCCCGGTTGCAGATACAGCCGGGGTTTCCTGATAAGAACAGGATCTTAAATTTAGTATTCCCCGATCACCTGACCATCATTTCGAACAGCAATTTTCACAAAAGTGCTCATGTCAATGTTTTCCGAAATGAATCGAACCGAGCCATCGGCAAGAAGAATATGATGTCCCCCCGTATGAAACGAATTTGTTACCGTATTGCCATCTAGTGTGGCATCAGCGCTGATGGGGGCACCACTTTTAAAATACGCGTTTGGTGCATGACGGATTGTTGTCACTCCCCCCAGATAGAACCGTGTGGTGGCAGTCACATCGCTGAATTTGACGTCGGGGCCCCAGCCTCCTGCATTATTTTGCACTCCCTGCCAACCTCCCAGAAAATTTGGCGTTAATTCTTTATTATTCACCGAGCCAGACTGTTCAGCAACAATCATCGTATTGGAGGTGCCATCGGTGCAATCACGAAATTCGAGAGACTGGTAGAAAGGGAGTAAACCATTATTACAAATGATACCATCTCCTTCGTTGCTGTTAATATCCACGGTGCAGACGTCGGTTCGACCCGTCACTGGATCCGGAGTTCCGCCGGCAACACCCACGTAATCACCTGATTGAGGATTGCCTTGAGTAATGTAACCAGACACTGCGGGGTTAGATGCAGGCCATGTGGAGGAGGGACATTGATAAACAGGAACCACAAATCCCTCCAGTGATTTTGCTGCGAACCCGCCAATGCAGTTGAAATCAGTTGCTGAACCTTGAATATCTGAAACGACAGCTGTCTGCTCAAGATAAGCAAAGAGACTAACCTTCCAGTTGGGACGACTGGCACCACTCTGAGAACCGATCGGAAACTTTCCGTAAGCATCGTGATAGTTGTGCAGCGCCAGGCCGATCTGCTTCATGTTGTTCTTACACTGACTACGCCGGGCTGCTTCGCGCGCCTGCTGCACGGCAGGTAACAGGAGTGCAATCAGGATGGCGATAATCGCAATCACCACCAGCAGTTCGATTAGAGTAAAACCACGTTTCAATTTCATTGGATCTCTCCTTAAGACGAGATAAAAAAAAGATGTAAAAATTAAGGATGGATTCTTCTTATGACTTGCTCAAAAGTGCGTAGTGAAATTTGCTGTTATTGTTTGGATTGATGACAGCAGCCAGATTACTTTTTGCCGGTCTGTCAAATTTGGAGGAATGAGACTGTTCTCTTAAGACGTCGGTTTTTTGAGAGCGGCAATAGGATTGCCCACCACTTAAAATTTGATTTTCAACATAACGTTTTTCATTGAGGCAAAAGCCATGAAAATTAAATATTATTAATAATCATATATTAATAAATATTACATAATAGTAGAGGGCAGGTAAATCATATATATGTAAAATTGTAAATATAAGCCGGGATTAACCAGCGGGATCAGCCGGACACTGAAGTCCCCTGGCAAAAGTGGTTGCTCAAAAATAGAGTGTAAACTGTTTTCTGGAATAATCTTAGGCGGCGGTTATTTTATGGCGGACTTCAAGAGGGAAGCCGTCAAAATGGCACAGCTGAGCAATATCGGCATGCCTGGCGGAGCGGTCGGGCAAGGTCTTCGCTGCTCCGTCGACGTGGTGCCCTCTGATTCGCATCTGCAAATGGCGGAGAAATCAGCATGCGATCATGCGGCAACGCAGACAGCAGGCATCCGTGCGATGCGCGACTTTGACCGGAGGGGCGTGCGCAGTTTGAGAACTCGCGCGCAGATGCCTGGAATGTTGTCACAAACAGCCGGGCATGATCAGTTAGAACATGCGCGCTCTCTGAAAGAGCAATTCGTCTCTACCTCAACTTATATCTCTATCTCAATTTAAATCTCTGGTCTGACGCAAAGACGAATTGAGATGTCGCTAATACGAATTGGCATGAGTCTGGTTCCGCTCTATTCTCGGTAAAGATTCCGGTTTTTTGTTTTCTTCTATCTAATTTGTCAGAAATTGAGTGAATCTATTTCATATCCCATACTGGAAACGAGGATTTATCATGCGTCGACGTGCTTTTACTTTAATCGAGTTGCTGGTCGTGATTGCCATTATTGCCATTCTGATTGCGTTACTCCTGCCGGCTGTTCAACAGGCGCGTGAAGCGGCCCGTCGTTCTGCCTGCAAAAATAACTTCAAGCAGGTGGGCCTGGCGCTACACAATTATCACGATACCCATTCCGTATTCCCCCCCGGTTCGCTGATCGCCGACAGTACCTGCGGATTTTCCGTCCAGATCCGGGGCTGGGCCTGGAGCGTTTACATCCTGCCTTATCTGGACTTTGCCAATTTATACAATCAGTACACATTCACCGATAACTATTACAACACGAGCGTTGCCGACTGGTCTTTAGGCGCGACACAGATTCCCGTTTATCTCTGTCCCAGTGACGATCAGGGGTTTGAACTGGTCACCGTCTCCAGTAACCGAACCAATGGGAACTGTACGATTGGTTCTGCGGGTGACGCCTGTGATAAACAGGATTTTGGTATTACGAATATGGCGGGCGTGGCAGACAGTGTGCAGCGTCGCTGTACCTCGACGGCTAATCGGATGGGCGTGAATAAAAATGGTATCTTCTTTGCGCTCTCAAAGACGAAAGTCAGAGACATCATCGATGGAACGAGTAATACCTTTATCGTAGGAGAAGTGCTCGGCGGGGGCCCTGGCTCTAATGAAGGGTTT
>CAXBFD010000017.1:0-80586 GCA_963974925.1 uncultured bacterium | reverse complement strand
GTCCGCATTTCCATGAGCCGATGCAACCTGAGATCAATAACCCGAAAGGAATTGTCGTCAGAAACATGACCCAGGGATAATGCCAGGGGAGATCGCGGTCGGCGTATTTGGTTCCGAAGTATTGCACATAAAGGGCGGCCCGCTCCGTGGTGCGGCCCAGGTATTCGCCGATGTGTCCCACCGGATCAAACCAGAGCCACGGCCAGCCGACAAAAAATATCAGCACTCCCACTCCGCCCCAGCAGAGCAACGGGAGAATTGCTTTCTGCCGCCATTTCCAGAGTGCCCAGAGGATGACGGGAATCGGAATCAGAACCGCCTGAATTTTGGTCAGCAAAGCCAGGCCCAGCAGCAATCCCGTCAGACAGGCCCGTTTCGCTTCGGGAGGACGTTCCGTATTCCAGAACTGCACCACCGACAGGACCGCCATGGTGTAAAACAACGCGGTCGCTGTTTCCAGAGTCGCCAGATGCGCGTGCCCGAATAAGCGCGGCAGGCAGATCAATGCGGCAGCAGCGACGATGCCCCCGAGGTGCCCGCAACGAACTGAGGTAAACCACCCCACCACAAATACCAGGCACGCAAAACAAAAGGCGGATGCATAACGTCCATAGGTCACGACAAACGGCCGATTTTCATCACCGGCAAACTGAGAGATCACTTCGTGCGAGATGCCAATCAGCAGGCGCCCCAGCGGCGGATGATCGGGCAGGTAATTCGGATGTTCAAATATCTCCCGCAGGCTTTCGGGGGCGATAATTCCCAGACCATACACCTGAATCGCACGCACGAGAAACACGCCCTGCCCGACATTAAAAGGTTCATCAACGGTTAAACCGGGACCAGGGCCTGTGAGGGAAAGATCCTGGGCACAATCGAGCTGGGCGGCGACGAGCCCGAACGCAAGCAACGCCGGCAGCAGGTACCAGCGGGAAACAGGCCACCGCGGTTTCTTTCCGGATTCGTCTGGCCCGGGTGTATCTGGTCCGGGTTTATTTTGATTGGTGAGTCGATTCATATCAGTTTACAGTCAGATCTGGTGCGCGCAAAAAAACCCGGCCAAGAGTCTTACCTCTTGGCCGGGTCTAATCGTTCACGCAAACCAGCAAATCCCTTTGCGATTGTTCTGGTTGACCATCGGGCCGTTCTCTCGACACCGTCCATAATATCGAGAACTACACGTCCCTGGCAATCTCACCCTGAGGCATTCCAGCCCGTCATTAGGCGATTTGCTTTTTTCGTCCAACCAAGGTCCGAATCCGTTCGGCCAGTAGTGCTGCGTCAAATGGTTTTCGGAAAGTTTCGTTGAATAATGTTCTGTCGAAACCGCTGGCGTTATCTTCATCGCTCAGCAGGGCAATCAGAACAGAATCGGTGTAGTCTTTGTTACGTCGCAGGTTTTGAGCAATCATCAGTGCTTCATTGCGGCCCATTGCAAAATCCACAATCACGCAATCGGGATGTAAAGATTCTGCCTGGATACCAGCTTCAAAACCACTTACGGCGTACTCTATTTTGAAGTCTTCAGTAGCCATCAGGTCATCGAGGCTTGCTCGCACCTGAGTATCGGCACCGACGAGCAACAATTTGCCCATGGCTTCATCTTCCAGCTCACCTAATGGCATGCCGTGTTCTTTAAGAAATCGAATAAGGTGCTCACGAGGAATTCGACGGTCCTGAGATCCCGGAATACGGTATCCTCTCAGGCGTCCAGAGTCGAACCACTTACTAACCGTGCGGGGTGCAACCTTACAGATCTTTGCTACTTGGCCAGTAGTGAAGATCGTTTTCATTGCGGGCTCTCCAATCACATGCTTGGCAAATCTTTTCGAAGAATGGTTACGTTTCTTCTGCTTTAACCCCCACTACAACTTAGCGGCTATCCTGGCCAGTCAGTTTCAAGTTGTAACCTGTGTAGTCTTGGGTCGGGGTTTGTTTCAGGAGACAGCATCTCCAGAAACTGTTTCAAAATGCCAATCTTTAATTTTAAGGAAATTTGGGATCTGGTACGTAATACTCTTGGGGTCGGACTGAATGACAATCGCAATACCATTCAGATCAGTTCGTCAGACTAGATCCATCTTGTCCTCTCCCCCCTTGCAGACAATTGATTGGGAATCAACGAATCAAACTGATGTTGACAAGCTCAACGTGGTTTTTACGTCTTTCCGGTTTCAACCGTCTGCCCTAATTGCATCGACGAAATCGCAGTGAGGACTTTAAGTTCTTTGCCAAGGGAGAGTGCAGTAATGACAGAGACACTCGGAATAATTGGCAGGGAAGAATCAACTGTGCGGAATATGATGCTGTAATTCCCTATAATTCAGGCACTTAGATTCACTGTCCTAAAACACTTAAGATATGAACCAAATTTATGGGGGTACTTGAATTTTTCACACAGGATTCTGGCGGTTTTCCACTCAATCGAGAGGCCAGGGGTGGATAACCGTTATGACAACAGCGACCTGCATCGGGTTCAACGCAATTCAACTCTCAATCCTGTTACGTCAGTGATACCGGTTCGCGTTGGATCTATTTAACAGAATCAGGGCTGTACCCCCGAACGGCAATGTGATTGAAATCTCGTTTTTTGCTTGCTCTGTCATTGATGTCTGGTCTAAGATCGGCACACAATTATCATGCATTCCCAGTAAGCCCAGCTGTGAAACTTCACTGAGGGAAGATTTGCGGTTAAGAGCAGTCAGCACGTTACCTCTCAATCAGGCACTCTGCTTTTGCTGTCAGTTCTTCTCCAGACCCCCTGTTTTCTATGAATTGACTATTGAATATCTCGACCCGGAAATGATTCCCTTGTTATGCCGCAGTCTCTCCAAGAATATGCAGAATGGTTAGCCAACCGCGATGATCTGATCTGGCCCGTCGCTCCGGAACTGGTCACGCCGAAAGCAACCCCGTATCTGAAACCCCTGCCGGGAATTGCAGCCGTCACATTCAGCGTTTACGGAACATTGCTGCACATTACTGATGGCTGCCTGCTGTTTGATCACAGTTTAGAACTGCGGATGCAGATTGCACTCGACAAAACCATCAAAGAATTCAACATGTGGAACAGCATGTCGCGCAAGCCGGGCGCCCCCTGGGAATACATGCTGTCACAATATCGAAACATCCTCGAAGACCAGCAGATCTCTCGTAAAACCCCGAAAGGAGAAAAGCCGGAAATCAACTCTGCCGACCTCTGGCAAAAACTGATCGTGCGGCTTCAGAAAAATGAGTATACCTTCGACGAATCATTTTACGGCAGCCTGGATGATTTCAGCGTAAAAGTCGCTTATTTCTTTCATTCCTCATTACAGGGGCTGCAGCCTATGCCCGCGGCACTCCCCACATTGAACCATTTAGCCGAGCAAGGTAAAAAAGTCGCGCTGCTGGCCGATGCACAACCCTTCACGCTGGTTCAAGTATTGCGGGGATTGTCCTTACAGGGTACACTGCCCCCCCTTTCTGAACTCTTTACCCAGGAATGCTTTTGCTTATCCTACCGTGAAGGAGTTCGCAAACCATCGGCGTCCCTTTATGAAACACTGATCGACCGGTTCGGGCAGTGGGGAATTCCGCCACAGGAAATCCTGCATGTGGGGACTCGCATTCAGGATGATCTGGCGATCGCCAGGCAATTCGGGATGAAAACGGCCTTATTTGCCGGAGATTCCCTTAGTATGCAGGCCAGTAAAGACGAAGTCCGAGATCCCGGGAAAAAACCTGACAGATTGATCACTCATTTGGCCCAATTAGCGGAAATCCTCGATTAACATAGACTGCCGATTTTGCTAAGATCCCAAGTGCTATCAGCAGTTAGCGTTGCCTTCAATACCTCGCGAATCGTCGGCAGAAACAAAATTTGCCTTGTCAAAACCATTTCGTTCACGTGAATGGCCCCTGCCAGGGAACAAGGGCTATTTAACAACGATGCCCGTTTTGGAGAAAAGAGAACATGCCTCCCAAGTTGCTTTATGGTGGAATTGACTTCGATTATGAGAACCCTTTGTTTGGAATCGAACAGATCCGGGAAATCAACCCTCAGCGATTTGAGATGGAACAACTCACGGGCATTGTTCATATCGATAACGAAAAGCATGGCATTGTTGGTTTTAAAGATGTCACCGAGAATGAGTTCTGGGTACGCGGCCACATGCCCGGGTTTCCGCTGATGCCGGGCGTGATTCTCTGCGAATGCTCCGCTCAATTAGCCGGTTTTTATGCTCGAAAATTCAAACTGCTGGGGGGAGACTTCCTGGGTTTTGGCGGGATGAACGATGTGCGATTTCGTGCCCCCGTTTATCCGAACCAGCGACTGGTCATCATGGCACAACTGGCACGCATTCGGGCCGGTAAACGAGCCGAGTTCAATTTTCAAGGCCTGGTGAATGACAGTATGGTGTTCAGCGGCCAGATGATCGGCGTGCCGATTGATAAAAATCAGAAAATTCCCGGCACGGACTGAACATCGCCCGGAAACAAACCATTTAACGGAACTTCCCAGGCGCTTGTGATCAAGCGCCTGGAATATTCGTCGCTTACGCGTCTTCGGTCGGCGGTGCGATTCCAAAATCCTCGATTGTTAACAACGCTTTGAACGGAATGTTGCGTTTCGCGAAATTGGCAGCGCCCCCCTGGAGACGATCAATGACTCCCAGCGCCTGCACGACCTCGCAACCAAACTCCTCTGCACGATCGACGGCCAGCAATGAACTGCCTGCCGTGGTGATCACATCGTCAATGATGATGACTTTATCGCCGGGTTGAACAGGGCCTTCAACATATTTGTTGGTGCCATGCCCCTTGGGTTCCTTGCGGACCATGAATCCATTCAGTGTTTTCCCCTGTTCGGCGGCGATCGCCAGCACGCCGGCAACAATCGGATCGGCGCCGATGGACATCCCGCCGATGGCGTCGAATTCAACATCCGCCAGCAGTTCCAGCAGTCCCTCACTGACCAGGCGCAGACCATGCGAATGCAATACCACCTGTTTTCCATCGAGGTAATAACTGCTTTTCTTGCCTGAAACCAGCGTGAAGTCACCAAACTTTAAAGCACGCTCTCGAAACAACTCGATCAGCTTTTCCCGATCAAACATGAATGCTCTCTTCTTTCCCTGGATAATGTGTGTCAGTATGAGGCAGCCCCTCTGAACAGCGCGTTATCGCAAACGCACCGCTTCCGACTCTGTCACATTTATTCTACAGGCTTGAATTCAACATTCAAACAGACCCACAGGGAAAGAATGGAAAGCCTGCGGGATTAAGTTCGAAATCAGGGGCGAATCACGACTTCCGAGTTCACACTCAGCAGGTCATAAACTTCGGCAACATCTTCGTTGTGCAGTCGCACACAGCCTCGCGACTCTGCCTTGCCGATGGAAGCCGGTTCAATCGTGCCGTGAATTCCATAACTGTCGCCCAGATCAATCCAGCGTTCGCCCAGCGGATTGGTGGGATCATCGTTGGCAATCACACCATCCGGGCCGTAATACGTGGGATCAACCAGCTTCTCCTTGACCTGAAATTTTCCGGTCGGCGTGCTGTGATCTTTGCCGGTTCCAATCGCGTAACGTTTTACGAAATAACCATGAGCATGCACTGTCATGGTGAAATCACTCAAATCGACAAACGCCGAAAAGGGGCCCTTGATGACTTTCAGTTTCTGGCCGGGGCGGATTTTTTTCGGGTCAATCTGATTGAGTTTCGCCAGATATTCCCAGGTGATGTGATACTGCGTGGCCACTTTTCGCAGTTGATCGCCGGGCTCGATTTCATGCGGCGTCATGAAGTGCGGCTGAGGGGCAAAATAAATCATGCGTGCGGTCTCAGTGATGCGCGACTTGATCACAGGATATAATTGTGGTTGATTCCAGTAAATTTTGGAAAGCTGTTTATGCGCGTCGATAATTTTTCCCTGTTGAATTAACTGATCGATGGCAATCAAATCGGGGGCAGCTTCTGCCTGCTGACTGCCGACCTCTTCTTTAAAACTGGCATGTTTGGCAGTTTTGATGACGGGCGCACTCGCGCGTTTGATGCCTTCCGGCGGATTCAGTTTCTGCGGGGTATTTCTGCCGGTTGACGACTGTTGCGCTGACAGTGGTTTTTCATCCCTGGGTAAAGGCTGCGCGGAAGCTCTGAATTGTTTTGGTTCCATGGCGTCATTCACGGGTGAATCAATTTCAGGCGAGTCTTCCACAACCTCACCAGACAAGGTCCGCTTGAAAATACGGGGCATTTCGATATCCCTGATCTGATACGAACGCTGATTATCGTTCCCCTCGGCCAATTCTTCCGCCGGTGGTTCCGACTGCGCGACGATCGTTTCCTGTGCCAGCACGGGTTCCACATATTGTGAAGAAGACTGATCCGGGCCGTCGGTTGCAGAATCCTGGGATGCGTCTCGCAAAGCGCCCGTTGGTGCGCTGCCCAGGTGGAGTGGAATCCACTCATTCTTCCAGGAAAGCGTTCCCAAAATCCCCAAGCCTGCGACCATTACTAATCGAAAAGGGGTCAGCCATCGGCCCTGTTTGCGATTTCTCATCTTGTCATCATCCTTGATTCACAATCCAGACACACATCAGTTAAAATCAGAGAGGCGGGACTATAGCAAAACCTCTCAAATAAGCCTACGCCGATCCTGAGTGATCCGGCTTGGGAACCCATGAACGTAAGTCTTATTTTAATAATTGGTTAAGCCCCTTTAAACAGGACCACTGATCGTGAAGAATTACAAAGATTTGTTAAAACCACACTAGTCAACAACATGCTTATTACATAACATTTGCAAAAAGAAACGTAAAAATCTGTTCCCGGATAATTTGGTAAGCATTCTCAGATCCCCTGAACGAGGTCGGTATGTCCCTGCTGCTGGAAAATGTGAAAAAGAGTTACCGCGAGCCCGATGGTTCCATTCTCCCCATTCTGGATATCAAGCGGTTTGAACTGCAGGAGAGAGAACAGGTGGCGCTCATCGGCGAGAGCGGCTCGGGAAAATCGACGCTGCTGAATGTGATTTCCGGCATCACGGCGGCTGACAGCGGCAAAGTCACGATTGCCGGCACCGAAATCGCTTCGATGGCAGAAGTCGTCCGCGACCGGTTCCGGGCCGAACGCATCGGTTTTGTATTTCAGACGTTTAACCTGCTGCCCGCCTTTTCTGCTTTGGAAAATGTCCTGCTGGGAATGAGTTTTTCCCGTAAAAAGCCGAGCCGCGACCGCGCCAAAGAACTGTTGGCACTGGTAGGTCTGGAACACCGCCTGCATCATCACCCGAAACAGATGTCGGTCGGAGAACAGCAGCGTGTGGCAGTCGCCCGCGCACTGGCCAATCAACCGAAACTGTTACTGGCCGACGAACCGACGGCGAACGTGGATCTGGCCAATCAGGAAACCGTTCTGCATCTGTTACGCGACGCCTGTGCCCAGCATCAGATTTCGATGCTGCTCGTCACGCACTCGCAGGAAGTCGCCAGACAGTTTGAACGCGTGGAAACGCTGTCCGATTTCAATCAAGTGCACGCCAAAGTTTAGTTCTGATGATTTCTGGTTGATGTTATTCCTCTTTTATTCTTCAGTAAACGAAGCAATTCTCCATTATGAATACTCTGACCATTGCCTGGAAAAGTATCCGACAACGTCGCCTCGCCTCTCTGTTGACGGCTTTGAGTGTTGCCCTGGGTGTCACGCTGATGATTTCCGTCCTCGTCATCAACAGTGTGATTGACCGTATGTTTAATCAGACAGCCAGTGGTTACGACCTGATTGTCGGCCCGAAAGGCAGCGCATTGCAGCTGGTGTTGAACACGGTCTTTCGTGTCGGAGCACCGATTGAAAATCTGCCTTATCGTTATTACACCGAATTGAAGAAAGACCCGCGCATCGAAGAAGCGATTCCGTTTGCGATTGGAGATGTCACACAAAAAGGGGGCTTTCCGATCGTCGGCACCATTCCGCGCTATTTTGCGCTGGAATACATTCCCGATCGTCATTTTCGGATCAACGCCGACGGAAAATTTCTGCCGGGAACCTGGGATTCGGTCATCGGGTCTGTGGTCGCAAAACAAAACAACTGGAAGATCGGCGATGAATTCCAGCTGATTCATGGCTCCGCAGAAGGTGGACACGTCCACGATGAAAAATTCAAAATCGTAGGAATTCTGGCCCCGACGGGGACGCCCAATGACCGGACCGTGTTCGTCAATCTGCGCGGCTTTTATCAGGTTTCCGGACATGAAAAACCACTTGAAGAAGCAATCCGCCGGGAAGCCGCATTTTTTGGTGAAAAAGTCGATGAAGAAAAACTGAAAGCCCTCATAAAAGATAATGCAGCCCACGATCATCATGATCACAGCGGCCACGATCACGCCGGTCACGACCATAGTGTTCCTGATGCCCAGAAAGAAGTGACTGCGATTCTGGTCCAGATGAAGGGAGACCGCTTACGCGGATTTACCACGATCAAGTTCCAGTCTGAATTGAAAGAAGGCAATCAGGCGCAAGCCGTCAATCCAATTCAACAGATCAACTGGCTCATGACCAACATCGTGGGAAATATACGTACCATGCTGATTGTGCTGACCTCGTTGATCATTGTTGTTTCCGGCGTGAGTATTTTTGTCAGCATTTACAATTCAATGTCGGATCGCAAACGGGAAATCGCCATCATGCGGGCTCTGGGTGCGGGTCGTAACACGGTGTTCACGATTATTCTTTCCGAATCGGTACTGCTCTGTCTCGGCGGCGGCATCTTGGGAATTATCCTCGGTCATGGACTGGTCTTCATCGCAGCCCCGATTATTGAAGCGCGCAGCGGACTGTTGATTAACCCGTTTGCCTTCAATTCCATCGAACTGATCCTGCTGCCGGTTCTGATGGTACTGGCGTCTCTGGTCGGATTCATCCCGGCAATGACCGCCTATCGCACCGACGTTGCCAGCACGTTAAGCGACTGATTTTCATTCTGTCGGCCCTGATTGATTTCCGGCCTGATATTTGATTCGCTTTTGAATCAGCGTCCGGATCTTGAATCAATGCGGTTCGGCAACCAGAAATAATGAACAATTAAACAGAATCCGCCCCTCAGGGGAACGGCTTAACATCATCACCATAAGTAACTATCTGGTATTACCTTACGAACAGACGATTAACCAAAATTGATTGATTGCATCCCGTGCGTGTCTTCCGTTGACATTTCGCATAGTTAAGATTGATAATAATTCAACGAAAAACAAGCGGTCACCGTATATACTATATAAGCAGAGCGATCTCAGTGAGTTCCCGAAAAAAGTCATCCAGTCGTATTTTTGACCTGGAAACGTACTGTCCCGCTTCGATGGTTTCTCTGACTTTCTGGGCGAATTCAGGGGTGTTTTGGCTCCTGCGGCATGATATGATGAAAGCAGAAGAAAAAAGCGCACTTCCATAACAGAGAGTGTGCAGAATCCGTGAGTGACAATCGTTTATCGTAAATGTTTTTATTCCCGCTGAATTATTGAAAGGCCTTGCAAAATGTCGCAAGTTCTTGATGGATCCAATCAATCTTTACAGAATGCCGTCGAGGTCCACGACGAGTTTTCGTACAAACCTGTACCGCCGACTGCCGTGGTCGGGCTGGTGTTGGGGCTGTTTTCGTTCATCGCCCTGTTCGGCATTATTGGAGTAGGAATCGCCGTTTTCGGAGTTGTCGTTTCGCTGTTCAGTTTATTCAGCATCAAACGATCCTCGGGTGAGCTGGGAGGAAAAATGGTGGCGCTCTCTGCGGTTACGCTGTCGACGTTTTTCCTGATCACCGGAATTTCCTATCAGTCTTTCGTGTATGCGAATGAAGTCCCCGAGGGATATCATCGACTCAACTTTGCCAGTGATATTGCCGCCAGGGAATTTGTCAAGACAGATGGAGTCACCAGGGTCGATCCCGAGGTCCTCAAGCTGGATAAGCAAAAGGTTTTCCTCAAAGGTTATATGTATCCCACCCGGCAAACGGAAAACCTGAAAAGCTTTATTCTGGTCAAAGACAATGGCCAGTGCTGCTTCGGCGGACAACCTGATGCCAAAGATATGATCCTGGTGGAAATGCAAGGCGATCGCAGTGCCGACTTTTACGCAGGTCTGGTATCCGTCGCTGGCGAATTTCAGGCAGAAGCACCGACGCAGGCCGGTGAACTGAAGCCCGTTTACCAGTTAAAGGGAACCCATTTTGAGCAGGCAAGGACCGCCTACTGATTTCTGTGCCCTGACTGGCAGAGAGACAGACACACTACAAACTTATTAACCGAATGGCTCAGATTGATTCACAGTCTGAGCCATTATCAACTTTGTCAAGAAGTTGGTGCAACCACCCGATCAGCAGGAGTTTGATCACGTGCAGGCCCACCTTTATCCCACCCGCCAGACAATCACTTTTTTGTTGCTGCTGACTGTGGCCAGTCTTGCTGTTTCAGCAGTCGGCTGCTCTTCGTCAGAACCGACCGAGTACCGCCAGTTCAGTGACAAGCTTGATCAAAGCGGGCAGGAAACCGTAGCTGCCTCTGCTGTCGCCGACGACGCGAAAACAACAGCCAGCCCTCAGAATCAGCAACCAACGCTGAACCAGACCGCCATAACGCCGCAACCTGCCGCAGTAAAACAACAGCCAACCACCGCAGACAATGTGCCTTCAAAAACAGAACCGGTGCAAACGGCGAAGCAACCTGCAAAAGGGGCTCTGGAAAAGGAAGTTGCTCTGGTCGCCCGCAAACCGGACCCCAAACAACGGGCCATGACGGAGCAGGAGAAAAAAGAACTTACTGCCAGTGAACCGCGCGAAGTGAAAATACTCGTAAAAGAACGTACTTTTCGCAAAGTCGATCCTGATAATGTGCTGCTGATCAACTATGATGATATTGATTTACTCAAAGTGATGAATATGGAACCGGTCACTCCCCAGGCACCGGAACTGATGCCTCACTGGCTTAAGGACCTGGATGGCCAGCGGATTCGCATTCGAGGCTTTATGTATCCGCCGTTCCAGCAGACGGGCAATGAATTTTTCCAACTGGCCCGCGATAATCAGATCTGCTGCTTCGGCAAAAACCCGAAGATTTATGACCTGTTTCCGGTGGTGATGCGGGACGGAGTGACGGCCGATTATATTCTTAATCGCCCGTTTGATGTCGTCGGCGTCTTCCATATCAAGGCGGAAACCATCGATGGCGAACTGCAGCGGATCTATCTGATTGACGACGCCATCGTGATCGATAAATAATGACAACAGAATTTAACCAAGACCAACCGATTTCGTTTTTACAAAACAGTTTTTCAATCGCCACGGGGTTCGGCAAATGAATCGTTTCAAAAAATACAGCAACAACCGTTTGTTCCTGGGACTGCTCTGCGGCCTGTTCGTGATGTCACAGTCACTCGACGCCAGGGCCTGTCCGTTCTGTTCGGCTCCGTCGCTGACCTTAACCGAGCAACTCTCGCAGTCGGATGTCGCCGTCCTCGTCCAGTGGACGGAAGCAGAAAAAGGGACGCTGGAAAAAGCGGGAAAAACGGTCTTTGAAATCAAAGAGATCATTCGTCAGTCGGACAAAGACAAACTGAAAGTCGGCGAACAGATTACGATTAATCGTCACCGTCCCGGCAAAAAGGGAAACCTGTTTTTACTGCTCGGCACCAAAGGGACCAGCATCGACTGGGGCGATCCGATTGAAGTCACAGAAACGAGCTACCACTACATTTCACAGGCCCCTGCTCCGGAAGAAAAAACGTCGAAACGGCTGCGGTACTTCATGAAGTTCATGGAATATCCGGACCAGATGATTTCGAACGACGCTTATGCCGAATTTGCCAATGCCCCTTATGAAGACATCACGCCGCTCTCCAAAGACCTGCCCCGGGAAAAAATCCGAAAGTGGATTGTCGACCCTGAAACCCCCGTCACCCGCCTGGGCCTGTACGGTCTGTTGCTGGGGCTTTGCGGCCAGGAATCTGACGTCGCATTCATGGAAAAGAAAATCAATGAGCCCACGAAAGAATTTCGGCTGGGCATCGATGGGGTGATCTCGGGATACCTGCTGCTGACGGGTGCCGAGGGGCTGGATAAAATTGATCAGTCGAAGTTCGTCCCCAAAGAGGTCGCCTTCAGTGAAACCTACGCCGCCATGCAGGCACTGCGTTTCATGTGGACCTATGGCGACGGACGCATCAGCAAAGAACGTCTGCGACAGTCGATGCAGCTCCTGCTGGACCGCCCGGAACTGACGGATCTGGTCGTCGCGGACCTCGCCCGCTGGAACGACTGGAGTGTGCTGGACCGCCTGATGAACATGTACGGCTCCGAAGATTACAACATTCCGTCCATCAAACGGGCCATCGTGCGTTATCTGCTGGTCGCTTCCAAAGGCAAGAACAAAAAAGGGGAAGGCCCCGATGCCGAAACCACGGAAAAAGCCAAGCAGATGCTCGATCAATTGCGCAAAGAAGATCCCAAAACGGTACAAAGTGCGGAGCGTTTCTTTTTCCTGAAATAAGGAATCGCCGGCTTTTCGTTTTTTCGCCTTGCGAACGTTGTCAGCAGACGCGGTGTTCCGCTAGAGTAGCAGTACAGGTTAACTCGTCTCCCAGCACTGTAACGATAGAAAAAACTCCGATCATGCCTCGTACATTTTGTACTGCGAAAATGTGTGACTTTGGCCCGCATTTTGAAATCCTGCAAGCAGGTGGATTTGAAGTAGCCACTGTACCTGCAGACGTTGATTTACGGAAAGAACCACACCGCGTTGTAGAACAGGTGCAAGGTTACGAAGCCGTCATCGCTGGTGCCGAGCCATATACGAGAGAAACTCTCGAACAGCTGCCGGACCTGAAAGTGATTTCACGCTATGGCGTCGGTTACGACGCCGTTGATTTAGCAGCCTGCGATGATCTGGGAAAAGTGGTGACGATTACACCGGGCGTCAATCATCACTCAGTAGCAGAACAGGCGTTTGCCATGATCATGGGAATTGCCCGCCTGTCGCGTTCCCAAGACCAGGCGGTCCGCAGTGGAAAATGGGAGTGGCATTTAACGCCCCGCGTCTGGGGCAGCACGATTGGCATCATGGGAATGGGCCGCATCGGTCAGGCAGTCGCGACGCGGGCCATCGGAATGGGCATGCACGTTCTGGCCTACGATCCCTGTCCTAATACAGCATTCGCCGTGAAACATCAGATCAAACTCGTCACGCTGGACGAACTGCTGAAACAGTCGGATTATGTCACGCTGCATCTGCCCGTCACGCCCGACACAATCGAGATCATTAACAAAGACACGCTGGCAAAAATGAAACCCGGCTCTGTGCTGATCAATACCGCGCGGGGAGGCCTGGTCGACGAAAACGCCCTCGTGGAAGCCCTGGAATCCGGGCATTTACGCGGTGCCGGCCTGGACGTTTTCAAAAAAGAGCCTTTAGCTGTTGAAAGCCCGCTGATCAAGCTGGAAAATGTATTGTTGAGTTGCCATACAGGCGGACTGGATCAGGAATCGCACCGCGACGCGTATGCGATGGCGGCTCAGAACATCGTGAAATTGTATCAGGGAGAATGGCCTGAAGAGTGTGTTGTCAATTTAAAAAATGCAACAGAATGGTCCTGGTCACGTTAACTTCCCTGATGAATCAGGCAGGTTGACATTCACTGCAACAGAAAACTGGATGCTTTTATCATGACAGACCCCCATTCCAGTTTTTTGAAAATCAGCCCACGGATTTCCGTGCTGCCTCTGATTCACGGCAGCGGTGATTTCGCGATTGAAGTCCGCCGCGTGATGTTGACCAATCAGTTTGACTGCCTGGCCGTCCCCCTGCCGGCCTCGTTTCAAAGCAATGTCGAGCGGGCCATTTCGTTTCTGCCCAGCATCACCGCGGTCCTGCAGGAAGAACCTCCGATTACCAGTTCTGCGCCGTGGGAAGAAGCGGACGAGGAGGAGGACGACGAGAGTCAACGCATCTTCAGTTATGTTCCCATCGATCCCTGCCAGGGCGTGGTCGCGGCACTTCGCATCGCCATGATGGAGCGCATCGATCGCCACTTTATCGACCTGGAAACACAACGCTTTGAAAGTCTTTCCGCTTCATTACCCGATCCGTATGCACTGAAGAAAGTACCTCTCGCAAAATTTTCCGCTGCGGTCTTGCCGGCTTTGAAAAAATTACCGGAAGGTCAACCGCTGGATCGCTGCAAGGTGATGGCGCACCGTCTGCGTGAACTGGAAAAAAAATACAAGTCGATCCTGCTCGTCTGTTCGCTTTCCGACTGGCCGTGGATTCACGACGCCTACTTCGATCAGCTGCCGCTGGAAGTCGAAGATGAAGCCGTCAACGAAACAACAATTTACGCCGCTGATACCGAAACGCTGTTATTTATGCTCGGCGAACTTCCCTATATCACAGGCCTGTATGAAGCGGCGCGCTGCGAACTGGGCGACGATGAAAATCTGTCTGTCGACGGCATCAAGGAACTCGCGTTGACCGCCCGCGACCGGTATCGCATTGAATTAAAATCACGGGGCCGAAAAATTACGCCGAAAACGCTTTCGGTCTATTTTCGCTATGTACGCAATTTATCACTCATCGAACGTCGTATGACCCCCGACCTGTATACGCTGGTCAAAGCGGCCCAGCAGATTGCCGGCGACCAGTTTGCCATTCAAGTTGCCGAAACAGCGCGCGAATACCCGTATGTGCATTTACTGCCGTTTGATAAGCTCAGCTTCGGGATTGAACAGGCACAGCTCCCCGACGGCACAACGGTTGAGTTAAGCAATCGCCTGCCCGGTAATCCCATTTCCTGGAGGAGTTGCCAACTGATCCCCAAACCTCCCCAGCCGAAACAGGATGAATGGGAGATGAACTGGAATCCTCATAAACAATGCAGCTGGCCGCCGGAAGATGTTGCCATCGAAAAATTTCGCACCAGCGTGAAAGACCATGCACTCTCACTGCTGGGAGTCGATCTGGCCCGCACCGAAAAATTCACCACAAGCATGAAGGACGGACTCGACCTGCGCGAAACGTTGCGGAACTGGCATACCGGCGAAATTCACGTCAAAGTGCTTCCCCCCAGCAGAGGACGGCTGGATTGCGTGCTCATGCTGTTCGACTCTCCCGCAGACCCTCGCGATTACCCGTATCGACTCACCTGGCACGCAGAACACCAGGACGAATCAACGCTGGCATTTTTCGCCACCGATTATCGCAAGGAGATGGTTGGGCCGGGCATCGGAATGTCCAGTTATGGAGGCGCGCTGTTTCTGTTTCCGCCACGCCCGATTTATGACATCTGGAATGAGCCCCAGTTTGATTTTGTCGATACGCTTGAAGAACGCCTGCTGGTCGCTGCCTGTCATTACAGCGAAGAAACTCATATCGCCCTGCTCAGCGATGCGCCCCCCGGTGTCGGCTGGCGTCGTCTGGCAAAACGCTATCAGAAAAAACTGATCCACGTTCCCATCGGTCGTTTCAGCCAGGAGACTCTGCAGCAATTGCGGATGTTCCACGTCCTGAACGGACAGGAAATTCGCAGTTTCGCGGCCCACTACATCCGAAAAGCGTAAGCGGGATTTTCGCTGGTTCGCGGTCGCGGAATCGACATATCCGACATTCTTAGTTTTTCTAATAAATTGACCCTGTGCCGGTTTTTACCGTGTTCATTGCTCTCAAAAGCGACTAGAATAGAGTCTGTTTTATACCTGATCCCGCCTTGCCTTTACTCCCCTGTCATATGGAGAACCAGCCAATGTCCGATTCTGTCAGTCGTCGCACGTTCCTAGGTCAAACAGCGGCCATGACCGCCGCCGGGATTGCTGCCCCGGCCATCCTCTCAGCCGCCAGTAAAGCCCCCAGCCAAAAAGTCACCATTGGAATCATGGGGATGCAGCGCGGACTCGCTTTGGCCAAAACCTTTGGTGCGCTGGATGGAGTCGAAATCAAATATGTCTGCGATACGGACGATACACGACTGGCAAACGCCGTCAAAACCGTTGAGAAAGCCACCGAAAAGGCTCCTCAACCGATCGACGACTTCCGCAAGATTCTGGACGACAAAGAAGTTGATGCTCTGATCGTCGCTCCCCCCAACCACTGGCATTCACCGGCAACCATTTTGGCCTGTTCGGCAGGCAAGCATGTTTATGTTGAAAAACCCTGCAGCCATAATCCCAAAGAAGGCGAAATGATGGTGGAAGCGGCTCGCAAAAATAAACGGGCCGTCCAGATGGGAAGCCAGCGACGCAGCAGCCAGTCGATTATGGAAGGGATTCAGAAACTCAAAGAAGGCGCCATCGGCGATGTCTACCTCGCGCGCGCTTTTTATGAAAGTGCCCGCGGTTCCATCGGCACCGGCAAACCAGCCGCCGTTCCCCCCGAACTGAACTACGATCTCTGGCAGGGACCGGCGCCGCGTCAGAAATACACGGATAACGTGATTCATTATAACTGGCACTGGTTCTGGAATTATGGCAACGGAGAACTCGGCAATAACGGCGTGCATTCGCTCGATCTCTGCCGTTGGGGCCTGGGCGTGGATTATCCGACGCGTGTCGTTTCCAGTGGCGGTCGTTATGCCTTCGTCGATGATCAGCAGACCCCGGATACACAAGTGGTTGCTTACGAATTTGACGGAGGCAAACAGATTACCTGGCAGGGAACCAGCTGCAACCGGCACAAGAATGACTTTGTGACCTTCTTCGGCAGCAACGGGACCTTGATCCTTGGTACTTCAGGTGGATACCGGATTCTGGACGCCAAGGATAAAGAAATTGAGAATGTGGGTGGCAATCAAGGCATGAGCGAACACACTCAAAACTTCATTGACGCCATCCGCAACAATGAACCGCTCAATCTGAACGCCGAAATTGAAATTGGACACAAGAGCACACTGCTCTGCCACATTGGTAACATCGCACACCGCACCGGCCGCACGCTGACCTGTGATCCGACCAATGGTCATATTCAGAACGATAAAGCCGCCATGGCCTTATGGTCGCGGGAATACGAACCAGGCTGGGAACCCAAAGTCTGATTCCGTTCAGCCCCGCTCAACAGCAGACCAATCTAAAACAAGGGAGCCGGCACAGTTTCGGCTTCCTTGTTTTTTTACCGACTCTGAGAACACGAACCTCCTGCGAGATCTCTCCTATGAAATTTCGGTTCTTTTTTCTCTGTCTCAACCTGCTCCCGACGCTGGCCGGTGCAGCAGAAATTCAGCGAATCTGGTTAACACACAAAACCAATCAACCAGATAAGATTGTCGTGAACTGGCTGACCGAACAACCCGGTGACTCCGCGGTGCGTTATGGTTTATCACCTGAGACGATGGAAACGAAAAGAATTGATGAAAACACAACGCTGCATCATGTCGAAATTCCCTTAACAGAACGAGACACATTCTATCACTACATGGTGAAAACGGGAAACCAGCAGTCCGCGATCCACACGTTCAAAGCCTATCCCACTGAGCGCCTCCGTGTCGCGATTGCTGCCGACTGGCAGTCGTTGCCCGACTTATCCAGTCTGATCAAAGAAGACGTGCACCTGTTACTGACGGCGGGAGATAACATCAACAATCTCTGGCAGGCTTGCGGACCGGGCCAACGTGCGTGTATCACTCCTTACATTAAATTAATTGACGCCTACCCGGAATTATTTCGCTCAACCCCTTTCATGCCGATCCTGGGAAATCATGACCGGGAAGTCCATCCCCGCGGCAAAACACCCCCCGCGCATGCCGTGTATGACGTTGAAGCCACCGCGTTCCGTCGTTTTTTTGAACTGCCCGATGACGAATGGAAATGGTACTTTGATGTCCCCGGGTTTGACGTGCGATTCATCGGCCTCGACTTCAATCACATCTCGGACTTCGGCAATACCTGGCAAACCTGCCACCCGTTCGACCGGGATTCGGCGCAATACCGCTGGTATCAGACCATCACTGACAATGCGCCCGCTCAGATTGTCACTCTGTACAATGAGCGGAATGCCACGATGCGGAGTCAACTGGGGGGCGCCTGGCAGGCCCTGTTTCGCAGAGGGACGATCTGCGTCACCGGCTTCGGCTATTTCGCCGAACGGGCAGAGGCAGACGGTCTGACCTGTTACAACACTGCGCTCAGTGGAACGGGCACGCAGTACTCTGACCCTCACTCAAAGTTTCTGGCAGGCAAGGACAGTTATCTGCTGCTGACTTTTGAACGGACCTCTGGCGCCATGACGGTTGAACTGAAAAGCCTGAAGAATGAGGTTCTGGACCGCCAGACTTTTCCCAAACCGTCCCGCAAAGAAATCAAACCGAAAGTTAATCTTAAGTAATCAGCCTGAATCGTTTAATCATTGCTCACTGGTCGTGCTTTCTGATCCAGTTCCGGAATATGATCGGGAACAGAAAAATAAGTGTCCTGACGTGGCGCCGGTCCACGGTTCAGCTTGCTCCACTGACTGGGTTGTAGCGCATGCGGAAGCAGATCACAGCCGCTGGCAATCAGGGAAATACAGGGAATGATCGCTATGAGGAGTGCTTTGGAGAGAACTTTCATTGAGAGAATCCCGTTCAATTTTCTAGTGTTCGACAGGCAGGCGCGCAGACAAAGAACGCGAAGAGACTGCCCGTCTTTTCAAAATCGTAAATACAATAAGATGTGTTTGTGTTGAGAAGTGAGAGATGAGCTACGGATTCTAGTCAGACCGTGTTTGCCTGCCAAGCCCTTTTTTCATGCAAAATCTGCCGATTGAAGTCTTACAGGGGAGATTTCTGCTTACGAAATTCCAGGAGTTGCTGCTTTAACTGAACAATTAGTTCCTGTGTGGCGGGTCCTTCCGGCATGAAACGACCGCCGGCGTAGGTTTGATACCAGCCAGAAACGCTTTGACTGTGAATACGTCTGGAAAACTGCATCAAAGTTTCACCCGGTTGACGCACGAGCTGATATTTTTTTAACAGACGATCCATCTGCTTCAGCAGCAGATGCAGTTCCTGAATATGAACCGGATCTGCCCGAAAGGCGGCTCGCTCCTGTAGTCGTTTTCGGCAGAAGCGAAAGAGCCACTTCAACCCGAACCAGAGCCCCACCCCCCCAAACAACAGCGCTAAAGGTAACTGCGCCTCGGATAATGCCAGAATCCACTGCCCCTGCTGTAAGGCCGTTTTCAGACGGGAAAATTGACCGATAAAAGATTCCCAATACTGTCTGACCGGGCCTGGCGCAGCATAGTCGGGTTGTCCGGCCGGCGGCGTGGATTCCACAGTGACCCAGCCCTGCTGCTCATCCCAGGCTTCGACCCAGGCATGCGCGTGCCTGTTGCGGGCCACCCAGAACTGGTCGTAGTGATTCCTTTCACGCACGACATAACCCGTAATATAGCGACAGGGAACACCTGCCAGTCTCAGTAACAGGGCAGTCCCTGAGGCAAAATATTCGCAATGGGCATTCGGTTTTTCCAGCAGGAAATAGGTGAGCGGATCTTGCTCGGCAGGCACGGAAATTCCCAGCTCATATTGATAGTGGTCCGGAAAATATTTTTGAATGCGGTCGATCTTTTCAGCAGACGTTTTACAGCCGTCAAAGATCTGCCGGGCCAGCAGTTCCACCTGCGGAGAAACGTCAAAGGGAACTTGCAGCAACCTCTGTAATGCCATTTCTGATGCAGGACGAGGGGGCAGCTGTTGGCGCGGCAGGAAAAGCGCATAAGGGAATCCGCCTTCCAGCGAACGTGATGTCAGAATATCCTGGCTGTCATACTGTATGTTGTGAGCCACCGCATGTATCAGCGGCGTATTCAGGGGGGCGAAAACATGCTCGGATGGATCGGACCAGACTTCATATTCTATCCAGTCAGTAGAGTTCGCCTGTCCCATCTGGAACCAGGTTCCTTCCGGAAGGATGACGTTTTTGACTCCCGCTGGTGGGGCGGCGATGATGGGCGCGTTGTGGGTTCCAATATCAGAATGCCATTCCGAGTTAAAGAACTGCACGAACGCCCGACCGCGCAGGTAACCTGGTTCATCGGTCGATTTGACGCGTAATTTCACGTGTTGCGCACTCGAGTCAAACTGATTCGTCAAACTGCCCAGCTTTGAAATCGTAGAGAATCCGGCGCGAGACGTAATTCCCGTCGTACGCGGTTCAATCAGGCGGTAATAGAGTTGATCCAGCTCTCGTTCGTAGCGATCCAGGCCCGTCGCCGCCAGCCAGCCCAACAGCCAGATCACGGCAAAAATATTGGCGCGAATCAGATAAACAGACCAGTTCCGTTTCTCGGCGTTCTTCGGACTGCGAAACGGGTGCCCCAGTTGATAAAACACGCCCGACAACAAAACAAAACTGAAAACCAGAACCTGATAATACGAGCCTTTCGAGCCGTAAATCAGAATATCTCCCGTCAGGATAAAGGCGACGATTCCAAGTAGCGGAAAGGAATTCGGCAGGAAGCGATCAAACTGGCTGTCGAAAAACTGACGCAACTGCACGGTCATCACAAACTGTGCGGCTGCATATGCCAGTGGAGTTCGAATTGCCATTCGATCCAGTGTGAATTCATGCCGATACAGCATATATTTGATCATGAACAGAATCGCGAACACACTGGTGATCCAGAACACCTGACGGCGTGAAAATGGATATCGCAATATCGGTACATACGATAGCGTAGCCAGCACGATGATCACGGAAGAGAAAACGAGAGTGTCCGACAGGATCCCAAAGGCGGCGCTCTCCAGGCTGATCAAAATGAACGCAATGGTACGCTGCGCATTCATATCGATTCCACCTTTCCTTTTACAATCTCGTCGGTTGTAAAATGATAAGCGTGACCGAATTCAGCGGAATTATAAGGTATTGTCGTCGCGCCATCATGGATGATGATCGTTTTCAGGCTCGATCCCGAATCCAGAACGGCCCGCGCCATTTTTTCCCGTTGTTCATCCCAGTCGAGAAAAATACAGACCGCAGTCGAGACGTTGGACAGTTCCTCAAACACGGCCGGCCCGATTGTGTCGAAGGGGTCATGGGGACAACGATCCACACAGGACAGAATTTCCAGAACATTATCGAAGTGCGCGGTATGCCGCCCCGCTCGAAACACATACAGTTCCGGGCCGGCAGCGAACAGGTCAATCAGGTATTCTCCTCGCGACAAAGCGTCGGCGATCGAAGCCGTCAGACTGATGCCCGCTTCCAGCACATTCATGGACTGCGTATGTTCCGTTTTGGGAAAGTACCGCTGGTTGATGGATTTCAGATTGCGTGTCAACCAGCTGTCGGCGGGCATATAGGTATCTAAAATCAAGGCAATGCGACAGTAATACTCTTCCTGATATTCCCGCACAACCGGTTTACCCAGCCGGGCCCAGGAGCGAAAATCAAGCCTGCGTGCCGGTTCGCCGGGAACATATTCCCGATTCCCGATATACTCCGGAGATTCTCCCACATTGGAAGTCAGAGCGATGCCCCCCGGTTGGAATTTATTGCCTACCGGTAAATCAACGCTCGTCAGCTGATGAAAGGCGGGCAGAACCAGCAACGATTTTCCGGGCAACGCAGCACTGCCGGAACGGTTCAGATGAAAAGGAAACAACGTATGCACGCCCAGTTTGGGAAGCGCGTAAAAACCTCGTTGCGGCGCATCGATGGTCACCGTCAGATCAACCGATTCCCCGCGGGACAGACATTCCAGGGTATCATCCCGATCGATCTGCGTCAGCGGTTTCTCCAGCCAGCGAAAGGCGACCGCCATATCATAAATCGGCAGCCAGCCTCGATTGGTCACCGTGAACTGGCCCACCGCCGGCTGTCCGGCTGTTGTCTGAGCGGGAAAATCTCCTTTCAGTTCGCACCGGGGCCGAAAGATCCAGGAAATAATGCCGTCAACCAGGATCAACGCCATCAGCACGCTGAACAGATTATAGATGGGAACCGAAACCGAAATCGTGCCGATACCCGACAGGAAGAATCCGAACAGCAGGATTTTCCCCGGATACGTCACACGATAATACCAGTAATGCTTGTGCATTCGCACCAGCAGCAGACGATTCGTAAACGAATCTTTTTTTCTGATCGTCGGCGAATAGGGATCGTATTCCGAGACATGCATTACGGATTCAACACTTCTAAATTAATGAGCTGAAAAGATCATTCCACTCACTTCCCGTCAGTAAAATGCTAATTGGGCACTTTCACTTTTTGAATGATATCGGAGACCACATCCATCTTGGTAATACTGCTGTACTTTGCTTTTGATGTTAAAATCAGCCGGTGCGCTAACACGTAGTCCGCCATATGCTGCACATCGTCCGGCAGCACATAATTTCGACCTTTCAGAAAGGCGATGGCCTGCGAAGCCCGAAACAGCATCAGCGAGCCGCGGGGGCTGACCCCCAGTTTCAGCCGGGGATCATTTCGCGTCGCCTGGACCAGAGCGATCATATAGCGGGCCACGCTTTGATCAACGTGCACGGTTTTGACCGCGCCCTGCATCTCCAGAACTTCTTCATGGTTGAGAACCCGTTCCAGATGGTCAACCGGATGTTCGGTGGATTGTGCGAACAGAATTTCAATTTCATTTTCTGCATCCGGGTAGCCCAGTTGCAGGTGAATGAGAAAACGATCCAGTTGTGCTTCCGGCAAGGGATAGGTGCCATGAAAGTCTACCGGATTCTGTGTTGCCAGGACAAAAAACGGGGCCGGCAGAATATAGCGCACGCCTTCAATGGTTGCCTGCGATTCACTCATGGCTTCCAGTAAGGCAGACTGTGTGCGGGGTGAAGCACGATTGATTTCATCGGCCAGCAGGATGTTACAAAACACCGGACCCTTGCGAAAATGAAAGGTGCCATCAACGGGATTATAGATGGAAGACCCCAGAATATCGGTCGGCAGCAGGTCGGGAGTAAACTGAACCCGATTGAAGGGAACATCCAGCGAGCGGGCCAGTGCTTTCGCGAGCGTGGTCTTGCCGGTGCCGGGAACATCTTCCATCAACACAGACCCGCTGCACAGCAAAGCCACCATCATCATGTCGATGCTCTCTGATTTCCCCCGGATCACGCTGCTCAAATTATTCCGCAACAGGCTCAACATGTCGGAATATTTTTCACTCTGTTCCGGCAACGTGGATTGCGCCATACGTTTTCTCAATCATCATTAGAGGTTGATCGGGGATCTGCAGATTCCAGGTGATTTATCGGAAACGATATTTCATCACAAATGCAATTGCTATCTGGGATTATAACAGATCACAGGAAAATGAAAGGATTGACTGGCAATATATTTCCCGGTGAGCAAAATCAATTTTTAATTTTTCGTGAAGCAGCCTCGACCGGTAAAGTCAGTAGACACTTTTTACGCTGAATTGCGTTTTTCCCTGAATACGTTCGTTCATTTCCCAGGTTGCCAGGGCTCCGGTCCCCCGGGCTTCGCACGTAAAAACTTCGCATCGGTTGCCTGATACCATGCATGCAGTTTCCGGCGCATGGCAGCGACACGCTCCGGATGTTTTGCCGTCAGGTCAGTCTGCTCTCCCAGGTCTGCTTTCAAATTGTAAAGTCGAGTGCTGCCGTCTTCAAATCGCTCAATCAGTTTCCAGTCATCCATGCGAATCGCACCGCCGGGGATGCCCCCCTGATTGGAGTAATGCGGGTAATGCCAGTACAAAGCTTCGCGTTTCAGCGGTTCCTCACCCTGCAAAAACGGTTTGAGACTCACCCCGTCCAGATGTTGTTCCGGCTTCAGAGGCAAACCGGCCAGATCCAGGATCGTCGGATAAAAATCGGTTGTGATAACCGGTTCATCGCAGGTACTACCCGGCTGCGTGCCTCCCGGCCAGCGAATCAGAAAGACTTCGCGAATCCCCCCTTCATACAGCCAGCCTTTTCCGCCCCGCAAGGGAAGATTTGATGTGGGAGAGCCTTCCGATGTGCTCAACCCGCCATTATCGGCAGTCAGCATCACCACCGTGTTCTCAGCCAGCCCTGATTTTTCCAGTTGCGCGAGTACTTTGCCTACTGCGGCGTCCATCGATTCGACCATCGCCGCATAAACGGCGTGGTTCTGCAGGATCCGCACGCGCCGTTTCTCATCAACGTCGAACACCTGCTCTTCATCGGCGAATTCTTCCTGCCCCGTTAATCCCAAGCGTTTCGCTTTTGCCTGATACTTGGCGACGAGCGGACTCGGCCCCATCAACGGGGTATGTACCGAATAAAAGGCCAGATACGCGAAGAAGGGTTGCTCGCGATGTGCGTCGATGAACTTCGCCGTTTCGCGCGCCAGCCGATCGGGCAGATGTTCTCCCTCGGGTCCATCAGTCAACCGCGGATTCCCATAAGGGGAGAAATATTTTTTCCCGCCATAAGGACCCCCGCGATGCCAGCCGCCACGGTTCACATCGAAGCCCTGCTTTTCCGGCCAGAACTCCTCCGTCGGTCCCAGATGCCACTTCCCGGCGAAAAAAGTGGAGTAACCGTGTTCTTTCAACGCTTCCGCGATCGTGACTTCGCTCAAAGGCATCTGATCATTGAGGAGTGCGGGCAGAAATTTACCGGCGCGTTCGCCGGAAAAGAAGTTGGTCGCATCCACGCGCGTCGGATATTTGCCGGTCATGATGCTGTAACGTGTGGGGCTGCACACCGGATTGGCGGCGTAACCGTTCGTGAAGCGCATGCCCGTTTTCGCCAGTTGATCGATATGCGGCGTCTCATAGAATGTGTCCGGATTATTACAGCCCACATCCATAAAACCGAGATCATCCACCAGAATGAACACAAAGTTCAACGGCTTTTGTTTTGTTTTTTCCGCCGCAAAAACCAGCGTGCTCTTGAGAGCCGCGATAGTAAACAGCAACATCAAAATGCAGCGCGCGTCTGGTCTCATTTCAAATGACCTCAGTAAAATCACTTCAACTGTTTTCAATTCCGTATTGCTTCAGTTTTTTGCTCAGTGTGGTCCGATGCAGACCCAGACAGCGCGCCGCCGGCGCACATTGCCCGTGAAATTTCTCCAAAGCGACTTCCATCACCGGCGGTTCAATCAGCGCCAACAGTTTCTCATAAATATTCGCAGCCTGTTCCGGATCGACAAGCTGTTGTTCGGCCCACTGCTTGAGCAATGCGGCAATTTGTGTATCAGCGTCCGTATCGGACTCATCCATTCCCAGAAATGACTTGGAAACCGCAGTCGGCAGATCTTCGGGAAGAATCGTTCCCCCGCGCGCCCGCAACGCCGCATGTTCTATCGAATTTCGCAACTCGCGCACGTTGCCATACCACGGGCGACGTTCCAGTTCGGTAATCGTTTCCGACGTCAGCCGATGCCGCATGCCTGTCTGCCGATCCACAAACCGCTCCAGAAAAAATTCCGCCAGCACCCGGATATCGCCCCCCCGCTTTCGTAACGGGGGAATCTCAATCTGAAACGTACAGAGGCGAAAATAGAGATCGTGTCGAAATTTCCCCTGTCTGATTAACGCTTCCAGGTTCCGATGCGTGGCGGCAATCACGCGAAAACTGGTTTTGATCCGCTTGTTCGAACCGACGGGCAGCACTTCCCCTTCTTCCAGGGCCCTCAACAGTTTAATCTGAATCGACAACGGAATGTCAGCGACTTCATCCAGAAACAGTGTGCCCTGATCGGCCTGTTCCAGAAAACCGACCCGCGCCGATTCGGCACCCGTAAATGCGCCCAATGCGTGGCCGAATAATTCGCTCTCTGCCAGATTTTCGCTGAGTGAGGCGATGTTCACGGCTACGAAAGGCCCCGCGGATCGCTCACTGAAACGATGAATGGCCTGGGCTGCCAGTTCCTTACCCGTACCACTTTCGCCGGACAGCAGCACGCTCGCCTCCGAGCCAGCGACCAGCGCAATCGACTTGAACACGTTTTGCATTTCCGGCGTGGAACCGACCAGACCTTCCAGTTGACGAGGCTCGCCCGGCATCAGTTCCTCGCGCCGCGATTCATTGACGGCTTTCTCCAGCACCTGTTCCATCTGATTTAAATCAAACGGTTTGACGATATAATCGAAGGCCCCTTTGCGAACCGCTTCGACGGCCGTCTGTAAATCACCATAGGCGGTAATCACAATCACCGGCACCGGACCAATCCGATCGTAGAGCCCCTGCATCGCGGTCAACCCGTCCATACCTGGCAGGCGGACATCCATCACAACCACATCCGGCCGCTCTGTTTCCGCCAGGCTCAACGCCTGCTCGGCCGTTGAGGCCGTCACGACCTGATGGCCGTGGCTCTCGCCTAACTGGCTTAACCCCCAGCAGATCGATTCTTCATCATCCACGATCAGTAATTTCGACACTCTCATTCTCCACATTCATCAGAGGCAACGCAACGATAAAACACGTCTGCTGATCCCGCCGCTCCCAGCGAATCTGCCCGGCATGATTCTTGACGATCTCGCTGGCCACAAATAAACCCAGGCCGGTGCCATCTTTTTTAGCCGTCACCAGTGGTTCAAACATTTTATTGACAATCGCCGGTTCCGGACCAAAGCCTGTATCCTGCACTTCCAAAGTAACAGACTCCGGGCTGCTTTGAAACAGTCTGAGACTGACCCGACCTGTATCGGCTGGTTTTGTGTTCTGATCGGACTCTACCGGAACGGCGGCTTCAATGGCGTTCAGAATCAGATTGGAAATCAACTGCTGCAGCGACTCGGCGTCTCCCTGAATTGTGATGCCGTCTGCTACTTCCGTCTGTTCCAGCTCGATGCCAAAGTGCCGCGCGGTCGGCATCACCAGACTCACCACCCTGGATACAATCTCGCTCAGACAGACGGGCGCGAAACTGGAAAAATGGCCCCGCTTATTCTCCAGAAAACTCTGCAGATATTGTTCGATCAGACGCAACTGACGATTGGCAACCTGCAGCGTTTCATCCTGCTGGCTCTCCGGATTTTTTCGCAGATGCAAATCCAGAGCGATGCGACAGCCGGTGACGGCATTGCGCAACTGATGCGCGATCGCACCCCGCAGTTGCCCCAGCGTCTTCAACCGCTCACTGCGTTTGATTTCATCTTCATAATCACCTAGTAGCCCCGCCATCTGATTGATCGAAATGCTCAAATCACGAATCTCATCGTCGCGGGCCGGCTGCAGCATCGGCTGGAAATTCCCGTGGGCAATCTGCGCCACCTTTCTGTCCAGCCTCTGTAAAGGCCGCGTCACGCGTGCGGCAATCACCGTCGCTAAAAAAGCCACCACAACCAGCGCAATACTGCCGGCCAGCAGAGAAGGATAAATGGCATTCGACAGCGCTTCCCGATATTCCTTCACCGGATAATAAATATACAGATACCGTAGATCCGGTGTGCGGCCACGTTGCTGAATCTTCACAACGGCGCGAAAAAAGTGCATATCGCCGGTTTGAATCACATCGGAAATCTGCAACGCGTCCCATTCGGGAGGTTCCTGCGTCACCTGCTGCGGCACGTAATCAGGACGGGTTGAGGACAGAATTTCGCCGTTCTGATCGACGAGCACAAAATCGGCGCCCGAAAGCCCCTTCGTCTGATTCAACACCGCCGCCGTCAAAGGAAACGTGGCCTCATTCAACGTATGCGCGATTTGCCGAAACTGATCACGGATCTGCAGCTTGATCTGACTGGTCGAAAGATAGGCGTGACATAACGTCACGCTGACAATCGCGAAAACCATGATTCCCACCATCGGAATGAGAATCTGGTACCTCAACGGCCAGCGCATGGTTCGGACTGCTTTCTATTTCTTAATTGGGAGCCGGGCAGGGATGCCTCTGACCAACTCTGAAAATTCAGGGCAGTCCCTCATTGACCATGATAATTCAAAGTACCCCCCAAACGCGACAAAGAAGTGCTCCTGCCATTTCAGATGAACAGCCTGTCGCAGATTTCAGCGCCTCAGTCTGATTTACCGACACTTGCCGGGCTCTGTTTCCCCTTAGATACCCATTTCGGATCCTCATTTGTTATAAACGGAACCTGAACCACCTAAAATCATAATAACCCCTGAATTCACGATCTTTGGTACACATATTGCTTGTTACATCACTAAAATGACCCCTCATCAATACTTCTAACTCTGCAACGGACCCCTTTGATGCGCAACAAACGTGGATTTACACTCATTGAATTGCTGGTGGTGATCGCCATCATCGCGATTCTGATCGCCCTGCTCCTGCCCGCCGTCCAGCAGGCACGCGAGGCAGCGCGCCGAACGCAATGTAAAAATCATCTGAAACAACTGGGGCTGGCCGTGCATAATTATGCCAGCAGTTACCGCTACCTCCCCCCCGGCGCGAGCGTGGATCTGTCCGTTTCTGCCACCGCCAATAATGGATCGTGGGGCGTGCATGGCCGCATCCTGCCGCTGCTCGAACAAGGCAGCCTGTATAATAACGTTGATCTCTCGATCGCCTGGGATTTCCAAACGGCCATCGACGGCTTGAAAATCCCCGTTTATGCCTGCCCCAGTGATCCTAAAAGCGATCAGGTTCGTGATCCCGGTGACGGAAAAGTCAAACTCTACCCCACCAATTACGGTTTCAACTACGGAACCTGGTTTGTGTTTAATCCCACAAATGGGATGGGCGGCAACGGGGCCTTTTACCCGAACGCCAGTTTGACGCTGGCCGCGTTTACCGACGGCACCAGCAACACACTACTGGCTTCTGAAGTCAAAGGCTGGCAACCCTATACCCGCAACACAGCCCCGCCTGACACTACCATTCCCAGCACGCCATCAGAGGCAGCGACGATGGCGGCAGCAGCGAGCTCTGACAAAAAGGTCAACCCTGCAACCGGGCATACTGAATGGCCCGACGGCCGCGTCCATCACACTGGTTTTACCGTCACGATGAACCCCAATTCCTACGTTCCTTTCACAGACGCTGGGATAGAATATGACGTCGACTACAATTCCTGGCAGGAAGGTAAAAACGGCAACGCCGGCTCTCCCACTTACGCGATTATCACTTCGCGCAGCCATCACATCGGCGTCGTCAACGCGGCTCTGGTAGATGGCTCGGTCCGTACGATCAGCGAAAATATCTCGCTGGACATCTGGCGTGCCCTGGGAACCCGCAGCAACGGCGAGGTTCTCGGCGAGTTCTGAAACGTCTGTGAGACCACAATCAAAACAAATAAAAAAGGAGTGGGTCGGTTTTCAGATCCACTCCTTTTTTAATTTGAACAGGGGGGAAACGAAACCATTTTCTGGCAGATCAACACGGGAAACAATTCCCAAAAGTACAGGAAAAAATGCGTTCTTACCTTTCATAAATCCCGGTCGAATCACAACAATGAAGCAGTCGAACAGATCTCCGCTCTGTTACTGAAATTCTTCAAATACGGAAAAGGGTCCAAAACATGAGTTATCAACCTCGTATTGTGATTTTTGCAGGCAGCACGCGTGAAAATTCCTTCAATAAACGTTTAGCCGCCATTGCAGCGAAAGGGGCCAGTGAAACAGGAGCCGACGTAAAACTGATTGACCTGCGTGATTTTCCCATGCCTCTGTTTGATCAGGATCTGGAAGCCAGAGAAGGGAAAAATGAATCTGCCAAAGAGTTCAAAAAACTTCTGGTGAACTGTGACGGCATTCTGATTTCCTCTCCCGAATACAATGGCTCGATCTCCGGCGTCTTAAAAAATTCCATTGACTGGGCGACCCGTGCCGACGAAGGTGATCTCCCCGGTTCCAGCGCCGCCTTTCGTGGCAAAGTCGTTTCCCTGATGAGTGCCTCTCCCAGCGGACTGGGAGGCTTAAGAGGCCTGGTTCACCTGCGAGCCATTCTGGGAGGCCTGGGATGTATCATGCTGCCCACTCAAACAACGATCTCCAGTGCCCACGAAGCATTCGATGATTCAGGCAATCTGAAAAATGAAAAACAGCAGCAGCAGATTCTCAATCAGGGACGAGAGTTATCGACCTTCATCTCGCAATTGAATAAGATGGATTATTGAACCTTTCGACTTGAGAAAACTTTATCGCTCCTCTGCATCGTCAACTTTCTTTTTCATGAACTTTGCTGTTAAGATAAATTGAGTTCTGCGTTTATCTTCGCTTTCGAATCGACAACAGGAAATCACATGATATTCAAATCAAGCCCGTTCTTAATGGCTTTCACAGCACTGCTGATAATCTCTCAACACTCGACGCTCACTGCAGCAGATCAGCCGGTCACAAAATTCATCGTCGATGAGAAAAACAATACACACTGGTTCGATATTCAGAATCTGGGCGTGGAAGGCAAAGGCTGGACCGAGACGGAATCTTTTTTTGATCGTCTCCCCGCCAGAGCCAAAGGTGTGGTGCGTCCCCCTGTCTGGTCGCTCAGTAAACATTCCGCAGGCATGGCGGTTCGCTTTGTGACCGATGCCACCACGATCAAAGCCAAATGGAAACTGAACTCTGCGACACTGGGAATGCCTCACATGGCTGCGACCGGCGTGAGTGGTCTGGACCTGTATGTGAAAACCGAAGCCGGAACATGGCGCTGGCTGGCCGTTGGTAAACCATCGAAACAGGAAAACAACGCGATTCTGATCTCAGACCTGCCTGCGGGCACACGCGAATATTTTCTGTATCTGCCCCTGTATAACGGCGTGCAGTCGGTTGAAATCGGCATTCCCGAAACCAGTCAACTCTGGAAAGCACCGGCCCGCGAGCCGGGCAAAGACAAACCGCTGATCTTCTGGGGAACCTCTATCACGCAGGGGGGCTGTGCTTCCCGCACCGGCATGGTGCACACCGCCATTCTCGGACGCCGACTCGATCGCCCCGTCATCAACCTTGGCTTCTCGGGCAATGGCCGCATGGAACCGGAAGTCGCGAAACTGATCGCCGAACTGGATGCGAGTGTGTTTATCATGGATTGCCTGCCCAACGTGACCGCGCCCGTCGTTGCCAGAGAAACCGTGCCGCTGGTCAAAACGCTGCGGGCCGCCCATCCGGAAACACCGATTCTGCTGGTCGAAGACCGCACCTACTCATACGCCTATCTCAAACCGGCCAGTCAGGAACGACACCGCGCAAGCCGCGAAGCCCTCCGAAACGGTTATGAACAGCTGAAAAAAGAAGGCGTCACCAACCTGTATTATCTGGAAGGGGAGACGCTGCTCGGCGATGACAGTGAGGACACCGTCGATGGTTCGCACCCGACCGACCTCGGTTTCTTCAGACAGGCGAACGCCTTCGAGAAAGTATTGAAGCCGATTCTTGAGCAACAGTCCAAGTGAGGAACGCCCGCCTCAGCTTATTCCTGTTTCTCATTTTGATGCTGTCGTGTGAGAAACAGGAACCGCCGGCCACACAAAATGAGGCTCTGCCTGCGGACGCACGCTTTCAGGAATTTCACACCGAGATTCAAAGTTTCTGCGGGAACTGTCACCTCTATCCCGATCCAGGTATTCTGACGCAAGAAGCCTGGCGAATGCAGATTCCCCGCGAATATGCACACTACGAACAGTCGCAGCACAAACAGCTGCGCGTGCCACCTATGCCCGAAGTCATCAAATATTTCGTCGCGCAGGCACCGGAACAACATGACCTGCCAGCACAGACTGCAAATCCCCTGCCCGGCTCCGTCGCATTTCGGAAACAGGACATTTCCAATCCGGCCGCCGATCAACTGCCCGGCGTTTCCGATTTGAACTGGATCGCCGGTAGTGATGCAGAGGGGGAACTGTTAATCACCGACATGGGCTCAGGCGAAGTCGGACGCATTCAGTTGACTTCAGGCAAAACCGTGTTTCAATCTCTGGCAAAACTCAAGCACCCGGCACACATCGAACGCGTCGACCTGAATCAGGATCAACGCAACGATTACCTTCTCGCCGATCTGGGCAGTTTCGGCCCCGAAGATCACGACCGGGGAAACCTCACGTTGTTGATGTTCGATGAAAAAACAAAGAAGTACGAGCCGCACACTCTGCAGGCCGGACTGGGACGCGTCGCCGACGCCCGCGCAGCCGACTTCGACGGGGACGGCGATCTCGACCTCATCGTCGCCGAGTTTGGCTGGCGAAACACGGGCCGCCTGCTGTATTTGAAAAATATCTCCCCCTCCAAAACAGATCTGAAGTTCGAACTGCAGACGCTCGACGACCGACACGGCGCCAGTCATACGCTGATCACCGACCTCAACCGCGATGGACGGCCCGATGTTGTCACGCTGTTCTCGCAGGAACACGAAACCATTGTCGCGTTTCTGAATCAGGGCGACGGCCACTTTCAAAAAGAGACGATCTATCAGGCGGCCGATCCCGCCTATGGTTCCTCCAGCATCTCACTGGTGGACCTCGACCAGGATGGCGACCTCGATCTGCTCTATACCAACGGCGATACGATGGACAGCTTCGAACTCCGCCCGAGTCATTCGCTGCAATGGCTGGAAAACACGGAATCGTTTCCCTTTCGACATCACCGTATCGCCCCTCTGACCGGCGCTTACTCTGCCACGCACGGCGACTTCGATGGCGACGGAGACATCGATCTCGCCGCCTGCACTATGACCTGGGATTATCAGCAGCCGCGAAATACGGTCGTCTGGTACGAACAGACAAAACCGGGACAGTTCATTCCGCATCCGCTCGATTACTCAAAGGGACAACATGCCGTCATCGAAGCAGGCGACTTCGACGCCGACGGCGATCTGGATCTGGCCGTCGGAAACTTCGAACCCCGCAAAACCGGTCAGACAGCGCCTGCAGAATGGTTTTCAATCTGGTGGAACGACGGGCCTCTGCGACACTGAGACTTGAATCTGATTTGATTTTGCTACCACGAAATTCACGAAAATACACGAAATCAATGGTTCGCGTACGGAAAACAGGACGGACCCTGAAAACCGGCTCCCGATGTACCGGGCTGTCGCCAAAGATCGAAATCCGCTGCTCATCGATCATGCCCCCGCTGGCAGAAGGTTCTCAATACAGACCCGGATCTCTTCAACAAATACGTTCCTGACGGGATTCATTCCAGCAGCGAAAGGTGCAACATCGTGATCACGCCCACGATCTTAATAACAATCGGCATCTCAGATAGACAATAGAATTCTGTCGAAGTGGCGCAACCGGGATGAACGCCCTTCGGCTAATCAGTCATTCCGGCTGTCAAAGTACCAAACACAAGATCAGCCGCACGGCGTTAGCCGCGGTTAAATCCGACCTGGGTCAGTTTGCAGTCCGGGGAATCACATTCAAAACCAATCAATAAACACGACCTGGCCTGTGTCCAGGTTTATTGTCGCGTCTCCAGGACCATTTGGACCGAGTACAACAGGATGAGAGACACTATGGTTAAATGAGATGCATTCCAGTAATCATCAGCGAAAACAGAATGAATCAACCAAACAACTGCTTGAGTGGTTGTCCGCCTTCGATGATCGGGATCGGGCGGTCTTCCTGGTCTGTTAGAAAGAGCTCGGGATCAACGCCCAGTGACCAGTAGATTGTTTTAGCCAGGTCTTCGGGACTAACGGGGCTTTCAAGCGGATAAGCGGCTTCTCCATCGGATGTCCCATGCACAATGCCGCCACGAATGCCTGCTCCGGCAAGCAGACAGGGAAAACAGTGTGACCAGTGACCACGGCCCCACTCGGTTATGCTGGTCGGTTTGGGCGAACGGCCCATTTCACCAACGGCAACGACAAGCGTTTCGTCTAGTAAACCACGCTCTTCCAAATCGGTAATCAACGCCGCATACGTCTGATCAAAACCGGGGAGCAGATGTTTTTCCAGGTAATGAGAGCTGCGATGCGAATCCCAACTGTAACCATCGGGGGCATCCCAGCAAACTGTGACAAACCGGGCGCCCGCTTCTACCATGCGCCGCCCCATCAAAGCCGATTGACCGAATAAGTGCCGACCATAACGATCACGCATCGCAGCCGATTCCTGTTTAATGTCGAAGGCCTTCCGCATTTCCTCTGACGTCACCAGCGAAAGGGCGCGCTGCTGGATTCGATTGTAATTTTCGTAGACCCGATCTTTATGAAACGCCCTGTTGGCCTCATCAAACTGTTTCAGCAAACTACTGCGTTTTTTCAATCGATCTAACGAAATTGCTTCCGTTGTCGCTAACCCATGAATGCGGAAATCCAGTTCCTCATCATCACAATCACGAAAATAAGGATTGTCATCCGAGTTGCGTTTACGAATGTTCGTCGCAAATGCGTTATATGCCGAGCCGAGCCAGCCCGCGTGTTGTCCGGTGCGTTCATAACCTTGCAATGCACCCAGCTTGTTCGGCAAGTAAATGTAATCAGGAAGACCACGTTGATGCGCATCGGCTTCTTTGCGCGAAAGATATTCCACCACGCTACCCATTGATGGCCAATCAGTCGAACGCGAATTGACATCACCTCCATCAGCAGCAGACCGGGTCCATTTATGGCCGGTTTGTATGTAATGGCAGGCATTATGATCGTTGTGTGGATGCGTCATTGTGCGAATCACACAGATCTTATCTGAAATATTCGCAATACGACCGAGATGCTCGCTAATCTGTAAATCCGGAGTGCGTGATTGAATCGGTGTAAACGGCCCACGAATCGAACTCGATGCTTCTGGCTTCATGTCGAACGATTCCAATTGACTCGGACCGCCGAACAGATACAGGAAGATGACAGACTTCGCCCGTCCATTTCGAAAGGCGCCAGCGGCTTCTTCAGCAGCCAGCACACCAGGCAGGCTCAGACCAAATAACCCCGCACCTCCCACTTGCAACGCTTCGCGTCGCGTGAGACCGGAGCAAACTCGATTTGTATAACCGTTGACTGTAAGCATGAATCAATTTCCACCAATCTATCTGATTAACATCAATGGTAAGTATGCATCAAAGATTACCCATGCATCGATTCCATATCAAGGTCAATCAGTGCAGGAATTTGTTTTGTACACTTCAGATAAGCTGAGGCCAGGAGACTTTCCCAGACAGCAGAGGATCATCCAAATCAACTTAAAACAGGCCATTTCGTTTCGTGCTGTTTTACTCGAGATTTCCATAGGAATCTGCCTGGAACCGCTGCGTTTCCCCGTGTCTACCACTGCCGGATTTTCATCTGCGTCGGCGCCGGTTATATCAGCTAGAATTTTCCGGGTGTGGTTTGCTGCGCCGGTTTCTGTGGGGAGTCTGCCATCGGAACGAACGCCGGAAACTAGTGGCGGCTTGCACCGTACCACTTATTTTTTGACTGGGTCTGGCGGGGCGCCGGTTCGATCTGATTGAGTTTGCGGGAAGATGTCTGCCATGTGGGAACTGGAATGTTTGTTGTTGGGATTGTTATGGCGCGGGTACCTGGTTTGTTGTTGGACTAGTTCAGATCATCGCGAAAGGCGTGAGACTGTCAACGCTTATTTCATGTATCAGATGTGTCTGAAAGTGTCCCTGGTGGAGCATATATGCGTTTTTATGGTGATATGCGATAGTGCACTGCTGCACTTGATTTTGACGAAAATCGGTCTCAAACCAGCGGATTTTATGGTGACCGGATTCACAGCGGCGCGAGTCTTCACCGGAAAAATGAACTCTCCACGCGCGCGACGCATAACTCGCATATTCGCGATTCGCACGTTACTGTCAAGGCCTGTTTTATCACTTCATAAACAGAGCATAGCCGCGGGTTTAGGCACATCGGAAACAAAAGGGTCTGCCGCGCGTTCATTACTCTCTGAATTAATTTTCCGGCTTCAACAAATCGGTAATCTTTTTTTCGGGATCAATCGAGAATACCGTTTGGGCCTGGGGATCGGAAACCAGAATGTTCTCTCCCTGTCGCGCGATGCCGACCGGATTTTGGAACGGCTCGCCGGAGACCCACTTTTCGGTTTTGCCGTCGGGCGTGACTTTCCAGAGCGCTTTCTCATAGCCGTCACTGACGACCGCCGTCCCGTCGTCGAGCACCACCACATCGTGGGGAAATTGAAACGGACGTCCTTCGACCACCACGGTCACTTTCCCGTCGGAGTCGACTTTCAACAGCTGGTCTGCGGTTCCCGAAACGACCCAGAGGTGGTCCGTCTGATCGAGAGCCAGCCCGCGCGGCGCACTGACTTTGGCAAACAACGTCGGCGCGCCTCCCGCTGCGGGGACTTTCCAAATCCGATGCAGTTCGAGGTCGGACACCAGGAGATCGCCGTTTTTCGTGATAACCACATCCATGGGAATCCCGATCCCCCCATTGGTGAGTGGCGTCGGTTCTGCGCCGGCTTTTTCGAATCGATAGACTTCACGCGTCGAAGAATCGCCGGCGATCACGCGGCCCTGCGGGTCAACCGTCACGCAACGGACCGCGTTCAAAGGCGTACGAAAAACTTTCGAGCCGGTGAAAATACTGGTCGCTTTGCCATTTTCCACACTCCAGATGCCCGGCAATTTTCGATCCGCGACATACACGGGCCCCTTCGCGGCGGCTGCGACGGAGAGCGGATACAGCATCTCCGCCGCCCGACTGACGTTCGTCGTGCAAAGAAACAGAGACAGCAAAATAACGGAGGTGCTACGAAGAAAAAACAGCATAAAATCGAAACCTGTTTGAGAATGAGAATAGTAAGCCGACCGGTATTTTATCGCGAACGGCAGGCAATTGCACTCATGAAATGTCGCTCAGGGTTTCTGCAGCGAATTCCAGAAGGCGGCACTGTTTTGGCGGCGCGTCTGATACTGCATCTGATCTGTCTGCAGAATCAGGTCGGCCGGATAGTTTTCGGTCGGATAAGGATAACCGCGCATCGCACGGAACGGCAGCGGTTCGACCGACTGCCCGAGGATCGTATGCAGGTTGGCGTCTTTATCCCAGCCGACGTTATGCAGAATGAAATCACGTTTCCAGCCCGGCTTGACCGGTTCCGCGGGCACGGAGAAGCGAAGTTGCATTTCATCACCCGATCCCATAATCACCAGCCGGTCATCCGCCGACTCCACCAGCGGCTGCACATCGCCGTAACGGGTAAATCGTCCCTGCATCGGCGGCCACTGGATGCCGGCCGACAGACTCTGATAGTCATATCGCTCCGGGCCATTACCCGGATGCAGGAGGGGGGTGGAAAATCCGCGGTACTTCAAGATCGCGGATTTCAGCGGCAGCGGTCTCGTCACAAACTCGGCCGGCGTTTCATTCACCGTGAAAAAAACCTGATCCCAGTAGAATTCCATATTGGTCTCGATGCGGACGCGATAATCACTGGTCAGAAACTGGTCAGTCAGATCCACGGCGATGGTTTTCGTTTTGCCGCCGGGAAATCCCATGAAAGGCTGAATGGTTTTCCAGTCGCCGTTCGCATCGGGCACCGACAGCGAGGGGGGGCGAGGCGACGGCATCGACGGATTTTCCGACAACGCCAGATTGATCCCCGTGTCCGTTGGATAAATCCAGCCGGTCAGAAACAGAGTGATACGTGGCGGCGTTTGTTCCTTCTGCACTGCCCGCGTATTCAGGTCCAGTTCCAGAACATGGTCTTCGGTGAGCCCCTGGCGATATTTTTCGTCGAACGTTTTCGCATAAACGTCGTCGGCGGCTTTGATCTCGGGCAGTACATCCCGGCCCTTGTGATTGATGGCGGCAATCGGCGTTTGTGGATGTTGCACGGTATGAATTTTGAACGCGGCCAGATCGGGCGGGCCGACTTTTTCGTTCGAGAAGATGTCAACTTCTGCCGGATGGTCGATGGCCGTCAGTTGCACGGTATCGAAGTAGCCGGCTTCCCAGAGTTCTTCGGTGATCCGCAATTCATAGAAACCATCTTCTGCTTTCAAACGGTCGGCCTCAATTTTGAGAAATTCCCAGTCGCGACAGGGGGCGACGATACCTTTGCCGAACTGCAGGCCGAGGGGCGCCGCCCAGAGCAGATCGGTATAAAACGAAAACTGTTCGCCGTCCCAGGTATAAAGGTACGGACAGGAGCCCATCAGGGTCTGCTTTTCATAAATCCGCTGATCGGTTTTGGCATTGATGATATTCACGGGGATGCCGTTGGTCCACAAAACGCGAATCGCTTCTGCGACTGTCTGTTTCCCAAGCCCGAAATGCGTCGATTGTCCTGCTACGATCTGCGATTGATAAATGGTGCCGCTCCGCAGTTCCAGCAGACTGCCGATGCCATAATGGTTCACGCGTCCGCTGGCGGATTTCACTTCGCCTTTGACCTGTTCCGCACGGAGCGAAACATCGATCCAATGATAGTCGTTGCCTTTGTTTTGCCATTGAATGATTTCATTCCCCGTGATGGCGATCACATCGAGGCTGCCATCCTGATTCAGATCATGGAGCCGAAATTTTTGAATCGGTTTGGAATTTGTGATGACCTGATCTTTCACATACGCCGTCTGCTCTGCTTTTCGTTCGGCGGTTCCCAGACAGAGTTGCAGTCCGGTCGAATTCAACGCGGCGAAATCCAGCACGCCATCGTTATTCAAATCGCCGGTCTGCAAAACGGTTGCTTCTGCGCTGACGGGCTCCGTTTCTCTGATGTTCTGCACGCTGGCGATCTGCACGCTGCCGGGCTGGGGTCGATTGGTCTCTGCCAGCATCAATGCCGTACCTCTGACGCCGATCAGATCCCAGGAACCGTTCCGATCAAAGTCCGCCAGTCGACACTCTTCAAACTGATTGACGGCGGACTGCTGTTCGGACTCTGTAAATGGTCGCCAGCGAAATCGGCCGTGCCGCAGATTTTCCAGATAACCCGCCTGCTTCGACAGACGACTGCACAAGATCAGATCAAGGTCGACGTCGCGATCCCAGTCGACGCGGACAATCGAAGTTGCCGCCAGTTCAGCGGGAGGCAGGTGAGAATTCACACTGATCTCCTGAAACGAAAAATCGCCACGGTTCGACCAGAGCGAAAGTCCTCTGGTTGTCGAAGCCACCAGATCCAGATCGCCGTCATGATCCAGATCGGAGAAATTCACCGCCAGTGCGTCGGCGAGTGTTTCCAGCGTCTCTGGCTGCGGTTTCAGCACCAGCGACCGTGTGCCGGTTTTGATGTCCTGCTGATTCTCAAAAACTTTGAGGCCCGATTTCCCGGCGAGCACCAGATCGAGGTCTGCATCGCGGGACGGCGAAATCGGAAACACCTTCTGTTCCGTTTTTTCGGTGGAAGCGGGTTGATTGATCTGCTGAACATCGGCGTCCAGATCCACCGCGTGGACTTCGGAATAATCGCCGGCGCAGTCCTGTTGGGTGAGCGGTTCCCAGGTTCCGGCTGCATTCTGTTTGAATACGGAAACCTGGTTTGCGGTCAGCAGAATCAAATCGGGTTTGCCGTCCAGATCGAAATCGGCGATCTGCAGATCTCTGATTTCAGTCGGCACCGCATTCGTAAACTCCAGCGAACGGACGGCAGCAAACTCCACGGACAACGGTTTTTGCTGAGTGGGCCACTCGACGGCGGCGTAAAACGCAGCCGGAAAATCGTGGATCACGAATTCGAGTGGATTCTGTTCTACGCGACGGCGATCACTTTTCACCAGGTCTTCCGCGATCAACACGTTTCTCAAAATGCGCGCGTTGCGGAGCACGACGTTCCATTGTTTTTCCTGAATCGCAGTCAGCGAGTCGTCGATCAGTTTGTTCAAATCGAGTCGCGTGTGATCTTTGACACTTTCGACTAAAGGAGCCGCCAACAGTTTGATTTTTTCGAAGACAGGCGTCGCCTGTTCTGTTTTCTGATCGGCCACAACCTGCAGATAATCGAGCGTCAGAAACAGATTCTCCGGTTGCCGTTCCCAGGCTTCTGCCAGTGACGTTTTTGATTCCGCTTGAACGATGGGGGCTGAATTGATTTTTTGCAGCTGCGATAATTCAAACCAGATCGCCGCGTCTTTCGGGTTTTGCGCAATCGCACGCTGCAAGGCAGCCAGTGCCTGCTGCTGGTCGCCGAGCGCTACATGAATGCGGGCTGAGAGGACATAACTGACAGCCGATTCCGGGGCGATTTCAATTAACCGGTTCGCGGTGTCGAGAGCCTGTTTTGCCAGCTGCGGTCCTTCCGCCTGGTTCGCTACTTTTTCAGGTGTAAGTTGCAGCAGGCGACAGATGGTTAAATCGCGAAAGCCGATGACTTCGCTGGGGAGTGCTTCGGTCAATTGTTTCAGCAACGGATCGCTGTCGGAGTAACGTTCGTTTTCCAGGTAGGCAATGCCTTCATTTTTGAACCGCAGCAACTCGTTCGCTTTTTCGTAGGAGATCGGCTCCCGTTCAGCAGGCCCATTTTGAAGTTGCGGCGGTGCTTTGAGTGTAAGAAACAACGCCAGCGTACCCAGAAACAGAACCAGCGCCACAATGATTGCGAAGTGGGAATTCCGGGATGGCATGAGCAAACCTTATTTCAGAAATCGAGTTCAGGAATTATCTCTCAATAGATACACGTCTCTCCTGCCGCTGTCAGTTGACCAGCGATCGCCACATTGACTCGTATCTGGCCAAGCCTTACAATCAGGCAATCATGTTTGCACACATGCGTTCAAGAACATGTTCCGGCATTGAGAGCTTAAATCATAACAAACTCTCTTCAGTGCTCTAACCTCAGGCTCGATAAATGTCATTCGATTCTTATCATAAATGGCTGGGCATCCCGCCAGAACAACAGCCGCCGCATTATTATCAGCTGCTGGGGATATCGGTAAATGAACAGGATGCGGAAGTCATTCAAACCGCAGCCCAGAGACAACGGGCGTCGGTAGAAGACCATTTGCACGGCAAACATCACCGTGAAGCCACGCAGCTGATCTTCGAACTCGATGAGGCGGAACTGACACTGTCAAGCCCCGAACTGCGCGAGGACTATGACAGGCGCGTCAAGCTGGTTCTCAAACGGCAGAAAAGTAAACAAAGCGGCCGCAATCTGGACCCCGATTCCAACAGACCTGCCGGCGAAGGCAGTGGTTTGATGCATCGATTTCTGGGAATCATATCTGTGATTCTGGCAGGGTTTCTGGTAATGGCTTATTTTGCCTATCAGCGTCCTCGCAGCGAAGAGGAAAAGAAAGAACTTCGGGCGCAACCGATCAGCGTTGAGAAACAACAACCCGCGCCAGTTCAACCAGTCGTCTCCGAGAAAAAAGAGAACCCCGCTCCGGCACCGGCTCCGATTGCAAAAACTCAGGCAGAAGCGGTGGACTGGATTTTCTCTGTGGGCGGTAAGGTCACTCTTCAGGGGGGCAAGGTCATTGAAGGTGCTGCTGATTTACCGCCGAGCCCGTTTGAGATTATCGCAATCAATCTCATAAAGTCCGAGGTCACAGATGCGACGCTTCCCAATATTCTACCACTGACTTCCGTGCAGACTTTGTTGCTGTCTGAGACTAAGATCTCTGAAAATAGTATGCCTGTCATCAATCAATTTAAGAACCTGCAAAACCTTTTTGTTCCTGGAACAAATTTAACTGGTCGGGGAATCGCACAATTGAGCGATCAGCTCAAGCTCCGAACTCTGCACATCAATAATAACCTCCTTCTAAAAGATGAAGACGTCAAGTATATTGTTCAATATCCACAATTAACCAGCGTTTCAATTGCTCAAACCTCAATCACGAGCCGCGGATTTGCGGAAATGACCAGTTTGAAAGGTCTGACAACTTTACAGATTCACCTGGCTCAGATCGACGATCAAGGTTTAGAGCAACTTCAGGCGTTTCCGGAACTCCAGGTATTGCTACTGGGAGGTCCGTTAAATTCCGAGCAGGCAATATTGAACGCTGTCCAGAACCTGAAGAAGCTGCGAATCCTCTTTATCTTTGACGTTCCACTTACGGATGCAGGCGTGAATCGTCTGGCAAACATGGCAAATTTAAAACAGATTCAACTGATTCGTACGAAAATCACCGATGCCAATGTGAATCGTCTGAGAGCAGCATTACCCGATGCGAAAATCACTGTGGAATAAGTGAACCTGCGAATTTCCGAACGACTTATCGTTTCAGCGAAGCCGTTTGCATGTCAGAGCTACCGCCTGTTTGCTTAACCGAACAGTTCCCGCACGGGTTCTCCCATGTCGGTGATTGGCACGGGGCGATCGCCGGAGTAAAGTTCTTCGCTGGGGTCGATGCCCAGTGCAGCATAAATGGTTGCATGCAGATCGGGTACGGAAACCGGACGGGAGACAATCGATTGGCCCAGTTCGTCTGTGACGCCGATGGTTTTTCCGTTTTGCAAACCGCCGCCTGCCAGCACGACGCTGAAGGCTTTGGACTGATGGCCGCGGCCTCCGCCGGAATCGAATTTGGCAGGACGACCGAACTCGGACGCGACGACAATCAATGTTTTGTCGAGCAGTTTATTTTTTTCGAGGTCGAGTACCAGCGCGGACAATGCGGAGTCGAGCTCTTTAATCAGTAGATGCTGATTGAGCTGGCCGTCATTATGCGTATCCCAGCCGGTCCCGTTCACGAAATTCAGGTTGTGTGAGACTTCAATAAAACGCACGCCCGACTGAATCAGTCGACGTGATAAAAGGCAGCGTTGTCCGAACTCGCCACCATAGGCGTTTCTCAGGTCGCTTTTTTCATGATCGAGTTGGAATACTTTCATGAACTCCGGCCCTGATAACCGCAGCGCTTCGGCCACCGATTGATCGTAATCCTGAATAGTCTGTCCGCCAACACTTTTCTGCCGGTATTCGGCTCTCATCTTTGCCAGCAAACGTTCGCGGCGGTCCTGCCGACTCTGATTGACGAGGGAAGAGCGTGTAAAACCGCTGGGGCCGGCACTCGTATCGGTCAGATAAACATAACCCGATTTGCTGCCCAGAAAACCGGGGCCGCGGGTCACATTCGGATAACCGATCAACACATAAGCGGGAGCAAACTCACTGGCGGCTCCTCTTTTGTGAGCAACCACTGAACCGACAGAAGGATAAGTAATCGTACCGGTGGTAGGTCGTCCGGTATGCATGCGATTTGTGGCAGCCGCGTGTTCGTCAATCACTTCATGATGCACGCTGCGGATTATATTGAATCGATCCAGAATCGGCGCACACTTCGAGAGATGCTCGCAGACTTCGGTTCCCGGAATGGCCGTCGAAATGGGATCATAATAGGAGCCGGCTTTTTTCGCTTTCGGATCACCTTTGAGTTTGGGATCCCAGGTATCGATGTGACAGGAACCACCGCCCAGCCAGACCATAATACAATGTTCTGCTTTTCCGACAGGCATCGGCAACTTCTTGGCTCCATGTTTTTCGGAAGCCAGCAGATGTTGCCAGGGAGATCCCAACGCGGATGCCGCCATACCGGCGACAGAGGCCTGCCGTAAAAAATCGCGACGTGTTGGATGATATTCGTGCATGATATACTCTTATTATGTTTTATATAATGTTGGAAGAAGTAAGTTCATTTTCCGTATTGTTGATTTCCTGTACTAAGGTACAAAGATAAATTCCGGAGAATTCAGCAGCGTCCAAAGTGCGTCTTCGTAGCGATTCCGCCAGTCTTCTTTCAGACGCTGGGTTGACGGATCTCCCTCACTCACAGCCTGCTCAAGTTCGACCTTGATCTCATTTGCCCGCGGGCTCAAGTGGTTTGACCAGCCAACCAGATCACGGGGTAACGGTTCGCGGCTGACCAGTACGACATTCTTATTCATGCGATCCGAGTAACCCGGCTGGAGCAGTTCCAGAAACATTTGTCGTTCACTCTCGGATGGTTCGCGCGTGAGTGTTTTCAGCACTGTCTGCCGGATCAACTCTTCCACTGGCTGATCCTGCAAGGCGAGCTGCGTGAAATCGCTATCGTCTGAAAGCCGCGTAAAACGTTTTCCAATCACGCCATTCACGAGAATCGCCGGCTGCAGCGCGGTCGATGAATATTCCCGGTCGGTCATCGGATTCTGCCGCGTATCCCGCCAGCCGAAGGTTTTCATCAACGTAATAAAGGGTTGACCAAAGGGGAGCGCCAGACTGGGGCGATCGCGCTCATTAGAAGGAGATGTAAATTCCCAGGCACGGCGCGGCGTTCCCAGATCGAGTGAACTGTTAAAATTGCGGGCGCCGTCAATGTCGATACACATCCGGCCGGCATCCAGAGGTTTACCGCAAATCGCAAACAGCGAGTCTACAATCTGCTCGGCTTCCATGCGGCGCAAAACCGGTGAGGAAAAATTGTAGGTCGCATCAACCAGCGATTCGACTTTGGCAATGTCCGTAGCCACCTGTCGCTGATACAGGTCCGATTCAAAAATCAGCCGTGCCAGGTATTTCAGATCGTAGCCGTGAATCACAAACTGTTGTGACAGGTATTTAAGCAGCCCGGGATGGGATGGTTCCTGGCCGTCCCAGTCGTCGACGGGCTCAACTAATCCGTGGCCGAGATACCGTTTACAGACCCGGTTCACAATCACATTCGCAAACCGTTCGTTCTGTGGCGAGGTAATAATAGCCGCCAATTGCTCGCGGGTATCTTGGGGTGACCGCAGATAGTTTTCCGGAAATGTACCTGGCTTGACCAGATCTTCGAACGTCCATTTCGGGAGAACATTTTCTCCCGGTCGTAATGTGACTGAAATGAGCATTGAATTCGATTTAAAATCAAAGCCCGGAACCGAACTCGTTTTGGGAACTCCCTGGGGAGACCGTTTTAACATCGCTGCCAGACTGAAAAGATCGCGTTGTTTGAAATCATGAAACGGGGCATCATGACAGCGGGCACATTTCATATTCAAACCCAGGAATGTCTGGCCGATGATGTGCGCTTTCGCTGCCATTGGGGCATCGTTTTGTGATGCCATTTCGAAGCCGGCCGGACCACCAAAGTATTTACTGCCTTCCATCATTACCAATTCGGTCAGGAAGCGATCAAAGGGTTTGTTGTCGTAAAACGACTCGTGAATCCACCATCGAAACGGTCCGGTATTATTCAACGTCGGGTTCACGATATTGGGGTTCTCGGCCAAGACGTCCTGCCAGTAGCCAACCCAGTTATCTGCCCAGGCGGGATCGTTGATCAGCCGCTCAATGGCGTGAGCGCGGCGGATTTCCGGTTTATCGGCTAGATATGCTTCAATCTGTTTTGGCGAAGGAACCGTTCCCGTAGTGTCGAGCGACAAGCGTCGCAGGAAAGCCAGATCATTTAGCAGCGGTGATTGAGATGCTTTCTCTTTTGTCAGTCGCTGATTGATAAAGTGATCGATGGCATTGTTGGCTCGCAGGTCTTTTGAAGCAGTGGGTACTTTGACCTGAGGCTGTTTAAGCGTTTCTTCTTTGGCGAGTTCATGCCGCCAGTTCCAGTACTGATCTTCTTTAGCGGAAGCTTCTCTCCGGCGTTGTGCGTTGACAGCAATCAGATCGTAGCGATATTTACGTTCGAACGGCAGCCAGTTTGCATCAGTCAACATAACAGACTCACCAGTTGTCGTCAGCAATTGAAAGTCTTGATCGGGATCGCCGATAAAGACAGCGGTTTCACCGAAATCGGGCCGATGGCCGGAGCCGCCGACAATCATTTCAAAGCGCACACGGTGGGGCTTTCCGTCTCCCGTAAAGTCAATCACTTTTTCATGATCGCCGCGGTGCAAGGGGCGAATATTCGGAGCCAGACTGCGATCGACGTCCAGCACATGCCCGTGTGCACTGCTGGAAATATTGTGGAAGCCAGTTTCTGCGACGAGTTGATCATCGATATACAGTCGCGAGGCATTGCGGGCACGGATCAGAATCCGCTTTTTCCCCTGGGGGATTGTGATGTGCGACATCGCCCGAATCAGAAACGGGTCAGGACGATCGACTTTGACGCCCCGTCCGGAATAGCGGTTGGGAATTTCGATCAATGCGAAGTGGGGCTGCGTGAACGTTTCCGCAAGACGGGGCGGACGGAAATCCCAGGATTTTCTGTTAGGAATGCCTTCATACAAGTCGACTTGAACGCGGTCGGCAGGAATCGCTGTCCAGTCAATGCGTGGCAGCGGAGCCACATAATTGAAATGCGAGGCAATCTGTTTGGCCGACAAGGCGGTTCGGTACAAGGCAACTTCATCCAGCTGCCCATCAAACGAACTGTTAACCGATCCACCCATGGAAGAACCGAGCCAGAGCTCATCATTATCCACGACCGGAGCCAATGTCGTATCGCCGCCCATGTCCCATTTCCCGGATACGGGCTTTCCATCAATGTAGGCTGTCAGACTTTTCTTTTTTCCGAATGTATATGTCACAGCAACATGATGCCAATTGTGCGAGCTGATGCCAGCACCGTTGGAAGTCCAGCGATGATAATCTGACTCGACATCTTTCTTTGCTGGTAAACCACGAAACAGAAAACTGAGTTCAGTACCGGTGACTCTGAAGCCATAGTTCTGATTGTCGCGGGCCACTCCTTTACGATTTGTACGTCCTTTACCAATAATATAGTAGTGTCTGCCAGCTTGTGTTGAGTTCAGATTCACCCAGGCTTCAATCGTGATCGCATCGCCGGCGGTAAAATCGATGATGCTTTTCTCACCCGGATCTATAACTCGAAGAAAACCTTCTCCCGGCGTAAATTCCAAAGCCTGATTGTCCGGCGTGAAGAGAGGAAACTCAGATGGCCTGGGGCCTGCTGACATTGCGACTTTGTTACCCTGCAAGAGAGCCATCAGTGGACGGGAGGTTTTCTGATCTGCTTTGTTTTTCTGGTCGGCACGCACACCGGAATAAACCGCCTGTGATTGTTCGTCGAAACTCCAGTACACTGTCGGTTTGTCTGAAATAATCAGTTCGCGGTAACTGGTATAGGGCTTCTTTGCCTGAACCTCAGCAGTAGCAGGACTCGGTAAAAAAGGCAGAACGAGCGAAATCATCAGGAGGGAAAATAGACATTTTATGAATGCCAAATAGTTCATAACAGGCAATTCCAGATAATCAGGTTCTTGGAAGAGAAATCACAGCAGGCGAGTTTTGGTAAGGTGAAAGCCCAAAGGGCTTCAACTCAACAAACGATACTGTACACAAGGATGTCACAATTAATGTAACTTGTGATCTATATGAATATACCGAACTGCTCCGCAATCTCACGCTAAATTATATCAGACTGGATCAATATGTAAATTTTGATGAAAGAGCCCGCCTTTTTGTGAGATTACGCATTTTCTGGTATATAAAAGCAAATAATATTTACACTACTGGTCTCCGGTGGTACTTAAATTGGGGTCATCATCACCTTGAAGCCTGAAGAGACGGAAAGCTTTGTTCAACTTCTAACCGCTAACCAGAGTTTACTTTACGCTTATATTCGATCATTACTGCCAGACTCACAATCAGTTCAGGATGTGCTTCAGGAAACGAATATGGTGCTCTGGCGACGTTCTGAGGAATTCGAAGCGGGAACCAACTTTGTGGCCTGGGCCTGTAAAGTCGCTTATTTTCAAGTTCTGGCTTTTTATCGTGATAACAAACGGGACTCCCTGGTCTTTAATGTGGAACTGGTATCGATGCTGGCTAAACAAAATGAAGAGAAACTGGCTGGTTCCCAGGACCTGAAGCGGGTTCTCTCACGCTGTCTTGCCAAACTGCCGGAACAAAGCCGTCGCCTGGTACAGGAACGATATGCGCCAGGCGCATCGGTCCAGTCGATTGCAAAAGAACAAGGGCGTTCCGTGGGCGCTGTTTCCCAGATGCTGTATCGGATTCGCCAACTATTACAAGAGTGCGTTCAAAAGACACTTGCCAGCGAGCAGGGAGAAAAATTATCATGAATCAGAATCACCAGCCTCACGAAGAACAGAAAGATTCCCAGGAGATCATCTCCGCATTCCTCGATGGTTTACTCACTGATGAGGAAAACCGGGATTTTCTGGCACGTCTGGAATCAGATGAAGCAGCCCGCGATCTGTATCTGAAAATGATGAATACCGATTCCCTGCTGCAGTGGGAACAGGGACAGACCGAGTCTCTGCCAAACCTGTTCGGCCTGACGCATGATAACAATGCGGTTTCTTCTGCCATCGATCCCGGCGTTGTCTCAACGCGAAAGCAGTTGGCCTTCATGCGCTATGCACTGGCGGCAATGGTCGCCATCTGTCTGTTTCTGACGGTACTCCTGGTCATGGAGGGCAATCCCACGCAAGCGGTGGCTCGACCTGATTCCAGTGAGGGAGTTCCCGCTGCCATGATTATCGAAGAACATAACACGGCCTGGGAACAGACAGAGTGGACGCAGGATGTCAGCAAGCCACTCGTTCCGGGCTGGTTGAAATTGAAATCGGGACAGGCTCTGATCGATTTTTTAGGCGGCACCACCGTCGCCTTACAGGGACCTGCGGAACTGGGAATAAACTCCGGTGACCGTGCTTTTTTGAAATCGGGCCGGCTGGCAGTCGTGGGAACGTCACGGGCTCATGATTTTGTTTTAACGACAGACAACCTGACGATTCTTTCTCAGTCCGCCCATTTCGGCCTCGCGGTGAACCCCGATGATCAGACCGAACTGCATGTTTTCGAAGGTAGTGTTTCTATTTCACACTCACAATCGCAGCCTGATCAAGAGATCGATCAGGATCAGGTACCGGAAACGGCTGAAGCAATCATTGTGGAAGCCGGTCAGGCCATTGTCTTCGATCGCCGGGGGCAGGAAGTCGCGCGTCATCTGGCAAATCAGAGCGAATTTGCGAATCGCAGCCAGTTTTCCGCTGCTGATCCTCCCGGAGATATTCCGGCCATCAATTTCACATCACACGAAATCCAACCTTACAGTTTTCAGGACGGACAATATGAGTTGCCGACTGATTACCAGTTAATTGAACGAGGCAAAGGCATCCGACTGTGGGGAAATGCCTGGAAGATGTTGGAAGTTAATAAAGAGATCACTCCCGATACCGTGATCGAATTTGATTTCCGCTGCTCGCACGAAGGACAGATTCACGGTTTTGGTTTCGACACGGATAATCATTATGACTTAAAAAATCATGTATTCCAGATTTACGGCTACGAAGTTCGACCTGGTATCGGCCAGCAGTTCAATACCTATACGGGAACCGGCTGGAAACGTTTTCGGATTCGCGTAGGACGTTATCTGACCGGCAAATATCGTTATCTGCATTTTATCGCCGATGAAGACGTGATTGCCCGCGCAGAAAGCCAGTTTCGCAATGTGCGCATTTACGAGGCGCCAACTCAAGAGTAGAAGTAACTAACAGCAGTAGATTTTCTAATGCCCGATATCCAGTTTGGAATTGGGTTCTTCTGCTTCCGGTAAGGACGGATCGTCTTTACAGCCTCCGAGCATCAGAAAGGTGGCGGCAAACAGCAGATAACCGACGCCGATGCCTGTGGCGTGGAACGCGAGGCCGTTCACGTTATCTTTAGTGAATGCCAGTTGAAAATGGATGTCGTTCCCTATGATTTCATATGCATTCGTGAGACCGACAAACGCAAACAATGCGGCAATCACGGACCAGACCGCAGCAGAACGATACTTGCCATCAATCAGGCAGGCACAGATGGCAGCCAGAATCATACAGGTAAAAATAAAGCCCCGCTCCATCACCACCAGACCATGCACCAGAAATCCATTCACTTCCGTAAACAGATTCGCAGACAGAATTTCCTGCAGTGATTTACCGCCACCGACGATCAGCGTGCCCTGCATCACAGTGGCACCCCAGGCGGCAATCGCCGGAAATAATCCCAATGCGACAGCGGGCGCATGACGTTTAGGAGACGCTTGAAATGCCTGAGCGGTGATCACCATGCCGATCCAGAGCACAATCGCGATCCCGGCTTCAAGAGGAATGATCTTGCTGATCACGCCTGTCGTTCCCGTCAGACAGATCAACATGAAAAAGACGCCATTCAAGATGGAATAACCGGCCCGCGAACCCATCTCTTTCCAGCCGGGATGTCCGATATAAATCGTCGTCGGGAAACAACTGCCGAGCAGCGACGCGACGATCGTGCCCGCGCCGTTGGCCAGCATCGCCGGTTTCGCTGGATAACTGTCGCCGGCAGCTTCAGCAGATTCGATGTTCTGCATACTGCCGATCACGTTGAACAACCCCATCGGAAAAATAACCGACATATAACCCAGCCATTCACCGGGCTCTTTGAGTAATTCCCAAAGTGCGGAACCTGCGAAGTGTGGCGGATACCAGCCCCACTGCCCCCAAGCCGTTTTGATGGCTGCGGTACTCATGGGAGAACCTTCCATGAGCTGTGGGACGAACTCAGGAAGTACCCAGGCACAGATGGTACCGACGATAATCGCCAGTAACCCGCCGGGGATGCGAAAGGGAAGTTTCGTACGGGAAAAAAGTGTCAGCAATACCACGGCCGCCGGCAGCATGGCAATCAGAGGTCGCTGATAAATCTTCAAAGCAAACGTCATCGAAATGAAGCCGATAGCGATGCCTGCGAGTGTGGACAGCAGAGCCGCACGGGGAGTCAGTTTGCGTACTCGATCTGCGACAAACGCGCCTAGAAATTCGATTACGCCACTGCCAAAACAGGCCAGTAAACCCATTTGCCAGGCGGCTTCGGCACTATTAGTACGTTGATAAACGGGCACCATTACAAAAAAAATATAAACCAGCAGCGAGGGAGTGTTAATTCCGTAAGGGAGCGCACAGACATCGCTCCGGTTTTCCCTTTTCGCAAGCTGATGCGCCTGCCAGGAGTAAAAAATATTCCCGACCAGAATACTCAGAGCGGCTCCGGGAAGAATGTATTGGAGCAATAATTCCGAATCAGCAGAAATACCACACAAACCACACAACGCCACGATTAATAGAAGCTGAACGAGGTTATCGATCATTAAGGCGAAAAAACCATCCAGGTCGCGTCGTACGAAGAGGGGGTATTTACTTTGCTTCATTTCAACCGAGCAGTTCCTTGAGTTCATCCTCTGTGAAAGGACGTTTCAGTCGCGCCCCCAGTTGCGAGACAATGCGAGCGGCCGCATGGGAGGCCAGATGACCGGCCTGATGCCAGGTCATGCCGTTGGTAATGCCAAACAGAATCCCGGCAGCATACATGTCTCCCGCGCCGGTGGTATCGATGGCTTCCGTCTGGACGCCTTCAATGGGAATGACGCGGCCCTCATGCATCAGAATTGAACCATCGGGGCCCAGCGTCAGAGCCAGATTGGGGACATGTTTGTGGATAACCTGGGCACAATCGACGGCATCATGTTTTCCGGTCAGGCTGCGCGCCTCTTCCAGATTGCAGAACAGCAGATCAACCGGGCCTTCGATCAATTCCTGGAATTCTTCCCGGTACAAATTGATCAGAAAGGGGTCGGAAACGGTAAACGCGACTTTCACACCATGTTTTTTTGCCAGTTCAATTGCACGATAAGCAGCCTGTTTCTGGGTGTCGCCCGTAAACAGATAACCCTCGACATATACATATTTAGAGTTTTTGATATGTTCTTCGCTTAAATCATCAACACTCAAAGTAGCAGACACACCAAGGTTGGTCAGCATGGTCCGTTGTGCGTCTTTGGTGATCAGGACAACGCAGGTTCCGGTCTGTCCGGTCGGGGAAGGCACCACATCGATGGTAACACCCAGTTTGCGCATGTCCGCCAGATCAAACTCTCCCAGCATATCACTGGCGACTTTACCCGCGTATGCTGCTTTTCCCCCAAAATCGGCAACTCCCAGCACCGTGTTGGCAGCAGAACCGCCGGCGCACTGAGAAACCGGGGCTCCATCAAGCTCCCCCAGTACTTTTTGCTGGGCTTCTTCATCAACCAGGGTCATGATGCCTTTGGCATATCCCAGTTTTTCCAGTGTGGCATCTGAGACGCGTGCCTGAATATCGACCAAAGCGTTTCCAACGCCATATACATCGTATTGCATGTTTTACCTTAACCTGATGGATTCCGAATCTTTTCCATCCGAGCTTTTTGAGAGAAAGAATGAAGCCCAGACCAACCTTTTTCACAACGTGCAGATCATACCCAATCACCATTCAATGGGAAACCACAGAGAGTAACCATCTAATCAGTTTGAAAAAAGCGGTCAGGTCACTACTATATAGGCAAGAATCCAGGAAGCGTTCCCATTCGGGGCAGTTCTGCTGTAAGTGAAAATTTGAGAGACTGGATTCTCCAACAATAAAACACACGAGTCATCGACTCGATCCACCGCATCATAACTTGAAGGATGCCTTTAGCATGACGAACTCCTCATCTGCGAATGACTTGCTGTACTCACTACCACCCATCGGTGGAAATCCCTCAACCCGTCCGAACCAGACGAATCCGGGAAGTTTCGCGAATCCGCCGCAGATTGCCCCCGGAGTCAAAGGCGCTTTGACGTTTTCTTCCCCCGACACTCCGGGCATGCCTGCTGTCTCAGACAAAACCGCCTGGGATTTCATGCCGGAAGGCTGGGAACGAAAAGCCGGTTATGAAGAAAATTACGAAACCGCAGATGCCTGGACGCCTCCGGCTGATTTCCTGCCGGTCACTCAGTTGGAACTTGCCCGCTGTGGGACGGTCACTCCGGAAATGGAACGGGTTGCTGAACGGGAACCTCATCTGACCGCCGAACAGGTTCGCGACGAAATCGCCGCCGGACGCATGATTATCCCGGCCAACAAAGTTCACCTTGGTTACAAGCTGGACCCAATGGCGATCGGCCGTGCTTCGAAAACGAAAATCAATGCCAACATGGGCGCTTCGCCAGTCTCATCCGGAACAGATGAGGAAATCGAAAAGTTAACATGGGCTCAGAGATGGGGCGCAGATACGGTGATGGATCTTTCTACAGGAGGAGACATCGACGGCTGTCGGCAGGCGATTATTCAAAACAGTACGGTCCCGATCGGCACCGTACCTATTTATTCAATGATCATTGCCCGTCGGCTGGAAGACCTGGATCACGCCAGTATTCTGCAGATGCTCACGCATCAGGCGAAACAGGGTGTGGACTATTTCACGATTCACGCCGGCGTATTGCACGAGCATTTGGCTTTAGTGGCTCAACGGTTAATCGGCATTGTCAGTCGAGGCGGTTCACTCCTGGCGAAATGGATGCTGCATAATCAGCGTCAGAATCCGATGTATGAGTTGTGGGATGACATCTGTGACATCATGCGGGAATACGACGTCAGTTTTTCGATCGGCGACGGATTACGTCCGGGTGGACTGGCAGACGGCTCTGACCGTGCTCAACTGGCCGAATTGTGTGTGCTGGGTGAATTGACCGAACGTGCCTGGAAAAAAGGGGTGCAGGTCATGATTGAAGGTCCGGGACACATTTCCTTTGACCAGATTGAATTCAATATGAAACTCCAGCGAACGCTGTGCCACGGTGCTCCGTTCTACGTACTGGGGCCTCTGGTCACGGATATTTTTCCCGGTTATGATCATATCACAAGCTGTATTGGCGCAACCGCAGCCGGTTACCACGGTGCGAGCATGCTGTGTTATGTAACGCCGAAAGAGCATCTCGGTTTACCGAAAAAAGACGACGTCAAACAGGGCTGCATCGCCTATAAAATTGCCGCCCATGCGGCTGATGTGGCGCTGGGGATTCCGGGAACCCGCGATCGCGACGATGACTTGACGGAAGCCCGGGCCGCTTTGAACTGGGAAAAACATTTCGAGCTCAGTTTCGATCCAGATACCGCACGTGCTTTGCACGACGAAGATCTGGACGTGGACACGGATTTCTGTGCGATGTGCGGCCATGACTGGTGCAGCGTTCGCATCTCGAAAGAAATTCAGGAATTCATGTCGGGGAAATCGGAAGATTATGCCTGGGATAAAGCCAAGAAAACGTTACCGTTGACCGCCGAACAGCAGGAAATTCTGGAGAAACGGGGCGTACTCAGCCCGGATCAAATTCACAAACTGGCTTCGAAAGTCAAACAGGAAATGACCGGCGATCAGGACAAAGCATCGTGCCACAGCGATTATGTAGCTCCCGAAGATGCACAACAAATGCAGGCGTCTAAAAAGCTGCCGGTGCTGAATCAACGACCGTAGTGTCGAATACGACTTGATTATGTGAGCCCGAATCATGTTCGGGCTCACTTTGTTTCTGCTGGTGTTTTTTATCAGACCCTCAGTTCCGGAGTTTCATCCCGCCGGCGATAAAGCCGATCACGATCAACACCAGGGTCACAATTCCACGAATGCCTTTACCGATACGAAACCCATTCACTCCCGAAATGCCAGAATTGCAGTGAGGGCATGGTGCTTTTTCGCCTTGGCCTTCCGCCGTAAATTTTTTCTTACAACGGGTACAGACATAAACTTTATCACCGGCTGAAACACCGCAATGCGGGCAACTCTTGAAAACAGGCGAGTTGGACCGGTGCGTTTTATTACAAATATTACACTGCATTTCATACTCGATATTTGCCAGCGGGTCGGGCATGGCCGGTGGTTCCATGGGATGTAAGGGAGAATTCATCAGTCCATTTCGGGCGTGAATATTGGAATCAGCCTGTTGCATCTGCTCTTGCTTCATCTGTTCCATTATTTTTTGCGCGGAATTTTCAACTGGCGGCATCGCATTGCCCCCCGCCATGGCACGGCCGGGCATTGCACCAGGGAACCGGCCTCCGGGCATTGCACCGGGAAAAGCTGGAATGCCCCCTCCGTTCATTGCCAGTTCAGCTGTCGGTTTCTGCTTGCGTGGTTTAAGCAGGCTCAGATCCTGGTCGCTGAAAAATTCTGCGATGAACAGTTCTTCTTTGCCGCCGGTATTGATCACGGCCACGGAATCGCCGTATGCCAGCCGGTCGAATTTGCCTTTGAGCTGACGTTTGCTGCGATCCGTCCAGATGCGAAATTCTTTTTCCCGTTCTTCGGGTGTTAACGTAAGCTCTGCTCGTTCAACCCCTGTGGGAAAGAAGTTGCCGGGAATTTCTTTTTTCAGACGTTCCTGGACATATTCCTGATCTTCCGGGATGAAGTTCAGATAAGGAAACTCCTGGACCACCGACGTTTTCGTAATCAACAAAAATACGTTGCCTTCTTCCATTTTGATGTAGGAAGCGCCGACAGAATTCCCGGTGAGATCGGTCCACTTACGGTGATTATTCACCCGAAGGATCTGTTTGAGCTTGGTTGGAGAGAGGTCGGGATCAAGAGGTTCGCGATAAACAAGCGGAATTTCGTCGAAACGACCGTGCATTTTCAACGCATCCCGCAGCAGTTGCAGGTCATCGTCAATCAGGGTGCCAATATGCACGCGCGCGAGACCTGCGTTCCGTGTGTGAAAGAGTGCTTCACGACCGTCGATCCTGGTAAAGATGGCTTCAGACTTCTGACCTTTTTTATCCGTCCAGACCCGGAAATCACGTAACGCGGCAACGAGCACCGGATCAATTTCCGTATTGGCTTTGATCACTTTGGGATCGCCATCCTTCGAAGTTGCTTTGGCCCTCTCGCGCATTTCTTCCTGATGTTTTTCCTGCAGGGCTTTCGCTTTTTCCCGCGCCATTGCCAGCGGATCCTGTCCAGCTTTGATCGGATTATTCATCTGGAATTTGTCAGACGGAACTTTGGCCGGACTTCCGCCAGCTAACGGATCACCGTCCGCCTTCTCGCCCTGATACTCTTTGGGTAAAAAAGCCAGCAATTTATTCCTGTGGTGATATTCAATCACCCAATCCAGATCCTGCTGGCTGAGTTGATCCAGTGAAACCTGCAGCAGGTCCACAGGCAGTTTCTGCAGGTGTACTTTTCCATTGATCAGTGAAAGGAATTTGGCTTCATAATGTGTGCCGTCCTTTAACGTCCATTTGCGAACGGTAAACGGTTTATATGATTCGTCCGGTTCCGCAGACGTCATCTTTTTTTCAGACTGATCTGGTCTGCTTTCTGCCGGTTTCGAAGTCTCTGTCTCTGGTTTTGTTTCCGGTGCTTCCGTTAACGGTTTGCGGTATTCCGGAGGCAGGAAACTCAGTTGTTTTTTTCGCTTATGATATTCATAGATCCAATTCAGGTCTTTTACACTCAACTGCGCAAGGGGTACGCGTACGGTTCCCTTGCCCTCCAGCCTGAGTGTGACCATGGGACCAGAAACCGTAATCAACTTGCCCCTTGCCTGGGTTCCATCACGGTAGGTCCAAGTGCGCTCGGTGAAACGCTCGTAACTTTCTTCTGCCAAAAGTGGCATAGATAAGAAGAGTGAGCACATCAGCGCACACAAAAGGGCAAGTTGCTTTTTTGTAGAATTCATTGTGATCGAACCATTAATGATAAGATGAAAACAAAGTACTGGCAAAACAGAACCACTGGTAAACAGCTATCACCAGAATAGACAACATACGTTCATTTTGAAATAGAAATTTCCGAAAAACGGAATTTTTGGTATCGGCCCTAACTCCGGAGCTACAGAACCCGTCTAATCGACAGTGCAAACCACTTCAAAAAGTGGTAATTTCTCTCGAGAAAACTACCTCTGTTTTTTCCGGTTTTATCCAGATATAATAGTATTTGTGCAGTCAGTGCCTGTTTCGTAATCCATTTTGTCCGATTTCCTGAATTATTAGGAGAGAACATCCCTCTATGCTGAAATCTTTAAAGGGGCATTTTTTAATCGCTTCGCGGAAATTAAATGATCTCAATTTTTATCGCTCCGTCGTATTGATCGTCGAGCACAATGAGCAAGGGGCGACCGGTTTGATATTGAACCGTCCTTCTTCCTTCTCGATCACGAATGCGCTTTCGAATTATTTTGATCTGCCCAGGCTCGAAGATATGGTTTTCACGGGAGGCCCCGTCGAACCGAACGGCATGTTCGCTTTGCATAACGCAACAGATCTGGAGACAACCCAGGAGCCGATTGTTCCCGATTTATTCATGGGCAGCAGCCCGGATGTGTTTGAGCAGGTGATCTGGCGGATCTCAGAAGGCGACCCGCATTTGGATTTTCGGATCTTTTTCGGATGTGCCGGCTGGGCGCCATTGCAACTGGAGTCTGAAATATATCGGATGGACTGGCTTTATACAGGTGCAGCAGTGGAAGACATTTTCGAGATCGATCCCTATGATATCTGGGACGTTCTGATCGAGAGAGCCATGGCCGAAAAACGCTTTCTACCTCAAGAGACAGCTCACCCCGAGTGGAACTGAAAAGCTCAGACGTATAGAGAAAATTCGTATCCCGCAAAATCAAATAACATGAAAAGTAACCCTATCGTATGACGTCCATTAAAATTTCAGATCCGGAAACTGGTTCATTCGCACGCATTTTGCCGGAGCTGGGCTTTAATTGTTTTCAATTCCAGGCGATGGTGGACGGTCAATGCATTGATGTGATTGATGCCCATCCGGAATTTGAGCACGGCGATCAACGTCCCAGCAGTAGCGGAATACCCATCTTATTTCCCTTCCCGAACCGCATCGCGAATGCAAGTTATAAATGGGAAGGCGTCACCTATGAACTTCCCGCAGACAAGACGTATCACGACAAAACCGGTAATGCCATTCACGGGTTTTGCCTGGATCTTCCCTGGCGCGTTATTGCTCAGGAAGATACGTATGCCATTGCCCAGTTTCAGCTGAGTATTGACGGAAAAAACCGTCTGAAATACTGGCCCGGCGATATCTTTATTGAAGTCAAATATGAAATAAAAGGCACAACCTTACGCGCCGACATTCGCATTGGAAATCCGGGCACGACTTCTGTCCCCTGGGGGCTGGGAACACACCCTTATTTTAAAGTTCCATTGTCCGGGGAAAACAGTCTCAAAAACTGTCTGATTGAATCTTCGGCTGCGGAAGAATGGGTTCTGGAAGATTGCCTGCCGACCGGTGTCAAGAAATCCATCTCGGAAGCGCATGATCTTCGCGAAGGGGCCTGGCTGGATCAATTAAAACTGGATCACGTTCTAAGCGGCCTGCCCGAGGGTACCGAACAGTACGAATGCCTGATCCTGGATGAGCAGGCGGGGCTGGTCGTGTCTCAGGACTACGATTCCCTCTTTTCAGAACTGGTGGTGTTCACACCCCCGAATCGAAATTGTGTCTGTCTGGAACCTTACACCTGCGTGACGAATGCCATCAATCTGATTAGCAAAAATGTCGAAACCGGCCTGCGTGTATTGCCACCAGGATCGGAAATGAAAACCTGGATTGAAATCCGGGCCGGTAAAGTACTTGTTTGATGAAAGTGGAGAGAAACCGGATGCAATCTCGAAATTGGCTTTCCCTGATCACCGCATTACTGGCAGCCTTTCTGCTGCTGTCATTGGAAACGGTCACCGCTCAGTCGAACGTACCTGAGGCCAGTAAAGTCAGCGGAAATAATTCCAGCGAGCCGGCTTCGGCAGAGCAAAGCCGGAAACAACTGCTCGAGATTGAACAGCAGTTGAAAGCGCTGAATCAACGGCCCGCACATCAGCCTGCCGTTTCACAACAGACAAAAGCCTTTCTGATGATTGATGACTCTCTGAAAGGGATTGCGTCTCAGGCCCGCAATGGTTCTCATTTTTTCATGACCCGATTGATTCTCGTCAATCAGAGCCAGCAGCCTCTTAAATTAATTCGCAAGCAAATCAAAATTAGTGTCGACGGGCAAGCGCATGAAATTGCCGGTTTGCCCAGAAATCTCAGTTACCAAAGTGTCTTGTTAGGCAAACGCAACTTGCCATTGAATAGTTTAAATTTTGAAAACGAAGTGGAAATCCCCCCCGGAAAACAAGGCGGTCTATGGATTGTACTCTCGGATTTACCAGCTGGCCCGAGCATTCCGGAGATCGAAATTCAGACGATCCTCAATGGACAGCCTGTAAGTTTGAATGTGAACCGTTTTGAACTCGGAAAATTACAGTACTCAGTGCAACGGATGGGACCAAACCAATGTCTGGCAGAACTGACGGTTAAGGGAGAACTCAATTCCATCAATATCGGCAGCCTGATGCACGAGGTGGATCTGCTCACCGGACAAAATATCAAGCGGTTCGTGATTCACTTTCCCAATCAAAATTCGCAAGTTGATTCTACCGTGAAGCAATGGTTACCTCGCGCGGCAGCGCAAATCGGCATGAATACGATTGTGGAACCCCCTTTTCCTTTGTTTCCCACCATGATCAGAGAACTGCATCTTTCCGGTGACGTTATTAAAGATGAGAAGACCCTTTACCTGGGCGAACCGCGTGTCCAGGTAACGCACGCGACGGAGGAAGAGGCCATCCATGCCGCACTCGACAGTGCAATGAGTGTATTGTCGCGGGAAAAAGTATCCGAGCAGATCCGCGGCGGCTCCCCGTCTGTCAAAATTGCCGCATTGATCAGCGGCGGTCGTCAATTGACGAATGAAGAACTGCCGTTGGTTTCGGGGCTCACAAAGCATCAGAACCCGCAAGTTCAGGAAGCAGCGCTCTACGCACTCCGCTATTTCGGAGATCCGCGCGCTTTTGAACGGTTGGCTGAAGTAGCCAATTCGCCCCCCGGACCTCAGTTTGAAATGGCAGTAGCCAGTCTCGCAGAATCACGTTTTACGGAAGGTCAGACTTTACTTCTGAAACTGTTGAAACAGCATCCACCCGAATCCCAGAAAGTCATTATTGGCATCATTGCCCAGAGCCCGCGCCCGCAATGGAGTGCTGCCATTTACGCCTTTCTTTCCAATGACAATCAGGAGCTGCGTCAGGCAGCAATGAAAGCGCTGGTGCTCAACGGACATCCCAAACTGTTCGAAGTGCTCACTGATGCATTGAATTCGCAGCATGCTGAGTTGAGAGAAGTTGCGTTTCGGGAACTCATCAAACGCAAAGACGCCGAGAGTGAGGCGCTGGCGATCAACTACGTATTGGCACAGCTGCAACTGACAGCCCCTTCTCAGGATATGCTGGCTTTCATTGACCGGCTGAAAGATCCCCGCGCCATTCCCGTGTTATTTCAGCATCTGCAGAACTCAAAATTAGATGCCGGCATGCGGATCGCTGTCATCAAAACTCTGGCTTCCATCGGGGACCAGACAGTAGAAGAACAGTTTTTGAAAGTCTATCCCCACGCGAATGCATCCGAGAAATTATTAATCCTGGGCTCACTTCAGAAAGTGGAATCGCCTCACTATTTTGAACTGGCAGCGCAAGCCCTGGAAGACAGTAACCCGTCGATTGTGAAGGGCACGACTTCAGGTCTGCAGGCCTCTGGCTCCAACGAAGCGGTCACAATTTTGCAGAACGCCCTCCGGAAGACCGATCAATCCGCCACCTGGAATGCCATCTATACTGCCTTATTTTCGATTGGAACTCCTGAAGCACGTCGTGTGATTATGGCAGCACGGCACGAGGGTACTCTGGCTGAAAAACAAAGAGCCGCCCAGGCGGCTTTGACAAATCTTTATCAGCGTTCGCCGGCAAACAATTATCTGAAAAACGGAGAACGGGAGCAAAATAAAAAAGCGTGGCAGACAGCGATAAACGAATACGAAACCGCGATCAGCATCGATTCCCTGCTGGTTCCCGCCTACCTGGGCATCGTGAATGCGAAAAATTCGCTTCAGCAGTATGAGGAAGCGTTAAAATATGCAGATCTGGCGCTGAAAATTGATGACATGCATCCACGTCTATATGTGGCGAAAGGCTTAATTTTCAGTAACCAGGCCAAATCGGCAGAAGCGCTGCAGCAGTTCAAAAAAGCAATCGAAATTGCGCCGCTGGATTCATTCGCTTACACCGTACTTGCTTCACATTATGCGAAGCATCAGCAATATCAAGAAGCGCTGGAGACCTATGATGCCGCCATTGAAGCCAATCCGCTCTATATGAATGTGTATGAATTCAAAGCGGATTTACTGCTCACAATGGAAAAACCTGATGAAGCGCTCAAAGTCTATGATAGCGCGATCGAAGCCAATCAACGGCACACGAAAGCCTACTTCAACAAAATCACGTTACTCCGAAAACTCAAACGGTATCACCAGGCGCTGGTGGTCTGTGATGATCTTTTGAAACGGGACGCCAATGCGGCGCCTGTCATGCTGACCAAAGCAGGTATTTTTCAGCAGCTTGTTCAACTGGATGATGCCGTCGCTGCCTGCGATGATGCCATCGAAGCCGATCCACGCTATCTGAATTCATATTATTTCAAAGCGGATTTACTGCTCTCTTTGCAAAAGCCTGAAGAAGCAATCAAAGTTTATGACAGTGCCATCGAAGTCGATCCGAAATCCATGTCGGCCTACTCCGGCAAAATCACGCTGCTCCGAAAACTCAAACGGTATCACGAGGCGCTGGCGGTTTGCGATGAGATTCTGAAACTCGACGCCGATTCGGTGTCTGTTTCGCTGACCAAAGCCTCTATTTTTCAACAGCTTGCTCAACTGGATGATGCGCTCGCCGCCTGCGATGACGCCATCCGCTTCAATCCGCAATATTTGCTCTCCTACATCATCAAAACACAAATTTTGAATGAAGCAGAAAAATGGGACGAATCACTCAAGGTCTACGATCAGCTCATCCGGATCAACGACACTTATCTGGACGCGTATACGGGACGCGGACATACGAACTTGCAGAAGTCCGACTGGAAAGCGGCGCAGAAAGATTTTCAGAAGGCATTTGATCTGGATAATAAGAGTTCGCAGGCGATTACCGGATTGGCCATTTGCATGGTTTATAATCATCAGGATGAAAAAGCGATTTCGTTTGTCGAGAGACAGGCAAAACAGTTCGAACAGAACAACCTGTTCCAATACAATGTGGCCTGTGTATTCGGACGGGCTTTGATTAACCTGAAGGATCAAGCCAAAACCCCTGAGGTACAGCAGCGAATCAAAGAATATCAGGAGAAAGCCATCCGGTATCTGGCAACTGCCTCCAGGCACGGGTTCGATGACGTGGAATGGATGCAAAAAGACCCCGACCTCAGTGAACTGCAGGAACTGCCCGCATTCAAATCGCTGGTCAAAACAATCACACAAGCAGCAGAACAGCCCAGGCCCCGACGCACTCCCGAAGTCCAGGATAACTGAGCGATCTCCCCTAACCTGCTGATTCATCTAGGCTTATCGACGAAACACAAACACAGGCTCGCCGACAGATCTCCGGACTGAATTTGCCGTTTTGTTATTTTTGCCTTTCTGATACATTGCGGCTCTCTCTGGCAGACTTCTCCTCGATCGATTTCCATTCCCTCGCGAAGTTCCATTCGCATCCCCCGTTTCATAGTGAGTCCAGCGATGCGTCGCCATCCACTTTTCGTTTGTTTTCTGATGATCCTGATCGGCAATCAGCAACTCCGGGCAGATGACCGGCTCCCCACAGCACAACGCAAAATATCAACTCCTGCGGCCTCCTATGATCAGTCCACCGGCAAGTACCTGCCACTCGAGCCCATGAAATCTGCGCCCGGGGAAATTTTAGAACAATGGTCGGCGGCATCCCGGTTTCTTTCACCTGCGACTCTTCAGTCAAAGGTGGAAGAGTTCAAAAAGGGGAACCAGACCTATTTCTCTGGGCATGAGCTTTCGCTGATCTCAGAATTTCAGCAGCCAATCACGGCTCAGGCTTTAGTGGAAGACTATACTTGGCAACTGGTACGACAAACCGAAACCAGCATCATCCTGCGAGGCCAACCCCGGGACGCATTAACCCGGCATCTTTGCCGGCCTTTCGAACTGAAGTTGAATCCGCAGTCCATGTTACCGGAAGCGCTGACGTTTCTGTCGGATCCGGCAAAACAAAAACAAGGTTTTGCATCGATTGAGCTGACGGCTTTGAAAGTGCTGCAAACCGGTACCATCACGGAAACAGACGTCTTTCCAAAGACGGTGTCACGAAGGGTTGCCAAAGCAATTTTTCCACAGGAAGCAATGGCGCAGACCCCTGCTTCTCAGACGAGTCCGATCAAGCGCATCTCATTTTCCAGACTCAGTTCCGAAAACAGGAACGAAACTGAACTGCAGGAAATTGAAAAACTGGTCGCACGCTGGATCACGGAATCACAAAGGGTTGAATCCATCAAATTCGGCCCCATCACAATCTCCAGGACCGGCAATCGCGGGCCACTCTCCGCCACTATCGAAGAGAATGAGCCAGGTGCAAATCTTGCAGGTACCAGAAGACCGTCAGTTCAGGACATTTTACGCCCCTGGTTAATCAATGTTGATCGCCAGACATTTGTGGTGGAATCCTTCCTGATGGACTTATCGACGGACGAAAAAAGTTCCACTGCACCACGATTTATCACGTTGATCATGAAACCAGATCCGAATCACCGGCAACCAGAGTGGGGCACAGTCGAAATCGAATTCAGCAGTGTGCAACCACTGCCAATAAAAATCAGCGTGAGTCACGACAGTCATATGTCACAATTCCTGTTGTCGAATCCGCAAATTCGCTACGCTGAGTGATTGCCTGAAGCTTATTCTTCAGGAGCTTCCCAATCGCCCCAGTGCTTCAGATAATGCTGATAGGCGGCGCTCCCTTCGGATTCCCGTTCCAGGTATTGATAGGCTTCGGTCACGATTGCCTGCTCCGCTTCAATGCTGAGTTGTCCCGTCAGTACGCGTGATCTGAGAAAGACGAAATAGGTATCCAGTACGTCGCAGCGACAGTAATCATTAATTTCCTGAACGTTTCCTGCGTCATACATCGCCTGCACTTTGGAACCGTCTATGCCGGTTTTGCCCGGCTTGCCAATCAGATTTGCCAGCAGGTTCAAACCTCCGGTTACACGGCCGGCTCCAAAATTAGAAAACAGATCCATTAAATCAAGATGGGTTGAGGTATTGTAACGGTTGCGGGACTGATCAAAACTACGGGCATCCAGATTAAACCACTCTGGTAAAGCGATACCATAGCGGTAGGCAGCTAATTCCAGCACCGGCAGATCATAACCGCGGCCGTTGAAGGTCACTAAGGTAGGCTGATCATAGTGTACCCAGCCCTGCCAGAATTTTTTTGTAATCACGTGCGGACGAAACTGGGGTGCGTCTAGCACCGTTAAATCCTGCAGGCGGTAATCAGCGGTAATCTTGGCAACAGCGACAGAAACAGGCAACATATAGGTCGCCGGGAGAAAATCGCTGCCCGTCGATTCCATCTGCTCCCCCTGATACCTGGCAATCGCTGCCTGTGGCGTTAATTCTTCACCCGGATAGCGAACCCGGGAAATCAAGTCGCCGTCGGCAACCGCCTCGACGTCAAAAATAAGATAAGCTACCTGGGACTGGGACACGTTCTCTCTCGCATTCTATTTTGCAAGTTATGATGGCATAAACACTTAACACATTGACCGACGAACAGGGACAATCTTAAAACAGGGCTTCGTACCTCAACACAACCAACGGCCCCTTCCATTCGGTTCTGCTGATAAGTATAAACAATAAGGAAGCGTTTTAGTAGTTTGGTATTTTCTTGATAAGGCTGTTGTGGATATGAGCGACCATGATGATCAAGTGATGATTCAGGAAGATGAAGAAGCACAACGGGATCTGGAGGCACAGGCCATTCGTGGTCTCTCGAATGCTTACATCCTGATGCGCGAAGAAATCGGCAAAGTGATCATTGGTCAGAGCGAAGTGGTGGATGAAATTCTGATTTCATTATTCAGCCGGGGACATAGCCTGCTGGTAGGTGTGCCTGGTCTGGCGAAAACGCTGCTGGTCAGCACCATTGCGAAAATCCTGCATCTCTCATTCCGCAGAATTCAGTTTACTCCCGACCTGATGCCCTCCGATATTACCGGTACCGATGTCTTGCAGGATGACCCTGAAACCGGACATCGTTCATTTCAGTTTATGCAGGGGCCACTCTTCACAAACGTATTGCTGGCCGACGAAATCAACCGGACACCGCCTAAAACCCAGGCCGCTTTGCTGGAAGCAATGCAGGAACGGCATGTCACCGTCGGATCGAATACCTATCGACTGCCGGAACCGTTTTTTGTACTGGCGACTCAGAACCCGATTGAACAGGAAGGAACCTACCCATTGCCTGAAGCGCAGCTGGATCGTTTCATGTTTAATGTGGTGGTGAACTATCCTTCAGCCGCAGAAGAGTTAATGATTCTCAAGCAGACGACCGGCAACCAGAAACCGCAGTTGGAAGCCGCCCTCACCGGCCGCCAGATTTTAGCGTTGCAGGAAGTGGTTCGCAAAGTACCTGTCGCCGAGCATGTGTTTGTGTATGCCCGTGATCTGGTTCGTGCGACGCGGCCCGTGGAAGCGACTGCCCCCAAGTTTATCAAAGAATATTTGTCCTGGGGCGCAGGTCCACGTGCCGGCCAGTTTTTAATCCTGGGCGCCAAAGCCAGGGCGATTCTGGAAGGACGCTTCCATGTTTCTACCGAGGATATCAAATCGGTCGCACACGCGGTTCTCCGACATCGGATTGTGACAACGTTTCAGGCGGACAGTAAAGGACTCAAGCCGGATGACATTATCGATATGCTGATTGAACATGTTCCCAACCAGCTCAAAGCTCAGGCGAAAGAAGCCGTCAAAGGATAATTTTTGACAGCCTTTCGTTTCTACTGCCACCCATGATATAATGACGAGTCATGTCAATTTCCGCTTCCCAACGCATCTTTCTGGACAACAATTCCACCACGCGACCGCTGGATGAAGTCGTAGACCTGGTGGCAGAGCAGTATCGGACACATTACGCCAACCCGGGAAGTACCCATGCGGAGGGACGTCAGGCAAGGCGGGTTCTGGAAGATGCCCGTGAATTGATGGCCTCGCTCCTGGGCGCCAAACCACAGGAAGTCATTTTTACCAGTGGCGGCACGGAATCGATCAATCTTGCCATTCATGGATTTCTGCCCGGAACACCGGGCGAGATCGTCTTGACTGAAGGCGAACACCCGGCGACCGTGAATACAATACGCAGGCTGGCACCGCGGAGCATTCGACAGTCGCTACTCAAAATCGGTGCGGACGGCAGAATCGATCCCGCTCAACTGACACAATTGAACTGGAACCGGATTCAACTGGTCACTATTATTCTTGCCCATAATGAAACGGGAGTGATTCAGGAGATCGGCCCGCTGGCAACCCACTGTGAAGAGAACAGGATTCCCCTGCATCTGGACTGCATTCAGGCGATTGGCAAAATTCCGTTTCAGTTTCATGATTCCGGCGCAACCGCCATCAGTCTGGCGGCTCACAAATTTCACGGCCCCCGCGGTGTTGGCGCACTACTGGTCAAAGAAGGTGCCCGCTTGCTTCCTCAAACCACAGGTGGACACCAGGAACGAGGTCGGCGCGCAGGCACCGAACCCGTGGCGCTGGCCGCCGGCATGTCACGCGCGCTCGAATACGCGGTACGCGACAGAGAACAACGTACCCGTAACGTCACCGCGCTCAGAGACCGCCTGCAACAAGGACTCAGCGAACAATGTCCGCCGGTGGTTGTGAACGGGTCTCAACAACATCGGCTGCCTAATACGCTCAATATCTCATTTCCCGGCCTGGATGGGGAAGCGCTACTGATTTCCCTGGACCTGGCCGGTATTTCCTGTTCACTCGGAAGTGCCTGTGCCAGCGGATCGCGAGATCCGGCTCCCGTACTGCTGGCAATGGGCTGTGAGGAGAGTGTCTACCGCTCTGCCGTCCGATTGAGCCTGTCGTTCCTCAATACAAGTGAGGAAATCGAATCAGCCATTCATCGAATCAGCAGAGTCGTCAACCAGCTGCGATCCTGAATTTCGCAATCAACGGAAACGATGCGATACGGCCAGGATGATGCCTGGTGATGATCGAATCCTTCAGGTGACGACGAAATAGATCGAGTTGTATTACTCTCCCGGTGCGTCAAAGATTGCGAACTGAGGTAGCGGCAGTTCCGATCCCCCCAGTTCTTTCAATTGAGCTTCAATCATCTGGATGCGGCTGGAGATTAACTCGCGGCGATGCATCCATTTCGATTCCCAATTTCGGAACATGGTCTCAAGGTTTTCTGACTCTACTGTTGAGAGCCGATGAGTTTTTTGGATTTTAACAAGCGATCTTCCTAATCTTGAGTGGGCTTCCTTAACCTGATGACTAGTGTGTTTGGGACACAAAGGCATGCGATGCTGCTCCCTAAGGCGTGCGATTCGTTAAAGTGGTCTTCTTAGGATGAATACATCTTGAAAGAGAAAAGTGATCTGAGCAGGTGTAATATGAGTTTTTTGAATTATTCCATCAACCGATTCGACATCATTTGTCTTTTTATTCTAGCACCTGCTGTCACCTGTCCGCTTTTGGCAAGATGTGCAAAATAGATCGTCATTGCCGATCAGTGATCTTGAGAAATTAAGGAAGACTTTTTGCCTGAAGTTTATGAGAGGTGAATAACTCTAAGCTCATTTGTTACGACCTGCATTCATCAGAACAATTGTCAGTAACCCGCATAATCAATAACTCTGCAATAGCAGGTACAAAATGCACATCGCCATTTTCAGTTTTCACAGGCATTATTACTTTCTGAAATGAGTTCATGACCTGGCCTGCCTCACTAGAAGATATAACGATCCCGGATCGTGATTCGCGCGCAGAACTCTTAGACAGGATGCAGCAGAATCATGACGTCATTAACAGACAGCCGCCACACGACGCCTCTTATTATTCCTTTACCAGTAATAAGCAGAATTCCACTGCCTGCCCCCCAGTAAAGGTTTCTCATTTTTGTCTTCCCTGCTTTTTACGACATGTAAGAAATTACGATTGGCAATACGCGACGGAAGAATCCGGTTGTAGCAATTGCCCGCATCCCGAAGCCTGGGCAAGGTCCGGTTGGGTAAAGAGTAGAGATCGCACCACCTGCTTCAATATTGATATTCATTTACGTGTCATGATCGCGATTTTCCTCTCTTACGACATGGACGTCACAGCCGAAGTTTTGTTGACGGATCGGATAATTGTCATGACTAGTCCTTTCCGGTCTGTGATATCAGCCAGATCGGTTTATTTTGCAAAAAACACCAAAGACACTTGAATTACCCAAAGTAACATTCCGATATCTAAAGACGTGAACGCGCGGTTTCCCTGCTGTGCATTCACCACGTTGTCTGAATCTGGAATGGTTTTTGTCACGGAAAGATAATCCACATCAGTTCGAAAAAACCTGTCGTAATGTATCAATTTGCTTGGCAAATTGGATTTGGCAGGAGTGAAAACTAATGTCTACGAATGGTTTCAGCATCATTCGAAAACGTAAAATTATACAGTAGCTTTAACCCAGTAAATCCCTTGGGAAGCTTTCATTACAAGTGAGAAAGGCTGTTTGCCATGACACGTATTAATACTAACGTTGCCTCGATTAGAGGTTTGCGTAGTTTAAATAAATCTACAAATCTTTTGGATACCTCACTGACACGATTGTCAACCGGTTTGAAAATCAACTCCGGTAAAGACAATCCTTCAGGTTTGATCGCCAGTGAAACTTTGCGATCTCAGGTATCAGCGATTGAGCAATCAATCAAAAACAGTAACCGTGCCAGCAACGTAATTGCGACTGCTGACTCGGCTCTGGGTGAAGTCACCAACCTGTTGAACCAGGTTCGAGGTCTGGTTCAGGAAGGTTTGAACGTAGGTGCTTTATCTCAAGACGAAATCAAGGCTAATCAATTGCAGATTGACACTGCTTTGTCTGCCATCAACCGAATTTCAGCAAATACCTCGTTCGCCGGTGATAAACTGATCGACGGTAGTAAAGCATTCCGAACACAGGCCTCTGCGGCTGACTCTGCCAAGCTCTCTGACTTTCAGGTCAACGAAGCAGTATTCGGTTCCAGCAGCTCGATTACACTGGATGCGACCATCGTGACTGCCGCGACTCAAGCCAGTCTGGATTACGTAGCTGTACCCGGTGATCTGGCAACAGCGACGACACTTGAAATTGGTGGTGCCAGTGGTAGTCAGGTGCTCTTCCTGGGTGCTTCCAGTTCGCTGGACAACGTGCGTGATGCTGTCAACGGAGTGACGGACATTACAGGTGTGACTGCATCTAAAACGAATAAGGTTGCCAGCAACGTGGTTGTCAACAGTGCTGCTGTGAACTCGGATCTTACATTTACGGATGCCCGGTCGTCAGACAGTAACCTGGGCGCTACCGGACAAAACATTAGTGTTGAAATCAGTGCTGCGAATGGTCCTAACAGTGTCGCAGGTATCACATTCAATAATTCGAACACCGAAATTAAGATCATTGTCCAAGTGGCATCTGATGCCAATAATGCGATTACAACGACTGCTACCTCGCTCAAATCATTGCTTGACGGTAATGCTGATACCAACGCTCTGGTCTCCACAGCTGTGGAAGGTGCCGGTGCCGGTGTTGTTGATGTCACCGCTGCCAGTGTATTGACTGGGGGTTCCAGTGCTTATTTGACTTTCAGCGCTAACAACTATGGTGCTGACGAGTTTGTTGATGTGAATGTTTTGTCGGGAACGTTTGATACCGTCGACAATGTGGTAGATGGAAATGCTCTGAAGCGAGATATTGGATCCGATATTGTTGCCCGAATCAATGGCCAGGTGGCCCAGGGTTCTGGTCTGCAGGCTAACCTGCGGTCGCAACAGTTGGATGCCTCATTCTCCTTCACTTCTGCTGCTAACACTGTCGACAATACGGCCAGTATCACCATTACAGGCGGTGGTTCACTGTTCCAGATTGGACAGGATGTGTCAGCCGCTGGTCAGGTTGGTATCGGAATTGAAGCTGTGAATACGGCCCGACTGGGTGGTGTTTCCGGTAAACTGTTCGAACTGGGATCAGGCGGCGGTAAGAGTCTGCTTGACGTCGGACCTTCGGTTCCCGGATCTGATCTGGTGAATATCATCGAAGAAGCGGTCAACCGGGTTTCAACACTCCGTGGTCGACTGGGTGCGATTCAGAAGAACGTGATCGAAACCAACGTCTCCTCTCTGGGGGTTGCCTTGGAAAACATTTCTGAAGCTCGAAGCCAGATCGTGGATACCGACTTCGCTGTCGAAACTGCGAATTTGACGAAAGCCCAGATTCTGAACCAGGCTGGTATTTCGGTACTCTCGATTGCCAACCAGAACCCACAGCAGGTATTAAGCCTCCTGAGATAATCCTCAGGAGAGTCGTATACCGACTGAAAAATCTCTATTTACGAAAACACTATCCAGCACATGCTTGGTAGTGTTTTTTTATTTATTCCTGCTGTTCTTCCTATTCCCCCAGATGTTTCACAGTAAAAGACCTCCATCGATCGCGAATTGACCCTGTCGAAAGAAACCACTTATTTATCACCCCGGCACAGCCGATACAAACAGAATAACCGGAAAAGTCTGTCGAGCGATCCCTGTCTGGCAGGTTACTCAGCTCCGATTGAAATTTTTTCAATCACTTACAGTTATTCAAAGAAAATCCAATGCCTTCACTCCAGGAACTATTGGCAACGGCGGTTCATCAGCACCAGGCGGGAAATCTCTCTCTGGCAGAAGAGCTCTACCGTGAGGTTCTACAACACGACCCCGCCCAGGCCGACGCCCTGCATTTACTCGGCGTGGTGTATCTGCATCTGAAACAATATGAAAAAGCCATTGATTTTATCACGCGCGCGATTTGTCAGAATGACGGAATTGCTTCGTTTTTTTCAAATCGCGGTGCTGCCTGTAAAGGCTTAGGACAATATCAGGACGCGCTGACGAATTATAATCGTGCGCTGGAACTTGAACCTCAAAACCCGGCATTCATGCTGAATCTGGCAATCACACAGGTTGCTTCCGGAGAAAAGCAGCAAGCCATTCTAACTTACCGGAAGGCGATTCAGTTAAAACCCGATTACATCGATGCGCTGATTAATCTCGGAAATCTCTTACAGGAAGAAGAGGATGACCTTGAGGAAGCGATCGCTATTTGCCGGCAAATTGTGAAACTGGCACCTCAGGTCCCTACCGCTCATTTCAATCTGGCCAATGCGCTGGCGAAATCAAAAAAAACGGAGGCTGCTGAAAAATCGTATCAGCAGGCACTACGAATCGCTCCCAATCACCTGGATTCCTTGAAAAACTACGCCGTATTTTTGTCATCAGAGCAAAAGTACGAAGCGGCCATCGAGATTCTTAGAAAAGCAGCCGTGCTACAGCCGGACAACTGGGAAATCTTAAACAACCTGGGCATCGTTTATACCCAGCAGCAAAAATTTGAAACTGCCATCAAATGTTTCCGGAATGCGATAAAACGATCGCCTGAAAATTGCGAGATTCTCTTTCATCTGGGCAAGGCATTAGAAGAGTCAAAACAAATCCACGATGCAATGGTCACTTTTCGCGAAGTTCTGAAAAAACAGCCCAATCACCCCGGAGCTGCATTTCAACTGGGTTCACTAGTGGCTTCTCTGGGTGATCTGGACTATGCCTATGAGATCTTTCAGAGTCTCCATCAAAGCGATCCGACTAATACAGCATCCCTGTTTGGCATGGGCTCTATTCGCTTACAACAGAGAAAAATCGGTTCTGCAGTTGGATATTTTGAATCACTGGTGGTGCTGGAGCCAGACCATTTACAATCGCGACTCCATTTGATCGACCTCTACTCTCGACAATTGCGCGAAAAAGAAGTTGAGAGGCATGTCGATGAAGCACTCGAATACCATCCTGAAAATGCGGTCCTCTGGAATTATCGAGGCCACGTCCAAAACCGAAAACGACAGACCAAAAAAGCCCTCAAAAGTTTTTTGCGTGCTATTGAACTGGATAACACGTTTTTCCAGACTTACAGTAATCTGGCTTCCATCTATCACGGAATGGGACAGTTTCAGGATGCGAAACAGGCATTGGAAAAAGCTTACGAATTAAAGCCTCAACCGGAATTCCGTCTTGCGCTGGCCAGTTTATTGCCACCCATTCCTGCTTCGATGGAAGCGATTCAGGATGTGCGTATTTCCTTTATGCAAAAAATCGAGGAGATGCACGCCGATCAAGTGCAGATAGACACGTCTATCAAATTGACTCCCGGCACCTTTTACCTGGCCTACCAGGGATTTAACGACCGTCCGATTATCGAACGAATGGCGGAGTTATACCAACTGAATAATACACTCAGTTGGGATCAGCAAAACCCGACAGTCGAACGTGATGATCGCATTCGCATCGGCTTCATTTCCAGCCTGTTCTACAAACATACCATCGGTTCGTTGATGAAAGGAATCATTAAAAACTTTGATCGGGAGAAGTATCATGTCATAACCATTTCACCCACAAAATATAATGATGAGGTTGCTCAGGAAATCCGGGAGAATTCAGACGAGTACGTTTTTCTGGGAATCGATCTGCAACGCGCCAATCAGGTTTTGCAAAGTCTGGAACTGGATGTCCTGTTTTATGCCGACATCGGCATGGATTCGTTTATCTTTTCGCTGGCCACCACGCGACATGCACCTGTGCAATGCGTAACCTGGGGCCACCCGATTACGACCGGCTTGAAAACCATTGATTACTTTATCTCCAGCAAACTGATCGAACCGGAAGACGCAAAAGAACACTATACGGAGCGGCTGGTTCAACTGGATGCACTGCCATCCTATTACTACCGTCCCACTTTGCCCGACAAGATTAAAGCACGTAGCGCATTTGGGCTTTCCGACGACGAACACGTTTATGCCTGTCCCCAAACGCTGTTTAAAATTCATCCCGAATTTGATCTGGTTCTAGCTGGAATTCTACGGAAAGACCCCAAGGCCCGGATTGTCATGATTCGTGATAATATTTCCAAATGGAAAGATTTGCTGGTCACCCGTTTCAACAATTCGTTCCCCGACGTAGTGGATCGAATTCACTGGTTACGTGGCATGTCGACGGCTGACTTCCTGAATCTGATTTATATCTCCGATGTGATGCTGGATCCAATACACTTTGGAGGAGGAAACACATCGTACCAGTCCATGGCGATCGGAACACCTGTGGTCACGCTGCCGGCGAAATATATGCGTGGCCGTGGGATGCTGGCCGTCTATAAAAAAATGGGCATCATGGATTGCGTCGTTTCGTCGATTGATGAATACGTGGATCTGGTCTGCCGCATCGGCGAAGATGAGAACTTCCGGGATCAACTCCGCCTGAAAATTCTTTCCAAAAGCCATCTGGTGTTTGAAGACATCAACACAATTCGGGAAATGGAAACATTCTTCGAATCAGCTGTACAACAGGTGGACCTGCAAAACACAACTTCTCAATCTCTCACCAGTCTGACAAGCTCGACCTCAAACAAGGATCAAAGCATGGATGCTTCCTCAAATCACACGGAAAGTGAAAATCACTCCAAAATTCTGAATTCTGCCATGAGGAATTACACCTGTCCTGCCTGCAGTTATCATATCGCCGTCCAGTTTTATGACGGTGGGTTGCTGCCGCTGACGACGCTCGCCTGGCCTCAAAGTTGCGAAGAAGCGCAGGCGATGGAACGTCTGCCACACGATTTCATGCGGTGTGTCGACTGCGGACATATTTCCAATGCCGCCTTCGATTACGCCAAAGTCCCCTACTCTGATAAGCCGAATCTGATGTTCAACAAAGGGGCTATCTGGTCGGAACATCTGCAGAAGGTGTGCGATCTGATCGCCGAAAACTTGCCCGAAAACCCAATTGTTGTGGAAATTGGTTGTGGGGAAGGTCATTTGCTGCGTTCTCTGGCAAAGAAAATTCCCACGGGGAAATTTATCGGTTTTGACCCGAATGCGGAAATTGAAACCGAAGGCCTGATTGATGCGCGGGCCATGTTATTCGAACCGGGCAAACATCTGGCTGAACTTCGACCCGATTTAATCATCAGCCGGCACGTGTTTGAACATCTGATAAACCCACTCGGTTTTGCCCAGGAAGTGGCTTTTGCCGCCAATGTTGCGCAATGTGCGACCAAACTGTTTATCGAAGTCCCCTGCATCGATGGCGTGCTTGCGGCGGGTCGTACCGTGGACTTTTTCTATGAACACAATTCTCACTTCACAACTCAGTCGCTGGAACGCCTGTTGACTCGCTGTGCTTCCACCGTTGATTTGATTCAAACCAGTTACAACGGAGAAGTCATTTACGGGATGGCCAGTTTTCAACCACAGGATCACCAGGTGGAACTGGCACGTCAGGCAGTTGCCTTTCAGGAAAAAGCTCTGTGGTCGGCGTCGCAACTGGCAGTTCAGTTTGAAGACCTTGCAGATTCAGGCAAGCGCGTTGCCATCTGGGGCGGCACGGGGAAAGCGGCTGCATTTGTAAACCAGAACCAGCTTGATAAAAAACGATTCCCAACCGTCATCGACTCCGATATGAATAAAGTCGGCACGTTTGTGCCGGGCACCGGTCAGGAAATTTTGTTTCGAGATCAATTACTGGAAGAACCCGTGGATGTCATTTTAATTGCCACCCAATGGCGGGCCGCTGATATCGTACTCGAAATTCAACGCAATCAAATTAAGTTTGAAACGATCCTGATCGAATATCAGGGTCGACTGATTGATTACTTCCACGACAAGCACCCTTATCGTGGTGAAGAACAGCAGCCGGAGACGAAGGTCCCCCGACCTCAGTTCCTCACACAGAAAACCAGGCACCGTAATACCATCGAGAATGACCTTACGTAAAAAAGCTCGAAGGTTCGTTGCCGTTCCGTGACAGAGAAATTCTCTCCACACGATTTCAGACAGGATAGATTATGATCATCTTCAATTTCGGAATTCCGAACTCAGGCACAGACTGGTCACAGGAAGTTTTTAAAAAGATCTGGGAAAGCCAGAACTTTACGTTCCGGACCGAAGAAGCATCTACCACGCAGGAACTGAACCAGATCATCGGCACGATGGACGTGAATGATCGGATGATACTGCGGTTTGATCTGTTGACAGAGGAAGCGATTGCAGCCTCTCAACAGGATGCCGTTCGTCCCTTTTATCATTATCGTGATCCCCGCGATGTCGTCTGCGTCGAGATCGAAAACAGTGAGATTCCTTTTGCGACAGCCGTTGATCAGACAGTCGCCGCGTATCAGGAAATCCATCATGCACTCTGCCTGCCGGGAATCATGGTGATTCCCTATGAACATATTGCCAGAAATGCCGAAGGACTGATATTCCAGATGGCAACCAAACTGGGAGTACTGCTAAGATTGGATGTCATCTCCGAAATCGCCGGCGAAATGCGTGAACTGATCGCGGAACAACAATACGCGGCAGCGGCATCCTCCGCCTCTTCACTTTCGACACAGTCGGTTCGAATAGACGAAGAACACACGCAGGAGTCTTCCATCATTCAACCTCTGATTGTGGGAAAGTGGCGTAACCAGCTGTCTCAGTCGGAAAAGGCCATGGTCACTCGTTTTTTCAAACCATTAGTCGACCAATTTGGTTACGGTGAATAAAGATTCAACTCACTACGCTCTACCAGGAATGGTAAATCATGCTGCCTTTAAATCAATTGTGTACATTGAATTGTGTAACAGAAAGTCCTGAACTTTCAGAAGACCATCTGAGCCAGTACGCGGAAGATGGCGTGATGCTGGTAAAAAACCTGTTTGATCCAGAAGACTTTCTGCCAATTCGAAATGATCTGGCAGGGCGACTCAGCCTGCTGGAACGGCACTTTGGTTCTGAAGTTTCAGAAAACGCAAATCAGATTACGCAAATCAGCAACCGATTAACGAAATTGGAGCAGCATGCTCCCGGAGCGCAGAGCATTCTATACGATTCGATGAATGCAGCGCCTTCGCTGCATGCGATGGGAGCAAACCCGAAGCTCCTGGCAATTCTGGAAAAACTGCTCTCGCCTGAGATTTCCATTCACGACCGATACATCATTTTGATGAGCATGCCTCATGCTGAATGGCATCTTGCCGCGTGGCATCAGGACTGGTATTACAATGAAGGTCCCTATTCGACCATCACCCTATATGCTCCTCTCCAGAAAACGGACCACAAAAATGGCAGCCTGTCGTTTGCGCTGGGCGAACACCATAAACCACCTGTCCCGCATGACGAACACGATCACGGTATCAACACTAAATGGCATTCGCTGCCTCCCGATGTCGTTCACGGTTTCGAACGCGTAGTATCCACTTCTCTGGAAGTAGGGGACATCCTGTTATTTCACAGCCTGACCCCGCACACTCCCTGCAAAAACCAATCGAACTATGTACGGTTTGTGCTCAATTTACGTTACCGGGATCTCAGGGACCCGCAATTCCTGAATGAAGGCTGGCGCATGAAAAATATCACACATGCCAGACAGGCTATGCAGAGAACAGCCTACTGAACCAGTGAATAAATACCGTCAGAGTAGTTCCTGATTTTCGCACAACACTTCATAAAAAGCTGATTTGATATGGCAGAGAAAAAAGGCCTCTTACGGGGCAACGTCGGTGAGTCACAGAATCAATCTGCGGGCGATTTAAATGCGCTCAATGCCGTCGAACAATATTGGGAATCGAGTGTCGGCACCAATTTGAACAAACTCGATGCGTTCACCAAATACGTTTCCCGGCAGGCAATTACCAAATTGATGGCACGTTATGAAATTTTCAAACAACAACTGGAAGTCAACGGTTCCGTTGTCGAACTGGGGGTGCACCGTGGTGCCAGCCTGATGGCCTGGGCAAATTTCAGCGCCATTCTGGAGCCGGTCAATTACCTCCGAAAAATCGTCGGCTTTGATACATTTGAAGGTTTCCCTTCACTGAGCGAAAAAGATACCGGCGGGACCAGCGAACATCTCGAAGTGGGCGGGTTTAAGTCTGAAGAAAATGCGATGGAAGATCTGGAAAAAGCCATTCAGCTTTATGATTCCACCCGCTATCTGAATCACATTCCCAAAGTCGAGTTAGTCAAAGGGGACATCAGCATTACGCTGCCGGAATACCTGGAAAAAAATCAGCATCTGGTTGTTTCCCTGCTACATCTGGATGCAGACCTGTACGAACCCACCAAAGTGGCATTGGAACTGCTCGTTCCGCGGATGCCCAAAGGGGCTATTATCGCCTTTGATGAACTCAATATGAATTTATTTCCCGGGGAAACACTGGCAGCGATGGAAACACTGGGGCTTCCCAATTTGCGACTCAAGCGGTTTTCGTTTGCCACTTCACTTTCCTATGCCGTGATCGAATAGAATTACAGCCTGCAAATTCATCACAATCGCCAAAGTCGCTTAACGTCCCGTTTCTCGATCCCGAACCTGGAAGGCACCGCTCAAGCAGAATCATTTCACTAACCGATATATATTGAGATGCAGCAGTTCTTCGTGCGCGGATTTTTGCCGAGAGTCAGTCGCCGACTTGCAGAAGCAATGCTCGTACTTCGAACATTTGATTTTCCAGCATAAGACAAAGTACCTGCTCACACATGTGATTTCCAGTGAGGACCCTTCAGCGTTATCAGCAGTAATTACACGTTACTTATAAGACAGGCTTGGTAAATCATGTCAGGCATCAGTTCCGGTGTCGGTCTGGCAACCGGATTAAATATAACGGAAATTGTGGACGCCCTGATCGGCGTACAGAAGAATGCCCTCGTACGTCTGGCGAATCGAGCATCCGCATTTGAAGCCACCGAGGGGGGAATCAAAACCCTCGAAGCCAACCTGCTGACGCTGAACTCTGCCGTTCAAAAGCTCAATCTGAAAAGTACCTTTGAAACGCTGAAGGCCACCAGTTCCGACAGCAGTCAATTCAGTGTCGCCGCCAATAGTACTGCCACTTCAGGTTCCTACCAGCTGCAGGGTCTGCGTAAATCGTCGAGTCATCAGGTCATCTCAAAAGGATTCGCTGACTCCGATACGACACCCATTGGAACCGCAACGACCATCACACTCTCAAATGGTGGTAAGCTGAATGAGCCCAAACTGCTGGAAGAATTAAACAATGGTCTGGGAGTTCAACGGGGAAGTATCCGCATTACCGACCGCGATGGCCAGACAGAAGTGATTGATCTGACTAAAACCGTCACCATTGATGATGTCGTTGATCAAATTAATAAATCAGCCACTTCGATTGTCGCCAGTATTGAAGATGATCACCTGGTTTTTACCGATACCAGTTCCGGCTTAGGCACACTTAAAGTCAGTGAAGTGGGTGGCGGACAAACTGCCGCCGACCTGGGAATTTTGAAGTCGGTCGTTGCCTCTACTTTCAGCGGTGATTCCGTATATCGCGTCACCAGTGATTTTAACCTGTCACAAATCAATGATGGAAATGGCATTACAACCGTCGTCGGCTCAGATGATTTTCAGATCATCGCTGCAGACGCATCAACGTTCGACGTCAATCTCGACACTGCCCAGACGGTTGGCGATGTCGTCGATCTGATCAACAATAACGGCTCGAACGGAGGTAAAGTCACTGCAGCGATCGACGTTAACGGAAAATTAGTTCTGACAGATAATACCGTCGGGGCAAGTACGTTTGAAGTGACTGCCTTGAACGGTTCACTGACGGCTCGTGAGTTGGGAATTCAAACCGCGGCTCCTGGTGGAACAATCAGCGGCACACTCTCTGGCGGCTTGGATTCGGTGTTACTCAGAAGCTTGAACGGTGGAGTTTCAGCGGGGGGAACGGTTCTAAATGCTGGTCAGGTTTCTCTCATCGATGGTGCGGGTGGAAACACCACCATCGATTTCTCCTCTGCGGAAACTCTGGATGATGTGATCAACCTGATCAACGCCAACGGCTCCATTCAAATTGAAGCCAGTCTGAATGACACAAAAACCGGCATCAAGATCAAAGACACCTCTGCCTCCTCAGGTACAGCGATTGAAATTCAGGATGTCACCGGAAATCTGGCCGGCTTTCTGAAAATTGATGCGGTTCTGGGAGACTCAAAACATACCGTCGATTCCGACTCACTTGATCTTCGCTACATCAACCAAAAGACCTCATTGTCTACTTATGCCAAAAATGGCAAAGCTGTTCCCACCGGTAGTATTCGTATTACTGATCGTACTGGAGTTAGTTTCAACGTCAATTTGACGGACACAACGACTCTGAAAACGGTCGGCGATGTACTCACTAAAATAAATGAAGCAGCCACTACAGCCGGCGCGCAAATCAATGCCCGTCTGAATGATACCGGTGATGGCTTTATCGTGGAAAGCACCGGCGGAAGCAGTTTCGATGTCAAAGTGGAAGAAGTCTCCGGGGGAACTGTGGCCGCAAGCCTGGGTATTAAAGGCTCCGGGACGACTGGTGTTGACAGCCGCCAGATCACCACGGTAACCGTTGAGGCAACGGATACGCTGGATGACATCGCAGAAAAAATCAACGCCACCGGTGTCGCTTCCGCGACAATTATCGATGATGGCACCGCGTTTAACTCTGCCCGACTATCCTTCACTTCCTCCCGTAGCGGTAAAGCTGGTGAGCTGATTCTGGAGAGTACCTTTAACTTTGGCTTCACAACATCCGTTGATGCCGATGATGCATTAATCCGGATTGGCAGTAATCCGCAAACCTCATTTTTACTGACATCATCCACCAACAGTTTTGACGATGCGATTACGGGACTGGAGATCGACTTAAAATCCACAGGTACCTCAGCGGCAACAATCAACGTTTCTCGTGATACAGCCGGCGTCAAAACCAGTATCAACACCTTTATCTCCGCTTATAACAGCTTTATTGACGCTAAAAATACACTGACGAATTACAATTCAGACACCAATGCACGGGGCGTTCTGAACGGAAACGGTGTGGTTTTAACGACAGTTTCCCGCCTGGAAGGTTTGATCACCAAAAAACTTTCGGTCAGTAACAATTCCATCAAAAGTATGTCCGATCTGGGAGTGCAGTTTGGCGGTGATGGAAAACTGACTTTGAACAGCTCCATCCTTGAACAGGTACTGGCTGATGATCCCAGCGCCGTAACGGAGTTCTTCCAGCAGGAAGACAAAGGTTTTGCCGTCGTCATGAATGATGTGATCGAGGCGATGACCGATCCGTTTACCGGCACGTTCAAAACACAGATTGATGCGTTACAGGCATCGGCTCTTGCCTTGAATACGCGCGTCGACGATCTGAATACAATTCTGGAAGACCGGCGTGAACGACTTATTCGACAATTCACATTGCAGGAAACTATTGTAAACCAGTTGAATTCACAACAGACTGCTTTGGAAGCGCTGCAAAAGAGCAGTAACAATTGATCGAACCGGAAAATAACAAGTCACAATTTATCGACGCACTTAAAATAACAGAGGGGCCACCAGGGAGATGAACGGACAAGACTATATTGAGAATCAGGTTTTAACCGCGCAACCACAACAGTTACATCTGATGGTTGTTGATGGTGCGCTGCGGTTTGCCAGAAAAGCAGTTCAGGCCGCTGAGAATCACAACTTTGAACAGACACACTTCGCGTTAGATAAAAGTCGTGATCTGGTTGCCGAACTGATCGGCGGTCTCGACGGCTCCCAGCAACCCGAAATGGTTGAACAACTCAAAGCATTGTTTGTTTTCGTGTATGAAAACTTAAACCATGCTGATGTCAAGCAGGACGCAAGCTATATTCAAAACGCCATTAAGGTCTTGAGTATCCATCGGGAAGCCTGGTGCGAACTTATCGAACAGCTTCAGTCCACGGTAACTGAAGAAAATAAAATGTTTCATGCCCAGGAATCTTTGAAACGTCCGCATCATATTGAGCATTCTGAACAGGCACACCAGAGTCGCTCCTGGTTAACCTGATCAGGAACAGTTCACCGCTCCTGACAGAAGTAATTGCTTACGCATAAAAAAAGCACCCTCACCATTGATTATGATGAGGGTGCCTGAGGTGGAGACC